>JBKHVI010000006.1:0-83346 GCA_046570105.1 Bacteriovoracia bacterium
AGTTACCGATTGAACTTTGGCAGAGGGCCATTTATTTGTTGGATATCATGGATGCAGTGATTTCGATGGATGAACTTCAAGTAAAGGGATTTCCACCTTCTCTTAGGCTTCATAAGTTAAAAGGGAATAGAAAAAATGAGTTCGCCATCGATATTAATAAAATAAGTGGTTGGAGAATTACGTTTCGCTTTTCGGATGGTGATTTTTACGATGTCACGATTGAAAATTATCACGAAGGTTAAGGATTTTTATGAAATTAAAAAGACAAAATACGAACAGACGCCCCAGTCACCCTGGAGAGATTTTAAAGTCTCTCTGGTTGGATGAGTTGGGCCTTACTCAATCAGAGTTTGCTGAGAAACTTAGTAAGGCCACTGGAGGAAAAGTTAAAGTCTCAACGATGCAAACTAAGCTTAGCGAAGTCATTAACGGTAAGCGTTCAATGAGTGCCGATTTTGCTGTTCTGCTAGGCCATGTCTTGAAAACCTCACCGCGAATGTGGATGAACTTACAGGTTAATCTCGATATATGGGAAGCTGAGAGAGCAGCAGCCTAGTGGTAAAGTGAATTTTAGTTGTGAATAAATCCACACGCTAACAACAAACTCTCATTCAGATTTGTACGATGAAATCGTCTAGCCTTCTTCTCGACAAGGAGGTCAATTATGTACAAGTTTATTTTGGCACTACTATTCTTCTTAGCTTCTTCTTTCTCCTATGCCGTCTGTTCCGGGAATCTGCGTTTTTTTGAAATGGGTGACCCGGTAGATCAGAGTGTGTGGAAACTCAAAACGAGGGAGTTTGTTCCAGCGTTAACCTTGTCACCCGTTATATTTATTTTACCACCCATCGTCGGAGAAACAGCACTTGATCGCCAATTGGCGATGCGGTTTTGTAACTCCGGCATGACAGTTTATATTGTGCACATCACTCGGCCCATTCCTCGCGCGCGTGAAACGGAGGACTTCACTGTCCATGATGATGCTTATCTGCGTGCACAGGCGGCGATTCAATTTATGATGAACTGGCTTAATAGCGAGACTCTCACTCAGCGCAAGTTTGGTATTTTGGGAATGAGCTTAGGTGGTGTGCTGGCCTCCTATGTGGCGGCGATGGAGCCGCAGATTGTGGCGAGTACCATCATCGCAGGCGCAGGAAATTCCGCAGGACTGATTGCTCATAGTGATCAACGGATTGTGGTAGAGCTGCGCTTGCGTCGAATGCGTGCTTTGGGAATTTCTAGTGTGGCAGACTACGAAGCAGAGTTGCGCAGAGTTTTAAGAATTGATCCGCTTGATGTGGTGGCGAGTATTGCACCTGGCTCGATGTATATGTTTATTCCTAATAGCGACACCACTGTGCCCGTGAGATATCAACGGCAGTTGCGCTATGCAGTTCGCGAGCCGTTAGTTTATGTCATGCGAGGTTTTCATAAGAGTGGTCTTATCAAGGCCACCTATTTACATGGAGGAAAAATCACTTCATTTTTTCGAAAACGATTACTAAACTAAGACATATTTAGATTCTGTTTGACATACCAAACACCCGTTTAGTACATGTTACCTCACTATAATATCAAGCTGTTGCCATGCAACAAGCCCACTATATGCGGAGGTTCCATGCAGTTCATCGTACTCACGCTTCTGGCGATGGGAGTTAGTGCTCCTGTTTTAGCTGAAGAAGTTCTTGCTCCTATTAATGTTGAAACCAAACAAACATCGCCCGTGATTTGGAAAGAAGTCGAGGGCACTAAGATTTTGAGTGGTAAAAAAAATAAGGCCACTAAAACTGATATTCACCCACCCATTGCCACCGATAATTTGCGCCAATTCTTCTCTCAGAACGCCGGCATCACTGTCGCTGAGCAAAGTACTGAGCCATGGCCTGCGTTCAACGTACGCGGCATTGGTGACCCGCACGAAGCGCAAAACGTTTTGATCTTGCAAGATGGTCTGCCACTTCCAATGGATATGTACGGTAGCGGTGGTCAATACTTCGCTCCTCCTGCTCCGATGATGGAAGAAATCGAAGTGATGGCCGGCGGTGCTGCGCTTATGTATGGTCCGCAACCTGGTGGAGCAGTGAACTTTCTTTCACCACGTTTGACCCGTGAAACTCCATTCGGCGGAAAAGTCGGGGTGAACTACGGTAGCTATAATTTGATGACCACTAACAACTCTGTAAAGGGTGTGAAGGGTAAGACAGCTTATTGGGCGAGCTACTATCGCAAACAAGGTGATGGCTACCAGCGCGATAACGCTGATTTCTGGGCGCATAATCTTCAATTGAAAACTCACACGTATCTCGACAACGGCAACACTTTCAAATTCTCTTTGCAAGGTTACGACTCTGACTTCGGTCAGGCCGGTGGTATGACCCGTAATTGTGGTGCTGTGAATGCCAACTGCTGGGATGGTGAAGGTGATAATCGTAAAGCGACACGTATGCATGATCGCTTGAAGATTGCTCGCGCTCTTACTTCATTGGGTTATGAGCAAAAGCTCAATACCAACACAACGCTTGAGACAACTCTCTGGGCGGTTACTTATAAGCGCTACTCGGCAACACAGAATAATACCGGTTCAAACTTCGGAACGATTCCTACTCAAGACACATCTGCTAACCGTGAGAACAACACTCATAGTTTCAATCTTGAGTCACGCATGCGCCATGACTGGAAGATGGGAGACAATGAAAATACTTTGACTGCTGGATTCTTAAGCTACAACGCAAATAACTTAGCGACTTCATGGACTGGCCAAGACCGTCAGAGTATTCGCGGTGATCGTACTGCGCGCGGTCAGAACCAAAGTCGTGTTATGGCACTCTTTGCAGAAAACCGTTTCGCCTTTGGTAAATGGGCGATCGTTCCAGGTGTCCGCATGGAGAACATCACTCTTACTGCGGAAAACTTTATTGATGATAGAAATAGATCTGAGACATTTAATGTTTTCCTAGGCGGTCTTGGGACTAGCTATGATGTAACTGCAAACTCGCAAGCTTACGCTAACGTGTCACAAGGTTTCAAACCAGTAGGATTCGGAACTGTTCTTGCTCAGGCCAATCCTTTGACTGAAGTGAAAGGTGATCTCGCTCCTTCTTATATTTATAACTACGAACTTGGTTACCGCGGTGACGTGACTCGCTGGAATTGGGATGTGTCAGGTTACTGGGTACACTACCAAAACCAAATCGTAACGAGTGGTAACACAATCACCAACGGTCGCTCAGCACGCTACCGTGGTGTAGAAGCTTCTTTGACTCATAAGAATGTACTCTCTCACGATGTTCATGCGCTTGATCTCTATGCGAACGCCAACTTCCTTGATGCTCAGTTCTTGAAAGGCACTAACAACGGTAACCGTACTATGTATTCACCTCCGCTGACTGTTAAGTACGGTGCGATTTACAAGCATGGCGAAAAGTGGCGCACGTCTTTGCTTGCGACTTATTTAACTGGCCACTACGCAGATGATGCTGAGAGCGATGATCGCTACATTCCTTCGTATCAAGTGTTTGATCTCTTGGCAGAAGCGCGCATCGGTCAAAACTGGTCGGTGAATGGTGCGATTAATAATCTTTTGGATAAGACGTATTACTCACGCATCATGGCCTCAGGGATCTTGCCGATGATGGGGCGCAACTTCTACGCGGGTGCGACTTATAAGTTTTAATTAATGAACGGTCGAATTTGAATATTTATCACTCAAATTCGACCGTCTCATCCTGGCGCACAGAACGGTTTGAGTAATAAGCTTCATGCCAGGATGATTCAAGCATCGAACGCAGTCTGCACGAGGCGTCCTCAAGTAGATCTTTGTTATGGAAACTGATCTAAGTTTCGGACTGAACGGTCGAATTTGAGTGATTGAAAAGAAAAAATGATAGGCAAAAAGAAAGCCTCCCTTACGGGAGGCTTTTTTATTTCTAGAAGACGTTAACACTCGCGCTGATGGCGATGTTTGTACGGTCAGAACGGATATCAGATGGAATGAACTGGATATTTGGGTAAAGGAAAATGTCGCGTGTAACAGAAATTCCTAAACCAACAGATTGATAAACTTTAAGCTTATCCCAAGTGTTGTGATCCAAGCTCTTGTCTTGTTGATAAACCCACTGACCAAAAATTGTACGAAGATTGAAAGTATCGTTAATTACGTACTCTGCCATCGGATAAAGGCCCGCGTTGTTTGTCGCGAGAGAATCATCATCTTTGCTATGTGTGTAAAAACCGTAGGCCAAAAGCACACCGACTGAAGCACCGGTTTTGCCGATATCGTAAAGGAAGTTTTGGCTGATATCCCAGTAAGACTCGTAGCCAGCTTCTTCAAGTTGGTTGTTAGTGATCAAAGTACCAGAAACAGTCGTCACTGATTGAACACCAAAAATTTTATGAAGGTGAGTGTAACGAACTGCTGGATCGTTCACATTCAATTCACGGTTAGTGTCATCAAAGGCTTTCTTACGAACTGGATCGCGAGAAGAGTTGCGAAGCTTGTCGTGGAAAGGAGTACTGATAAAGAAGCCAGTACTGGCCGTGATACTGTCGAACGTTGAGATACGGTAACGGATACCGAGAGAGCCTGAGAAGTTTTGGAAGGTCAAAACGTCGCGTCCTGCAGTGATATTCGGGCGCTCTGGGTTGAGAGGGTCAGCTACTGAACCACCCGAGTAATCGAATGATGTTGAAGCACTCCACTTAGAGAGTGAGCCAGACTCAGCACGAAGCTTACGGTTAGTAATAACTTCATCGGCCTCGTCCGTCGTTTTTGTCTCAGCAGTTGCTTTGACTTCAGTTGTTTCTTTCTTTTTTTCTTGAGCGTAAGCAGCGAGGCTTACCATCAGAATCAGCGGTAACACTTTCTTGAATTGTGACATACAAACCTCGTTATTGATGATTGCGAACTTTATTTCTTTTACAGTGTCGAAGACAGCATGCAAATAAAAAAGCCTCCCCGGAGGGAGGCTTTTTTGCACAAACTTGTGAATGAAAATTAGAACAAGTTAATGTTCGCGCTGATCGCGATGTTCGTACGATCATCACGTACATCACTTGGGATGAACTGAATGTTCGGATAGAGGAACACATCGCGAGTAACAGAGATTCCCAAACCAACAGACTGATAAACTTTACGCTTTACGTATGTGTTGGCATCGTCACCGCGAGTTTTTTGGTAAACCCACTGACCGAATACAGTACGAAGATTGTAAGTGTCATTGATGACGTATTCAGCAGCAGGGTAGACACCCAAAACTTGATCGGCCAAAGCGTCGTTTTGCTTTTGGAAAGTGTAGAGGACGGCTTGGAAAGCCACACCAGCAGAAAGACCGTTGCCGAAATCTTTCATGAAGGTTTGAGAAGGAACGTGTGAAGTTTCGTAACCAGCATCAGACAACTGAGCGTTTGTGATCCAAGTAGATGACCAGCTCGTGATTGATTGAATGCCAAGAACTGAACCGACGTGAGAGTAACGAAGGCTTGGGTCGTTAGCTGTCGCTTTTTGTTTGTTGTCGTTGAAGTTTTTCTTCAAACCTGGATCATTTGTTTTGATGCTTGAGTGGAAAGGAGTGGTCATGTTCACACCACCGCTCAAGTTCAAGCTATCAAACTTTGTAATACGGTAACGGATGCCGATATCACCTGAAAGGTTTTGGAGAGTCAGAGCATCTGCACCAGCAACGATGTTCGGACGTTGAGCAGCACCTGGTTTTTCAACTGAACCACCTGAGTAGTTCCAGAAAGTACGTACTGACCAGTTTGAGTTAGAGCCAAGGTCAGCGCGAAGACGGCGGTTAGTGATAACCTGGTCTTGCTCATCTTCTTTCTTCTCAGCTGAGGCTTCAGCTTTTACTTCAGCAGCAGGTTTTTCAGCAGTTTTTTTCTTTTCTTGTGCCAAGGCACCAAAAGAAAAAGCTGCGATTAGTAGTGAAACAACAACGTAATTGAACTTTACAAGCATGACATCTCCTCGATTCTCTTAGTGAATTCTGAAGCATGCTAACAAGTAAAAGAGTCATCTAACAAAGCAGAATTTCAAACATTTACCGATTCACTCAACAAATGATGTTATATCAAATGGTTAAGTCGTATTTTTGGGGCCATTCCAAAGAGTGTTTGACTAGCCAAACACAGGTTTGTTAGATGTAACGGAGTCAAAATGACACTGATTTTGAAGGCTTAAACCATTTTTTTCCCCTCTCAGGCACCCATGAACCGAAAAATCTACTGGCTCCATAAACATCTCGCTTTGGTTTTCTCTTTACCGCTTCTCTTGATGGCCATTTCTGGCTTCATTATCACGTTGGCACCAGAGGGAGAGAGGCCTCCAGAGTTAGCCCCCGCAAGTGTTGCAAAAATATTTGAGAGCGCCATTTCTAAGAGTGAAAAAATACAAATTGCACGCTTAATGATGAGAGGTCCTGGCGGTAGTCAGCCTCATTTGATGGTTTCGGAAAACGATCAGAGAAAACTTATTTGGCTAGAGAATGATGAGTGGCGCGAGAAGATTTTGAGTGATGATTTTTTCTACCTTAATAAGCATTTTCATGAAGGTTTTTTGATTCCAGGTATTGGAAAAAAAATAGTCGCTGTAAGTGGGCTAGGTCTCTTTTTCATTGTGTTGAGTGGTTGCTTATTCTGGTTGATCACCACACCTGTTTGGACTCGCACCAAGAGATTATGGTTGGAGCGTCGTGCACGTCTCTCAACTTGGCACATCCTATTAGGTCTTCTGCTGGGAATTCCGCTTTTGTTTCAGTCGATAACTGGAAGCTTGATCGAGCTCAATAGTTTAATTTGGAGCGATCAACCTAGCATCACTCATGAAAAACCAGCCAGCTGTTCAATTGAAGAGCAAAAAAACTTGCTGACGAGTTTAGAGAGCGAAGTAACGTTCGCGTTTTTATGTCGTCCTGGCGAGCCGTACGTTTGGGTGCGAACGAAGAGTGGTACCATCACTCGCTATACACCTACAGGCGTTCCTGTGATGTCCTATGGGGCGGAGAAATGGCAGGGAAGTGCACTTACTCGTAAAGGGTATTTCGTGGGTCTGCATGAAGGTAAATTCTTAGGGGAGTGGCATCATCTCTATAACCGTATCATGGGGCTTGCTTTGCTGTTTTTCACACTTTCAGGCCTTTGGATTTGGCTAAAAAAGCGATTAGCTCGGAAATAAACGGTCATCCTTGCCCACTCATGTTTTGCTCTCTCAAAAGGTAAAATGAGAGAGTGAAAACTGATATGGGCCCTTATGCGGCACCTTATAATTTAAATAAAACGGCGACACCCATCAAGCGAGTGGGTGGAGCTCCTGCGCCACTTTTGCCGACTGATGGGAAGACTTCAACTGGCAAAGACTACAAAGTCGACTTATCAGACGCAGCAAAAAATCCAGCACCAACTCCTCCAGCAACGTCGACTCCTGCAATTCCGAGTGTGAGTTTGCCTTCCGCACCTTCTGTTTCTTTGCCTGATTTACCATCACTGCCAGATTCCGAACCGGTGAAGGAAGTGGCCAAGGAAGTTGCTAAAGATGAGGCGCTGGAGAAAGCCAAAGCAGCGGCCAAGGCCGAAGAGAAAATCAAAGCAGGTTCAGTCAAAAAACCGGCCATCGTGTTTGTGACTGGCTGGCAAGGTATGTTCTCACCTTCTAAATCAGAAGGCAGTTACGCAGGTGTAGGGCGCATGGCCGAAGCGGTCGAGGGCTCGCGCTTGTATGATTGGAATCAAAAAGATGAAATCATCGAACATATCAAAAAAACGCATGCTGATTTTCCCATAATTTTGGTGGGTCATTCGTTGGGTGGAGACACGGTTAAAGAGATTGCTGATGAACTTGATTCACTCGAGCATAATTTTCGCTCGGTGGATTTATTAGTCACTCTCGATGCTGTTGGGTTTAATAACGATATCATTCCACAAAATGTGAAAGAACATTTGAACGTATTTGCAGAAACCAATGTGCTCTTAAATGATGGTCCCCATGTGGCCCGTCGCCATGAAAAAACCGACGTGAAAAACATCCTTTCACCCCTTGATCACACGGACTTAGATGATGCCAAAGATATCCAGTATGAGATCGTGCAAGCTATTGAAAAAGCGATCTCAAATCGTCGAAATTTGACCTAAATTCTTATGCAATAAAGTCCGATAAAGCCTGTGATGAATTCTACACCTTTAACCATTTTTGGCCTTCTGTTAGCGGCGACACTTATCGGTGCCGCGAGCTTTACTGATGGTGCGCAAAAGCAGGCCGTTTTTGAAAGTGAAGATGGGGCCTATCGTTGTCCCGCTTCTCAGCCTGAGCCCAAGACAATTATTGGCCATAGCGAAGTGGTGTTTTTAGGTGATGATAAAACTTTGATGTTTGATGCCAAGGTGGATTCAGGAGCTCAAACCAGCTCGATCCATGCCACTCAAATTTCCACTATTTTGCGTAAAGTAATTGAGAACAAAGAAGAAAAAGAATTGCTCTTCGTTCGCTTTGTGACGATGGACGATGCCGGCCAACGTAAAGAGATTGAGAAGATGGTGAGTCGTGTGGATCAAGTCCGCTCGGCCTCTGGTGTCAGTACTCGCTATTTCTTTCGCGAGACAGTTTGGGTGAATGATATCTCTTACGAAATTGAGATCAACTTAGCCGATCGCTCTGCCATGTCTAAGAAAATGTTGATTGGTAAAAATCTGCTGCAAGAAGGATATCTGATCGACACGACTAAATCCTACGTCATCACTCGTTCGTTGAATCCTGTCGAGAAACTCTAGTTATTTTATTTCTTCGTGCACACCTGCACAGCCATCCACCACGATCGAATCTTCACTCAACACCTTCAGGTGAAACGGTAGTCGTTGAAATGAGCTATAGGTTTGTTTCTGGGCAGTATTGAATAGTGCCACTTCAATATAGTAATCACCCACCATCGTGTTCCCTACATTCAGAGTGGTAGGGACGAGCTCGCTGAGTTTGAGTCGCTCGTCAAAGCGCGCCTCAGGACGCACTAGAATTTCTATCGGTTTTTCTTCGCCCACAATCTCCCATTTATCCAAACGCTTATCATGAGAGAAGGCCGGGCAATTAAAGCGTCTGAAACGTTCAGAGATAGCAGCAGCGGCGTAGGTAAAGTTGAAGGACAGTGACTTCATGAGAAGACCGCCAGAGCGGCCGCTCTGTCGTACTCGAAAAGGTGCGTAGATGGTGACTAATTCCATGTGTGAGCTCAGGGCGTTGGACTGAATAATTTTTACCAGCCACGCATCGACACCGTAGGTCGTTTGTAAAAACATCACATCATCACTGTCAATTTTTGGAAGCGCCAAAACCATATTAAGGTTTTTGCTAATGGTGTTGCTGAGGTGCTTGCCGACTTTCCACTTGGCCTCAGAGAGACTCGAGACGCCCCATTGAGCTTCTGTGAGACGAACACCTACGCCATCGCGCAACAAAACAGATTCTTTGCTGCAAGCGACAAGACCGAGTAAAATACTAAGGCAGAGAAGCTTCCAAGGCATGCGACCTCTTTGTTCTTTTCTGATATCATAACCCCAACTTTTGAAAGGAGTCTCTAGATGAATAAGCTTATTTTGTTGGTAGCTCTTATGGCCTTGACCGCTTGTAGCTCGAACCCTGCCGCGCTTTCTGATGATGGCAAAGAAGTTCAAGTGCTGGATAGCAAGCCGGGTACAGAGTGTTCAGTGGTGGGAAAAGTTGTGGGTGAAAATGGACAAGGAAGTGCTGATCTTGCTCGCAATCACGCTCGTAATTTAGCAGGAAAACTGCGCGCCAACGCTTTGTTCATCACACAAGAAGTACCTAACGGTCAGAAGGTTCAGATCTTTGCGACTGCTTATCAGTGCGAATAACTAGTTAAGAAATTCTTTAAATTGTTTATCTAAAAGTTCAAGGGTTGGGAGGTAACTGACTCCCAATCTCTTGAGCTCAGCTTGCGCTGGGAGATCAATATTCCCACCGACGCTGACCTGAATCTTTGGCTCAATCTCGGCCTTGAGTTTCGTCAAATATTGTCCAAGCGTAAGATTGGGACCAAGCTGATCACCATTAGTAACGCCGAGTAGTACATAACTAGGCTCCATCTGTTGAATCGTTTCAATCAGTGAGTCTACTGGCAGATCTTTTCCTAAGAAAATAAATTTCACTCGATACTCGACGCACAGTAGCCCGGCCGCCAGAAGGCCGATTTCATGCAATTCACCCTCTGGAGCGGCCATAATAACAAGTCCTGGGCGAAATTGTTGACGAGTGTAATGAATGGCAATCATCTGCCCCATATGAAATTGCACAATGGCACTCAGAGTATGTTCCTGAGCAATAGAGAGTTTATTGGTATAAACTCGAATACCAATCTCTCGAAAGAGCGGCAGAATCATTTCAAAAACAAAGTCCCTAGGGCCCAAAAGTTTTTTTGCTTTATCCAGTTCATGAGAAATGATGTCGAGTTTATAAAGCGATAGAGCAAGTAAGATTCCCGTGCGTAATTGTTCGGAATCAACATCATCAGATCTTCGCTTCAAAAATAGTTCAGCGGGATCATGATGAGTTTGTGTCTTAAGAATTTCTTTAAGTTCATTGACTTCCAATTTGGCTATTCGCCCAATCGGATGACCGGCCTGAGTAAGGAGATTTAAAATGGAAAGCTTTTCAATATCCTGCTCTGAATAAAGTCGATGACCATTTTCAGCTCGATGGGGAGTAAGTACGGTATAGCGTTTCTCCCAGGCCCTGATGGTGGCGGCAGCGACCCCTGAAAGCTGCGATGCGATGTGAATATTGAAAAAAGACATACCAGAAGACTAGTATCAAAGTGTTAATGTGACATCAGAGATTTTTTAAAGTTGTGGAGATCTTATGAATATCTATCCTGTCAAAAAAACCATTCAAGATAAATCTTATCTAAAAGATTGGGCCACCTACCAAAACTTATATCGTCGCTCACTGGAAGAGCCTGAAGCCTTCTGGATGGAAATTTCTCAACGCCTAGATTGGTTTACTCCTCCCAAGTCGGCGGGCCAAGGTGATTTTAATCAGGTTAATCATCAGTGGTTTGCTGGCGGAAAATTAAATGCAGCTTGGAACTGTCTTGATCGTCATCTTGAAACTCGTGGCAGCAAGACGGCTTTGATTTGGGCCAAAGATGAGCCAGGCGAGTATCAACACATCTCTTATCAAGATCTTTACGCACAAGTTTGTAAAACTGCCAACATGCTCGAGGCCCACGGAGTAAAAAAAGGTGATCGCGTTTGTATTTATCTGCCGATGATTCCTGAATTAGTTTATTCTGTGCTGGCCTGCGCACGTATAGGTGCGATTCATTCGGTGGTATTTGGTGGCTTCAGTAGTGAAGCTCTGCGCGGTCGCATTGAAGACGCTGAGTGTGCTGTGGTCATTACCGCCAACGAAGGCTTACGCGGTGGAAAGAAAATCCCTCTTAAAACTATCACAGATGAAGCGGTTAAAGGGTTGAACTTCGTTGCAAAGGTCTTTGTCGTCAATCGCACCGATACTCCTTGGACCCAGCATAAAGTGGATGTGGTCTGGAACGATGAAATAAAAAAATATCGCCCCGTCGCTCCCGCGCCAGCGCATGATGCCGAGGATCCACTCTTTATTCTCTACACATCAGGCTCAACCGGAAAACCTAAAGGTGTTTTGCATACCACCGGAGGTTATCTCACTTACGCCAGTTACACTCATCAATACGTTTTTGATTATCACGAAGAAGATGTTTATTTCTGTGCCGCTGATGTGGGTTGGGTCACAGGCCACAGCTATATTGTCTATGGGCCACTTTCAAATGGGGCGACCTGTGTGCTCTTTGAATCTGTACCGAACTACCCAGACGCTGGCCGATATTGGCAGATCATCCAAGATTTGAAAGTTAATATTTTCTACGGCGCACCCACCGCGCTCAGAGCTCTCGCGCAAATGGGGGATGAGCCCGTGAAGCGCTATGATCGCTCGAGTCTTAGAATTCTTGGCAGTGTGGGTGAGCCCATCAATCCGGAAATTTGGAAGTGGTATCACGATGTCGTTGGCGAAGGCCGTTGCGATATTATGGATACTTGGTGGCAAACAGAGACAGGCGGAATTTTGATGACCCCAATTCCTGGTGTAACACCCACGAAACCTGGGTCTGCGACTTTTCCGTTTTTCGGAGTTGAGCCAATGATCGTGGTACCAGAAACAGGCGTTGAGTTAAAAGGCAATAAAGTCGAGGGCGCACTATGTTTAAAGCGCTCATGGCCCGGACAGGCACGCACGATCTACAAAGATCACGCGCGCTTTGTAGAAACTTATTTCACTCAATACAAAGGACTCTATTTCACGGGCGACGGTTGTCGTCGCGATGAGGATGGTTACTACTGGGTCACTGGTCGCATTGATGATGTATTAAACGTTTCAGGACATCGCTTGGGAACAGCAGAAGTGGAGAGTGCACTAGTTGAGCATGAGAAAGTTGTCGAAGCTGCTGTGGTGGGCTTTCCTCATGATATCAAAGGCCAGGGCATTTATGCTTATGTGGTGGTGTATCCAGATGTGGTGGAATCGAAAGAACTCATTGAGGCCATCAAAGACTCAGTTCGAAATTCCATCGGCCGCTTTGCCGCTCCTGATGTGATTCATATTACCAAAGGTTTGCCGAAAACACGTTCAGGAAAAGTCATGCGCCGGATTCTCAGAAAAATCGCTGCGCATGAATACCTTGGTCTCGGTGATGTTTCCACACTCGCTGATCCAACAGTGGTGGAAGCTTTAGTGAATGAGCATAAAGCGAAGCACTGATTATTTCACAACCGCGCCGCGGACGTCTTCTTTGGTGAAGTACATGCCACGCACACGGAAGCTTGAGAGATCTTTCATGCTTCCTGTGGCTGGACTGAAATCCATCGATTCGATTTCTTTACGAAGAATCGCTTCTCCACGAACGAAGACGACTTGTACACGATCAGCCGGAAGCACAAAACCCGCTCCAGTCACTTCACCGAGTAAGAGGCGAGCACCCGAGCGCTCCATCTGTTGCAAAGAGAGTTGACGTTGTTGCAACAAGCGATCTGCACTGGCGCGATCAAGTGCCAAGGCAGAGAAGCTCATAACAAAAGCGATAAGGATAAGAAAAGTTTTCATTGGAGTGCTCCCTGTGGCTCAGACAAAAATGTCTCGCACATATTGAGTGTGAAATAGGGGATATGACCTTGGTTTTCTTTTTGTGTCATCACAGCGTGAGTGGCCTTAACCGCATCACGCTGAATGTTTTTAATTTGCTGGATGGCTTCTTCAGTCAGTGACTCACTTAAAGAGTACATAAGATTTAAACCACGACCGACCGATTCTGGACGGTAGAATTTGACGAGCTCTGGTAAGTGAGAAGCTGCTGTATTGAGATCAAGACTGAAGTCTTGATGGATGGCCTTGATTTTTTCACCATCGAGTACCAATACATTCATATTAAGGAGTTCTTCCGTTTTGCGCTTGCCGGTTGAGCCAAATAGTTCTGCGACTTCTACCCAAGAAGTGCCAGCGCTATTAGCTGCAAGTTTGTAAATGAAGTAGCTCATGCGATCCTTCAATACATCGTTTAAATCAACCGAGAACACGCGCTCTTCAGCGCCTTGAAACACAAAGGCACCGAAGTGCTTTTCTAAAAATTCTGCTAACTCAGTCGGTAAGCTCTTCAAGAGAATGCCGACACGCTTTTCACGCAAGATATATGAGCACAAGTTCAAGGCCGTATGCGGGGCCACTTCTGATTTCGATTCTTCAACTAACAAACGGCGCAGAGATGTGACTGGAACCTGTGAACGCTGGGCGAGTGCCTGGATAGTCATGCGAGGATGACGGGCCAGGTAGTCTTGCACCAAGCCGCGAAGAGCAGCGATGGGTGTTGAGACAGATTGTTGAGTTTCAGTTTGCAAGGTTTTTTCCCCCTACATCCTGGTTATCAATAACCCTCTCGCCATGGGAATAGGTCAATCTTTCAAGTAAGACGATGTTTTAAGAGCAGGGCCAAGCTGGCCCTGATTAACGGCTAACCACCCGTCTTACCACGCGTCCTGGTGGCAAACTGCCCCCACATTTGCGGGTTAACACACGGAATTTCATCGATGCGTTCACATCACTGGAATCCATAGTGAGTAATCCTGACTTAGTAAGGTCTCCGCCCATGATCTCAACTTCCAACTGGTTTTTTAGTTGAAAGCGAACTGATCTATTACCTTGGCGGGCACAACCCGAACGAACAGGAATGGCAGTTTTAGGTGTGCTGGTCCAATCTTCGTTTACCTCTTGAGCAAAGCGGCCTTGTGCGCCCCAGATCTTTTTCTCGATCAGTTTTGCGTTCTGCGGACCTGTTTGATTCACACCCATTCCGGCATGACCAATATAAGAGGTGTGAAGAGAGGCACGTACGCCTGGATCAAGTATAGTGGCACCACGATTGAAGATAGAGACTTCAATTGCCTCCACCATCTCACCGTCTGGTAATTCTACGTTAAAAGCCAGATGGCAAACGCGATGCTGAATGCTGGCATCATTACGGCGACGAGGACTTCTACCAATACCGGGTGATTCATTGTCATTACTTCCATCATGTTGAGGTACTTGTACGTTAAAGACATCAAAGAGTACTGACACCGATTGACCATCTGGTGTCGGTGAGAATGCAACAGTGTTACTTGGACATCCTGTCCCCCCGTGCGCAAAACTGTTGAAGCGCAATTGTTGAGCTTCAGCACTGAGAGAGAGAAGAGTTAATAGAGAAGCAAGAGTTAAACGTCGCATGTGATCTCCTAATTAGAGTTTCATCGGCTGATCAACTTGTATCGATCACGAAATAATTTGAAAACCACTTAACTGTTGTTGCAACAAAACTCTCGACCAGGTGGTTTTTTGCAAAAAACCAAGTGGGCGACAAACACAAGGCCCATGCATTTACCCCCTTCACGAAATATTTTGCCGATGGATATGGTGGGTTCAAGCAACGGACATAGAGTCCAGATGCAATCCAACCTGCAAGGAGATAAACATGTTTAAGAAAATCGCTTTGATCGCAGCTCTAACAGTTTCAGCGGGAGCTTTCGCTCAAGGTTTACAACTCGGTTACCCAAGCACTGGTGGTAACGGTTGTCCGCAAGGCACAGTTTCAGCAACACTTTCACCTGACAACTCACAACTCTCGATCTTGTTCGATCAGTTCCTCGCGGAAGCAGGTCCTGGTGTTGGTAAAACAATTGATCGTAAGAGCTGTAACATCGCTATTCCGGTCACTGTACCTAATGGTTACGCTGTATCGATCGTAGCAGTTGATTACCGCGGCTTCGTAGGACTTCCAAGTCGTTCAGCGATGGCGCGTTTTTCTGCTGAGTACTTCTTCGCCAACCAACGTGGACCGGTTACTCAACGTACTTTCGTAGGCTCTCAGAACACTGACTACTTAGTTGAAAATGATCTATTGGTAACTTCACTTGTTTGGTCGGCGTGTGGTGCTCAAACCAACCTTCGTATCAACGCTTCTATGATGCTCACCAACTCTGATCGTCGCTCAGATGCTATCGCGACTGTTGATTCAGCCGACATTAGCTCTGGCATCATCTACCAACTTCAGTTCCGTCGCTGCCGTTAATTGTTCAATACAAACAACGCCAGATAAAAAAGCCCCTCTTCGGAGGGGCTTTTCTTTTTTAAAACCAAAATATTCGATCTTCTACCGTTAATTTGGGAGGCGTTGGGTTCTTGCCGACTTTCGCCAGAATCTTTTGTTCCAGAGTTTCAATGGCTTTCTCGAGGCCTAATTCATAATGCTTTGTTTTAAAATGCATACGAATCAGAGAGATGATTTCAAATAGATCGGCCTGGTTGAGTTTGTCTTTAAGATGGCTATCGATCAAAAGATGAATCTTTCTCTCAGTAAAAGAGAAAAATAATAAGATAGATGCTTCATGGCCCAGATCTTTCGAATGAAAATAGGAAAATAATACTGAGGCTTTTTCGCTGGTTTCTCGCTCGGTCTCAGAGTTTAGAAAGAAAAACCGATTGAGACCGGCAAACTTAATTAAACAAACGCTCAATAAAATGATCGCACCTACCAAGATCACTTCAAGTGAGCGAGGTTCAAAGGCGTAAAAGTGAAGAAGTATCGCCGAAAGAATGAGACCGATCAAAAGCCCACCACGCCAAGTTGCTCCAGGGTAGGGATCTGAGACTTTGCCAGCGGCAACGATCAACTCAAGCCCAGTGTTCTCTTCAAACTTCTTAATTTTGGCACTGATCTCAGTGCTATTAAATTGTTTCATTACCAGTCTCCCGAGGCGCCACCGCCGCTAAAACCACCACCGCCTCCGCCCCAGCTCGAGCCGCCACCCGAACTCCAGCCAGATCCTCCACCTGAACTCCATCCACCGCCACCGTATCCGCCGTGAAAGCCACGAGAACCTCCGCGCATACGATTGATAAGAGGAAAGACAATAAAGAAGAGGATAACGAGAACGAGTGAACTAATGGGCGATAACTCACGACCTGAGCGACGAACTCGCCGAGCAAGTGGTTTACCGCTGAGAGTGATGTCGAATTTTTTGGCGACTTCAAACAAAACGGTTTTAAGTCCACCGGCGTAATTTTGCGAGCGAAAGGAAGGAGTTAAAATGTGTTGAATCCAGCGACTGGCCTCAAGATCGGTAATATCACCTTCAATTCCACCGCCCACTTCAATACGCATTTTGCGCTCTTTGACGGCGACAAGAATAATCAATCCATTATCATCTTTGGTTTTACCTAGCTGCCATTTTTCTGCCAAACGAATAGAGAAGTCTTCGATGGCAAAGCCTTGCAGTTCATCAGCAATAAAAATACCAACCTGGGGGCCTCCGCCGCTATGTAGTTCACGGATGTTATTGCCCAAATCTTGCATCTGGGCCGACGTTAATAAACCTGCCAGATCAATCACAGGTTGATTAAGCGCGGGGAACTTTACTTCTTGAGCGAAAGCTCCCCAGCAAAAAAGCAGGAGAAAAAGATACTTCACTAGAATTTAACCGCAGGAGCCGCTTGTTCAGATTCGGCCGCTTCGAATTGTGGTTTCTTCTCGTGTTTAAACATCAAGCTATTAGTTAGCGATGTTGGGAAGACGGTCACCAGATTATTAAATTCTTTAACCGTTTCAATATAACGACGACGTGCCGTTGCGATACGGTTCTCAGTTCCTTCCAGTTGAACTTGCAGATCACGGAAGTTGGCAGCAGCTTTAAGGTCAGGATATTTCTCTGCCACCACCATTAAACGGCCAAGAGCTTGCGAAAGTCCTGACTGGGCACCTTGGAACTCTTTGAGTTTTTCAGGAGTGAGATTTGAGGCATCCACAGTCATTTGCGTCGCCTTGGCGCGAGCTTCTACCACAGCTTGCAAAGTTTCTTTTTCATGGCCCGCGTAACCTTTAACTGTTTCTACGAGATTCGGAACCAAATCAGCACGGCGCTTGTATTGGTTTTGTACTTCCGCCCAAGAGGCTTCCGTTTCATTGAGCGCTGTTGGAATCGATTGAAGGCCACAGCCAGTGAGAATAACGAGAAGAGGGAGAATTAAAAATGCACGCATAAGACCTCCAGGTCTTGAAAATAAAAAAGCCCACAGTGTTAGATACACTATGGGCCTTTAATTTAAGGGGTCAAGGGTCGATTACTTAGTAAGTGCAGCGACTTGCTTAGTAAGACGAGAGATTTTGCGAGCTGCAGCTTTCTTTGAAAGAGCTGGAGACTTTGCAACTTTCATCAACTTTGATTGAGCTGCTTTCAAAGCACCCAAAGCAGTTGTTTTGTCGCCAGAAACGATTGCTGTGCGAACAGCTTTAACAGCTGTACGAGCAGAAGCTTTCTTAACTTTGTTTGTCATGCGCTTGACTTTGTCTTGACGCGCGCGTTTTTCAGATGACTTGTGGTTTGCCACGATGCACTCCTAAAAGTAGTTCGGTACTAATGTATCCGCGAAGTTATAAACGCTTTTGTGGGCCATGGCAAGAGAACCTGTGAGATGCAGTCCGCTGTTGACCTTAAGGTCTCTCTCAGGGCACATTTAAGATGTTTTTTCTTCAAAGAAATCCATGATTTAACTGCAGAGGGTCGCCATGCAAAACATCCGTGTCATTGGTGTTGTGGGAGCCGGTCAAATGGGCCGCGGGATCGCACAAGTCGCTATTCAATCAGGTTACGACGTTAAAATGTTTGATGCTTTTCAAAATGCTTTGGACGCGGGCCATGACTTTATCAAGGCCCAACTTAAGAAAGGTGTTGAGAAAGGGAAGTGGTCAGAGGCCGACGCCACTGCAGCCTTAGCGAAACTTAAAACAGTTTCAGACATGAAAGAGCTTAAAGATTGTGACTTAGTGATTGAGGCCGCCACGGAAAATCGTGCGCTCAAATTTGATATTTTCAAAAAGCTTGATGAGACTGTTAAAGCTGGAGCTATTCTGGCTTCCAATACTTCATCCATCTCTATTACTGAGATAGCCGCGCAAACCAAACGTCCTCAGCTCGTTGCTGGCATGCATTTTATGAATCCCGTGCCGGTCATGAAATTGGTAGAAGGCATTCGTGGACTAGAAACGACAGATGAGACTTTTAATACGGTCGCCGCTGTTTCAGAGAAAATGGGCAAAACATTTGTACGTGCCAAGGATTATCCAGGTTTTGCTGTCAATCGCATCTTGATGCCGATGATTAATGAAGCCTTTTACGCTCTCTATGAAGGTGTCGCTGAAGCCAAAGATATCGATACCGCCATGAAGCTTGGAACCAATCAGCCGATGGGGCCATTTGAGCTAGCCGATTTTATCGGACTCGATACCTGTCTTGCCATTATGGATGTGTTGTTCACCGGTCTTTCAGATTCAAAGTACCGTCCCTGTCCACTGTTGAAACAGTATGTAGCAGCGGGACGCTATGGCAGAAAGAATAAAAAAGGTGTCTACATTTATGAGTAAATTTCAGACTCTAGTTTATGAAGAAGACAACAAAATTGGCATTTTGACGATCAATCGCCCGGATAAACTCAATGCGCTTGATGCCACTGTGTTGAGTGAACTCAAAACTTTTTTAACTGAAGCTTCTTCTAAGAAGCTCACTGGTTTGATTATTACTGGTAGTGGCGAGAAAGCATTTATTGCGGGTGCTGATATTGCTGCCATGACGACGATGTCATCAACTGAGGCAAGTGAGTTTGGCCGTTTGGGCCAGAACGTCACAGTACTGATGGAGTATTTACCTTTTCCAGTGATCGCTGCGGTTAATGGTTTTGCTCTTGGTGGCGGTTTTGAAATGGCCCTCGCTTGTGATTTTATCTATGCCTCACAAAATGCAGTTTTCGGTTTGCCTGAAGTGAAGCTAGGTTTGATTCCTGGTTTTGGTGGCACGCAACGCCTTTCTCGTCGCACGAATCCTGCTCTCGCCAAAGAATTAGTTTTCTCAGGCAGAAATATGAAAGCCGATGAAGCCATCGTTCGCGGCATTGTCATTCAAGTTTTCACTGACAAATCTTCGCTCATTCAAGGGGCCAAGGATTACCTCGCGATGGTGGCGAAGAATTCACCACTCTCGGTCAGCGTAGCAAAAAAAGTAGTCGACCAAGGGGCGCAAACGACTTTGGAGCAAGGTCTCACTGTTGAGGCGAGCGCTTTTTCACAATTATTCAGTTCTGCGGATATGAAAGAAGGAACAGCGGCTTTCCTAGCGAAGCGTCCAGCTGTTTTTAAAGGAGAATAAAATGTTACTCGGTACTCAATATAAAGAAATCCAAGACATGATGAAAAAATTCTCCGATGGAGAAGTCGGTCCGCTCGCAATGAGTATCGATCACAACGGTGAGATGCCGAAAGCTCTTATAGCTAAGCTGGGAGAAAACGGATTCTTAGGATCATACGTTCCCGAAGAGTACGGCGGCGCAGGTCTTGATTATCAAAGTTACGCGATCTTAATTGAAGAACTTTCACGCAATTGTGCTTCTACTGGCGTATTCGTTTCAGCACACACTTCTCTGTGTGTTTGGCCGATTCTCAATTACGGAACAGAAGCGCAGAAGAAAAAATATCTTCCAAAATTGGCAAGCGGTGAATGGATCGGCTGTTTTGCTCTCTCAGAACCTAACGCAGGATCTGATGCTGGATCACTCACCACCAGTGCTGTCGACATGGGAGATCACTGGGAAATTAACGGCGTAAAAAATTGGATCACTAACGGCAAAGAGGCCAACGTCGCTATCGTTTTTGCTAAAACAAAAAAGACACCCGACTACAAAGGCATTTCTGCTTTCATCGTTGAAACTTCATCGCCTGGCTTCTCGATTATCAAAATCGAAGACAAGCTAGGTATTAAAGGTTCATCCACCGCGCAATTGGCGTTTGATAAAGTCAAAGTTCCCAAAGACGCATTGCTGGGTGACCCAGAGAAAGGTTTCCGTGTTGCTATGGGCACACTTGATGGTGGGCGTATTGGTATCGCTGCGCAAGCTTTGGGTATCGCCCAAGGGGCTTTCACCTACGCCGCTAAATATGTTCAACAGCGCGTGCAATTTGGTGCTCCGTTGTCGAATCTTCAAGGCATTCAATTTATGCTCGCAGACATGAGCACAAAAATTGCTTCTTCTCGCTTGCTGATTTATCACGCCTCAGCTCTTAAAGACGCAGGGCTTCCTTATTCTAAGCAATCGGCACAGGCCAAGCTCATGGCATCAGAATCGGCCATGTGGGTCACCACTAAAGCGATTCAATTGTGCGGTGGCAATGGATACACCAAGGAATATCCTGTGGAGCGCTATTTCCGAGACGCTAAAATCACTGAAATCTATGAAGGAACGAGTGAAGTTCAGCGTATGGTGATCGCTTCTGCGGAGTTGAAAGAGCTGCAATAACCAACTGTTTCTGTTAGACGTTAAGGGGATGCTTTGATACGGTGTCCATGATTTTTATTGTATTTTTGGTGGAGTTGGAAATTCTATGGCGAAAGCAAAAGCTAAGACTAAAATGAAGGCCGTGAAACCTGCAGCAAAAGCGAAAGGAAAAGTCGTGGCCACAAAAACTACTGTGAAAGCAAAAGCAAAACCAGCAGCTAAAAAAGTCGTCGCTAAGAAACCAGCGGCACCTGCTAAGAAAAGCATTTTAAAAACTGCCGGCAAACTTGCTGGTAAAGCGATGGCTGCTTTGTCGAAAGTCGACAAAGAGCGTGCCAAGAAAGAAGCCCTCAAGGCGAAGGCACTTGCTGCCAAAGAAAAAGAGCTCGCTAAGAAAGAAGCTGCCAAAGCGAAGCTTGAAGCTGCTAAAGAAAAAGAGCGCGCGAAGAAAGCGGCAGCTCTTGAGAAAGCCTCTGCTCAAAAAGAAAAAGAGCTCGCCAAGAAAGAAGCTGAAAAAGCGAAGATTCAAGCAGCGAAAGACGCTGAAAAAAATAAAAAGCTCGCAGCTAAAGATGCTGAAAAAGCAGCTAAGCTTAAGGCCAAAGAAGACGAGAAAGCCGCTAAGATGAAGGCCAAGGAAGACGCTAAGAAGCGTGCTCGTGGCGAAGAAGTCGAAGACGAAGCTCCTCGCGCTCGCGGCGGCGATGAAGATGATGATGAAGCTGACTTTAAGCGTGTGGCCGCTAAAGGTAAGGGCGGACGCAAGTTTGATGAAGAAGGCTCGCACGATCTAGAGCGTGGTTTCAAAAAATATTCAGTGAACGATCTCGAAGGCAAGATTGCTGACGAAATCGCCGAACTCCGCGAGCATTTCGCTTGGAAAGACATTCTGAGTGCCATCGCCACTCTTGAATTTTTCGTTGATCCAAAAGACGACTCATGTGTTGAGAAGGGATGTGACAACATCCGCACCACTTTGAGCTGGTGCCGTTTGCATTACCTCAAAAACTGGAAAGGCATCCAACGCAAAAAAGAAATTTTGGCGGAAGGAAAACTTCAGGAATACATCGAAGAGTTGATCTCGAAGTATCCACCAAAGTATATCGATGCCATCACTAACGATCTCTCTGATGATAAAGAGTTCTACAAAGTCTTGAACGAACTCAATATCACTAACGAGTTCGACTTCGAAGAAGAAGACTTCGAGGCTGACAACGACGAAGCCGATACTGACGACATCAGTATCGAGCGCTTCAGCGGCTCAATGAGATACGAAGATACCGAGTAAAAATGAAAAAGCCCCGAAAGGGGCTTTTTTTTTTGAGACAAATCTTTCAATTTAACCCGCTTAGAACTCAATTCACCCGTTACCTTTGAGTTGGTTTAATTACTACTCTTCTTCCGGATCAAATCCCGCTTCTTTCAAAAGACGATCGGCTTCGAGCGTGAGAGTGACGTTTTCGCGGGTGAGTTTGTAGAAGTAGGTTTTGCCTTTCCATTCAACTTCCTGCCAGTTGGGTTCCCAATCAGACCATTCGTCAGTGGCGAAGATTTCATCGAAGAAAAGTCCGGCGACATCGATCAGAGCGGCCTGAGTGATTTTGAGTTTTTCTGGAGTTGTGAATTCACTCGCGTCACAAGAGAGAAAGCAAGTTGTCGCCGACTCAACCGGCTCTTTGGGATTAAAACCGATAATGATCAGCAATTCTTCAGAGTAAATCTGACCATAAACATCAAAAGTGCGTACTTGTGCGTCGCATTCCTTAGCGTAGGTCTGATTTAAGAGTGATTTAACGGTTTCAGACCATTCCGAGGGAAGTGGTTGACCTTCAAGTGAGCTTGATTTGCGGCCGAGCATAAGAATTCCTCTGCGACAGGGCGAGTTTTTTACTTGGAGTCGCCGTTGGGTATTACTAGAATAGGGGAATAGTTAAATCGCGACTCTTTTTCAAGGATTAAAGTTATGGCCGTCTATTTAGTTGCTGGTGCTCGTACTGCTTTCGGAAGCTTCCTTGGAAGTTTGTCGGGTGTGTCAGCGCCGCGGTTAGGCGCTGTTGCGATTAAGGGTGCAGTAGAGAAGGCCGGACTCTCTGGTGACCGAATTGATGAAGTCTTTATGGGTAACGTCGTACAAGCAGGCGTTGGGCAAGCTCCAGCACGTCAGGCGACGATCTTTGCTGGTCTTCCTGAATCTGTTCCAGCCACCACCATCAACAAGGTCTGTGGCTCAGGTCTGCAATCAGTCATCTTGGGTGCACGCTCGATTTTGACCGGTGATAATCAAATCGTCGTTGCTGGCGGCATGGAAAATATGTCGATGGCGCCGCATATGTTGATGGGGTCGCGTAATGGTGTGAAGTTTGGCGCTACTGAAATGAAAGATAGCATGCAGTGGGATGGCCTATGGGATGTGTACTCAAATCGTGCCATGGGAAATTGTGCAGAAGAATGTGTGAAGAAATTTGCGATGACTCGCGCAGAACAAGATGCATTCGCGATGGAGTCATTTAAGCGTGCGCAAGCTTCTCTAAAAGATGGCTCATTTAAAAATGAAATCGTTGCGGTTTCTATTCCGGGTAAGGGTGGCAACACTGATATCCTCGAAGATGAAGGCCCATTTAAAGCTAACTTTGAAAAAATGCCCGGTCTTCGTCCGGCGTTTGAAAAAGACGGCACCATCACGGCCGCCAATGCATCGACCATCAATGACGGAGCGGCCGCTCTGGTTTTAGGTGGGGATAGTTTTGCCGGGACAGCGAAATACAAAATCGTTTCGTGGGCATCTCACGCGCAGAATCCAACATGGTTCACGACTGCACCTGTCGCTGCTATTCAAAAAGCACTCGAGAAGGCTAAACTCAAAACTGAACAAATTGATGCTTGGGAAATTAACGAAGCTTTCGCTGCTGTTACTATGGCAGCGATGCGTGAGTTGAAACTCCCTCATGAAAAAGTGAATAAACTCGGTGGTGCGGTAGCGATTGGACATCCGATTGGAGCTTCAGGCGCGCGTATTCTTTTAACACTGACTACTGCTCTGGAAAAATCGGGCGGTAAGTTTGGTTGTGCGGCGATTTGTATCGGTGGTGGTGAGGCACTTGCTGTCGTGGTGGAGAAGGTGAAGTAATGGTCAATCCAACACCGGCCGCTAAACCAGCAGCAGCAGCTCCTGCCCAACAGGCCAAGTCGGGACTCAGACAAATGCGCCCGGGCGAGATTCTATTTAATGATGGCGAGAATGCTGATTCACTCTACATCATTCAAAAAGGTCAGATTCGTCTCTATAAACCCAAAGGCAAAGGGTTTATTGAGATTGCTGTTTTGCGCGCTGGTGAAGTTATCGGGGAGATGGCCTTCTTTGATGAAGATGGTTCAGGTAAAAAACGTTCAGCTTCTGGTGCCGCCATGGTTCCGACTGAGATTATTGAGATCTCGTTTGTGGCCTTTGCTAAAACCATGGCCACTTTGAATCCATGGTTCAAAACTATTATTAATACGCTGGCGAATCGTTTACGTAAGGCGAATTCAAGAATTAAAGAACTGGAAAGCAATTCAACCACTCAGTACGGTGCCAAAGTCGGCGAGTACGAGTTTATGAAGCCAGCGGAAGTGCTGAAAGTGTTGAGCACGCTTTTCTTAGTTTATAAAACCCATGGTGAAAAACACGCCAATGGCGTTTCACTTCATAAGAAGACGCTCGATCTCTATTCTAACGAAATTTACAACATCGCAGAAGCCAAGATGGATGCTGTTTGTTTGACTTTGAAAGAGTTGGGCTGGATCGAGATTTTAGAAGATGCCGATAAACTTCCTAATCTTTATATCGCTCGTAATATCGAACTTCTTCGTTCGCTCTTTATCTTTTACAATACCGAGAAGCACCTGCCAGACGAGAAGAAACTCAAAGTTTCGCAAAACTGCACAACATTCTTAGAAAAGATTTTGCAGTACGCCCCGAAGTATCCGCCCAAAGATATTCCGAATTTGAAGCCGCAAGATGAGAACGATCGCACTCATCGCTTCACGCAATACTTCAATATCAAGCCTATCTTGGAAGAGTTTAAAGCGCGCAACGTAGCGATCAACGCAGATCACTTAGATGATGCTCGCTCTGTTCAAGTCGTGGGTGAGCGCTCGATGCAAGGTGATGAGGTCTTGGTTGAGATCGACATGGCCAAGCTTCAGCGCATGTATCCCATCATTAAATTTGTGAATTCAGTCACAAAACAGAATAGAGAGAAGGCCGGCTACTGATTTACAGTGGCGCCGGCGTATAGAAGAGTTCAATCGTGTCGCCTGAGGCGTACTTCGCAGTACCATTGAGTTGAATGAAATAACCTGTACGATTCAAGGCCGGAGTCGCAGGATTACCATTCACATCGACTTTAATGTTTTGATTCTCTTGGTACCCAACATAAGACCAACCATTGGTTGAGCTCTGTGGAATATTAGATCCGCGGACGCGAACAACTATTGTTTCGACGCGAGGAGCGGTGGGGGCGACAGCATAACCGTAATACTCCGTTGGCGTGCGCGTACGAACCACCAAACAGTCCGGATAACTGACTCGACCAGCGAAGGTCAAATCAATAAATGTACCTGTTTTAGGTTCACCTGGAGTTGGAAGGATACGTGTATCAACATTGGTGCCCTTTGAGCAACAAGTGAAATCTTGGTTCATGGTAAGTCGAGTGGCGGTACCACTAGGGGTGAGGGTGAGTTTATCGACGACGATATCGACCGGATCAATGGCATTGTCAGCGGTGCTGGTGCTGACTTGCCATTTGTTATAAGTATGGCCCACGATCTCTTGGCGAATCGAAGAATTCACACCTGAGTAAATAGCGTACTCATCTTTACACAGATCATAACTATCTTTCGTGGCACGAGCCGATTGGTCACTCGCTTGTTCAATATTATAAATGTCTTTCGACATATCGATATAGACTTTGCCTAAGAAGTGACCACTGCGGCAGTTGGACGTGTGGGCCACCATACTGAAGAAGCGGAATTGTTGAGCAGCCAAATTCGACTTTAGAGTAACAAAGCGTGCTCTCGCATTATCGTAGGCAGTTTGATTTACAATAGGAAAGCCATTCAAGTACGACGACGTTTCATTGTCATTACCGTTAGAAACGAGAACAACAAGCGTGTGAGCGCTGTTACGGAAAACGAGACCGCCATTAGAAATACGGTTTTGATTGATCAGAGTATAAGCGCGCTCAAAACCACGCTCGTTACTACCTTGTGGAGGACCAAAGAAAGTGGCGCTATCCGGAGGGACGACGTTGACACTGGTACTCATCGCACCAGCATTGTTAGTAATAACTGGGCGGAAGGTATCCGAGCCACCATCTGGAAGAAGGGGAGCGACCATCACGCGATAGTCAAATTCTTGTGAGAGACTTTGAATTGTCAGAGCAATTTGGTTGCGAACTGTTGGAGTCAAATAATTCGCCGACGAAGAGTTATCGACGAGATAAAGAATATCTACCGGTGGTTTCACCAAAGTGTGGTTTGAGCAGGTGAGGTTCTGAAACACTTCCACATTATTGGCGGTGTATTTTTCAGACTTAGGAGTGCTGGCGAATTCTTCCTTACTACAGCCCCACATCGTCAGGAGTGCAATAAAAAGAACAAGTGTTGGTTTCATCATAAGGCACCTGTTTGGTTCATATCGATTAAGCTGATCGGTTATTGAGGGGGGAAACTTGAGATCAGGAAAAGATTGCCTCTCACCTTCACCTTCTTTTGATGGGTTACAATAAGAAACAATAGTTTCAAGCGGTTGGGAGGACATATGTCAGAGAGCTGGTACTACGTATTAAAAGGTCAAAGAACAGGCCCGGTCGATGCGAGTGTTATTGCGTCTTTAGTGCAAGGTCAGGAACTTCGACCTGATGATTATGTTTGGAAAAAAGGTTTTGAGAACTGGCGCAAAATTAAAGATGTGCCGGAGATCACAGAACTCAAAGCAGCAGCACCTGTCCCACCGGCCCCACCTAAAATGAATGCACCTGTTGCTGTGAGTGATAGCTTTCGCTTGAGTTCATTGGATGCAGAAGACAAAGCCATCTATGTGCGCATCGGAGTTGATCGTGGCGGTTCTCCTTCTGAGTATGGCCCTTACTCTCTCACTCTACTGAAACGTCTCTATGATGAAAATCGTATCAACGGTCGCACACAATTTTTTGTTCGCGGGCATTTACAAGAGTGGATGTTCCTCGCAGATCTAAAAGATTTTGAAGAGGTCTTTCATGATATGCCACCTGTCATTCAAGAAACGGAACGCCGTCGCTGGGTGAGAAAACCTCTCTTGGCCCGCTTATTTGTGCAAAATAATAAAAAAGTATTCGAAGGTGTGTGCCGCGATATTTCAGTCGGTGGAATGCAAATTCTTACTGATACTTTTCCCGGTAGAGCAGGGGACAAGATTTCAATAAACGTTCATCCAGACAATTCTGAATACCACTTCACTGCTGCTGGTACAGTGGTTAGACTTCTGGAAGGAAATCAAGGGTTCTCATTTCGCTTTGATCCCTTGCAAATGGAAGCTCAGAAAGCGATAGAAAAGTATATTCAAGATGTGGATCCGACCGTCTAACGAATTTGAAAGACGCGCTCAGCGAGTTAAAACTCACAAAGAGTTGCGCCATTTTCCTTCCGCTCAAACTGGAGCGAGCTTTAGTGTGCAAACTTGGCGCGCGGAAGGAGTTCAACCTGAGAGACAATTATTATTTTTGCATGGAGCTCTCTCTCATGGTGGTCGGCACAGCTCAATGTTTGAATGGTTAATACGTTATTTTGGTGGTCGCTTAGAAATTCACGCACTGGATTTTGTTGGCCATGGAATTTCATCTGGTGCACGAGCACATATAGAAAAGTTCTCATACTGGGTGGAAGATTTAATTCATCTGCTGACAGATTTATCTCGAGATCAAGAATTAAGCGTTATGGGCCATTCAATGGGTGGATTAATCGCATTGAAGGCGATGCTTGAGCATGAGGCGCGCATTCCTGCCAACGTCAAAGCACTTATTTTAAGTAATCCCTGTATTCGGCCAGTTCAGGTGGTAGATTTTCCCAAAGTCGAAAATTTACTGAATGGAATTGCCGACAAGTTGCCGACCTTTCGCTTTCCGCGAGTTCATAAAGGCCCCATGCTGGTCAATGATGCGGAAGCGGCCAACGCTTTTGAAACAGATCCACTAATTCCTAATTTTATCACTGCTCAGATGACTCGAGAGATTTGGTACGCTTCTCAAGAAGTCAGGTCATTGTCTTATTTTCTTAAGCGTCCAACGCTCTTTCTCGTCTCAGACCAAGATCAAGTGGTTGACCGGGATGCTACTTTGCTTTTCGCTCGTGGTATCGACAAGCATTGGCTTAAGGTCATAGAATATAACAATGTAAAGCATGAGCTGTTGCATGAAACTATCCGCCAACAAGTCTGGCAGGATGTCGCCTCATGGCTGGAGAACACATGAAGTATTTGATTTTAACAGCTGTTCTATTCATCACTTCATGTGCTGCCTATCGCACTTTTAACCAGACGACTGATGGAAAAGTGCGCTTCCCTGGCGGAGTGAAGGGAAGTGAATCATGGGACGATTCCATGTATTTCCGCCGCGCCAGTTGGTATCACGGTATGACTCTTTACTACGATGCCCTCATCTACAAGGCCGATGCAAAATCACCTTTCAGTCGATGGTTCTCAGATGCTGAAAAAGAATACTTTCAGCGCTGTGATAAGTTGCTCGTAGCAGTCAACTATAGTGCTGACGCCACTAAGATTTCCCACGTTATGTTTCGTGAACAAATGCGTGCCAATGGTTATGACGATGTGGTGGTGAATACTTTTGCTTCTTCCGTTAAGACCCATCCCACTTTTCAGGCCTGGAATCTGCAGAACTATAAAATTATTGGCTACTGCAAGCGGCAGGCCTCTCGCGTTGGAAATGGCAAAGACCTCTACGTAAGCTTCCCATCTTTTAGTGAACTTAAGATTAAAATATAGTCTAAATTTCAAGTGGTTAGCTTTCGATTTATCACGCCATATAGACTAAAGAAATCTCAAAAATATCCGATAGGACTTTGAGGTCTTATGGCAGATTCCAAGTTTGAAAGATTCGGTAAATATCTCATTCTCGACCATTTGGTTGATGGTGGGATGGCAAAAATTTGTCGTGCACGCTATCTGGGCGAGCAGTCGAATAAAATTGTCGCGATCAAAATGGTGCAACCACAGTTTTCGCGAGATCCGTCTTTCGTTCGCATGTTCCAAGACGAACTTTCAGTAACGTTTGGTTTGCAACATCCTAACATTGCCCAAACTTATGACTATGGCAAAGTGAATGATCAACTCTACACCGCCATGGAGTATGTGGATGGCGCAAACTTAAAGCAATTCCTAGATCGTTTGAAAGATAAGAACTTTGTTTTTCCAGTAGAAATCTCAGTTTATATTATCTCGCAAGTTTGTCAGGGTCTGCATTACGCTCATACCTTTCAAGATAAGTTGAGTGGTCAGCCGCTCCATATCGTTCACCGAGATATTTCACCTCACAACATCATGCTTACCTATGATGGTGCTGTGAAGGTTATTGACTTTGGTATTGCGAAATCAAACGCCAACTCTGAAGCCACTCAGGCCGGTACCATTAAAGGTAAATTGTCATATCTAGCTCCAGAGTACCTTGAAGGTCTCGAGCTTGATGCTCGTTATGATGAGTTCGCGGTAGGTATTACTTTGTGGGAAATGCTTTGCTCACGCAAAATGTTTACCGCTGCTAATGACCTTGCAGTTCTTAAGCAGATTCAGGCCTGTAAGATTGCTCCACCTTCAAGTATCAATCCAAACGTGCCTAAAGAGCTTGATGCGATTGTTATGAAGGCGCTTTCGAAAGATCGTTCTCAACGTTTTGAAGATATGGATAAGTTTAACCGTGCTTTGGTTAAATTTCTCTATGCTAAATATCCCGACTTTAACCCATCTGACTTAAGCTACTTTGCAAAAGAACTTTTCAAGGATGAGATTAAGCGCGATAAAGACAAGTTCTTTGAATACGGTAAGATTAATGTTCAGCCCTATATCGAAGATATGGAGAAGAACGAATCAGGTAAGCCAGCGGCCGCTGCTGCTCCTGCTGTCAGTGTAGATGAAGAACCTCAGCGTCAAGAACGTCGCGAAATCGAAATGGATTTGACCGCTGGTGCATCTACTTCACCAGGCACTAAATCTGCAACAATCGAACTGGCTTCTCCGAGTACCCTCGGTGGTACACGTAAAGTGGCCCGTAACGTGTCAACGCGACCAGGTAGTAAAACAGAAGTTAACAATAAGACGAGCACTGGTATTCGTCGTGCTCCTGTAAAGTCGGGGACGACGACAGGCAAAACTTCCGTCAAATCCAAAAAAGAAATGGAAGCTGCTGAGCCAAAACAGGCCAGTGGCCTTACAGTCGTGATCGTATTGGTCGCTTCATTATGTGGTGTTGCTTATTTCCAATCTGATTTTATTGAAGAGATGACGGGAATAAATGTTTATAAAATGATCCACGGGGAAGAGTCAGATCGTGGGATTTCATCAGTTTCAAATCCTGTGCCGGATAAGAAACCTCGTGTGAAGCGTGAGCCAATTCGTGAAGGTGTGATTACTTTAACTGGCGTCTCACTTGAAATGGAAGTTTTTGTTAATGGTGCTAAGACAAGTTACATGAGTGGTTCACCTCTTAAGGTGCCGTTTGATCAAAGTACGACAATTCTCGTGAAGCGACCTGGCTACAAGAGCTTCATGAAGCCGATTATCTTAACGATTGAAGAGCCATCGATTCATATTCAGGTACCTGAAATGGCACGTGCCAATACGGGTCTTCTAACTTCGTCTTTAAATTATGGTGCGGGCTCGGTCTTAGTTTTTGAGGTTGATGGTGAGAAGGTCGAGAGACAGATGCCATTTAAAGACATGTCGATTCCAGAAGGAACTTACTCAGCAGTGGTTAAAAACCCAGTGCTAGGTACTGAGAAGGAAGTTCAGTTTACTATTGAGCAAAATAAGATTCAATTGCTCGAATAATTACTCTTCGTCTTTCTTTTCCTGAGTCTCATCTCCAAAACGTTTGCTCTGTTTGAAACGATTTACTTTTCTCATATTGAGAAGTTTAAGAATTTCAGCTGCCGTCTCTTCGAGTGCTTTTCCAGTGACATTAAAAACCGGCCAGCGCTTATTTTCTGCAAATAAACTATTCGCCCATTCAACTTCATCACTAACCTTATTGAGGTCGGCATATTCACCACCTTTATCAACACCTAAACGCGTAAGGCGATTACGACGAATTTGATGAAGTGTTTCAGCTTCAATCGTAAGGCAGAAGATTTTTCGCTGATCGATTTGTAGTAACTTCTCTGGAAGAGGCAGACCTTTTACGATAGGCACGTTGACTACCTTGAGCCCTTCTAATGAGAGATAGATGGAAAGTGGTGTTTTGGAAGTTCTCGAAATGCCAACCAGAACAACATCCGCCGATTCAAGGCTTTCAATGTTGCGTCCATCATCATGATTCAAAGTAAATTCAATGGCGGCGACACGACGAAAGTATTCATCGTTGACTGCATGGAGTAGGCCAGGAACATGACTTGGCTCAGCTTCAAAGAAATTAGAAAACGTTGTGAGCAGTGGTCCCATAAGATCGACTGAGCGAACATGCTCGCGACGGGTAAGTTCAGCAATATGCTGACGCATCTCAAGAGAGACGATCGTGTACACAATCACATCGTGATGAATGGCGGCTTCTTGGAAAATGGCATCAATCTGCTCTTTGGTGCGCACATTCTTGTAGCGAGTAAAGAAAATATCCTTGTCTGCGAATTGAGTCATCGCTGCTCGGGTAATCGCTGTGGCCGTTTCACCAGTCCCGTCGGAGATGACAATGACCTTTAGCTTATCTGTTGCATTCATCAAGTTCGCCTATGATTGATTTTTATTTCTGTTGGATGCCTCTTTGGTTTATCATTTTTACATTTATAAGTTAATCGATCTATGAGCGATTTTGATCTGCTGGGAGGCAGCCTATGAAATTTGTGCAAATGACTCTGGTATTATGGATAATTTTAAGCCATGCCTCGGCCATGGAAGCTCTGCCCAAAGCGGTGCCAATTCCTGCTGATAATCCACAAACACCAATTAAAATTGAGCTTGGTAAGTCACTCTATTTTGACCCTCGTTTGTCCAAAGATGGAACGGTGTCATGTAACTCGTGTCACAATGTGATGGCCGGTGGCGAAGATGGAAGACCAGTGGGTGTGGGTATCATGGGTCAACGTGGAGGGCGCGGATCTCCTACCGTTTGGAACTCAGCTTTTCACACAGTGCAATTCTGGGATGGCCGTGCAGCAAGTCTTGAAGAGCAAGCTAAAGGCCCTCTGACAAATCCAGTAGAAATGGGAATGGAATCTCATGATGCTGTCATGGAGCGTGTTAAGCGTTTACCAGGATATGTTGCTTTGTTTAAGCGGGCCTTTCCCAAGGATAAAGAGCCCGTTACTATTGATAATTTAGCAAAAGCGATTGCCAGTTTTGAACGTACACTTGTTACGCCAGACAGTCCTTTTGATCTATATAAGCGTGGAAATAAAAAAGCTCTTTCCGCTGCTGCTTTGCGTGGAATGAAATTAGTAGATGAGGTGGGTTGTACCGCCTGTCATACGGGGGCCAACTTTGCTGGCGAAGGATTTAAAATGGGAGAAGGAAATTACCAGCCTTTCCCGCAAATCCCCGGATCTAAGTACGACAAGCAATACGATCTGTTGAGCGATAAAGGTCGTTATGAAGTCACTAAGAATAAGGAAGATATCAACAAATGGCGTGTTCCTACATGGAGAAACGTTGCGATCACTGCTCCCTATTTCCACAACGGGAAAGTGAAGACCTTAGACGAAGCGGTTCGAGTGATGGCAAAGACACAACTTGATGCTGATCTGACGGATGATCAAGTGAAAGACATTGTAGAATTCTTAAATGCCTTAACGGGAAAATTTCCAAAGATTACCGCTCCTCAGCTTCCGCTGTTAGTGAACGATACTCTTACTCCTGAGAAATAAAATTGTGACATTTCGCCATGAGGGCTTCGCTCTCATGGCGAGGGTCAAATACAAATTTTTCTTTTTTCTTAAACCATGTTCGTTGAGATTTTGCCAATCTTCGGGTGTTAATCACAATCCTCTCGATGTAGGCCGCCTGATCCGATCCATATACTCCGTTGAGCCAGTCGAGTGTTTCTTTATAACCTATCGCCTGCAATGGCTTTTCAGTCCCGATAAAGCCATTTTTTAATAGCGTTTGTACTTCATCGACCAAACCACTTTTTACCATCAGCTCTGTACGGGCCTCAATGATTTTTAAATGATCTTCCTTGGGAAGATCGAGGTGAAGATGGAGCACTTGCCAGTGCTGAGGCTTCTGAGGTGAAAAAACATTTCGCTGGAGAGAGAAAGGTGAATGGTGTGTCCAAAAGTGCTCTACGGCGCGCCTGATGCGGTAATGATCATTGGCATGTAAACGATGAAAACTTTCGCGATCATTTTTCTCTAAGACTTCCAGGAAGGGCGTTATGCCTTCCTTAACGTAGAGTTCATCGGATCTTTGGGAAACCTCGAGGGGAGTGGTAGGAGAGTCCCACATTCCTTCTAAGAGTGCCTGTAAGTAAAAGCCAGAGCCACCCACCAGCAAAACATTTTTTTTGCGTTGATGGATTTCTTCAATAATAGGAGCCGCCAATTTGGCAAAATCAGCAGCGTTCATAGGCTCAGCAATACTGCAAACATTGATAAGATGATGAGGGATATTTGCTTGTTCATCTTTGGTGGGTTTCGCCGTGCCAATTGAGAGCTCGCGGTAAAAAAGAAGCGAATCAAAATTAACTATTTCGAGCCCGAATTTTTTTGCCAGAAGAATAGCTTGGCCCGTTTTGCCGGTCGCGGTTGGCCCGGAGAGGACGAGCACCTTGTTCATAGCTTTTTACCGAACAGGAGTGGGGAAATGGTTTGAGAAATTTGAGGTGCTTCCTTGGTCGATTCGCTGAGGGCGTTCCATATCTCCTCCCATTTGTGGACTGAGATTTCATGAAAATCGATCGACGGTACATCTTGATTTAACACCATCGGAAGCAAGACTGAGAGAGGAATGCCTTGTGACCAAGTCGGTATTTCTCTGACGACATGAAAATTAGTTTCGAGAGAATCAATTTCAAAACCGGTCTGATTCAATCGTGCCAATGTCATGGCAGAGATATCTGTGTTTCTAAGCGGATGACTTACAAGTAAAGGAGTGCGTGTTGAACTGTCGGCATTTTGAGTTTTCACCCATGCTACGAGGAGTTCGCGGCCATCAATATAAGTAGGTGAATTTTTTTGAGGTAGTTGCCAAATAAAATAGGGGCCTTTTTCTGAATGCAGCAGGCGAGGCCCGATACTCAGTTCAAACTCTTCAGTCGAGTTCATGCGTTGCATATGGCCGGCATAGCTCTCGGCTCGGTCGCGCCCTAAATCAACTGAGTAGGATGGAGCAGGCAAATTGAACTCAGTCATCTTTTCGGTAGGTGCTACGTTTTGTGGAAGTGCTTCACGCAGAGTCGCCGTAACAAGAGAGAGAATCTCACCCATCTGATGAAATTTAACCATCGTCTTGTTAGGATGAACGTTCACATCGATTTGATCACCGGGCACATCGAGTTGGATCAGGATGGTGGGTGTTTCCGGTAAGACCAGTTTTTCGAGAATCTGTTGTGAAACACGAATATAGGCCTTATCTAAAACAGGGCGTTTATTGATAATCACATGCTCGATGGGACCTTGAGCTTTTGATCCTTGTTGGAAAATCGTAAGAACATGACAAGTAAGTCCCTGCCATTCACGACGGGCCTCATGAATGCGTACTCGCTCTTGTGCTTTGCTGGAGAAGAATTGACGAATTCTTTCAAGAGAAGTGTTTGTCGATGGATAAATAAGTCGCTCATCTTGATCCCACTGTAGAGAAAAACCGACAGTTGGATAGGTTATCGCGAAGGCGTAAAAGAATTTTTTTAACCAATTCTTTTCACTGGTGGCCGATTGTAGAAATTTCAATCGTGCTGGTGTGTTAAAAAATAAATCCTGCACAGTCATAATCGTGCCGTGATCTTTGCCACTTTTATTGACCGAGAGTACTTCGCCTTGCATTCCGCCTTCAAAGCGCAGACTGGCTCCTGTTTTGGATTCTTGTGTCCAAGAAACGCACTCAAGTCGTGCGACACTGGCAATTGAGGGAAGGGCCTCTCCACGAAATCCAAACGAGCTAAGACGGTAGAGATCTTCAAAGCGATTAATCTTTGAGGTGGCATGACGGCCAAAAGCGACCGCCAACTCACTGGCCGGTATGCCACTGCCATTGTCACTGACACGTAAAAGTGTGAGTCCGTTGTCTTTTATTTCGATATCGATTTGCGTGGCACCCGCATCGAGCGCATTTTCAAGCAGCTCTTTTAAGACGTTGGCCGGGCGTTCAATAACTTCTCCCGCTTTGATTTGATCAATCAAATGCTCCGGGAGAAGACGAATAGGATTTCTTGCGGGTGTCGCAGTCACGCTTTAAAGAAGTTGACCTGATTACGGCCACCTTCTTTGGATTTATAGACTGCTGAATCGGCGCGCTTAAATAAATCGGTGCCGGTGTTAATACCTTGGCGATAATCAGCGACACCAATACTGGCGGTAACTGGCAAACGTTTGCCATCATAGATGAATTCGTATTTCTCAATCATTTTGCGAAGGCGTTCAGCAATCTCAAAACCTTGCTTGAGGTTGGTATTAGGGAGAAGAATACAGAACTCTTCACCACCATAACGAGCGACGATATCGCCTTGGCGAATACCTTGTTCACGAATCAGACGAGATTTTTCTTTGAGAACGAAATCTCCAGCATCATGTCCGTAGTTATCATTGAGCTTCTTGAAGTGATCAAGATCAAAAATGATAAGCGTCAGGGGTTTTCCTGTCACTTTGCATTTCTTGACTTCATTCTCAAGAGCATCGTTGAAATAGCGCTTGTTATAAACTTTGGTAAGTCCATCAGTATTGGCTTCTTCATGAAGCTTATCGTAAGTCAGGCGCTCAGGATCTCCCTTAGGAAGATACTTTAGGGCGACGGCTCCAACCTTAATCATGTCGCCACGAGAAAGCGGGGCACTGCCTTCGACTTTTTTATTATTCAGATAAGTTCCGTTGGCAGAACCTAGGTCTTGCAAAACAACATTGCCATCTTCGCTGACGAGAATGGTGAAATGCTTGCGAGAGATACCTTGAAAATCGAGAGGGACTTGGCAGTCGGGATTTCTTCCCGCCACAGTTTCACCCGGCATGAGATCAAAGATGGAACCGTTAAGATCACCACCCACCACGAGTAGGCAGGCAGGTTTGGCTTCAGCTTCTTTCTCTGAAGCTGAAAGCGCAGCTTTGATATCACGGATGACTACGGTAGCGTTGTCGTCACTCATCACTTTCTCCAAATACGAACGATCAGATCATCAAAGTATTGTAATCCTGAGGCCCGCGACATTCAAGACGCGAGTAACAGGTAGACCACTTATCGGTTAGGGTGCGTGCTGGCCAAGCCAATCGTGAGCATATTTTTTTCCGGCCTCAACACCGGGCTGATTAAACGGATCTACTCCTAGAGTTATTCCGACGGCGACAGTCAAGGACTCAAAGAAAAGAATGAGTTGGCCCAATGTATCAGCATTAAATTGTTGAAGACGTAGATCGAGTAAAGGACGGCCCTCTTCTTCTAGGGCCTTTAGTGTACCAGCATGCTCAGCTTTCATGAGTTCACTTAAAGTAAAAGGAGCAAGTGCTTCGAGATGAGGATATTTAAGAGAATTTTTAAGTGGCAGCGAATGTTCACTCTTTTCGATGCCCAGAAGCAGCATGGTTTTATCGGCAGGACCTTGCATGAAGAGCTGCATTTGCGAATGCTGATCGGTGGCACCGTAACTCATAACAGGAGTGAGGCCTTTGCCATCTTTACCAAGAGATTCCGCCCAAAGTTGCACCCACCAAGCCGTAAATTCTTTTAGGAGCGAGCTATAGGGCATGAGAACCGTCAGGGTACGGCCAGCTTTTCTTTGCTCTTCTAACCAAAATGTCATTTGTGTTAGAAGATTTTTCTCAGCTTGTGGTTCAAGCAGATTCGCCTTCATCGCTTCCGCGCCATGAAGGAGTTGATCAACCGAAATGCCGGCCCAAGCGGCAGTAAATAATCCGACGTCAGTTAAAACACTAAAGCGCCCACCAATCGAGGGGGGAACATCTAAGCATGAGAGTTGGTGATCACGAGCAAACTTTCTGAGATCTCCATTCTTGGGATCGGTGCAAACGACAATAAACTCTTTCCACTGAGCAGCCGTGACTTTATGTTTCTCTAGCCAGCTAAGAATGATTGAGAGAGCCGCCAAGGTTTCAGCAGTATTGCCTGACTTTGAAACGATATAAAAGAATGTTTCGTTAATATCCCAATCGCGCTGTTGGCGCACCAACATATCGGTATCGATGTTATTAATAAATTGAACTCGTTTGTCGGCACTAACTCCCAAAGCTGAAAGCAGCATTTCAGGACCTAGGCTTGAACCACCAATACCAACATGAACCAAACGTCTCTTGTGAGCAAAACGACGGGCCGTTGTTTTAGCGGTAGTGGCAATCGCTCTGTCACTTGAGTGACGATAAAAACCAATATCCTCTCGATCGACTGTAGCCTTAAATTTCTTTAACAGCTCTTGATGAAAAGCTTGATTGGGTGTCAAAGCTGGAAAGGCATGGGCGAGCTTGATCATGGGGCATACTCTTTTTTAAGTTGGCGTGCGATGACCATGCGTTGAATTTGGTTCGTTCCTTCAACAATCTGGAGAACTTTCGCATCTCGCATAAAGCGCTCGACTGGATACTCACTGGTATAACCAACGCCACCGTGGATTTGCACAGCATCGGTCGTCACCTTCATGGCCGTATCTGTTGCTTTGAGTTTGGCCATTGAGGAGAGTTTAACGGAACTCTGACCGATATCAACGAGGCGAGCGGCTTCTTGAACAAGCAGTCGTGAAGCTTCTACTTCAAGCGCCATATCCGAAAGCATGAATTGTAGACCTTGAAATTCAAAAATAGGCTGCTTAAATTGCACGCGCCCAAGCGCATAACGTGTGGCCTCATCAAGCGCTCTTTGCGCGCAACCCACACCAATCGCACCAATCGCGATTCGTCCACGATCTAAACCTCCCATCGCCACTTTAAAACCTTCACCTTCAGTGAGTAGCAGATTCTCTTTTGGGATGAGGCAATTTTCAAAAACCAGTTCGCGAGTCGGAGAAGCTTTCCAACCCATTTTCTTTTCAGCTTTACCGTAAGTGAAACCTGGTGTGCCATCACGAACGATAAAAGCTGAGACACCTTTGGCGCCTTCAGCTCCTGTGCGTGCCATCACGATATAAGTTTTGGCGACACCCGCTGAGGTGATCCACATTTTCGTACCGTTTAAGACATAACCATCAGCGGTGGCTTTTGCGGTACACTTCATTGAAGCTGCATCTGAGCCAGAGTGAGATTCAGAAAGAGCAAAAGCTCCGATCTCAGTACCAGCCGTTAACGCCGGAAGATATTTTTTCTTTTGTTCAGTGTTGCCGTAATCTTTTAAAATCGATTGCACCATGCTGGAGACTGAAACTGTCACAGCATAAGCGACAGAGTACTGCGCGATGGTATCAAGACAGGCGACATAATCTTGAAAGGAGAGACCGGCCCCGCCAAACTCCTCAGGTTGTGTGATTCCCGTGTAACCTTGTTCACCTAACCCCTGGAAGATTTCCATGCGAAAGCGCGCTTCCTCATCATCGTGCTCCATATGAGGTTCGATGTGAGTTGAACACCACTTGGCCAAATTCGTTTGTAACTCTTTTCGAAGATCAGTCATGACTAATCCTTAAGTGCATCTTGGAGTAAGTTTTTAGCGATGATCATAATCATGACTTCGTTAGTGCCGGCCCCAATTTCCATCAATTTGTTATCACGCATGAGTCGCTCAAGTGGAAACTCGCGAGAGTAGCCATAGCCACCATGAAGCTGAATGGCGTCGAGTGCAATTTTTGTCGCCATCTTCGGCAATTGCAATTTCACCATAGAAGCGAGTTGGTTTGACTTGTGGCCATGATCGTACTCGTAACAAACAGTGTAGAGTAGGCGGCGCATAGTTTCAGTTTCGGTCGCCATTTCGGCGATCATCTTTTGAATCATTTGGAAATGCGCAAGATTTTTGCCAAATTGTTTTCTCTCGCCAGCATACTTCACACACTGATCGACACAGGCCTGGGCAATACCAAGAGAAATACCTGCGATAGTGATGCGTTCAAGTTCCAAGTTCTTCATCATGTGAATGACAGAGTCACCTTCAGCACCCACACGAGCACTCAAAGGAACTTTACAGTTTTGGAAAGCGAGCTCTGCTGTAGGAGAGGTGCGCATTCCCATTTTATGAATTTCTTTAGAAACCGAAAAACCAGGCGCGGTTTTCTCAACGATAAAAGTGGTGAGATCTTTTTTGCCAGCCCCTGTGCGGGTATAGAGGTATGTCACGTCGGCCATATTGCCGTTGGTGATCCACATTTTTGAACCGTTGATGATGTAATGATCACCCGTTTTGACAGCTTTAGTTTGCATGCCGACCGCATCTGAACCAAAACCGGGCTCTGACATGCCCATACAACCGATGTGCTCGCCACTGATGAGTTTAGGCAAGTACTGCGCTTTGTGTTCTTCTGAAGCATTTTTGTCGATGTTGTTAACGCATAAGATGCTGTGGGCCAAATAGGAGAGTGTGGTGCCGGGGTCGGCCTTGCCAAATTCTTCCATGACAATCGTAGCTGCCGTTGCACCTAGGCCTGCGCCTCCGTATTCCGGATCCGCTGTGATGCCGAGTACTCCTAAATCGCCCATGCCTTTAAAAGCTTTGAGATTAAATTTTTCTTCTGTGTCGAGCTTTTCAGCTACCGGTGCAATTTCCGCGCGCGCAAAGTCGCGACAGGTTTTTTGTAACTCACGTTCTTCAGAGGTGAAAAACCACATAAGCTAAGATCCTTATCTAGGGGAATGAGAGGCTAAAGCTTACAGGAAAAATCGGTCTTTGCAAAATGAACGCCTCGTGAATTTTGCTCCCCAGGCCGTAGAAGTGTAGACTAGAATATAACTATTAAGGGCGGCTAATTGGACATTTCGTTAACTCCAGCAGAAATTAAAGAAACGGAAAATGTTTTCCCAGGGGAGAACTGGTTCTGTTATTGGCGCACGTCAGCGGCGTTATGGGAGTCAAAGCTGGCTTCACTTAACGCTCACGGGACGCCTATTTTCATTCCTATTTACTGGGGATTTCATTCGGAGAATTCGGAAACATTTGATTTTGGTGAACAAAAACCGGAAGCAGATCTAGGTCGTCTCCACAAGGCCATACAGAAAGCTGGTTGTGACGCGATTTGGCTTATGCCATTGACGCCCGTTCCATTTATGCCCAATGGTGGTCTGCCATCTTTCATCGCGCGTCATCCTTCTCATGACGTCAATGGTATGACTCAAGCCTTCCTGGATACCGATGGCAGTATCAATAAAATCCATTCTTTTTATGACCCACGTGTCTATCAGGCCTTTCGCAAATGGGCGTGGCAGTTGGGACAAACATTAACGCAAAAAAGTGTGGCGGCTCCGATCAAGGGTTTGCGTGCGTACTGGGTCGGTCCTTTAGCAGCTCATTCTTACTTAGAAGATCATTCACCGACTTTTTTGGCGGGACTCACGCGCTATTTGAAACAACAGAAATTAGCTGTGCGCATGAATGATGATGGAATTGAAGTACCTCATTTGCCACCAGCAGAAGAAAAAATACACACTGCTCGTTATCGTAAATTAATTGCTGATCTTTATTCACAAACAGCTTCTGAGTCTTTGGCGGGCCATTGGATTGGAGAGCAAGACTACGCTTTCTTAGGTGGCGCTCCTCAAGATATTTTTCCACGCTCATCGGAAGTTTGGAATCATCAGACAGAGCTCATGCAAGATTTGTGGACTCAGCTGGAATGGAATTTACTACCATCCAGCGTACTGCTTCCTTCGCGATCTAAGAAAGGTGTCATCAGTAAATTTTTAAAAGATCATCTAACGCCTTCTTATCTACGACAAGCTCTTCAGCACCAAGTGGCCGAAGAGGAAGAAGCAGGTAATTTCTCTCCACTGGTTTTCTTTGACTTTTTTTGGGACGACGATTTGGCACAAGATGCTCCTCATCGTCTGAATGAGATAGGTCTCTTGCCTCATGTTGATAAAGAGTTTCATGGTTGTTGGCGATGGCGTGGCCGTTTCAACTACGATCGCGAGACGGAAGAAGGCCATACTGAGCGTTTGAAGTTTTTCTTTGGTCAACAGATGGATCGCACACGCTTTCAACAAGTCTTGCGGCTATTTTTAAATGGTCAGCGGATCATTCTTGATCGCGCTGGGCTCGAGCCTGTACTTGAAAAGAAGTTACAAATTTTCATCACTGAGAATGAGTTAAAGACACAAGATATTAACTTCCTCACTCAAATCTCGTTGATTCGTTTGGGTGATGGAATGCTGATGATTTATGATAGCCGGGCCCTTGCGGAGCATCCGATTGCAAAAAAAGTGGGCTTCTGGGAGCACGTGACGAAGTATCTCAATCTTAAGCACCTCGTACTCAAAGGCGAAAATTCGTCATTTTATACTTGGAAAACCAGAACGACGGGAACCTACGAATTAAATTACAACGAAGTTCGACGTCTCTCGATTTATAATCCTACGCCTCATCGCATTCGCTGTCAGGTGCCTGGCTCTAAGTTATTTGCCTTCTTAAAAGTTGTTGATCCCATTCAGGCCCAGGCGAAAAGTACGCCGATGGGTGTAGAAATTGAAGTGATGACCCAAGGTTCGATTAGCCTCGACTTCGGTCACTTTGAAGGATGAGTATGAAGGAAGGATTAGCACTTAATCTGATTTATAAGTTTGGCCACGACGTCAGCAGTGAGTTTCCTGATTTGGCCGGCCGCTACAGTGTTATTTATTTTTTCTCGGAAGCAGGTCCCGTTGCCCATGAAATTCAAGATGAAGTGGCGCAGAAAATTTTTGGCAAAAGTGTTGGGCAGCCACCGATGTTTTCTTCCCTCGATGATCTCAAGGATTTTGCCATGTCGGTCACGCAGGCGCTCAAGGCCCCTGAGGTTTTTATTCTTTCAGTGCAGGACTATAACGTGGGAGTAGAAGCGACTCGTGATGTACGAGCATTTCGTGAGCTCTATCGTCGCTATGGTTTGAACCTAGCGAACCCCGATATTATTAATCGGGGTCCAGGTCTATTTGGAAAATTCTTTAATTCGAATCGTAAAGGTTAGTGAATCTCACTACCGTCTACCGTCTCATCTTCTGAGATAGTTGTGCGATTGCCACAAAACCAAAATGTTATGGGTGACTGATTTGACCAGTAGGCGACTTCAGGTTTTTTACGAGCATTCGTGACGTAACGAACGAAACTCTCATCACCGCCATCAGTAATGCCCACTTCGTAACCAGTGATGGCACCATTGCGGTAGCGCGCAGTAACGGATTCAATTTCAACAGGAAAACTGGGCATCAAAGACTCACGGTAGTGAGAGAGGATGAGGCCAAACTGACGGTAAGTCGCTGAAGTGATTTCGAGAGATTTTTTTCCAGGACCCAAGGCCTTTCTGACGTTCTTTGGACAGGCTGCGATTACGCTCGTGCTTACGAGTAGGCACAGAAGGATAACAATCTTCATGGGATAAACTCCTTAAATAGTGTGAATAGGGAATATCGAGAAGCCGTTAACCTGTCTGCCTCTCCGGGTAATTATTCCATGCTGGACGGATGCAGTTCATGGGCCTATCTTGGGCCCATGCTAGCCTCATTTTTTGACTTAACCTTAGCTGACCTCAACACGCTTTTAACTGAGCGTGGGTTGAATAAATTTGCCAGCTCACAAGTCTTTGATTGGGTTTATAAAAAGGGTGTGCGCGATCCTCAACTGATGAGCAATATCAGTAAAGATACCCGCGAATGGTTAGCTTCCACGCTCGATTTTAGTTTGCCAAAAATTGTCTGGCAGGGTCTCTCTAAAGATGGCACTCGTAAATTTTTGATTGGCTTTAGAGATCAACAAACGGTCGAAACCGTTGCCATTCCAGCGCGCGATCGACTCACTCTTTGTGTCTCATCACAAGTGGGCTGTGCCATTGGTTGTACTTTCTGTCATACCGCAACTCAGGGCCTCAAGCGTCATCTCAAACCTTCCGAAGTCGTAGGCCAGTTTCTCGCCGTTCAAGAGTGGTTAGCACAAAACGTTCACGTAGAAGAGAAGCTCACAAATATCGTTTATATGGGCCAAGGTGAACCGCTTCATAATTACGATAATATCAAGAAAGCCACTGAGATTTTCCTCGAGCCCAAAGGCATGGGACTAGGTCAGCGCCGAATTACTCTCTCTACATCTGGACTGGTTCCAGCGATACAGAAACTCATCGATTTTCCACCAGTTAATATTGCCATCTCTTTGCATGCCGCTCACAACAATGTGCGCACAGAATTGATGCCCATTAACAAGGTCTATGATCTCGACAGATTGTTTGCTGCTATCAAAACGATTCCGCTCAAAGCGCATCGTCGTATTACTTACGAATATCTTTTGATTGATGGTCTCAACGACGGACCGGCCGATGTGGCAGGACTCGTGGGCCTGTTGCCGAAAGGTGAGAGTAAAGTGAATCTCATTCCTTTCAATGAATATCCTGGCTCAAAATACAAAAGACCGTCTGAAAAGACGGTCTATTGGTTTATGCAAGAATTAGAATCTCAAGGTGTCACTTGTACCGTTCGCACCACCAAAGGCACGGATATCTTGGCCGCCTGTGGGCAGCTCAAAAGTGCTTACGAAGACGGCTCCCTTAATTTGTGGGAGATTCCTCGTAGCGCCAGTACTTCATCGGCTGCTCTTCCTTAGGCTCACTCGCCATATCACGGTCAGCTTCTTCAGCTACACCACGTTGACGAACTTTTTGAGCACTCGGTTCTTCATGCTTTTGCTGAAGAGCATCGTCGATAGATTCGGCGACCACCGGATGCGCAGCATAAGAAGCCGTGAACCAGATCAGACCTGCTAGTACCATCAAATTTTTCCAAATCATGGGAATTCCTTGGTTTACCCCATAGGGTCTATCTTACTTATCGGTCGCTCCCTCAAAAGCTAAAATCATGTTTATTTAAGGGGTTAGGCAGAAATGACAGAAGTTGTCATAGACTGTCAGGAAATACTTCGAGACAACCTGAAATCATATAAGCCAAAATCACCCCTCATCATTAGAAAGCCTAATACTTCGAGGTTGCATGCGTTTATCGCTAACGATCGCTTTGCTACTGATCTCCGGTTTGGCCGAAGCGGCTATCAAAAGCTACTTCAACAACCGTGAAGGCGTGAGCTACATGGATCCCTATCGCCAAGTCATGCGCTCAGGCGATGATCTCGAGGCCGTGATTTTGCAAGAAATCGAAGGCGCTCGTTCCACCATTTTTTTGGCCGTTCAAGAAATCCGTTTGCCTAACGTGGCAAAAAAACTGGTTGAGAAATATCGCCAGGGACTTGATGTTCGTATCGTTTTAGAAAATAGCTACAATCACAATGTGCTCGCTCAACCTGACGCTCCTGAGGGCGAAGATCCAGACTCACACGACTCAACTCGTTTCCGCGATCTGGTGGCTCTCGTTGATATGAATAACGATGGCAAAATCACACGTGCAGAGATGCTTGAGCGTGACGCTGTTTTTATTCTTCAACAGGCCAAGCTTCCCATGATTGATGATACCGAAGATGGTTCGATTGGCTCAGGTCTGATGCACCATAAATTTATGGTGATCGATGGGAAACGTGTGCTTTTGAGTTCTGCGAATTTTACTCCTAGCTGTGTTCATGGAGATGTGCTGGCTGCGCGCTCACGTGGTAATGCTAATGGCCTGATGACTGTGGGCTCGGTTCCTTTGGCGAAAATTTTTGCTGAAGAATTTGATCATATGTGGTCGGCTCGCTTTGGCATGAAAAAACCATTCCGTGGTGCTCGCACCGTTTCAGTGGGTGGAAAAAAAATCACTGTGCAGTTCTCACCCTCAACACGCAACGTTGATTGGTCGATGACGACGAATGGTTTAATCGCTAAGACCTTAACAGCTGCTAAAACTTCTATCGAGGCTTCGTTGTTTGTTTTCTCTGAACAAAAACTAGCTGATGCCATGAAGAAGGCCGCTCATCGTGCGGATATCGAAGTTCTGGTGGAACGTAAGTTTGCTTATCGTTCCTACAGCGAGGTGCTTGATCTTTTAGGTGTCGAGCTTCCTGATGCTCGTTGTGTCATTGAGCCAGGTAACGCGCCTTGGCGTCCTGCTATTGAAAAAGCCGGAGTTACCACACTCGCAAATGGAGATGTGTTGCATCACAAGTTTGGTGTGGTTGATCAACGTAAAGTCATCTTCGGCTCTCATAATTGGTCTGATGCTGCTAATGCGATCAATGATGAATTCTTAGTTGTGGTCGATGATACTTCCACGGCCAGTGAGTTTTCGCTTGAGCATCAACGTTTGGCCAAGCGCGCACAGTGGGGTGTTACCACCCGAATTAACCAAGAAATTGAACGTATGTCTGAGTTCTGCTCTCCACTCTAACTCGCTCCATTCGCTTTCCCTTTCATCTGCTTGGTGGTTATACTTAAGCATCTGAAAAAACTTAGCGGAGGAGTTTTTGTGTCGCGCGAAAGATCCAAGGGTATTGTTGGTATTTTTGTTTTGATCACTGTGTTGTTCACGGTGTTCATGGGTTTTGCCTTCTATACCATCGCTGGTTTAAAAGACACCTCTGACATTACTGCTAAGGCCATGAAAGGTGATGAGGACGGTCCGATTGCCGTGATCACCATTGAAGGCGCGATTATGGAATCAAAGAAAGTCGTGCAACTCTTGCATGCCGCTGAAGAAGAAGAATCAATCAAGGCCATCTTGTTACGTATCGATAGTCCGGGGGGAGCTGTCGCCCCGACCCAAGAGATCTACGAAGAGATTCGTCGTATTGATGCAAAGAAGCCAATCTTCTCATCATTTGGAAGCCTTGCCGCTTCGGGTGGCTACTACATCGGTGCGGCCACTCGTAAAATCTATGCCAGCCCAGGCACACTCACTGGCTCGATCGGTGTGATCATGCAGTTTGCTGATATGTCAGAGCTGTTTGCCTTCGCTAAATTTAAACCGGGTGTGATTAAGGCCGGTAAGTATAAAGATGTGGGCTCTCCTCATCGTCCGATGACAGAAGAAGAGAAAGGCATTTTGCATGCCAGCCTTCAGGTGACTCATAAGCAATTCATCAATGATATTTTGAAGACGCGTGAAGATCGTTTGAATAAAAAACCGGAAGAGTTTGCTCAAGGGCAGATCTTCAACGGCGAAGAGGCCCTCGCGATTGGTTTGGTCGATGAGCTTGCCGGTATGTGGGAAGCTGGCCGTCGTATTCACAAGGATCTGAAGTTGAAAGAGAAGCACGGACTTCGTTTCATCAAGCCGAAGAAAAAGAAAATGAGTTTTATGGATCTTCTGCAAGAAGGCGAAGAAGCGATTTCATTTATTAAAGAAAGTTTGGTTCGTCGTAGTGGACCGGCTTTTCTACTGACTTGGTAAGGTGCTGATGGATTGGCCGCTCGTTCTTGATTGGATTAAGGACAACCTCTTAACTGTTGCTGCTGTTGTGATCACGGGTGTTCTCATTTACCACTATGTAATTGAGCGTGATCGTGCCGTAAAACTATCTAAAAAATACCGTAACAGTATTTTTGAAGCTCAATCGCGTATCTTTTTGAACGCCACTCAATACCTCATCTCAGGAAATAAAGATTTGGCGATCAAAGAATTTTTGAACGCCGTTGATCTTAATCGTGAAACGATTGATACCTATTTCGCCTTGGGCGGGCTGTTCCGATCGAACGGAGAAGTCGAAAAAGCCATTTCCATTCACCGCTCACTGATCGCTCGCGAAAACATTTCAGAATCAACACGTTTGATGGCCTTGAAAGAGCTGGCAGTGGATTTCGATAAGGGTGGCTTTGTTGATAAGGCGATTGAAACCTATAAAGACGTTTTGAAAATTAATCGCGATCAGTACGATGTGATTCAAAATCTTTGTCGAATCTATGAAGACACGGAAGATTGGGATCAGGCCTATAACTATCGCATCATGCTTTCTAAAGTGGGTCATGAGAATCAGAGTGAGACTATCTCCCACATTCTCGTACAAAAAGCTAAGGCGCAATTTGAGAAGGGAAGCTTTCGTCAGGCCGTCGAGGATCTCGACGATGCATTTCGTTTTGCACCTTCGGTGTCAGCTAAGATTTTGCGACTAAAATTGTTCTTAGTGCAAGGCCAGATGGAGGATGCCAACATCCTGCTTCTTGAACTCTTGAAAGAACATCCGATGTACTCATCTTTCTTGTTCGTTACTTTGGATGAGTTTCAAAAAAGTCTTCCCTATGCGACTGAATATTTTCAACGTCTCGATCAATTGAAGCAATCATTCCTGAATATGCAGGATGTGGATTTGATGAGCGCACCTTCGGTCATTCTTTCAAAGATTCGTTTGTTGAAAGCGGTCGAACGCTCTCAAGAGGCTTTTGAGCTTTTAGATAAATGGATGAAGACCCATGGTCAAAGTGATGTGCTTAAAATGGAGTACATCAAACTTCTGATTGCCGTGGGAAGAAGCCAAGATGCTCTTGATCAAACTCAAGAACTTTTGAATACACTTCGCAGTTCTCTGACTCGTCACTTCTGTTCTCAGTGTGGCTACAATTCGGATGAAATTTTCTGGCGTTGTCCGCAATGTCATAATTGGGAAACCATTCAATTTAGGTGGAAAGTGTGAGGAGTGCACTCCTTGTGCTGTTATTTTCCGTTTCTGCTTGGGCGCAAGATAAAGCGGTGGGAGTTTTTTATTTTACTCCGATCTTGGGCCATGTTCACCAATCACCAGCGCGCACATCTCCTAGCCTGACGACGATTCAATGTGGTCATCCATTAAAAGTGATTGAAGATAGTAAGGTTATTATCGGTGAAGAGTGGTCGCTCGTAAGTGTTGCCGACTGGAAAGGCTTCGTTTGGAAAAAACATCTCGCGACTAAGAAGCCAGATTGTATCCAATCCAGATATCCCAAGTTTTTCGATGGGCTCTCTCTCGATCTCGCTGAATTATATTACTGGGGTCGCTTACACGATCACTGGACTGAAGGGCAGGTGAGGCCATGATGTTCAGCTGGATTTTTTATGCCATCTTCAGCGCCTTTGCTCAAGACACGACATTGGCGCAGGAAAAAGAACTTGATGTAGTGGACTTCCAGCATGTCAAAGATGTCTTGAAGAAAGATGGTCTGATGCAAGAAGTGCAAAAGAAGAAAAAAGAAGTCAGTCAGATTAGAGAAATTCGTGCCGAAGAAGAGAAGGCACGATATTTATGGCCTACTGAAGATGATTTTTGGCCACTAGCGACTGAATACTGGTTAGTAAAAGAAGCACCCTTGTTGTTATGGGATTTTGATCGACCAGATTATGGGTTAGAAGGTTCATTTGCGACGGTACTTAAAACGGTCGGTATGTTGCAAAAACGTTATAGGATTTTGGCGCTCAATGCTCCGGCGCCAGGACACCTCGGATTACCATGGTCGGATCAAGAATTCTGTCTGCTTTTTTCGGTACCATTTGTACGTGCAATGGATCTAAGTAAATTAGAAATTTCGCTCCTCCTTCTCGAAGATGTTTTACGTTTACAAGAAGGATGGTTGAAAGATTTTGCCCGACCGGCCAATCTAAAAACTCTGGTAGGTAGTAATTTCCAAGGGAAAAAGCCTGATTACTCTGCCTTTTATGAGGTCGGTAAGTCTTATCGCAAGTTCTTAAGTGAAAAGGGCTACAGCTTTCAGCAACAATTTAAGATCACAAAAAAAATGAACGATCTTTTAAAGTCGCATCCGGATTTATGGAATGCTTATGTACGATTGTTAGGAAAGATTGATCGACTGGTGAAAGGCAATCGTCAGTTTGCCGATTACGTAAAACTTTATCCTTCTCCTGAAATGCAGATTCGTTGGCTTGCGCCCGAGGAAAAAGTTCCGTGATTCTTGATATGACCCTTGATGAAAAGCTGGATTTTCGGCGCAATCTTCGATGGTGGTCTTTCTATATTCTCATTCAAGTGACCTGCCATATTTGTCTTAGTTCTATTGGCGCTTTTTTCCATTTCTTGCTCGATCACGGCATCTCCTTGGTTGAAGGGTGGCTGCATAATAATGGTTGGGAGCTGGCGGTCGTTTCAAAACTCTTTGCTCTGTGGATTGTTCATCGCATGCTGCGTATTCGTTTATATAATCCGCGAGGATTACGAGATTTTGTTAAGGGCCAAGGACGCTGGCCTGATCAGCGAGCGATTGTTGTTTCGGTAGTGCTATTAATCGTACTTATTTTGGTTGGTGGCCCCGTTCATCAGGTCCAAAATTCGAGTTATTTGAGTTATCACATCGTTTCATTTTTTGCCGCGGCCACTTGGCTAATCGCCGACTATTTTACTGCAGCAATTTTACAAGATCTGTTTCCTGTCACTCATAAAAAGGCCAATCGTTGGCGCCTAGCAGTTTATCTTTTAGGTTTTTGGATTTCTTTTCGTTTGGTTGTTCCAGACTATTTTGGAACAAGCGTTATGATGTATCTGCATTTTTTAGTGCTTCTCCTTATGACTGGAAATCATCTTCAGCATTTAGGTAATGCCTTAGCATATGTGTTACTGATGGCAGCCCCCAGTGCTGCACTCTTAGGGGTAGATCCAATTTGGGGAGCAGATTTCTCTCCATTCAAATTAATTAGAATGCCGCCAGCACCTTTCCTTCTGTTGGTGTGGGTGCTATCTTTGTTCTACTATCGTTACCGTCATCGCTGGCGCTGGCGTTTTCCTGTTTCATAGAGGAAAACTACGCGCCCGACACAAAGGAGTGTGGTGTGCACGGCAATCTCAATATCTGGGAAATTCTTTGGCAATCTGGTCCAGTTGTAAAAATCGTACTGCTACTTTTGGTAGCATGCTCGGTTCTTTCGTGGGCGATCATCATTCAAAAGATGAAAGAACTCAAAACTGTCGATGAGGCCAACTCTAAGTTTATGAGTGCGTTTCAAGGCAACACCAATATGGGTGAGCTTTTTCAAGCGGCGATGGGTAATCATGATTCCACCATGGGCCTGATGTATCGCCGCGGTTATGAAGAAATTAATCGCCTTAACGAAAAGTTGTTAGATAAAGCGGCGCTTGCCGAATATCTCAAAAGCCAAAACTTTGTTCCCGTAGAGCGCGCTTTAAAACTAGGCGTTTCACAAGCGCAAGAAAAACTCGATCTGCGTATTGCTACACTTGCTACTATTGGAGCAGTTGCACCCTTTATTGGTTTGTTTGGAACTGTTTGGGGAATCATTGATGCCTTCTCTGGTCTCGCATCTGGCGGAGGCTCAATCGAAGCAGTCGCTCCTGGTATTGCTGAAGCCTTGGTTGCCACAGCAGTAGGCCTTGCGGCCGCTATTCCGGCCGTGTGGTTTTTTAACGGATTCAATACTCGCTTGGCCCGTATGTCGGGTCAGATGGAAGCGTTTGGACAAGACTTTTTAAATATGGTGGAGCGTTCATTACTTTCGCTTCGTCGTGAGTAAGAGGTTGTATGGCATTTTCCACTGGAAATAAAAAAGGTCCCATCGGCGATATCAACGTAACTCCACTGGTGGATGTTATGTTGGTACTTTTAGTTATCTTCATGGTGACGGCACCGATGATGTTTAGTGGTATCCCTTTGAAGCTTCCTAAAACAGGAAAAGTTTCTCCACTTAATATGCGTCCAGAATTGGTCATTTTATCTGTTACGGTTGGCGAAGAATTTTTCTTAGGCAAAGAAAAAGTGGCTCGTGATGTGTTGGTCACTCAAATCAATGCCAAGCTTAAGGCCAACAATACGGACGTGGTCTATTTACGTGCTGACTATGAATTGAAGTATGAGAAAGTAGCAAAGCTCATCTCGGCTTTAAAAAATGCCGGCATCTCCAATATCGCACTCGTGACTGAAATCGAGAAAACGTAAAGGATCATACTTGAACGTTTGGGAGCGCGACCGTCATTTCGTTTCTGATGATTTTAAATCTAGCTTCATGCTGGCGATCGCTCTGCATCTCTTTTTAATCATGATTGCCTTCATTGCCGGCCGAGTGATTTATAAAACCATGAAACCCGACGCAGCGATGGAAATCATGCGAGCTTCTGTGCGAGTTGATGTTGTCGGCATGCCTAAGATGACTCTGCAGGAACTCAAAGAAATGCAATTGCCTGCAGAAGCACCAACGACTGAACCCAATCCTGCTGAAGCCACCAAAACTGAAATCACCGAAGCACCAGCGAAGCCTGATGATGTGGTCATGCCCGATGAGAAAAAAACCACCAAGTCTTTTTCAAACTTTCTGCAAGAATACAGTACAAAAAAAGTGAAGACTTCTACCAAAACCAAACAAGGTGATCGTGCTGGTAAGCCGACTGGTCTTGATAGTTTGATCGTCGAAGGTAATCGTTTGAGCAAGGGAACAGCTCTCACGGGTGATACCAGTGATATGGCGAACTCGGCTTTTGTTGGCTACGTGCAAACACTGCCTGATCAAGTACGAGAGCATTGGCGTCTGCCGGGCTTTTTGCGTGAACAGCAATTGAAGTGCCGCATTCATATTTGGATTGGGTTACGTGGAGAAATTTTAAAAACTGAAATTCGTGAATCCAGTGGCAATAGTGAGTTTGATTCAAAAGCAGAAGCAGCAGTCAGAGCGGCGGCACCCTTTGGAGCACCACCTGTCGATGCCGCCCCTCAGCTATCAGCTCGCGGTATAATTCTAGGTTTCCCACTCTGAAGGAGTTGTTATGAAGTTCTTTTTTGCGATCTGTTTATTTTCTTTTTCATTGCTGAGCTACTCACAAGAGGAAGGAAAAGTTTCAGTTATCGCAGTGGGTGAGGCACAAGCAGAGAAAGACCAAGTCGCTTTCGGGACGGCGCAAGTCGTGGGTACGATGACCCCTGCTCAATCTAAAGTGATGAATGAGCTGATGGGACTGATTAAAAACGATTTTGCTTTTTATAAGCATCGCTTGGAAGCCGTTGAATTGTCAGGTCCTGTAACTGCACCTCAATGGGATGAATGGAGTTCTAAGCAATTTGTCATTGGAATAAAAGCCGAGGGAGCAGGTGCCGGAGTGAAGCTCACTGCGGAAGTGTATAGTGTTTTAAAGCGACAAAGTATGGGCAGTGATTCAATTACCGCCGCAGGCATAAATGTACGTGATCAAGGCCATAAACTGGCCGATGCCATTTATCGTAAAATCACCGGCAAAAAATCAGTCTTCCAAGAAAAGATTATTTTTGTCTCGGATCGCTCGACAGTTGGGAAAGACACCAGAAAAGAGCTCTACAGTATGGACTTCGATGGCCGCCGAGTAGAGCGTCTGACATTTTTTAATTCCACCGTTATTTCTCCGTCGGTGGCGCCAGGCAATCGCAGTATTATTTTTTCTTTGATTCAGTCACATAAACAGACTGATCGTAAAAACAAAGAAACCAAAAACATCGATTTAAAAGTGCTAGATCGTGACACCAAAAAATTCACCACTGTCTCGGGCCATCCGGGAGTGAACTCAGGTGCCGTTTATAGTGCTGATGGAAAAAGCATCTATTTTACTCTCACGAAATCAGGCAACGCTGATATCTATGAAATGAATCTTGCGACTAAGCAGTTGCGCCAGATTACCAAGCACTATGCGGATGATGTTGATCCCACTGTGACTGCCGATGGAAACAGTATGAGTTTTCTGTCGAATCGCGCTGGCAAAGCGCACATCTATATCATGGATCCTCGTGGCAATGATCAGGCCGCCCGTCGTGTGAGTTTTGTTGGTCAATTCAACGCTTCTCCACGCTATTCACCCAACGGCCAAGCGATTGTCTTTACCTCGTGGGTAGATAATGGCTTTGATCTTTACCGCATCGATAGTCAGGGAAATAATCTCGCTCGTCTTACTAAAGACTTTGGCTCGAATGAAGAGCCCTGGTGGTCACCTGATGGCGAGTTCATCATCTTTACATCTCAACGAGTTCTCTCGCGCTCTAAAGCGCTCCAGGATATCCATATTATGAATCGCGATGGCGAGATCCTGGGTCAGCTCACTCAAGACTTCGGCCGCTGCTATAGCCCGCGCTGGACGAACTAGCCTAATATATAGACGGCCCCCTTGATCCTAGGGGGTTTTTGTTGATATTTCTGTCCAAATCCTAGTTGCTGACTGGCTAACTATTCAAAACTGCGTGGTTTTTCGTACATTTATTGAACACCGCAGCAAAATAGTCTTGTAATATTTTTAGGCATAATGTACTCTTTTCATAGTTACGCATTGCACAAAATGTGTCTTTAAACTCGTTTAAGTGTCAAGGAGTTCAACATGAAAAGCGCTGCCCTAAAACCTGAGCTAGCTACCCTTTGTACCCAGCTTCTCTCAAATCTTGATGAGGTAGTATTCTTCTCTCAATTGAGTGGCTTCTTTGCTCAGTCCTTGAACGAACACAAAATCCAAGTTTATGAAGCACTGGCAGACGGCTCAACTCGTCTAGTTGCTGAGAACGGTTTGTCAGTTGATGGAGCAATCCTTGCGAAAGGCATTGGCCTCTCAGGCTACGTCGCTCGTATGAAGCGCGCTTATTACTCAAACAATGTTAAGCGTGATCCTATTACAGCTCACTCAACTCGTGATGAAGTAGTAGAAGCTGAGCTTGCTGTTCCAGTCATGATCGACGGAACTGTCATCGCCACTATCCACGTTCAATCAGCTAATAAAGAGCGTCAGTTCTCTGATAAAGATGTCACGGGCATTAACGAAGATCTGAAAGCTCTCTCGGCTCCGATTCGTAACATGCGTTTGTACTTGGTTGCTCGTCATATGGCGCGCGAACTTGAAGCAAAGCTCGCTGTTCGTGAACAAGAGCGCATTGCTGGTCCAAAATTTGATATTAAAACGGGCTCACAAGATAACGGCGAGCGCGTAAATTTGATCGCGGTATCTAAGTCGATGCTTGAAACGATCAATATTGCTAAGAAGCTTGCCACTCAAGACTTCCCAATCCTTTTGGATGGCGCTCATGGTGTTGGTAAGAAGATTCTTGCTCGCAAAATTCACTTCTGGAGCCACCGTAAGAACGGCGCTTGTGTCCTTGTTCACTGTACTTCAATGAACGAAGTAGCTTTGGATATCGAGCTTTTTGGTAAAAAAGGTAAGAAGGGCGCGTTTGCAGAAGCGAACGGCGGCACCTTGATTCTTGATGATATTCAAGCTCTTTCACACAGCTTGCAGGCGAAGATTCTTCGCGCCATGGTGACTGGTGAAGTGGTTTCTTCAGACAACGAAGAAAAAACTATGATCAACGTACGTGTGATCGCCACTTCGAAAGGAAGCCTTTCTGAAGCTGTTGAAAAAGGTGACTTCAAAGCAGAACTTTTCATTCGCTTGAACACCATGAATGTAAAAGTCGCTTCACTTCGCGATCGTACTGAAGATATCCGCGCTATCTCTGAGTTCTTCTTGAACGAAGGCCGTGCTCAGAATGAAACAAAGATTTTGACGGCAGCTGCTCAAGCAAAATTGGCAGCTTATCACTGGCCAGGAAACGTTCAGGAATTGAAAGGGATCATGGAGCGCGTCGCCATCGTGGTTGAAGGCCAGTATGTAGACGAAAGCCACCTTCCTGAGTTGCGCTGCGAAGAAGTGAAAGAAGAAGTAAAAATCGAAGTTAAGTTTGAAGAAGTGGCCCTGCATGACCTCGAGAAGAAGCATATCTTGGCGACACTTGATCACTTGAGTGGCAACAAGACGCGCGCTGCGAAGTCTTTGGGCATCACAGTGAAGACGCTTTATAACAAGCTGCACAGTTATGGAATGATCGAGGCTCGCGAGGTTTAATACCCTCGCGTCCTGATCAAGAGTTGTAATCCTTGTAGCAAAAAAGTATTATTTATCCTTTAAGGAGCTTGTATGAAAGCCACGATCGAAGAAAAAGTAACTCCAGCAGCACCAGAAGTGATGACACTTAAAAACTTCCGCACTAACAATGCTGATATCGAGAACTTCTACCGCTTCTTGCATGACAACGGGATCCGTCGCGAAGCTGGCATGATGATCGAGTACGCAATGGACAAGCTAAAGAAGGCCCGTAAAGGCAAGCGCGCAGCTAAAACGTTACAGTAAAAAATTGATTATTAAGGGATCCATGGAGGATCCCTTTTTTTCTCTTCTCAAAGAAAATACATGGATGTGACAGCGAACCAACTCAAGCAAAGAGTCTTCTACGATCCTCTCTACGGTCATATTTCACTGACCAACCTAGAGTGGGCGATTATCCACACACCTTTTTATCAACGTCTGCGCTGGATTCGTCAGCTCGGTTTCACTTTTTATACTTTTCCTGGCGCTGAGCACTCGCGCTTTGGTCACTCCATTGGAGTGATGCATAACTCACACATGATATTGAAGGCCGTCGGCCGTGCTGTTTCTGATCGCGAACTCTATGACGACAAAGTGGTGTCGGGTGCGAAGACCTATCACCAAAGCTTGCGTCTCGCGGCACTCTTGCATGATTTAGGGACTTTTCCATTCTCTCATACTACCGAGATGAGCTACATCCGTTACGGTGAAACGACCAAGGTGAAAAATGGCAAAGGCCATCCGGATGATCATGAGCACTTGGGGTCTTTTATTATTAAGAATACCGACTATGAAGGCGGCATTACTTTTCTTTTGAAGCGTTATGGAATTGATCCCCAACGCATTTCTGATCTTGTGAAAGGTCAGGACAAGAGCGTGCTGGCCAATCAAATTTTGCATTCAGAAATTGATTGTGATCGGATGGATTATCTTTTACGTGATGCTCACTACTCAGGCATTCATTACGGCACTTATGATCGTGATTATCTTTTGAACCACTTTCGCTCAGTGAAGGTTGGCGATCACGATATTATGGCGATTAACCATAATGCTCTTCATGCCGTCGAAGATTTTTTGATGGCCCGTTATGCCTGGTACTCACAAGTGATTCGCAGTGCTCGCGGGGCACGCTTTGATGCTATCGCTGAAGAGATGTGTTATCACTTGTTGGAAAAAAATCGTATTTATACCTATTCCCAGTTAATGGATATGGTGGCCCACGATCCTAAGCGCTTCTATGGTTTTAATGATCAGTACTTCATGCAAGTGGTGCATAGTAACTACATGACAGGGGAGTTTGATAAAACTCCACGCTTTAAAGATATGGCGAACCGACTGTTGTTTGAGATTGCCCCGCGCACAGTCCGTTGTGATGAATTTAAGCAACGTCTCCTTGACCAAGATGATGATCAAGGTAATGAAAAAATTCTTCGTCGTGCCCAAGAAAAACTTCAAGAGATCAAAGATGTCTTGAAGAAGAAGGGGACTGATGTGGATTGGGTCTTAGAAGACTTCCCTAAAAAACATATTGTCTTCGTCAAAAGTCGCAAGAAATTGGTGAAGTCCAAAACCACCGATAATCTCCTCTTAGAGCGTGATCCGGCCAAGATTCTGTTGGATAACGGGGAAGTACGTTTGTTAGGGGATATGGAAAATTCGGTGATTGCCAGCCTTCAGAACAAATTTAACTTTGTACCAAACGTCTATTGTACTGAATCTGCGTGGGAGATCCTACGTCAGGAAGGTATTGTTTCCTGAGTGAACTGGGCAGGTTTTTCCCTGACCAAAGGACGCTTGCCGAACGTTTCTGCACCCCGATACAATAAAGGGGCCTACACAATAGGCACGCCAAGATGGCGATTTAGCATAACTTTTCCGCCGAGGATGCACGGATGTATACCCAGCGTTATTCCCCTCAATCATCAGCGGTCCCTAAGGTCCGCCCTGTTTTTCATTTTGATAATGTCACCGTCGACTTTGGTAAAATCAAAGCTCTTCGCTCCATTCAATTAAGCGTGTTGCCCAAAGAAATTCTTTTTGTAACTGGTGCTTCAGGCGCAGGTAAATCGACATTGTTAAATTTGATGGCAGGCCTGGTTGATCCCACCAGTGGGAAAATGCATCGTATGCAGGACGACTCGAAATTTTTCGTCGCTTCTGTCTTTCAAGACTTACGTTTATGGTCACAAAAATCATGCGAACAAAATATGTGGGTCAGCTACGATCCACGTCTGTATGATTCACGCGAACAATTTCACAAAGAATTGATCGAACTCTCTCGCGTGATGGGTGTTTACGAACATCTTGAGCGCAAGATTGAAGACTGTAATGGTGGGCTCAAGAGTAAAGTGGCCATGATCCGTGCACTATTAGCAAAACCAGACGCACTCTTGGCGGATGAACCCACTTCAGCGCTCGATCGCGAGGCCAGTTTCCGTTTATTTGAACTACTCAGTCACTACAATCAACGCAAAGGTTTGACCTTGGTTTGGGCGACTCACAATCGTGAGATGGTGAAGCAGTTCCCAGGTAAGGTGGCGCACCTCGATCAAGGGCGCTTAATGTATGCGGGGCAAGCATGTTTTATCTAAAAGAATTTTTTGCCGTCATTTGGGAATTGAAAGGTCGTGGAGTGTTCTTTTTTGCGAGCACACTTTTGCTGGCCACAGTTTGTATCTATCGCCCGAGCGTCAACTTAGGTTTAGTGTCACTGGCCCCTGATGCCTGGGCACGCCCTTACTTTACGGCTTTATTTGATTCATCAGTGAATCGTGAAGAAGTCCTGGAAGAAATTCGTCGTCATCCAGAAGTTGTGACTGTTGAAGCGATGGCAAAAAATGAAACAGGCGGAGTCTTAGGTCGCTTGATTCAGCAAATGGGCGAAAGCTATTCGGCCGATGCGAACAATATTGCTGCTTTTGGTTTACGAGTGGTGCTTAAAAATAGCGCGGCTCAACGCTCTGGGGAAACACTAGTTACAGGACTTGAAAAGAGTTTTGGAACTGAGCATGTCACGACTTCGGGTGTACGCACTCCGAAAGTCGGTGGTTTATTTTCCACTCATCCAATTTTTCGCTATCTCTCGCGCTTTGGATTTCCTGGGATCTTAGTGCCTGTCCTTTTAGTTTGGGCGCTGGCCTTCGCACTTTGTTTTAGTCATTTTAGTCGACGAGCCTTTTTGGTGGAACGTTTCCAGCGTCGCCAACTGGTGCGCGCTAAAACAACGGCAGCAGGTCTTACTTTAGTCGCGGCCATGACTGCCATCTCATCATTGATATTACAAGGCCCTGATCTCGTGGGAATAGCACTTTGCTTAGCTGCTTTCTCTATTCCGTGGACCGCCACTATGCGTGAGGTAAAATGGCGTTCGCAAAACTAATCCTCATTTTCTCGCTCGCCATCTCTCAGGTACTCGCGGCCAATACGCTAGCGAAGAGCCGTAGCGAAATATTGCAATTAGGGGCACGCCTTAATGCTTTAGAAAAAAATCTGGGTCAGCATAATAATAAATATCTCGCCGCGATTGAACGCATCCGCGTTTTTGAAACGGATGTGGTGACATATCAGCAGCGGCTGACGGAAGTGAAAGCTGAAGCGATCAAGCGTGAGCAAGAAATGGCTTCTATCTTGCGCTCACATGCCCTGGCGATGGTGGAAGATGAGATTGTTCCTAATGAAGCTTATAAAAAATTAGCTGAAGAAAATCGTGCCCGTGCTGTCGCGGCCACGCGTGAAGCCGAAGCACTGGAGAAGATTGTCGCTGAATTTCATGAACGGCTTGCCACCCTACGTGCAGACGAACAAGAACTCTTGAAGCTCAGCCAAGATTTAGAAGCTAAGAAACGTCAAATGACGGAAGTCTATTTGGCCAAACTAGAAGAGCGCCAGAAGTTAGAATCACGTGAACAAAAACAAAAAATTACTACGCGCTTAAGTGCCATCAAACGTGCTGAAGTGACGGGGGCCCTTATTCCAGCGAGTCTTAAATTTCGCTCACCCGTATTGTCATGGAATGAAGTCGTTCCCTCAGACAAAGGGATAACCTACAAATTGGGCAAGATGCAGCCGATTGCAGCTCCGCGTGAAGGCAGAGTCGCTTATAATGGAGAATTGGCCTCATACGGTAAAGTTTTAATGATTGATCATGGCGATGATATTCGTACAGTCATGCTGGGTCGCTTTACTTCTAATTTGGAGAAGAATGCTCACGTAAAGGTGGGAGACGTTCTAGGACAGACAGAGGGAACAGCTGATTCTCTCTATTTCGAAGTTCGTAAAAAGAACGTCGCACAGAAGACAATTCACTGGATGGAGCCAGCAGCGACAGGTAAAATCTGAGGACACCAATTCTGGGAGATCCTCATGCGTCGCACACTCTTTTCTATTCTAATTCTTTGCTTTTCTCTATTTGCTCACGCTGAAGAAAAGACTGCAGCAAAACCAAATTTAACTAATGCTCAACAACGTTCACGTTTTGAACAGTTGGAACTTTTTAACAAAGTACTTTATCTCGTAGAGAATCAATACTATCGCCAAGTCGATACAGAGAAGTTAATTGAAGGCGCTTTAAAAGGCATGATGGAAACATTGGATCCTCATTCCTCTTTCTTGAATAAAGATTTCTTTCAAAAAATGCAAAACGATACTTCTGGTGAGTTTGGTGGTCTTGGTCTTGAAGTCACCAGTCGTGATGGCGCGATCATGGTGATTACTCCGATTGAAGACAGTCCGGCTTTCCGTGCTGGCATTCGTCCTCGCGATCGTATTGTTGAAATTAATAATGAATCGATTGTGGGCCTTACACTTGATCAAGCGGTTAAACGCATGCATGGCAAGAACGGTGATGTCATGATCCTAGGGATTCTTCGTGAAGGTGAGGAGAGTGTAAAAACCTTTAAACTCAAACGCGAAATCATCAAGGTTAATCCTGTTAAGTCTGAGTTGGTGCAGGGAACAGTCGCTTACGTCCGCCTGACACAATTTCAAAAACGTGCTGCCGTTGCAGTTCAAGAGGCATTGATCAAATTGACTGCCGAAGCAAAGAAGAGTGGTGGACTTTCAGGCATCATTCTTGATTTACGTTCAAATCCAGGTGGCCTCTTGGATCAAGCGGTGGATGTCTCATCTTTATTTTTAAAAGAAGGCATCGTCGTTTCGACGGAGTCACGTGACCCGCAAAATAAAGATATTCGCTATGTGAAGAAACAAGGCTGGAAAGACCTCAGCACTCCTCTCGCGGTTTTAATTAATGGTGCTTCAGCATCTGCATCTGAAATTGTGGCGGGAGCTATTCAGGATCATAATCGCGGTCCAGTCGTAGGCCTTCAGTCATTTGGTAAGGGCTCTGTGCAAACGGTAGCGCAGCTTGATGGAGGAACAGGGGTAAAGCTTACTATCGCTCAATACCTCACTCCCAAGGGCCGTCGTATTCAGGGGATTGGTATTGCACCAGATATTACACTTGAAGATCTTGATCCCGTGGCGTTTGAGCGTGCAAAGCGTTCAGATCGTTATGTACGCGAGCGTGATCTGCGCAACCACCTCACCGCCACCGTTGAAACAGCTGAAGAAAAGAAGATTCGTGAAGCGTGGGAAAAAGAAGATCGTTTGAAGCGTGCCGATGCGATTGCGCAAAAACGCAAAGCTGCTAAAGAAGGTAAGAAAGAAGAAGATGATATCTTTCATATCTATAAGCCTTCGGAAGACTACCAAGTGCAGCAAACAGCATCGCTTCTAAAAACGATTCAATTGGTGGCACCTAAGGTCATTAAGTAATGTTGACGCTCGGGCAGAAGGCGGCAAGCGTATCTGAGCTGGTCGCCCACATTAAGCAAACTCTCGAAGAGACTTTTTTTGAAGTCATGGTTGAGGGTGAGATCACGGGTATCTCTCATGCTCATAGTGGGCATTGTTATTTCAATCTAATGGATGAAGAAGCTTCCATCTCTTGTGCGTTTTTTCGCCAAGATGTATTACGTCACCCGGGTTTCAAAAATATCAAAGAAGGCGATCGCGTTTTAGTTTATGGACCTTTGACGGTTTATCAAAAACGCGGCTCATTTCAGATACAAGTTAAAAGAGTCATGCCGGCCGGAGAAGGTCTGTGGAAATTAAAGTTTGAGGCGCTAAAGAAAAAACTTAGCAGTGAAGGCTTGTTTGATCCTGAAAGGAAGAAACCAATTCCGGCCTTTCCACGACGAATCGCTCTGATTACAGCACCGGGTGGCGCTGCCCTTCATGACTTTTTAAACGTCTATGAACGACGCTCAATGGGGTTTGAAATTGTTTTGATTCCCGCATTGGTTCAAGGCGACAAAGCACCTAGCTCACTTATCAATGCTCTCAATAAACTTGAGAAAGTAGAGCCCTTTGATGTGGTCGTTCTTACTCGAGGCGGTGGTAGCCCTGAAGATCTGTGGTGCTTTAATGATGAAGCTCTCATTCGCAAAATGGCAGAATGTCCTTATCCCATTATCAGTGCTGTGGGCCACGAGGTGGATTGGACTTTAAGTGATCATGTTGCTGATCTGCGCTGCGAGACTCCCACGGCAGCGGCCGAAACTTTGACTCAGCCTCAGACAGAAGTATTACGTCGTTTGGTACAAACGCGTGATCGTTTGATTAATCATTTAAAGACGAAGCAAGCGGAAGCTCAGCGTTTGTTGTTGCGCTATCATCCTCGTCAGCTCATAGGTATTTTGCGCGAAAGACTTCAGGAACAAATTCAGCGTGTAGAAAAACTAAACCCGCTTCATCGGGCCGATAAGTTTGTTCCGGTCAATCAGCGCAGTATGGAACTTGATGATCTGGCCAGTCGTTTAGAAAAACGAGTCAAAGAGCAATGGCAAAATTCTCAGCATCGCTTGGATAAGGCGCACGCTCGTATCGAAGCGTTGAATCCAACGAAAGTTCTCTCGCGTGGGTACTCGATGGTGACATCTTCAGCGGGAATTATTAGCACTCAATTACAATTCAAAAAAATGAAGACAGGTGAAGTCTTGCAACTCGTTTTCCAAGATGGGACGGGACAAGTGCAAAAGATTGGAGGCGATTTATGAAATATTTATTCTTGGTGATGTTAATATCTCAAGCCTGTGCCACTGCTCCTAAGACGCCGGTTATTAAGGCGGAGAGCTTACCTGAACTCATGAAAATTGATACCCAGCCAGGCATGGTTCGGTGGGTGACATTTAAAGTTCCCAGCGGCTGGGAGAAAGCGGAATTGTGGTGCAAAGATCAGCGCCTCAAGCACGTCAGCATGAATCCTGGTGTACACTTTGCCTATATCGCAGAGACTTACTTCTCTGATCTTAATACTCATCAGTGTCGTCTTAAGAAAGACAAAGAAGAGCGCTCGGTCGTGGAGTTCTCAATCAAGCCTTACAAGTACAAAGAAGAGTATTTAAAAGTGAATCCTCGCAAGGTGACACTGGCGAAAAAAGATCTTGAGCGTGCCCAAAAAGAGCAACGCATGCTGAATGAACTCTACAGTCAATCGGCCTTGACTCCCTATTTTGCGGAGCCATTTAGGGCGCCATTAAATTCACATATCACGAGTGTCTATGGCATCAAACGTGTCTACAATAAGGCCCATCGAGGTCAACACTTAGGGACTGATTACCGAGCGGCGGTAGGTGTCCCTGTTCCGGCGGTCAATCGTGGACGTATTATGTTTGCTGGCGATCTGTTTTATACTGGCGGAACCGTCATCATCGACCATGGAATGGATATTTTCACCGTCTACGGGCATCTGTCTGAGGTGAAAGTTGAAGCCGGTCAAATCGTGAATGCAGGAGATATTGTTGCTCTGTCTGGAAATACTGGCCGCTCCAGTGGGCCTCACCTGCACTGGGGTGTGAAAATTCATGGGCATTATATCGACGGATATTCCCTGATTGAAGAGACGAAAAAACAATTTCCATGAACACACGCACGCTGCTTAACGATCAGGCACATCGTTTAGTTTTTTTGTTAGATCCTCTCCATCCTCAAGATGTGCGTACCACTCTTGAAGGTTGGATTAAACCATTGAGAGGGGCCACACTGGGAACTTGGGGTGAGAAAGTTCCCGCTGGAAAGCTCGCGTTGTGTCTTCCATCTCCTGCCTGGGAGAAGCCTAAGCGCTTCCAGGGCCACGCCGTTTTCGTTCGACCCATTCATCAAGATCTTTTAAGTCTCAGTGAGACTTCTCAAATTGAAGAGCAAGTCGATGCTGTCTTGGAGGCCCATGAAGGAGAGACACCTTTTTATGTGGTGGTAGCAGGACTTCTGTCTCGCGCGATGGCGCGAGAAGGCGAGAGTGCGCGCAAGATGGCCTTGAAGTATTCCCGTCAGTTTGAGCGACAATTAAAAAATGCCATGACTGAGTTAAGTGAAGATCCGGCACTTCATACTCTGTACCTAGAGAACTTTGAACGATTCTTAGATTTACAAGAAGAGCTAGCCGGTGCGCCTGGTGTAGAAACACTGACACAAAATTTGGAATTACTGGCACGTCGCTTGGATCGAAAAAAGAATTGGCGCCTCCATTTTTCTGGAGCACCAGCTTCTGAGGGCGCGGGACAGCTTTTTTATTTGGGACGTCTACAGGGAGCGCCGGTTTTTTTAGAGAACCTTACTCAGCTGGAAACAACACTTGATATCACCGCGGCCGCCTTGATTGCCGCCTCACTCACTAAAATTGTTAAACGGTGGGAGAGTGATCAGTCAGATATTAAGCCCGGACAAATGGTGCAAGAGGCGTTTCAAGCGCTGCCTTTTCCGATGCTACTTTTAGGTGGTAAAGGTGAAGTCCTGCAACACAATACTGCCTTTGTAAAAATGAATCTGACACCTTCACGCGTGCATAAACTACAAGACATTGATCAAGTTCAGCTAAAAGAACAGAGCTGGACTGTCAGAAGAACGATGTTGAGTGGCAGCCAAGACTCTCGACTGTTATTTACTTTTTTACCTGAAAAGATCAAAGGGATGTCGACTGATTCGAATATGGGTGGCCAAGATTTAGGGATTATCACCAGCTCGATTGCTCATGAACTTAATAATCCTATCGCTGGCCTATTAGTCGCTCTTGAGATGTTATCCATGGAAGATTTTTGGGATGAGGAATCGAGAGAGCAGTTGAGTGAGATGCGACAGGGTACACTCAGATGTAAGCAGTTGGTTGAAACCTTCCTTGGTTTTTCTCGAATGAAGCCTATGGATGGGGAAGTTCGCGATAAAGATCTATTAAAGAACTGTTTTGAGCAGGCGCTTAATTTGCAGCGTTTTCGCATGGTGGAAAGTGGCCTTAGGGTGAATATCTCTCACATACAAAAACACCCCTTTGCTTATTCGCTTCACGCACCCACTGCTACTATGCTCGCCTATCTCGTGATTGGCGACATCATGACGGCGTTTCATCATTTGAAATTATTGGAACGCAGATCGGCCCGCGGGATGGTTTTAGAGGCAGAAGTGTTTGAAGATGCTGATAGATTTCAAATTGTTTTGAAGCCGCAAATAGCTCTGAAGCAGGGGCTCTCCTCAAAACTATTGCATTATCTTCTTCAGCAAGAAAAGTTGCTGCTTGAAATGAGCAGTGAAGGTGAACTTATGTTTACTCACCAGAATGTTCTTATCTAAAAGTAATGTCCTGGGAACTTAAATTCATCGGGATGAATTTTAACTAAACCTTCAATCTTGCTAAAAAAGTTTCGCTGCTCTTTTTTGAGTTCATTGCGTGATAAAAAGAGATGACTCGTATCACCTGCTGATTTCTTCTTTAAAATATGAGCTTCAATCAGCGGCTTCACTTCGCCTAAAAGTTGATGGCGACGTTTGCCTTTATTTTGATCAAAGCGCACAACTTGGCCTTGAAGAAACTGCGCCACTTTCTTACGATGGGCCGGGAATTTGAAAATCAATTGTGAGAAAGGTCCCAAACTCATCAGTGAATAAATGAGTAGCTGACCTTGGATGAGATGTGGAACCACTAAGAAATCATCATCCTCAAGTGGAGAGTGCTCAAGAGGAGGAGTCGGGTGTTGCTCTTGCAGATAGGCGAGTGTTTGCAGGCGAGTGGCTTCTGGGATTTTGAGATAGTGAGAATTAAATTGCATCAATCCTTCGATATGAGGACCAATTAAGCGCACGGTAATTAAATTCCAATCGAGTGTGCCTAAAAATACTGAAAGCTTTTTCCATTCTTCTTTTGGGTTCTCAATCGGAAGCAGAGAAAGAATCACTCCTTGTGTGCCTTTGACAGTCAATAGAACAGGTCTCGTTTCAGAAGAAAGGATCTGCTCAATATCTTTAAGACTTTTATCTTGTGAGTCGTAATGACGACGATCGAGTTCAAAACGATTGCGGGGGTAGTAGAGCTGATTAACTTTACGAATCTCTTTCTTTTGAAAAATATCCAGATACTTCAAAAGTAACTTGGCAGTGGTACGAGCATCTTCCACCGCACGGTGGGCTTTCTGATCTCCCAGATCAAAAATTTTGCCCATATACTCCAAGTTAGAATTCACAATTTCAGGAATCATGTACTTGGTCATGACATTGGTACAAAGTACTTTATTCTCAAGAGAAGGAAGCTGAGCTTCTGTCAGTTTGGCATTGAGAAAGGGAATATCAAATGATGTGTTATGGGCGACCAAAATCGCATCGCCGGCGAACTGACGAACTTCATCAGCAATTTCTTTAAAAGTCGGAGAACCAAGCACATCGGCCTGCTTCACACCGGTTAGACGCTGTACGAACTCAGGAATTTCGCGCTCTGGGTTTACCATGAAGCTGCGCTCTTCAGTGACTTTGAGATCTTCAATGCGAATCATGCCAATTTCAAAGATTTGATCTTTTTCAGCACTGCCACCGGTCGTTTCCAGATCGATAACACAAAATTTAAGGGAACGAAGGAGGGCCTCAGGTGATTGATCTGTCATGTTTTCTCGCGAAACATTCGCTTCGCGCTCCGAGAAATTATTTTTTCGTTAAATGCTCTGGGGTAAAAGCCAGGGGCATAATGTCTTTAAACTTTAAAATTTGTTCTTTGCCAGCTTTGTCACCGATGATGATTTCTAACTCTGGGGCAGCAAACTCGGACATCACTTGGCGGCACATTCCACATGGAGGCCAGCCGGCATCAGTGTAGACGTAAACACGCTTTACGCGTTTGTGGCCTTCTGAGATGGCCTTCCAGATAGCAACTCTTTCAGCACAGACCGTTCCACCAAAACTTGAATTTTCAATGTTGCAGCCTTGAAACACAGTGCCGTCTTCCATCACAATCGCGCTTCCCACTTTGGCATGGGAATAGGGTGAGTGAGAATGCTGAGCGGCCGCCAGGGCTAATTGTCTTAAATCCATAATTTATTTTAAACCCTGGATTGTTTCAGTCAACACAGTGGCGAAACCTGCCATCGCCTTTTGGGCCACAAGCTTCACATCGGCGTGATTAAGCTTCTCGGGCTTCAGTCCTGCTGCGTAGTTAGTGATACAGGCCACACCGGCCACGCGAATACCTAAGTGAGCTGCTGCGATAACCTCTGGTACTGTGCTCATGCCGACCATATCGCCGCCAAGCTTGGCGAGCATGCGGATTTCAGCAGGAGTTTCGTATGTAGGGCCTAAAAGCCAGCAATAGACGCCCGATTTCATCTCAATTCCATGGGTCTTGCCACTGGCCTTAAGAAGCTCGCGCAACTCTTTAGGGTAGGCCTCCGACATATCCGGGAAGCGCGGACCCAATTGATTGAGGTTAGGTCCTACCAATGGATTGCGACCAGAGAGATTCATGTGGTCTTCGATGATAACCAAATCACCGGGATGATAATTACTGTTGATACCACCTGAGGCGTTCGTCACAAAAAGCGTTTTAACTCCCAAGAGGGCCATTACACGAACAGGAAGAACAACATCTTCCATTGGATAGCCTTCATAGGCATGCAAGCGGCCAGAGAGAGCGACGACACTTTTGCCTTTCACTTTACCAAAGATCAGACGGCCATCATGACCTTCAACAGTGGTGCGGTGGAAGTGGGGAATATCAGTGTAGGGAATCGTGATGCGATCTTCGATGTGATCAACATAAATACCAAGTCCTGATCCCAAGACGATTCCGATCTCAGGAGTGACGGCAATCTTTGAGCGCAAGTACTGAGCGGCTTCTTCAATTTTTTGATACATCTTAAGCTCCTTTAGGCGCGGACAATTTCAGTTATAAGTTTCGGGGCCCGCACCACACTGGCAGAGAGAGCGAGTACATCTTTTAAAAATCTTGCTTCAACTTCTTTAACGATATCTTTTTGATGAGCATGATGATGAATTGTCATGATGGCATCACCTTTTTTTAACTTCGTTCCAATCCGAGCATGCATAGTGAAGCCCACAGAGAGATCGAGCACATCGGCTTTAGTTTTTCTGCCACCACCTAATTCAATGAGCAAATAACCGATCTGATCATTAGCAAAACTTTTTACATATCCATTCTTGGGCGCACGAATAATAGTTTTAACAGGTGCAACTGGTAAAAGATCAGGATGCTTGATAACTTTCGAATCACCACCTTGCCATTCAATCAGTTCAATGAATTTCTTTAAAGCCGAGCCATCATGTAAAGTTGCGAGCGCTTTTTTGCGGGCCTCAGCGATGGTTTTAATTTTTCCAGCAAGGACGGCCATGTGAGCGGCAAGCTCAACTGAGAGATCAGTTAAATCTTTAGGGCCCTGACCTTTAAGCGTGAGAATGGATTCTTGAATTTCTAAAACGTGGCCCACTTCCTGACCCAGCGGTTGGTTCATGTCAGTGAGAAGTGCAATCGCTTTTCGCTTAAATCTCTTGCCGGTTGCGATCAAACTTTTGGCAAGAATGCGTGCGTCTTTTTTCTCGCGCATAAAAGCACCCGAACCGTGCTTGATATCAAACACTATTCCCTCCGCGCCTTCCGCCAATTTTTTGCTCATAATTGAGGCAGTGATGAGTGGGATACAATCAATCGTCGCTGTGACATCACGAAGAGCGTAGATTAATCCATCTGCAGGAGCGATTTCAGGAGTCTGGCCCATTAAGACCAAACCTTTGTCTTCAAGCTGAGCAGAAAAATCATCAAGACTAAGATTTGTGCGAAAGCCAGGGACACATTCAATTTTATCGATCGTGCCACCAGTGTGACCGAGTCCACGGCCCGCGATCATGGGAACTTTTACACCGAGACAAGCCGCGATAGGGGCCAGAATGAATGAAGCTTTATCACCAATTCCACCAGTAGAATGTTTATCCACCACTGTCTTGTCATTAAACTTGAGTGCGCGACCTGAATAAACCATGGCATCAGTAATTGCCGCGGTTTCGTGAGCGTCCATCCCTTTCAAAGTAATCGCCATCAGCATAGCGGCCAATTGGTAATCAGGAATTTTCTTAGCAGTATACTCGGCAATCATCCACTTGATCGCCTCACTGGAGAGTTTCTGGCCACGCTTTTTTGCGTCGATCAGCTTAAACATGGAATAGGCACTCATGAATTCTCTCTTTCGAAAATCGACAGCTTCAATTGCCATCATGAAACGGGAAAATTATGATACTTATAAGGAATCATCTCTGAAAACAAACTTTTGCCTGGAATCACCTATGAAAGTTATCTTCTCGCTAGTTTTGACCCTTAGTCTTCTCTCACCAAGCCTCGTTTGGGCCCAGGTCGCCGAAGGTGAAGAGGACATTGTTGCCAATACTCAGAACGATATTTTTCTCATCGCTGGTGCGGGTGTAGGGGGGGCGATTCTCGGACTTTCTACTCTCTCATTCTATGATAAGCCTTCAAAAAACCTGGCCAACGTCTGGACGGGAGCCGCTTTAGGAATTATCGCTGGGGTCGTAATTGTTGCAATTGGTCACGCGAATAAATCACAAGAGACTTTGGCAGTCGAAGCCAAACCTTCGCAAGATTTCTCCACAGCTGAACGCGAGTCGTGGCATGTTGCGCAACTAGACTTCTCGACGCTCTCAAATACACAAATTGCTGCACCGGTCTGGGGAATGAGCTTCTAAATCCTGACTGAAGAGCTTGCCAATAGTCTTGGGGTTATTCAGAATAAGTTAACTGAATAAAACTCTATGCTTAAGGCAGGCCTATGGAACGTCTGGTGTCACTCTTTGGTCTTTTTGTGCTTTTGTCAGTGGCCTATGGCCTTAGTGACAATCGTTCTAAAATTCAATGGCGAACAGTTATCTCAGGAATTCTTCTGCAAATAGGTTTTGGCCTCATCATTCTCAAAACGAGTTTTGGGCGTGCCATTTTTGAAGCGGCCGGCAACGGATTTTCTGCCATCCTTAATTATACCACTGAGGGTGCGAAATTTATTTTTGGAACACTCGCGACTCCTTCGCAGTCGCTTGGTTTTATTTTCGCCACCATGGTATTGCCGACCATCATTTTCATGAGTGCTTTGATGAGCGTTCTGTATCACCTCGGCATCATGCAGAAAGTGGTGGAACTCGTTGCACGTGTCATGATGAAAGTTATGAAAGTTTCTGGTGCGGAATCTCTCGCTGCAGCGGCCAATATTTTCGTCGGCCAAACAGAAGCTCCGCTCGTTATTAAGCCTTATGTGAATAGCATGACTCGCTCTGAGATCATGTGTCTTATGACCGGTGGTATGGCGACAATTGCCGGTGGTGTTTTGGCGGCGTTTGTTGGTTTCGGAATTGATGCAGGCCACTTATTGGCAGCCTCTGTGATGTCGGCACCAGCAGCTTTGGTGTGTGCCAAATTAATGATTCCAGAAACAGAAGTTTCTAAAACAGCTGGTGTGGTTAAAATCGAACTTCCAAAAATGGCGACAAACGTAATTGATGCCGCTGCGACAGGTGCATCGGATGGTTTGAAGTTAGCGGTGAACGTAGCAGCGATGTTGCTTTCATTTATCGCATTGATCGCCATGCTGAACGGATTGTTGGGTTGGGTAGGCGGGTTTGTAGGTTTTCCACAAATTACTTTTGAATTGATTGCGGGCTATATCTTTGCACCTGTCGCCTGGATCCTTGGCTGCCCATGGGCCGATTGCGTGATCGTTGGTAACTTCCTTGCTAAGAAACTAGTCTTGAATGAATTCGTGGCCTACCTCGATCTCAAAGAGCAGATGGGGAATATCTCTTCTCGCTCGGTTATTATTTCAACTTACGCTCTTTGCGGTTTCTCAAACTTCAGCTCCATCGCCATTCAAGTTGGTGGTATCGGAACACTTGCTCCTGAGAAGCGACCCACGATTGTCGCGCTTGGTGTGAGATCTCTTATCGCTGGCACATTGGCCTGTCTCATGACGGCCGCGATTGCTGGGATTATGTTGTAGAAACGTTCATTCAAATTTAGCCGTCTCATCCTGGTGACTAGCTTGTTTTTCAAACAACACTGGTTCCAGGATGTAACAGTCAACTTTGATCGCTATCTGTAGCATTTTTCCGACTACGCCGCTCCGGTCTAATTTGCCGCGCCTTTTCAACGAGAGGGTAGACGCGCTATCCTAATCTTAATTTTGATTTTTAGTTTTTAAGATTTTTACGATTAGGACATTCATGGCTAAAGAACTTGTGGTCAACCAGACTCACAATGAGTGCCGTATTGCGCTCATTGAGAATGGTGAGATCCTGGACTTCCTAGTGGAGCGACATTCGCACCACCATCATCACGCCAGCGTCGGTGACATTTATCTTGGAAAAGTTTTGCGTGTGCTACCTGGCATGCAATCGGCTTTCATTGATATTGGTCAAGAGCGCGCCGCTTTCCTCTATGTCGACGATGCTTATCTTCCTACTTTGGAAGAGCAGCGTACTGCTATGGAGAAAGCGCAAACCAGTGAGGCACCCACATCTCGTCGAGTCGGCGAAGTGATCCCTGATGAACTTTCATCTTTAAGTGAAACGGTGGACATGAAGTTTCGGCCCGACATCAAGATTCAGGATTTCTTGAAAGAGGGTGATGAGATCGTTGTGCAAATTGCTAAAGAGCCGATCTCTACTAAAGGTCCGCGTGTCACTCGTCATATCACGCTAGCGGGCCGTCATATTGTTTATATGCCTTTCATTGAACATACCGGTGTCTCTCGTCGAATTGAGAGTGAAGAAGAGCGTAAACGTTTGAAGGATGTACTCGACAGTATACGTCCTGAAGGCTGTGGCATTATTGCTCGTACCGTCGCCGAAGGGCAGAGCTATAAGATTTTGAAGAACGACTACAACATGCTGGTGAAGTTGTGGAAGGACACGCAGAAAAAGCTAGAGAAGGCCAAGGCTCCTTGTGAGCTCTATCAAGATCTCACATTCGTTCAACGTGCTTTGCGCGATATTACGGATGAAGACGTAGATCAAATTGTGGTTGATGCCAAACCCGTTCTTCGTCAGATTGAAAAATTCACCAAAGGCTATTTGCCTAATCTCAAAGCGAAGTTGAAGTTTCATGATCTCGATATGCCAGTCTTTGAGCATTTTGGGATCGATCTGGAAATTGAGCGTGCTCTTTCAAACCAAGTATTTTTGAAGTCGGGTGGCTCAATTAATATTGATCAAACCGAGGCGCTGGTTTCGATTGATGTGAACACTGGCAAGTTCGTTGGTAAAAAGACACTTGAAGAAACCATTTTGAAAACCAATCTTGAAGCGGTTAAAGAAATTGCTTACCAACTACGCGTGCGTAACTGTGGCGGTATTATCATTATCGATTTCATCGATATGGAAAAAGAAGAAAATCGTCAGGCAGTTTATAGTTCTTTACTAGAAGCTCTCAAAAAAGATCGCTCAAAAACAAATGTACTGCCTATTTCGGGCCTAGGTCTCGTTGAGATGACTCGTAAACGCACGCGTGATACGTTGATTCGCACCATGTGTGAAACATGCCCGTATTGCGAAGGCGTCGGGCGCGTAAAGAGTGTCGATACTGTCAGTTATGAAATCATTCGTGAAACGATTAAGACATTGAAGCGCACCAAGGCCAACAAAGTTACGATCTTTGCTCATCCGGAAGTGTGCGCTCGTTTATCGAGTGAAGAATTTGGCATGATCGAGATGATGGAAGAGACTTATCAGAAGACTCTCTTGATACGAGCTGATAACAGCTATCATATCGAGCAGTATGAGATTTACTCACACGAGCCGCAATCTTAAAGTAGACCCATTCGCTTAAGGATACCATCGACGTTTATTGCGCTGGTATCCGGAGCGTCCTTCGTGAGCTTCACAATCTGCTCAGCTAACCAAGTCAGACGCTTCTGAAGGGCAGGAGCGAAGTCCTGAATCGCCTTCTGGGCTTTGTCTTCATCACCTACATTGGCGCAAAGAGTTTCAACCATCTCTACAGTATCGGCCCAAAATGCTGCGAAAATCGGAATTAGTTGCGGCCTATTAAGTGTCGCGGCCTTATAGCCGGTGGCCTTACATAATTCACAAAATTTTCCGATCATCGGAAATGATTTGCTGTTAGGTGCCATCTCTTCAAACGTGCGCACAGTACCCATGATGCGATCCATCCGATTGGCAAAATCTTCGATGAGTTTTTTCGGCACTTCATCTTTGGTATCTTCAATCGCTTCTATGATATTTATCGCTTCCTTCAAAAGGAGACTTGTTTCTTCTGTGAAACCATCTAAAATTTCTTTATCGAGAATCAAGGAAGTGCCTTTGTGCAAAAGTTTTATCCCGTTCGCCTCAACACTCTCAGGAAAGACGACGTTCTAGCGTTCGATGTCTATGTGAGCGTTGGGGAGAAGTTTGTACAGTATATCCACGCTCAGGATGTGTTTGAAGGGGAGAGATTAGATAAACTCAAAAATAAAGGTGTACGAAAACTCTTTATTCCGACTGAACAAGAAAAGAATTATCTGCAATACCTTGAAAAAGCACTCGATCAACTGAGTAATACTTCGCACAGCATAGAAAATCGCACACAGCTGGCCCACGACTCTTTGATAACAGCGGCAGAGAATGCCGTTGTCAATTTTGAAACGGAAGCGGGCCTTCGTCAGCAGCAGGATCATCTCGTAAAAATTGCTAACTTCGTCGGCTCAGATAGAAAAGTCATCAAGCAGATTATGGAGAATATCAATTCATCATTTGATAACAATCACCACGCTGCCAACGTCTCTTCACTTTGTATGAGTGTCGCTGCCAAAGCGGGGCTAACTGATAAGCAAGAGGTGAGTGAGCTTTCGATCGCGGCACTTGTTCATGATGTGGGCAAAGAGCGCTTCAAAGAAAATTACGATGCGCTTGGTGATAAGATGTCGGCCCAACAAAAGCAGGCCTATCGTGCCCATGTTTCGGATGGAGTGACTCTCTTGCAAGGGAAGCCGTTTATCAGTCCGCGAATTTTGGGCCTAGTTGCGGCCCATGAAGAATTAGGTCAAGGCCGAGGTTATCCAGAAAAGAAAGATGTTTTCCAGCTGCCCCTGAGTTATCAGATTTTGATTATGTGTAATCGCTATGATCATTTTCAAACGCAGCAACAATTGCCCACGATGAAAGCCATTGATGCATTTTTTGAAAAGCACAGTAACGATTTTCCTGACGAACTCATTACTGTGCTGGCGTCTGTCTTAACTTAATCGAGCGCGTACTCAACCATGAGGCTGTCCCAATTGCGTCCATTCGTCACACGCATTTGCGCGACATAGAACATTTCGGATTGATAAATATTGATCCAGAAATCATTAACGATCATTTTATCAAAATACTTAAGCTGCCAATAACGAAGAATATTTGTTTCAGTCAGAAGTTCACTGTGGCGATAGATCTGTACTGTTTGCTCGATCTCCCATTCACGAATCACTTCCGCATCATTGGTCAATTCCCAGGCATTACGTGTTTGAGCGAATTGAAATTTTAAACCATCGGCTTTAGCGAGAATAGTAGCCTTAAGTTTTTCACTGAGGTGTGGGTTAGTAATAAATTTCGAACAGATCGCTTGGGTGCTGGTTTTGTATTCACAAATGTAGCCATTCGCTTGCAACTGGCCCATGCGTGCTCTCTCTGCTGGGCTTGAAAGATAGAGAGGTTGAAAGTTTTTAAAACTTACGATGCGATATTCGCCTTGAAAACTTTTTGTCCCAGACATAATTTGTGGCGCTGACTGTGCCAGTGCATTGAACGATAAAAGCATGAAAAAAACTAATGACCTCATACCCACCTCACTTTCTTAAAATGCTAAAGGTGGCCTTAGGCGGGCGGCATTGAGAAAAGCACTCCAGTTAAAAAAGAGTTTCACAAAGTGTTTGATTACGAGTGCGCATTGCGGCAAGTGTCGGAAATAATATAATGAATCTCGCTCTAGATTCACAAGTGATCGTAAACATGGACTTCAGAGGGAAGCGGTGTTAATTTCCTCGAACATTTATACGGTTACCACTCGGTCATAGCGTTTTGACTATGGCCATAATTATATCCCAGGAGGAACCATGATCTATGAAACGGCGTTCGTCGTGAAGCCCGACGCCACGGAAGAAGCTATCAATTCCGTAAAAGCTCTCATCGCAGACACAGTTAAAGAGTTCGGTGGCGAAGTTCTCGTCAACGATACTTGGGGCGTAAAAACTTTCGCTCAACCTTTGGAGTCAGGCCTTCGTAAAGGCAACTTCTTCTACGTTATGTACAAGTCGAAAGGCTCAACTAACGCAGAAATCGAGCGTAAATTCCGCATCAATGAATCTGTTGTTCGTTTCATGATTGTTAAGCTCGGTGACGATGCTCAACAAGATGAAGTTGTTAAAGGTTACAAAAACCCGAACCACACTCAAGCCGCTGGCGCCGCAGTTGAAGGCGAAGAAGGCGAAGAGTTGACTGGCGATAAAGAGAAGCGCATGCACTCTAAGCGCCGCTCTTGCTGGTTCTCAGCGAAGAAAACTTCTCCAGATTGGAAAGATCCTAAGACTTACGGTTGGCTAGTAAACGAGTTCGGAAAAATTTCTCCAGCTCGTATCACTGGTTTGACTCCTAAGTTCCAACGTCAAGCTTGCGACGCTATTAAGCGTGGCCGCGCGATGGGTCTTATCAGTTACACATCTGGCGACTACGCTCGCTAATCGGGGAAGTGATGTCGACTGAGATTTTACTACCACCACGCTTAAGCCTTTCGCGCTTGTTGCTCCTTGGAGCTTCGAGTGTTGTCTTGTGCCTAAGTTATTTGATGGCGCTTTTCACACCGTTCCCTTTGGCGATGGCCACTGTGATGTACGGCCGTGTGAAAGGTTATGCTCTCGGTTTGGCGGGGTTCTCAGTTTGTCTATTGCTAGGAGCATTCTTCTTCAAAGACTACACGCTCGCCGCGAGCTACTTACTCCTTTTGACTATCTCAACGATCGTTTCAGAATCGTCGTTGCGCTCTTGGCGCCCTGTTCGCACAGTGGTTGTCACGGGAGTCGTCTTTTTGGGTTTAGTGGTGGCGATTGGTGCTGGTTACTTGCAAGATCAAAATCTCACTCTGCACTCAGCTGTCACTAAAGAAGTGACTCTTATTCTCGAGCGCTTAACTGAAGCCCGTACACAAGGAATGTTAACTCAAGACTTAAGCGATCTCGGACTTAATCGTCCAGCAGGAGAGATCGCTCAAGAGATGATCGAAACGCTGCCTGGCTATATGTTCGCTGGCACTTTCTTTATTCTTTGGGTCAACATGTACCTCGTGTTGAAAGGCCGTCGTTTATTGCAACCGGAACAAGATCACACTTTTGATGAACGCACGCTTTTAGACTTCAAAGTTCCTTTTGCAGGAGCTTATTTAGTCGCCGCAAGTTTGGCGCTCGCCGTATGGGGAGATAAATTCCCATGGGGTACGGTCGCCGGATTAACAGCGTTACGTGCAGTCGGTGTCTTTTATTTCTTTCAAGGTTTTGGAGTGAGTTTGAGCTTTCTCAATCACTTCAATGTTGTGGGCTTCTTTCGCACACTCGCCATTATGGTGGTGGTGTTTTTTGCTCCATGGTTATTGGCAGTGGTGGGACTCTTCGATACGTTTTTCGACTTCAACCACAAATTTAAAAAACAGGTTTCAAATTAAGGAGCTTTTATGAAAGTTATTCTGCTAGAGAAGGTGAAGAACCTCGGCAACATCGGTCAAATTGTGTCTGTTGCTGAAGGCTTCGCACGCAATTTCCTTATGCCACGTAAATTGGCTCTCGTTGCTGACGAGAAAAACTCAAACGTTTTGAAAGATCGCCAAAAAGCTCTTTCAAAGAAAATCGCAGCTGAGCAAGCTGGTGCTGTTTCTATCAAGGGCAAACTTGATGGCATCACTATCGAAATGATCAAGAAAGTGGGTCAGAACGGTAAATTGTTCGGTTCAGTGACTACTCAAGACGTAAGCAAAGAGCTTGAGACAAAAGGCATTCACGTTGAGCGCCGTGCAATCACAATCGAAGGATCTGTGAAGAGCGTTGGTGTTTACGACTGTAAGGCCCGTTTGTTCGGTAACGACGTCGTTGCTAACTTCAAGTTGAAAATCGCGATCGATCCTGTTCAAGCTGAAGAGCTCAAGAAAGCTCAAGCTGAAGCAGCTAAGCGTAACGCCGACAAGAAGAAAGCTAAGGCTGACGCCGAAGCTGCTGCGAAAGCCGCTGCTGAAGCAGAAGCTGCTGCAGCAAATTCTGAAGAGTAAGATTTTATAATAATAAAATCGCAAAGGGGCCTCTTTATGAGGCCCTTTTTATTTTATTTAAACGCGACGAGTGTTGCAGCTCTGATAGTCAAAATGGCAAAGTTAACCCATGCAAAACGACAAAATTGGCCAAGAACTTCCTCATGATTTCACTGCGGAAAAAGCCCTGCTTGGGTCACTCTTAATCGACAATCGTGCTTTTGATGAGATCAGTGATTTGGGTTTAAAGTCGGATGACTTCTATCATCCCCAATACGGCATGATCTTTGAGGCCATGCGCGATTTGCATGTGGGCTCTGAGCCTTTTGATCTTGTGACGGTGAGTTCAAAACTGAACGATCTTGGACGTCTTGAGCGCGTCGGTGGGCAAAGCGCACTTGTGTCGCTGGCAGAAGATATCCCATCAGCGGCTAATATTCATTCCTACGCCAAATTAGTTAAACAGAAAGCGATTCTACGCGAAGTGGTAAGAACCGCATCTCGTGTCGTACAAGCGGGCACCAATTTTTCTGGCGACGTGGAAGATTTCTTAGGCGAAGTCGAATCAAACTTCTTTAAACTCACCAGTCAAACGAAACAAAATCGCATGCGCTCTTTGAAAGAGTCGCTGCATGAATCACTCAAAGATCTTGAGCGATCAAGCCGCAGCAAAGGTGAGATTACTGGTATTCCTACCGGTTTTGCTTCCATTGATAGCAAGCTCTTGGGCCTTCAGCCGGGTCAATTAATTGTAATCGCCGCTCGTCCTGGTGTGGGTAAAACCTCATTGGTGCTCAACTGGGCAGTTAATGGTTGTAAACAATCTGGGCTTCCTATCGCTATTTACTCGATGGAAATGTTAACTAATGAATTAGGACTCAGGATTCTTTCTTCTGAGGCCAATATTGATTCAAGAAAGATTCGTACCAAAGACTTTGGCCCCCATGACATGAAGAACATGTTTACCGCCGTTCAAAATCTTTCGCGCTTGCCGATTGTGATTAACGACTCGGGTGCTAGTACCTTGATTGATATTCGTTCTCAGTGCCGGCGGCTTAAGGCCGAGCAAGGTTTAGGCATGATCATCATCGATTACCTTCAACTCATGCAGCCTCACGTAAGAAAGCCTTCACGTGAACAAGAAATTTCAGAAATTTCCCGAGGCCTAAAAGAGCTCGCCAAGGAATTGCAGTGTCCTATCATTGCACTTTCGCAGTTGAACCGTTCATCGGAAGCACGAACAGACAAACGTCCGCAGCTCTCCGATCTTCGTGAATCAGGCGCAATTGAACAGGATGCGGATATTGTGTGTCTCATTCACCGTCCCGACATGGGCGATCCGAATTCACCGAAGAAGGGGATTGCGACTTTGATTGTCGCTAAGAACCGTGCCGGTGAACCGGGTGATGTGGATTTGGCCTGGATTGCTTCTCAAACAAAATTCGCGGAACTCGACTTCCAGCGACCACAGGCCTAAAGCGCATGTGGTCCCTTTTCGCCCAAGGAAGAAAGGGGGAGTTTCTTTATTGCTTCAGGCCTTATCTGGCCCGTATGCATTATCGCCATCACTCACTTGATCTTTTGACCGGTCGAAAAATTCCCGGAGGGATCACCCAGTTTCTGCAATCACTTCATGAAATTCCACTCAATGCTACTTTTGCTAAACCTAAAGTGCTGCATCTGACTTATGAGTTGGGCCATATGTTCCACGGCCAAGCAGATCTGGTACCGGGACACATGCCACTGGCGGTTGAGATTGAATATTTAAAGGTTAAGCGCATCAAGCTGGATGATCTTTGGACGAAGCCACTCACACCACCCAAGTTGCGTTTTCTGCAAGTACCGACCTGGGATGAATACCGTGAGTCTTATCAAAAAATTCGTGAAGAGCTTTTAAGTGGTCACTGCTACCAGGTGAACCTGACGTCACCGTTTTATCTTTCATGGTTGGATGATCACCGGCCTAGCGATTTTATTCGTCATCTCTGGTCAAATCCCGATCGCATCGGCGCTTATGCACATGCCACGTGGTTTTCCACTATGGGCCGTTTGCTCTTGAGCAATTCTCCTGAATGTCTGGTGCAGCGGAAGGTGACTAAGAATAAGATTGAGCTCTATTCGATGCCGATCAAAGGTACGCTGCCGCTTAAGTCAAAAAAAGATTTTGCAGAAGTCTGGGATCAAATGCGCTCTTCGAAAAAAGAGAATGGCGAACTCAATATGATCACGGATCTGGTTCGTAACGATCTCTCAAAAGTAGCGAGACCCGAGGCACGCGTGATTGCTAAAGAGAAGCCACTGATTGTACCTGGTATTTTGCATCAGTACTCATTGATTGGTTGTCCTGTTCCACCGAGCACGAGTTGGGGCCAAGTTTTAGAATGTCTCTTTCCTGGTGGAAGTGTCACAGGTGCACCGAAGAAACGCGTGTTAGAAATTATTAATCAGGTGGAATCAGAGACGCGCGGACATTATTGCGGCTCGACTTGGCTCGCTTACGGCAAGACATTGGCCGGTTCTATTAATATTCGCACAGCGGAAATTGATATGGGTTTGAAAGAGATGAAGTATGGCGCTGGGGGCGGCATTACACTGCAAAGCCAAGACAGTGGCGAGTTTGCCGAGATGCTGCGCAAGACAGAGAGTTTTCTGTCACCCTTTTTACCCCAAAATATTAGGCCAGAAATGGAGTGAAATTAAGGTATTATGCCCCTATTATTTTGATCTTCTAACATCGTCTTACATACAACCTCCCGTCATTGACTCTTCTTTCCATCACTCGATACGCTCACTGTCATCACAACCAAGGAACGGTTGTGGCCGCAACGTTCAAGGAGTTTAGAATGGAGCAAGTGGTGGTACCAGAAGGTACTCAGGCAAAAGGCAAAGAGAGAGTAAGTCTCGATCAACTCGCAAAGTTGACTGGCTTTTCTCCTGAGTTGATTCAAGAAGAGCTGTTTGCTGGAAAAGCAGACGGTGAAGGCGTGAGTCTTGAAGAGCTTCGCTCTCTCATGCTCAACTTCATTGATGCCACTATGTTGAACGATACTGAAACGAAATAGTCCGACCAAAAAACTTCGAATTCAAAAAACCCGCGTCCCATGCGGGTTTTTTTTTACTCTAAGCTTCACCCCTTATTATTCCGATACTTACCCTAAGAACTTAATTTTTCTTGGGATGTATTTATGGATTTGGCCTCCATCATTGGCTTTGTTCTAGCGATTGTTTCCATCATGTGGGCCATTTGGCTGGGTGGATCGTTTGGTATTTTCGTCGATATTCCTTCCGTAGTTTTGATCTTCGGTGGTGTTATCGCAACGACATTTATTAAGTGGCCGATGGAAGTGGTGAAGGACACCGCCAAGATTTATATGAAGGTCATGTTCAGTAACGCCGCTAATCCCAAAGTCATGATTGATGAAATTATTAAGCTGGCAGAAATCGCTCGTCGTGAATCAGTCTTCGCACTGGAAAAAGTTCCTGTCGAAGATAAATTCTTAAAAAAATCAGTTACGCTTGCCGCCGATAACCGCCCACCTGAAGTTATTACTTCAATTTTGGGTTTGGAAATCTCTGCTATGGAAGAGCGCCACTCAAAAGGTGCGGACATGATGGACGGTATGGGAGCTGACGGTCCGGCGATGGGTATGATCGGAACACTGATGGGTCTGGTGCAAATGTTGCAGAACATGTCTGATCCAAGCTCAATTGGTCCAGCGATGGCGGTTGCACTTTTGACGACGTTCTATGGTGCGATTATCGCCAACGTATTTTGTATCCCTGTTGCGATTAAACTTAAGCAGCGCTCGAAAGAAGAATCTACGCGCATGAATATTATTGTTGCGGGTGTTCTTGGTATTGTGGCCGGTGAAAACCCACGTACCATTCGTGAGAAGCTCGAGTCATTCTTGCCACCTAAAGATCGCACACCTGGCGAAGAGAAGAAGGAGTAGCCCGTGGCCGACGGAAAATGTCCTCCTTGTAAAGTTGGTGCTCCCGCGTGGATGGCGTCGTTCGCTGACATGTGTACACTGCTTTTGACATTCTTCGTTCTTCTGTTGTCTTTCGCTAAGACGGAAACAGCGAAATATGAAGCGGCGATGGGATCTATTCGAAATGCTTTCGGTGGTAACGTTCTAAAGGCCGGTGAAACAACGACTTTGGGTAAATCACCCAGTGATTCAACTACCATGATTGAATCTGATCAACCGCCACGCCCATTTCCTATTGAATTTTTAACTTCGGAAGGTTTGCTCGATAAGCATGAAGTCAATCGTGAGAGTGATACTCAGTTAGCTGAAGTCAAAGAAATGCTCAATGAGTACAGCTTGACTGAAGAGGCCAATGTGTATGAGATGCCTGAAAGCATCACTGTGCGCATGAAAGACAAGTTCTATTTCAATGCTAATTCAACCTCAGTCGAAAAAGTCGATGCTCTAGTCTTTGATAGAATTCTTAAAATGCTCAAAGACAGTCCGTGGAATATCATCGTGGAAGGCCATGCCGCTAAAAATGAAACTGATGCTTGGTCACTTTCGGCCCAACGTGCCGGTGCGGTTGCTCAATTGCTGATGGCCCGAGGTGTTTCTCCTGAGCGTGTTTCAGTAATCTCTTATGGTGATTCACGTCCACAGCCAAATCAGGCCAATGACCCCACGATCAGTAATCGTCGAGTCGAATTCATGATCAGGAAGACTGATCTGCGCCAGGAAGGGAAGAAGGTTCGTGGAGACTGAAATTGAGTGGAGTCCGCTGGAAGATCACACAAGCGGTGAAGCTCTACTCAAGACGGTCTTTAAGGCCTCTGGTCAGCAAATCAAAAAATACTCTTTTAATCGTAAGTGGCTAGCAACTCCAGTTAAGGCCCATGCCTTAATCCGTTTACCAATCGCCCTGGTGAACGCCAAAGAGATCTGGCCTTGGGTCGAACATCAAGGCGTAGAAATTTTATTAGAGAATGATGATTTCCTCGCGCTTCATAAACCCGCTGGCATTCACACCCATCCTCTCGCCTATGAAGCGACACCGAACCTGGTGAGCTGGCTTGCGGTCGCTAGGCCTTCTCTGACCAAGATAAATCTTGCTGGCATGGATAGAGGCTGTCTGTGGCGACTTGATCGTGAGACTTCTGGCCTGGTGTTATACGCCAAATCGGATGAAGCATATCAGCGCATTCGGCAAAACTTCTCGACCAGTTTTAAAAAGAAGTATTACTGGGCGATCGTTGAGGGTAATCCAGGTGCTAAAAAAGATCTCACTCATCATTTGGCGAGTTCTGGTCCAGGTGGAGAGCGCGTAAAAGTTGATGCCAAGGGACAGCTGGCTCAGCTTGATTTTGAAACCATCCTGACTCAGGAAAATAAATCACTGGTCTTAATTAATTTGAAGCATGGACTTCGTCACCAGATTCGCGTGCAAATGGCAGAGATAGGCTTTCCACTTTTGGGTGATGAGTTCTATGGTGGTGCCCGGTCAGAGCGACTTTTTCTTCATTGTTGGCGTTATGAAATGAACGAAGGCATTTATGAGGACAACAAAGCAGAGCTATTTGAGAGTTTCTTTGACCTGAACCGTTTGTTGCAAATGCTCGCGGATAAAATCCGGTGAAGTAAGTGTGGCGAGTTTCACAATATACTTACCTTCAGTCACTGCGTTCACTTCAATCTTTTCATGAATTAACTTAAGGCGAACGATATAAACCTTCTCAAGGATATCACTTTGAGAAGCGCGGCCGATTTCAACCAAGTAATTGGCCAATTGACGATACATTAAAGCGGTCAGCTCTTTGCCTTGGAGTTTGTGATCTTTTTCAGTGATCTCCACGGCCAAATTGTTTTCTTCGCAGAAAAGCTTCCACTCGGAGGGCACGCGTTTTTCTAATTTAACCAAAGTGGCCTTACACGAGGTGGGCTTAAGGGCATCCCGTTCAAAGAAGGGGTTTTTCCCGCCTGAAGTCGCCCATACGAGAGCAAACATCAGGATGCCGATGGCGAGAATAGGCTTACTCATGAGGAATTTCGCAAACATGCGTCTATTATCTCAGGGTTCGCGCAAAAAGGAACTCAAGTTCTTCTTTAAAAAGCCGATCAATTTGATCAAGGATTTAAAAGGAACTTATGAAGCCGTTGAAATTGAATGCAGATGCTTTTCAGAAGTTGGCGCAATTCACTGAAATGATTAAGGAAAATAGCTGGGAAGAGGTGGCAACTAAGCTCTCTATTCCGCTCCCTCAGGCCCGCAAACTGATGGTCACTTTAAACGATTCTCAACATGAATTGATGGCCCAAACCGGCGAAGTTGATGATGTATTCCAAGTGTGGAATTGGGCCTATTGGTGCCAATTAACCCATACCCTCGAGCATATGGTGCAAGAAGCGACACCTGAAATGAAGTCGATGATTGTGCCGATTTTAAAACAACAGAGACAACATCCGGCCTATCCGGTTTATGTGCAACTTCGTCAACGCTGGCAAGAAATTGAAGCTGCCGCGGGCCCACATTTAGTAGGTTCGGTGGATGAATTCACCGAGCATAAAATCCGCTTGATTGAAGAGTGCCTCTTAGAAAAAGAAACCATTCTCATCGAGTGCACCACCGGAAAACTGATGACACTCATTCCATGTAAACTGGCCTACCTCGAGGGAGAGCTTTCGCTCGTCGCTGAAGAAA
>JBKHVI010000007.1:0-78005 GCA_046570105.1 Bacteriovoracia bacterium
CTTTTTTTATTCCAGGAGAAAGTTCATTACCTGAATCACGTGTGGCCAATGAGCGAATGTAGAACTGATCAAAGGTCGCTGAACCGAGACGAATACGATCGCCCAAAAGGGCACCCTGATTTTTTTTCTTAGAAGGATCAACGCTCACAAGAGCGAGTTTGAGATCAGGATGAGTGCGATGAAAACGCAATAACAGCTCATCGATAAGTGAAGATTTACCAGCACCACCGGTACCAGTAATACCAAGAACAGGTACAGCTTTCACGTTTACCGAGAATGGAAGTTCATTGCGATCTTCAATATAGGTAATTGTCTTGGCCGTTTCAAAGGGAGTGAGAAGTGATTTTGCTCCAAGGGCCTTCCAATCAACTTCAGCTAACACGTCATGATCGGCCAACTTTATCATGTCTTCGATAATTCCATTGAGGCCTAATGAAGTACCTTCAGCTGGTCCATAAATTCGAGTGATACCTCGCTTGTGAAGTTCAGTAGCTTCAGGAGGAGTAATAACACCACCGCCACCGCCAAACACACGCACCTTTTGTGCTCCCGCCTCATTCAAAAGCTCGCGCACATAGGTGAAGTACTCCATGTGTCCGCCCTGATATGAACTCAAAGCAATAGCATGGGCGTCTTCCATCAATGCAGCGTCTACCACTTCCTTAGCCGAACGGTTATGGCCCAGATGAATGACCTCAACCCCCTTAGATTGGAGCAATCGCCGCATGATGTTGATCGAGGCATCGTGGCCGTCGAACAAACTGGCAGCTGTAACAAAACGTAGAGGACGAGAAGCGTTTGACATAACACACCGTAAATACTAGGTTTTCAAGATATAAGTAAGCCCGTCGATGCTAGCATAAAAGATGATGTTAATGCTATAATCACAGGGTTAACCGAGGAATGTATGAGCGACATCAAAGTAGAAAATCCATCTCACCCCGCACGCTTTAAGCCTGTGCGTAAGGGTAAGAAGCCACCAAAGCTTCTCGCAGTTGTGCATCAGAGCGGATGTACTGGTTGTGAAGTTTGTATCGCGGGTTGCCCTGTAGATTCAATCGAACTTGTTCCTGGACCAGATCCAAAGAATCCATCTTTCCAACAAATGGTCGAGATTGATCTCGCTCGTTGTATCGGTTGCCAAAACTGTTCTCAAGACTGTCCTTGGGAAACCATCACCATGTATCAGCACGACGATGCCTTCACTGCTTGGGGCAATGAAACGATTGCGTCGCAACTATATGTTGATCCAGCTGACGAAAAGAAAGACGAAGAAATTGCTTAGAAAAAATGAAGGCCCCAAAAGGGGCCTTTCCTTTTAGAGATTAAGTGGAATAGAGAGAGAGAGCATATAGGCAGCGACTTTTAATCCGGTATCATCATCTGACTTAAGCCCTGTGGCACCATCCATCACTTCAGCTGTTGAATAATCAATTGTACGCATCTCAAAGTTAATATCCACAAACGGAAGGCCGGTAAAACCAATACCGAATTTGGGACCAGTACCTTTGCTGTATTCAAACGTGTCGATCATGTCATCATCTGTGTCGAGAATTTTCAACTTATCACTTGAAGCAGAGAAGACATATCCAGCATAAATGCGAAAGAAAACGGGGAACTCAAAACCTACGAATGCACCAAATTCGTTTGTCTTAAAATCGTTCTCAGCATTATCGATTTTGCTATCCATCGTGCTATTCAGATAATCGATGCCAAGTTGTAAGCCGAGGTACTGATAGCCTAAGCGGCCACCAAAAGCTGAACCTGAACCACCTGAATCATCATCAAATTTTGAAATGACGTTATAGCCGAGAACGGGCTCGATTAATAAACCCGCGTGAGCTGTGAAAGTAACGGAAATAAGAGCAATAAGTGCGACGACAAATTTCATGGGGCCTCCTTGCGACCAGGGTCAAATTCTCCTCTAGTACAAGTGTAAGGCCCCTAAGGATTTAGATCACGGTTTTTTCAACCTACCAACCAAGTCACTTATTGGAACAAGTACAACATCCTTACCTTCGGCACCCGTTTTCAAGGCAATATGCCCCTCAGGCACCTCAGTTACCGTCTCACTGGCAATACTTCTGCCCAATGACGTTTCACGAGTCTGGGCAATCACTTCCCCAGGCATGGCCAAAACTTGACCGAGAGTACCTCGACCAAACAGGATCAAATCCCCTTCGCTGAGTGCATGTTTGCAGTCCACGCAGTTAAAACGATTGTCCACCACAATCGTTTTACCTGATCGCAGCTGATAAGCTGATGAACCGCTTTTCAGTTTTGTGACTGAGAAAAGATTCAAATCAGTTTTCACTACGAACGCCATTAGTGCAGTACACGTCACAAGCTGTAAGAACTTCGCACGCTGAAGAATTTGATCTTCTTTTTGCATGTCACGAAGTTTTTTACCACTCTCCATTTGCTTTTCAACCATTCGGTCGAACACAAGCTTCTTCAGTAGTACTGACCACACAAAAGCGCATGTGATCGTCATAAACATTGCATACATACCCAAGCGGAAAAAATAGAGTCCTTTAGAATGAATGATCACATCTTGAGTTTGGTATTGATAGCCAGCCACCAATACAACCAGCGGGACGATCACCCAATTAATCACATCGAGGAAACGATGGCGGAAGAACCATTCCTTACGTTTTTCGTGGTGATCATATTGAACAAGTTTAAGTCTAAATTCCTCGTAAACGGCAGGCGACTCAACCAATTCTGGACGCTGTTTGGCTAACCCTTCCCAAAGATAATCAGGTCTCTCGAGTGCAGCACTAAACCACCAACTATGACCGTCATTCATACGGAAACGCATCAGTGAAAAAAATGGACGATCCACTTTTTTAATATCGTTAAATGAAATATCCCAATTCATATCACCGGAAGTAACTCGCACATGATCGTGAAAAACTTGAACTGTGCGCGTGAGCTTAGGATGCAACCACCAAAGATAAAAAGCTGGAATCAGTAATGATAAAGCTGAAAAGCTATAGAGTTCTTCTTTCATCTCTAGCGAGGACTCACCTTTTTGCAACAGAAGCATGGCAACGACGCCCACACAAAGTAGCCATACAACGGCACAGGCGATGGCGTACCACTTATAATAGAAGCGATAGGGTAATGTGCGCGGGGGACGAGTTTCTAAATTTTCCAATCCAAGCACTCCTGGTTTTTGAGACCTATCGGAGTTTGGGAGCAAAACTTGATTAGATTAGTTTTTTTGATGTAATTTCTGACGTTTAGCTATCAAGAGAAGGACACCTATCCCTATCATGCCTAAGGATACCCATTGGGAGGAACTCTGGCCCCCCATAAGACCTCTCAGCTCATCGCCCCTGAACCATTCAAGCGTCCAACGAAGAACTCCGTAGCCTAGCAGGTAATTAATGAGGAGACGCTGATCCCACTTCTTTTCAAGAAGCCAGGCAAGTCCCGCAAGACCTATGGCCTCATAGAGTTGAACTGGATGTCTATCATGTCCATGTAAATGAATGGCCCATGGAACAGACGCTTCAATCCCATAGCAACAACCTGCAAGGAAGCAACCAATCCTACCCACAGCATGTGCCCACAGAAGTGGTATTAGGGTGAATTGCATTCGTTGAGCACTCAGATTTGGAACTATCAAGCCAAGCAATAACGTGAAAAGTGCTCCACCTAAAAAGCCACCCAAGAAAACAAAACCACCGCCTAACCAAAAGTTACTCGCTTGAATGAGTTCACTAGTACTCCAGCGATCTTGGGTGAGAATGAATAAGACTTTGGCCCCAATCCAACTGGAAATAAAAAGTCCGGCCATCCAAAGTACAAAATGTTTGCGAGAAAGATTGGCGGGTAAGCGAGCCTCAGCTAGGCGGAAACCAATTCCCCATGCCAAACCGATAAAGAGTGGGTATGAGAAAATTTGGGTGCCCTGCCAATCAATCAGCAAGGGCCACATTAGCTATTTGACTCGGAAGTTTGTTCAGGATTTTCTTTTTTCTTTTTTAACTGCCAAAGCATGTCACCAATCAACAGGAAGGCCGCAATTGTGATGCAACTGTCAGCGACATTGAATGCCGGGAAATCATGCTGGCGATAATAGAAGAGGAAAAAGTCGACGACATAACCAAGAGTGTAGCGATCGATTAAATTTCCAATCGCACCGGCCAAAATTAAAGCGTAGGCCATCGACATATGAAAGGGGCCCTTAATCGTTTTGATAAGCATGAAAGCCACCCAGCCAGAAAAAAGCGTGGGAACTAAAAGAAACATAAATTGACGAAAGAGTGGGCTGGCCTGTCCACCCATGCCAAAAGCTGCGCCTGGATTTTTAACAAATGTTAGGCTGAAGAATCCTTCAATCACAGCGATCGTTTCACCTTCATAGCGAAACGTACTTTGAGTCCAACCCTTTGTGAGCTGATCGATAATGATCAGAAAACAAATCAATACGAGAAGCTTCCAAAAGCGTGCCATCTAGTAATAGTCCTTAGGATTGATTTCGTACTTCTCAATTTTTCGAAGCAATGTTTTCTTCGGTATGTTCGCATTAAGGGCCGTTTGATTGATACGACCTTTATTAAGTTTCAATGCTTGAACGATAAACTCACGCTCAAAGCTATCTTTGGCGACTGCAAAATCTAGTTTTCCACCATCACCATGGCGAACACCGAAAGAGAATTGCACTTCACCAACACTTTGCTGTGCGCCCATTCCTGTCGCTGGTGATGGTGCATCAAGCACAGAGTCTTTGATCGACTGCAAATCGATCATGGTCTCTTCTGACCCACTCTCTTTTTCTTCTTTTACAGAGCTACCCTTGAATGCTTGTGAAGGTAGAGCCGAAACTCCGATGAGTTCTCCAGACTCCATGATAAAGCAGTGCTCAACCACATTTCGTAGTTCACGAATGTTTCCAGGGAAACCGTAGTTAGTTAAAACCTCTGTTGCTTCAGGAGTGAAACCCTTGATCTGAAGGCTATGTAAATTATTGAAGTAATCCACATAGTGTTGAAGCAAATGAGGAATATCGCTCTTGCGCTCACGGAGTGGTGGAAGATAAACCGGCAAAACATTCAAGCGATAGAACAAGTCTTCGCGGAACGAGCCATCTTTAATCATTTCTTCAAATGGTTTGTGGCTGGCAGCGATGATACGGGCATCTACTTTAATTTCTCGGTTCGAACCAACCGGCGTGAAGCTCTTTTCTTGCAGCACTCGCAAAAGCTTTACTTGCATCGCAGGAGAGATATCTCCAATTTCATCCAAGAAGAGCGTACCACCGTCTGCATATTGGAATTTGCCAATCTTTCTCTCGGTCGCTCCAGTAAAAGCACCTTTCTCGTGACCGAAGAGTTCACTCTCAATCAAGTTCTCAGGGACTGCACCACAGTTGAGGGTAACAAATTTTTCATCTTTACGAGGGCCGTTGAAGTGAATCGCTTTCGCAACTAGCTCTTTACCTGTTCCCGATTCACCACGAATCAAAACTGGTGTATTCACTTTCGCAAGTTTACTAATAACGTCGAATACCTTCTTCATGGAATTCGATTCACCAACAAACTTATCGCTTGTTGGGCTGACGCCCTCACCAACAGATATAAGTGGCGCAGAGAATGCAGTTGTTTCTACCAATGAGCGCGCTTTGAGTGCTCGCTTAATAAGTGCGACTAGGTTTTCACCACTAATAGGCTTTTCAAGATAGTTGTAAGCACCTTCTTTAACCGCTTTGACCGCATCAGTGACATTTGAATAAGCGGTTAAGATCAATACGATCATCGCAGGATCGTGCTTTTTGATTTCAGTAAGGGCCTGGATGCCATCCATCTCTGGCATGTTTACGTCCATCACAACAAGATCGTACTTGTCGCGATAAACTTTTGAGACGGCCTCTTTGCCATTATCAGCAACTTCCACAACGAAGTGATGGAACTCCAATGCCTGACGTACAGACTGCTGAAGAACTTTATCGTCGTCGACTACTAAGACCTTGTGCATGACAGGGCTCCTATTCATTTTTAAGCTTAACGGTGAAAGCCGTTCCTACACCCAAAGTTGATGTAGCGGTGATCGTGCCGTTGTGAAGCTCGATAAAATATTTTACCAGATAAAGTCCTAAGCCAGAACCCTTGATAGCGTGGGTCGAGTCGTTTTTCACTCGATAGAACTTATCAAATATATGAGATAAGTCGTCAGGTTTAATACCTACCCCATTATCTCTGATCTCGACGTAAACCCACTGCGGATCGTCCCAAGTTTTAATGCTGATCGTCTTACCAGCGCCTGCGTATTTGATGGCATTTTCAACCAAGTTAGAGACAACGCGATTCATTAAGACGGAATCCACTTGAATTGGATAAAGCGGGGCCAACTGCGTTTCAAGTTCCATAGATTGAGCTTCCGCTTCAAATCGCAACTTCTCAACGATGCCTTCAATCAATTTGTTAATGTCTTTGTTTTCTTTTTTAAGCGTCAGGTTCTGACTTTCAATCTTTGTAAGGTCCAAAATTGAAGTGATGAAATTATTCAGTTCCTTGGTCGCCTGAACAACGTTATCTAGCAACTGACGTTGGGGCGGTGTATTTTCATACTGAAGACGCAAGATATCTGCAATGCCTGCGATTTTAGCTACAGGTGTTTTTAGGTCATGACTCATAAGCGAAATGAAGTTCTGTTTTAGGTTATCAACCTGCTTCAAAAGCTTTGCTTCTTCTTGGATAGCATAGCGAGTTTGGTATTCCTCAATCGCTCTAAACGGTACCCAAATATAATAAACAACAAAAATTCCCAAGATGATGTGCGAAAGCTTAAACCACCAGCCAGGGATTACAAAAAATAAATAACCAAAGGCAAATGTACTCAACATTAGAGTGATTGTGATCAGTAGACCTTTAGTAGGCTGAACACGTGAAATAAAAAAGGACAACAGCACGGCGATTAACACTGAAAGTATTTGGGTCAAAATATCAGGAACAGGTGAAAGTGTTCTACCCGTTGAAAGTGCTTCGATAATGTTTGCATGAACAGCAAGCTTCGGGCTCTTGGCTTCTTCTTTGGTGAAAGGTGTCAGCGCGAAATCATCAGGATTGGAAATATACTGTGTACCCACGAGTACTAATTTATTTTTAAAATAACCTTCGGGATAATTTCCAGTGACCACGCGATGAAAAGGAATCATGGTGTATTTTTCAGAATCAACTGGCGCCTGCGTGTATTTAAACATGGCAAAGGTCGCATCAGCTTCAGCGTTGTAAGTTGCTCCCGGAAAACTATTAGCGTCTCGTTTTGGTTCGCCTTGCGACTCTCGCCACTTATTGGCCATCCACAAGTGGAAAGAGTCTTCTCCTGAGATATTGAGTGAGGCCCTTCGAATGACGGCATCACGAGCAAAAACTTGGTTGTCTTGGTAAAGGAACGCTGTCGAGTACCCAAGCGGGCGCAGCTCTTCAACTGGCAACACCTCACCAAACATCATTTCAAACTTAGTACCAAATCGAAAAAAGCCTTTCTTGTTTTTTTGAAATTCTTGAACTGTGGTTAAGAGCTCATCCATATAGCGCTCTTCGACCAAGGATTCAGGCTCAGTTTCAAGAGGAACCAGATACCCTACACCTTGGGGAGAATCTGCGAGTACTTTACTGAGAAGTCGGTAATGACTGGCGTATGTATAAGGATATGTTTCTCCTAAGAACTGATCACTTTCTTCATCCATCACCACCATGACTATTTTTGTTTGCGGAGTTGAGAAGATGTCGAAGCGTGCCCACAAATCGTAAAAAATCGCATCTAACGAGAAGAAGGAATATTGGATTAATATCAAGATGAAAACGACGGTAAAAAACAAGGGATACAGACTCGAGTACTCGAGATGTCTTAAGCGTTTAAACATGGGATTGTTCCAATTTAAAAACACTCATGAGATCCAGAGGATGACCAGCTCCTTCAATTGCGAGGATCATCTGTTGAGCCGCGGAATGATTGGCGGCAAAGAATCGATATTTAAACACGCGAGCCGAACTCTGATCTAGGTTAGGTTGATCTAACTTCGCGTTGAGTTCGCGTAACCGTAATTCTTCTAGGGGGTATGTCGCTAAGCTGGTTAGAAATTTCTTCCAAAGATAGCGCGGCATTAAGATCCGAAAAATAAACCCAGCGACTGGTGCGACAAAAAATTGTACTAACCAGCCGGCCGTGCGCGGAACATAGTCTCTAAGGCCTAGCAATTTCAAAGCCGGTGCCCAAATAACAGAAAGTAGCAACAACGCCATTGTGTGGCGACGAGCGAGCGCCTCATGCACTTCCAATGAAAGTCCAAAAAACAAAGCTTCCATTTCATCTTCACGGGCCAATTGAAGCGCCTTCTTATCAATCACAAAGACCACTCTCTGACCTGCGACGAAAGCAAAAGCACGATGAAAGAATCCGCTGTAGCTATAAATCCTTGGATTGGTGATCTTAAATTTATGCGCTTGCGCCCGGGCCATGCGATAGGCCTCCGGATAATCTGTCTCAATTGTTTCTCTGGCCTGTAGGTAATGGAGCAGAAATTTATCAGGGTAGATATTGAGTAGCAGCCAAAGTCCTAAGCCTGCCAAACCTAGTGGAAGGGCCAAAATAAGCGGAAATGAAACCCCAATGAGGGCCCAAAAAAGCAGCAAAAATGTAGCAAGTAGAAGACGAGCTAGCATGTAAAAAACGTCCTAGTTTTGGCAGCTTGTCTCATTCTATCCGAGCTGGCTTAGGCCTGCATTACTTTCTTACACTGACAAGGCTTTCCGTTGGACTTCCATCCGGGTCCGGGCTATAAGTCCCCCCACTTGAACCTGGAGAATTCCTCAAGGAAAAGAGGATAAGTTATTGCGATGCAGCATGAGTACTGAATTGGATAAGGATATACGGGAAGCCCAAGAAGCTTTGCAAGACTGGAAGCGCCCCGCCTTGGCCGATGATGTTTTGATTTGCGAGTGTTATTGCGTAAGTGTTTTGGATATCCGCCAAACCTGTAGCCCAGACGCCCAAATCAACCTCGATCTGCTACGTGAGAAATATGGTTTAGGAAGCGGTTGTGGCCGCTGTGTTAAAGAGATTAATGAGTGGAAGAATTTGATATTTAGGTGACACGATAGAAGGAGCTTACCATGGCTTTTGATCGCCTCTTGTTCGGTACTGCTGGTGTTCCCAATAGTACTGCCAAGAAAAACAATCCAGTTGAAGGCGTTAAGCGCATTCATGAACTCGGATTGGACTGTATGCAGTTAGAATTCGCGCACGGCGTACGTATGAAGGAAGAAGTTTCTTCAGCGCTTCGTAAAGTGTCGTATGAATTGGGTGTTCCACTCACTTCACACGGTCCGTATTACATCAACTTGAATGCTCGTGAGCAGGACAAGATTGATTCATCGGTTGAGCGTATTATCCAAACAGCGAAGATCTCTGATCTTTGTGGTGCGGAAAGTATGACCTTCCACGCTGCTTTCTACATGAAAGACTCGCCGTATGATGTCTTTGATCTTGTTGAGAAGAGCTTGAACGTGATTGAAGAGCGCCTCTCGCGCCTGGATATCGAGATTGAGCTTCGCCCTGAGTTGACTGGTAAAACCAGTCAGTTCGGATCTCTAGAAGAGCTTATATCTCTTTCTAAGAGCGTTGGTAGCTGTAAGCCTTGCATGGACTTCTCTCACTTGTTTGCTCGCACAGGCGACGTAAACAACTATGATGAATTCTCAAAGGTTCTTGAGACTTTGAAGAATGAGCTAGGTGCTAATACTCTTAAAGAGATGCACATTCATATCTCGGGTATTTCAAGTAACTCTAAGGGTGACTTGAAGCATTTGAACTTGGAAAAATCAAAGTTCAATTGGAAAGACCTCATGAAGGCGCTTAAGGATAATAACTGTTGCGGTTACGTTGTGTGCAATAGTCCAAACCTTGAGGCCGATGCCCACATGCTCAAACAGTATTACATGTCGCTCTAATAAAAAGCCCCTCGAAAGAGGGGCTTTTTTTATGCTGCTTTTTGAGTGGCCTGAAATAAAAATTTTAATTCATTTAGATTCACGGCTTGATCTTTCTTGTTCCACATAAGAATCCACGGTCGATTGTCTTGTGATGTGAGTATCATTACATCAGATAGAACTTCTCCAGTCCAAACACTCATCGCCTGCGCCAAGGGCTTTGCATCTGTCCAACGAAGTAATTTGTGCTCTAGCGGAAGATCGAGCTCAGATCCGTTTAAAGAGAATCGAGCGATGTCGGGCCGTGACCATTCACCCACAAAATATTTAACACCAATTCGTGCGAGTTCACGCCTAAGTTGAAAGTCATCACTAATATGATTTGATGGAGCTGTTCCAAAAGTTTCATCCATCATTCTCGATATGAAGTGATCGTTTGACATGAAGTCCTCCAGAGGACTTTTCGGTCAATCAAGTCATGACATTAAGGCTATGGACTCACTTCGATGGTTTCGACTGATTCGTGATAGGTTTTTAAATTGCTGACATCGGCAATCAACCATTTTCCTTCAACCCATTGAACTTCAGCGATTTTTTTCACTTCAGAATGCCACGTCGTTTTACCTTCGGGTGCCTGACGGTATCCGAGTGAATAAGTCACGTAACAGCGTTTCTCTTGGCAATTTTTTGAAAGTACCTTGAAGGTATCGCGCTTGATTGAACGTAGATCGGCAAAGCGAGTGAACTCTTCTTCTGTCATCGCCTCAAGAGAGCTGCGCAATTTCCCAGTTGTTCTCTCGACGACAAAATCTTTGGCGACAATTTTCTCGAGGCGAGAATCAATAAATTCTTTCAGGGCCGCCTCTGGTGAATCAGCTTTATTAACACAAGCAGCGAGCAGCAATGTAATGATGATAAACTTCATTTCTTACCTCAAAAGTCTTGGTTCCCAACCCATGTCTTCAAACAAATCAATGAGAGCGCTCCATGATAATTTGTCGGCGACTGGTTTTTTATTCCATTCTACCCCGATTCCTTTTCCATCCCAAGCAGCACACACGACGGAGCCTTTTGCCCCAAACATATGTCCCTCGATAATAATATCGAGCGTGACTTCGCGGATACGGTCATCCCAAGGTTCTTCTAAGTAAAGGAATGCGCCTTCTTGATCCCAGTTCGTTAAATAGCCCTGAAAGCTTTTTTCGTCACTACCAACAGTGACTGCAACCCGAACGGCCATAGGGGCATCTAAATTATCGAGTCGATAGTTTGGTGAAAAAACTGCGCGACTAAATGACCAACTGAGAAGTTGATAAAAGGTGTATGTCATACACACATAGAGGAAAAGCACGATCATTAGAACTTTATTGAAATTTAAAAATAGTCCTTCCAGACTTCGAAAAATAACAGCTGCACAGAAGAAGGCGAAAAAATATCGAGCATGGCTATTATGACGATAAGTCATAACAAAGGCTGGTAGTGCGATGACCAATATTCCCCATTCATCCATCAATGATTTTTGCAAAAAGACTAAGTTCAAAAATGGTAGGCTGGATTGTAGAGATTTTTGCAAAATGAGGAAAAATATCGAAAGCACCATGAAAAGCATCGTGTTTCGAGCAGCGGAATGAAATGTCCATACTTTCAAATTTTGCATAAGCGCCTTATCCTAATGATAAATGAAAACGCTAGAAATAGCTCCAACATGTATCTCGTGCGACAATTGTAGGTCGGTTTGCCCTGAAAGGGCCATTGTAACCAATGGGAAAGAGTATTACATCGAGAACTGGAGTTGTACTCTCTGTGGTCTCTGTATTGAGGTTTGTCCTGTGGAATGCATCAAAGAATCGAGTGATCAATCTAAGCGTTGAACTTCACCATCAAAAACCAGACATTTCTCAGCGCCTTTCGCAATGGCCTTACCAGACAGAACAATTCCTGGAGGATGTTCAGGTAAAACATCTCCCAGACCTAAGTGAATTAATTTTGGAACATTACAATTATATGATCTTATCGCTGGATTAATTTTTGTTTTATCGATTCCCTTAATCTGCTCTAAAAAAAGTAAAAACTCGTCGGCCTTACCGACTGATAGCTCCTGAATGATTTTGTTCATCGAGGTAAAGTAGCGATCCGCTGTGCCAAAGTCCCAATATTCTCCATTGGGAAGTTGAGCACTTTTAATTTTATGAGCAGGTGGGCAGACACTTTCAAAAAACTTTGAGGGACCTGTCGTTTTTTTTAAAGATGACAAATTTATAAGTGAGTTGCCTGAATAAGTACAAACCTCTGTGTCACGAGGTAGATCTTTGTTCTGAGTTATTCCCTTAAAACATCTTTCATTATCAAAATCAAGTCGATTGTACCCATCAGAACTATTCACCATCCAGGTCAACAAGATCGCATCAAAGCCAGTATTTTTCTTTTTCCAATTTTCTAGATCGCTTGAAGTAAACCAGAGAAACTGATCTGCGTTTAGTACCAATAGTTCGCCAGAATAATTTATCTCTGGTCTTCGAGCAAGGTTGTGAATTCCACCACCGATATCAAGGATCTCAGGTGTTTCACGTAGCCACGTTACATTGTCAAAAGCGGGAATACTTTTAGTGCGCTCTAAGATTTCATCTGCCTGATGAAATAGATTAATGTAAATATTTTCATAACCAAGTTTACGAGCAAAATGAACTTGGATTTCTAGCAGACTCTTCTCGAAGATTGGCCACATTACCTTTGGAAGTTTTTTTCCAATCGGCCCCATGCGTGTCCCAAAGCCTGCGGCCAAAATCAAGGCACACTTCTTAGCTTGCATAATAAACGCTAAACAACAGTTTTCTCAATTTGGTATAACGATCATCACTCATCAGAGTCATTCGAATCTTTTCCATTCCGTAGCCGATATATTTTAAATAACGAGCATCCTGGCGAGTGGCATAGATATAAGAGAAACTACCGATGGCCTTAAACACTCGCTGAATCAGCATATCGTTGTAGAGCTGACAGAAAGTATTCCAATCCCCTTGACCATGGGCAGATGCCGGAAGATTGTCAAAATAATGCCTTTTAAGATTTTCACGGTTTTCTGGATTGAGTTCGTAATAACAATCTTCCAGAAGAGAGACTAAGTCATATTGTGGAATTCCCCAGCGAGCATCTTGGAAATCGATGAAGATTAGTTCATCTTTTTTGACCATGATATTTCTCGAATGAAAATCACGGTGAGTGAGAACCATCGGTTGCGCCGCCAAACGATGACATACTCGATTAAGTTCTTCTCTTATTTCGGCGGTAACGGCTGGATCATTGAATTTCAAAAAATGTGTGAAAAAGAATTTAAAAGTAAAATCAATCTCCTGCATGTATTTCTCATGATCGAAAGAAAGATTGAACAACATACTTTTTTCAATCTGAGCACGTGGCAAACGGTGTAAAGTCAAAAGCTGATTAACCACTTGTAGATAGAGTTTATGCTCATGCGCTTTATCGTTTATCGTCGCTAAATAAGTTAGGAATGTAATATCTCCCAAATCCTCTTCAAGGATGTAGCCTTTTGCCAGCTGAGCATCATAAATGGCCGGAACACGTACACCGGCGGAATTAAGAAAGTTTTGTTTACTAACAAAGGGATGGGGAATGCTTTCATCAAGTTGTGGATTATCCAAACAGACCACATAAGAATTCGTCGGCGTGAAAAGTCGGTAATAACGGCGAGTCGATGCATCGCCTGTTAACTTATCAACCAAATCTAATTTCTCTCTCTTTACGAGATCTCTATCCAGTGATTGAGTAAAGAGTTCTTCAATAAAGAATCTTTCTGCTTGTTCAGGCTTCATACACTTCTATCCTTTACGTAGAAGAGAAATTGATAAAACTCCTTGGAGGATTCGCGACGAGCATAAGTTAATTCATCCTCTGACTTCGATCGTCGAATCATAAAAGCCTTAAACAACGCCTCTTCTCTCGAAATACTACCGGCATCACCCTGTAGGGGAATAAAGTCAGCCGTATTTCTGTTAATCGTTTGGAGCCAAGATAAATAATATTCTCCATCAAAGCCAGATCTTCTGATTGAATAATAGGCCCACTTATGAATTTCCATTTTTTCATCAACTTCAATTCTATTAAATGCAAGCATGCGTTCGACTGGCAAATAGCCAACCGGGATAATGATAGATCTGTTGTATAGATTTTTTTCACTACGTATTAACTCGTAACACAATACAGCCGCTAAAATGGCTTCATGTTTAATGTATTTGTTAACAAGCGCTGTTGATAAAAACACCACTTTGCCGGGAATTGAAAAATGATATGGAATCGAATCTTTAATAATATGAATACGTGGACGTTGTTTGTCTTGAAAGAAAAGTTCATTGTTTTGCAGGATCAGATAGGCCAAATTTTCAATGTACTCTCGAGCTTTTCCAGCAAGAACTAGCTCCTGTCCCTTTTCTGAATTCAGAAATGTCGTTTCAAACGAAGCAAGATGTCTCGAGTAATCTTCCTGGCCGTAGTCAGTCCATCCCCTTACCTGCGTTGGATCTTCTTTTTGAGTAAAGAATGGAATCCTGACCTGAGCACAAGATAATAAGAGAAATAAAAGGAGGGCATGACTTATGAATTTCATAGGAAAAGAGGAGGCACAAAGCCTCCTCTCAAGATTTTAAAGCTCGTAGCTACCGGCAGGAACCTTACCTTGCTCCAACCAATAAATGGTGAAGCCTGCAAAGATTCTGTTTGGATCTTTAATAAGTGGCTTATTGTTGTCCCAGATGCTCTTCCACTTTTTAGATGTTCCATAAACACTTCCTGAGATTCCGCCTAGAGTGTCACCCGTGCGAATCAAATATGGATTACCTTGTGGGCTCCACTCGAAAGTCTGAGAAGGCAGAGTGTACTTAATTTTTGCGCCCGCAGGAATGATGCCGTTCTTCACAGCACCTGCGTTTTTGCGCGAAAGATCACGCCAAAGTCCGTAATCGCCATAAAGTTTGAAAGCAATCATCATGAGAGTTTCGTTCTTTTGAACGATGTACTCTCCCTCACCGTCTCCCAAAGTCACAGCACCAACAGGTGCCACGCTCGAAACGACAGGTTCAGCATCATCCAACGAAGGCATGTTTCCTGCCTCAGTGGTTTCAGTTGAAATGGCTGAATCATCAAGTGCTAGCGAGTTGTCGGTGTCCGCTAGCGGATCCGTTTCAGTAAACTCATCAGCGTCTGACAGCTCAATCTGTGGGGTGTCTTGAGAAACACTTTTTGCCGATTTAGTGCGTGAGCAACTCACCATTAAAAGGGCAGGTAATAGCATCCATGCGATAGTTTTCATTATCACTCCTCGATGAGAACGTTCATAACAAGTAACCTTATTATAGCGCGGGTTTTAAAAAAGAGAGGAAAACTTTATTTGCCGCTAGAAAGTAAAAAACATATCTTTTTGGTCGATTGAATCTCCGATTCGTAGGACCAAGCGATTGAAGTGTTCTTCATTTTCCAAGAAATCCAACTCATCCGTATCAACGATGAGCGACTTTCCAAGATTGTACTGCCCGTACCATTCATCATAGTACTTATTAAGTCGTGTGAGGTAGTCGACTGGAATACTCTGCTCGTAATCACGGCCACGTTGCTTAATTCTCTCGAGCAACTTAGGCACAGATCTGCGCAAGAAAATCATTAATGTTGGAGGATTCAAATACGGCGTCATTGTATCGTACAAAGTACGGTAGTTCTGATAATCGCGATCATCTAGCGTGCCTTGATCAGCGAGGGCACGAGCAAAGATATTAGCGTCTTCATAGATCGAGCGATCCTGAACACAAGAGGCTCCCGTCGCTTCAATAAATTTGTGGGTATTAAATCGGTGGGTCAAAAAATAAACCTGCAAAGGAAATGACCACCGGGACATATCCTCATAAAAACTCGCAAGATAAGGATTGTCCTGTACAGACTCATAGTGAGGCTTCCAACCAAGACGCTCAGAGAGCTTCTTGGTAAGCGTGGTCTTTCCGCAGCCGATATTGCCAGCAATCACTACAAAAAGTTGGTTGCTGTTAGCGAGTTGCTGAAAAACTTGTTCGGCCATGAAAGGCTCCTTACGAGTGTGAAGAGGGTTAGGTTAACCGTCCCAAGACAGAAAATCTTGACTCGCCTGCTCAGAAAAGAAGCTCGTATTTACGGCAGTGTTTCATTCATATAAGCTATTTTCATGGGTTGGAAGAATTTCTGCTTTTTTATCGTAACCTTACTTTTTCTCACTGGCGTAAGTCGGGCCCAGACGCTTGTCGACGAGGCCAAAGCTCCCCTAACTGAAGATGCTTCAGGTGAAGGAGTATTTAGTGAAACAATAAAAATTATTTCCGCGTCCAAGAAGATATTTGTTTTAACCAATAACAATCAGCAGCTTGGTCAGGGTGACTTCATCTCTTTAGCGCTAGACAACAATTTGGCTGCTAGAGCTATTGTGGCCAAGGGTCATGAGGGCCAAGTCGGCATCAAAATAATCAAAATCTACTCTCTCACTCAATGGTCTCGCCTAAGAAAAGGTGCTGAAGTCCAAGTCATACGTGGGGACGATTCAATGTTTGGCAAAAAAGCCGAAGTTAAAGTTGAAACGACAGAAAAAGCTCCCACGATTAAAAGTGAAGAGGATTTATTCAACGATTCAGTGTTGGATGAAAGTGGTGAGCTTGATGACAATACAAAACGTCATATCAAGCCCGACAATCTCATTTCCGTTGCAATGGGTTTTGTCGATGAAGCTGATCTTGAAGGTGGCGGTAAGCGTGCCACTCAATTCTCTGGAGCTTGGGCCTATCAATTTTCAGATAATTGGTTCGGTGAATTCGTTTATGCTCAATCTACATTTAGTGACTTCCCCAATAAGGGTGTCGTGACCCAAGTGAATAACGTGGTTGGACGAATCAAGTTTAACTTCAAGGCCCCACTTTATTCTTTCATTATGCCGTACATCGGATTCCAGCAACAAACTGCTGCGAGAGATTCTAAAATTGAAGGAAATCCCGCAGCCGAACAACGAGAACAAGATCGCATTGATGAATTAAAAAAAATCGGACCTGTTTTTGGTGTCACCCTATTGCGACGTCTCGTTCCGGGTTGGTTTGTAAAAGCTGATCTCGGTTCAGAAATTCTCAATGTTGGGGTCGCCATTGAGTTTTAAGTTTTTCATTCTTCTTTTTTTTCTTATTTCATGTGGCGTGAAGGGACCTCCAAAAGCACCGAAGGAAGCAAGCATTCCTTCCATAGAAGAAGACCATCCCGACTTAAAGCTTAAGCCTGGTACGATGTATCCTGTTAAAGCGCCTTAAATTATGGCACTCATTATCGCCACGGGATCAAATCTCGGGGATCGCTTAGAGAATCTTGCCAATGCCCGCAAAGCTCTAGAAAAGAATTGGAAACTCATTGCAGCAAGTCGCGTCTACACTTCTGCGGCAGTAGACTACGTTGGTCAACCAGAGTTCGCTAATCAGGTTCTTCAGTTTGCGCTTCCATGGGAAACACCAACAGATGTCATGCGAAAACTTTTAGAAATTGAGCTTACGCACGGACGCGAGAGAAACATTCTGCGTGGGCCTCGAACACTCGATATCGACATCATTTTCTGGGGACTTGAAGTGATACGCACTCCGTCACTCGTCACTCCGCATGAGCGCTGGAGAGAAAGAAGTTTTGTTGTTCGCCCATTATCTGAATTACCTTTCTTCCACGCTATCGAAAAATGTTTTACAATCCCAAAGGCATTCGCAACCGAAGCACTCCCCCTCTGAAAGGATTCAGTATGGACTTCGCCCTAAGTCAGGAACAAAAAGATATTCAAGAACTCGCACTTAAGTTTGCGCGCAATGAAATGATTCCTCATGCACAAGAAATGGATGAAAAAGGAATTTTCCCTCACGATATTTTCAAGAAAGCTTGGGAACTTGGACTCACAAATACTTGTATCCCAGCTGAGTATGGCGGTACCGGTTTTAGTTCACTTGATGGTGTCATCATTTCGGAAGCACTCGCTTATGGATGCATGGGTATGAACACCTCATTCATGGCGAATGATCTTGCACTTCTTCCAATTGTGATTGGCGGAACCGATGAACAAAAGAAAAAGTTTCTCACTCCTTTCACCACTGATTTTAGAATTGCTTCATTCTGCCTCACTGAGCCAGGTAATGGTTCAGATGCAGGCGGGCTTAAAACCACACTCAAAGATGGTGGCGATCATTGGATTTTAAATGGTGAAAAAATGTGGATCACCAATGCCGGACATGCTCATCTTTTTGTTGTATACGCGACGATCGATCCTGCGCTGAAACACAAAGGAATTTGTGCCATTGTTGTTGATCCTAAAACTGCCGGTATCGAACTTGGAAAAAAAGAAGACAAGATGGGGCATCGCTCCTCAGATACACGCGGAGTGCGGTTTAATAACGTTAAAGTCCCAAAAGAAAATATGCTCGGTGGCGTTGGTGAAGGTTGGGCCATTGCCATGAAAACACTTGATCATTCTCGCCCACTGGTGGCTTCGTCAGCACTCGGGGGTTCTTGGAGAGCACTCGATTTAAGTGTGATTTACTCCAAGGAAAGAATTCAATTCGGTGTTCCCATTGCCAAGCATCAAGCGGTGCAATTTATGATTGCTGAAATGGCAATGAAAGTAGAAGCCTCGCGTCTACTGGTCTACAAGGCCGCATGGATGTGTGATCAACATCAAAAAAATACTGAAGTAGCCTCTTACGCAAAAGCATTTGCGGCGGACTCTTGTATGCAAATTACTACCGACGCGGTACAAATTTATGGCGGCTACGGCTACAGCAAAGAATACCCAGTTGAAAAACTCATGCGCGACGCTAAGCTCATTCAGATCTACGAGGGCACCTCGCAGATCCAGCGACTCGTCATCGCCCGTGAAGTTCTAAGATAAAAATTTTCGTCCAAAGGAGCGACCATGAATATTTTTGTATGCGTAAAACAAGTCCCAGATACGGAGACTAAAGTTGTCCCGAATGCTGATGGTTCATTTATCGAAACATCTTCAATCAAATGGATTATGAATCCTTATGATGAATTTGCAGTTGAACAGGCCCTTTTAATTAAACAGGCGAATGCTGCTGCCAATGTAACAGTCATCCGAGTCGGCTCAGTTAAAGATACTGAGGCGCTTCGTACAGCGATGGCGATGGGTGCTGACGACGGCATTTTGGTTGAGGCTGGCGATAACTTAGACTCATTCAGTATCGCCAAAGCACTCAAGGGGGCGATCGATAAGTCTGGCAAAAAAGCCGATCTCATTCTTGCTGGCAAACAAGCCATTGATGATGATTGCCTACAAGTTCCTCAGATTCTTGCGCAAATGCTCGACATGCCTTCTGTGGCCGTTGTTGTTGGATTTGAGATGAACGGAACTTCCATTAAAGCAAAACGTGAAATTGAAGGTGGCGCCTTAGAGGTTTATGAAATCAACGGACCTTGTATGATCGCATGTAACAAGGGTCTCAATACTCCTCGCTACGCTTCTCTTCCAGGCATCATGAAAGCTAAGAAAAAACCAATGGCACAACACTCGTTAGCCGATGTGGGCGTGAGCGATGCTGATCGCCGTGTGAAATATTCTGGCTTCCGTCTTCCGCCTGAGAAGCCAGCAGGCAAGAAGTTTGATGCAACTGATGCGGCTAAACAGAAAGATGTTGTGGCTCAAGTTGTCGGCTTACTTCGTACTGAAGCAAAAATTATCTAATTAAGAAGGAAGATATATATGGCAAACGTACTTGTATTTACTGAAACGAATGATGGCAAAGTAAAGCCAGTCACTCTTGAAATTCTAGGCAAGCTTACAGGTCAAGCCGCTGATGTTGCCGTCATCGGTGACCTTGCTGCAGACCAAGTGGCACTTCTCGCACAATATGGCGCTGCCAATGTTCATAAACTTAAGGGATCAAATCTCGATAAGTATTCTCCAGAAGGTTACAGCAATGCTCTTTCAAATTTTATCAAGTCTAAGAGCTATGACTATGTGATGGCAGGAGCAACCTCAACGGGCAAAGATCTTTTCCCGCGCCTTGCTTCTGTTTTTGGTGCTGGCTGTGCTTCTGATTGCACAAACTTCGTCTTTGAAGGCGGAGCCTTTGCAGGTACTCGCCCACTATTTGCTGGTAAGTGTTTAGCGAAAGTCGAACTCACTGGACCCAAGCCTCACTTTGTTACGATTCGTCCAAATGCATTGGGTATGCCGCAATCCCCAACAGCAGGTGCCGGTGCAGCTGCTGACGTAGCAGCGGACGCAGGTCAAATTCGTGCTGCAATTAAAGAGATCATTAAAGCTGCTTCTACAAAAGTCGATTTGACTGAAGCTAACATCATCGTTTCTGGCGGCCGCGCCATGAAGAATGCTGAGAACTTTAAAATCTTGAACGATATGGCCGATGTTCTTGGGGCAACTGTTGGCGCAAGTCGTGCTGCTGTTGACTCAGGCTTTGCTCCACACGCTATGCAGGTTGGTCAAACTGGTAAGACTGTTTCTCCATCACTTTATATAGCATGTGGGATTTCTGGTGCGATCCAACACTTAGCAGGTATGCGTACGTCAAAAGTGATTGTTGCCATCAACACAGATCCTGATGCTCCGATTTTCACAAAAGCTGATTATGGTATCGTCGGTGACTTGTTCCAAGTTGTTCCTGTGTTGACTGAAGAATTCAAAAAGTTACTCGGAAAATAGTTTTTTTGGTGAGGAGTGAGTATATCGCTCCTCACCTTCACACTTGTTAAACCCTCCCAATACCCGACTCATTTGCTTTGAAAAGTCAGAAGATGTGAGTCTCTCGCTTTTTTCCAGATTGAAAAGTTTTAGATAGGCTTTCCCGAGTCTAAAAAGTTTCCATGGAGGAAAATATGAAAATGTCTTTCGCGACTATCGCCCTTTTGGCGCTATCAGTTCAGGCTTTTGCCGGAACTTCGTTCTTCGCACCTCTGAATGTTAAAAGCTTGCACGACCAAGAAGTGGCCCGTGAAGTTAAAGGTGAAGCTCCTCGTTTTGCAGTTCCTCACAATATCCAAGTTAATGCTTTAGCAGACAAGTCTTGGACTGAAGTGGATGGCCAAATGGTTTGGCAACACCGTGTAACAGCTCCAAACGCTGTTTCATTAAACTTCGGTTTCACCAAGTTTCACCTTTCTCCAAACGCTCGCTTAGAAGTACGCTCTGCAGATTTCAAGCACATCGTTCGTCCCTTCACTTCTGAAGACAACAATGAGGCCCGTGAACTCTGGACTCCAGTGGTAATGAGCGATGATGTGGTTATCGAACTTACCGTTCCTGCTAACGAAGCATCTCAAGTAGAAATTGAACTTGGAGTTGTTGGACAAGGATTCCGTACTTTCACTCAAAAAACGGAGAAAGCTGGCTCTTGTAACGTTGACGTTGCTTGTTCTGAAGGCGACGAATGGCGCAATGAAATTAATGCCGTAGCTGTAATTTCAACAGGCGGCTCAACTTTCTGTACTGGCTTCATGGTAAACAACACTGCTGAAGACCGTACTCCATTCTTCATGACGGCCAACCACTGCCGCATCAGTGCTTCAAATGCGGCTTCACTAGTTACTTACTGGAACTACCAAACTTCTCAGTGTGGTGGCTCTCGTAATGGTCAATTGAATCAGTTCAACACAGGGTCACAATTCTTAGCAGCATCTGCTCGCTCAGACTTCGCACTTGTTAAACTTAACAAGCAACCAGAAGCAACATGGGGTGTGACTTATGCTGGTTGGGATCGTTCAGGAGTTGATGCAACTTCAGCCGTTGCCATCCACCACCCTGCTACTGACGAAAAGAGCATCTCTTTTGAAAATGATCCGACAACAACTACTCTATACTTGAAAGAAGAAATTGTTCCAAATGCAACTCACGTTCGCGTAACAAACTGGGACAAAGGTACTACTGAGCCAGGTTCATCTGGTTCACCACTCTTCGACCAAGACCATCGCGTAATCGGTCAGCTTCATGGTGGCTACGCTTCTTGTTCTAGCGCAACTTCAGACTGGTATGGCCGCTTCCACGTAAGCTGGGAAGGCGAAGGTCGCTCAAACAACCGTCTTAAAGACCACCTTGATTCTTCAAGCCGTGGGAACATGTTCGTAGATACAATTCAGTAAGCGCTTTTTTGGCACAAATAAAAAGGGCCCCTTTCGGGGCCCTTTTTATTTATTCAATGTTGAGATTAAAAACTGGTAGCTGATTGTTCAAAAGTAAAACCGTAACCACCCTCTGGAACTGGTTGAGTGTTCTGTGCAATATCAACCTGATTGGCTTGAGGCTCATTTCCAAAAGTTCCCACTTCTAACTGAGAACCATCATCATTTTGAACTGCTGCATATTCTGGCTCAACGGCGACTTCGGCTTGCACATTTTCGTTATTCTCAGCAACTTCTGCAGAGTTATTTCCGAAATTCTCTTCAACAGCAGTTGGTGAAGCAAACTTCAAACGTGTTCCTTCAAATGGACCGTTGGTGAGCGTCACCATGTATGACGACTTATCCATTTGGTACATCATTCCGCTCAATACTTGGCCATCGATTTCATATTCAAAAACATTACCCGTCATTTCTGAGAAAGTGACTGCAACTGATTCGTTATTTGGAAGACTCACGCTGATTGATTCAATGATTCCATTATTAGCGCTCAAAGTTCCGCTAAACTCACCGGCCTTAGGATTCTGAGCGTACTTCTTAGCGTTGAACACTTCAGTCAATTCTAAGTTGAGCTCTTCTTTGATTGCGGCATGAACAGAAGGTGCTTCTTCTTTTGCTGAAGCTGACTCCGTAACAGTTACTTCATCTTTTTTGAGCTCAACCTTAGCAAGTTTTTTAACTACTGGTGAACGTAGCTTAACCCACTCGCCCGCGTGTGCAAGTTGGCGACCTGAAGTTGTGATCCCATTGATCTCATCGAGACGCTTAACAAAGCGAACACTCTGAGAGTCCATGAAAGCATCCGAGTTCACTACAACAGAGTTGTAGGTACCGATGGCGACGAATGCAAACCCCATAAGGGCCAATGTCGTACGCTTTAACTTGAAGGTCTTCATACAGTTCTCCCCGATTGATATACCTTCTTAAAGCAAGGTATATGCCAAAGAAGGCCCTCGGGGTGACCATGTAACTATATGTATTTATTGGGTATTTCTAAGGGGGTGACGAGGCGATAGACAACAGAATAGACGAAGTGACTAAACAAAAGACACTTCGTCTATTAAATAAAATTTATTCAGTCGGTGGGGTAGCGCGCAGATAATCGAGGTGGCTAGAGCGAAAGCGTTTTAGCGCGATGACCACTAATTCGGCAGGTGTTAGGCCCGAGTTCGTTGACATGATTTCAACAGCTTCCACCACGTCTTTTTCAATTTGAACCTTAAGTTCTTTAAGCTCACCCTGATTATGCTTCTGAGATTTCATAAAAAAGCCCCTTGTTGGAGGGGAATCATGGCCTTTTTTTCTACAAAAGTCATCGTCCAGTTCGCGGGGCCACCACACTTAACGCCTCTTGCTGTCGGAGGCTGACCAAAGCTTCGGTGATCTCATAATCAAGTAAGCTGCAGTGTTGATAGAGATCCTTAACAGAACTCCATTCAGAGAGAGCGCATAAAACCTGAAACTCAGCTTCCGACACCTCACTCTGAGCTTCGAGAAACTCCGCCTTAGCAATGAGTTTCACATGATCCGGCGGTCGCTTACCAGACACGGCCTGAAATCGTTTGAGTACATCATCTGTTTTGTGCTTTAAAACCGAGTAAGGATAGTGAATCTGGCGATCTTTCTCTTCAATGATTTCTGGCTCAACAATGAATTCTTGAGGTACGAGTTGCGCACCTTCAATGACGGCATTGTAAAATGCTTTCAGGCCGGTAGCGCCTCGATACTGACAACGATAAACTTGTCCCTCACGCAACACCACCACTCCCAACATCTGATGTGATGTGCGATCGAGAACATTGATACGGCCGGTAAATCCAACCAATGTTTGTTCATCGAGAGAATGAAAAAGTGGTATCTCAGTAGTCATGCAATAATCCTAACGGCCAAACAAGCGAGAGAAAAGCCCTGCTCGAGTTGTGTCGCTGGGATGAAAGTGTTTATCAATTTTTTCTGCTACTGCCTGAAAAGCCCTGGCAACTGGTCGCCCCTCATAAACAGGATTAGCCATATAGGGATATCCCGAATCGGCTGACATCCTTAACTCTACCTCTAGGGGGATCTTACCCAAGAAAGGAACTTGCAAAGTTTGGATCGCTTTTTCAACTCCGCCTTCGCCGAATAGATGATGCTCGTGATTGCAATTTGAACAAATAAACGAACTCATATTTTCGACCATGCCGATCACAGGAAGATTGAGTTTGCGAAACATCTCAAGACCCTTGGTCGCATCAAGTAGTGCTACATCTTGGGGAGTTGAAATAATTATAACACCGTCGACCTGGCAATTCTGTACCATTGAAAGCTGAATATCACCGGTGCCCGGTGGAAGATCTATGAATAAATAATCGAGTCCTTCCCAATTAGCATCAAATAGAAACTGATTAAGTACGCCACCCAACATTGGACCACGCCAAATGACTGGATCTTTTTCTTCGATAAATAAGCCGAAACTTAGAAATTTTAAACCGTGTGATTCGATTGGAACGATTTTTCTTTGTTCATTAGCGAGAGGTTTTTCAAAACGTTTTCCAAGCAGCATAGGAATTGACGGGCCATAAATGTCGGCATCAATCACACCAACCTTTCTCCCACTTCTTGCCAAAGTACTTGCTAGGTTTACTGTAAACGTAGATTTACCAACTCCACCTTTACCAGATCCAATTGCGATAACTTTGCCAACACCGGGAACTGGTTTTTTCGTCATAGGGGCAGCGTGCCCCGTTTTAATTTGTGCAGGTTCAGCTTTTACTGCCGGAGTTCCGACCGCTTTAAAAACATCTGCCGAATCACTAGAGACACTTTTTAAAAGTAGTTTGTCCTCAGAAACAACTGAACTTAGAAATTCGGCGATAGTTTTTTCGACCAAACGCTTGTCTTGCGGGCTAATGCCATCGCGGGCATAGGTTATTGTTACCTTTTGGTTTTCAATTGCGATGTCCTTCCAGCGATTTTCTTCACTAAAAGTTTTGCCTGTAACAGGGTTTTTCACTGATGAAATTAGACTAACAATCTGCTCACGCATACTTTCTCCTGGTATCCCCGACTGATGGGCTAAGATATCTTCCCCGTCACCTTACTCCTGGTCAATGAGTTTTAAGTGGCGCGAACTAAGAGCAAGATTTATCATTAGTAATGAGATTCTGTCAGTTTGAGGAGTGCACAATTGTCGGCCTATAAGAGAACTATTTTTCTCATCAATCCAAAGTTTCAACTCAAGTTCGCACTTGTTATGTGCTCGTTGGTTTTTATTTCAAGCTTGATCTATCCCCTCACGATCGTTCAACTTTTTGAATCTTTTGCAAAGGCAAATCCTCAGGCAACAGATGGTCTGAAAGAAGCTAAAAATCAATTACTGATTTTCTTAGCAGCCTATCAATTCATCTTTATTGGTTTTGTATTTATTATTTGCATATTTTTAACGCATAAAATCGCCGGCCCAATGTTTAAGCTTACAAACTATTTGCGCAATATTTCTCAAGGAACGCCACCAAGCAATATCACCTTCCGAGATGGTGATAATTTCCCTGAAGTTGCTGAAGAAGTTAATAGCGCACTAGATCGTATTGCTGATGAGCACGAAGAAGATTATGCATACCTTACTGAAGTAACCAGTTATATGAACAATCTTTCCCTTGTCGTTCCAGAAGACAAAAAACCTCTAATCCAAGAGATTACAGCTCGTCTTCAAGACATCCAAAAACGACTTCATCCGAACGAATAACTCGTAGCGACTCCCACGCCATATCATGATAAAATGCTTGTGATGCGAAAGCTTATTTTACTCATCATTTTTTTTGGATATTTTAATGTCTCTGCATCGGCAAAGAACACTAATCCGTGGCATGCATTTCTAAATCGACCAGAATTAGAACTTAAGCGCGCTGATCTCATTGTTTATGATCATTTTTTGCAAATTTATAAAGTCGCCGATAAGGGTTATGCCAGCGCCTATTTACTTGATAAGGGTCTCAAGGACTCATCAAAAAATCCTAGGCTCGCCATTTTCCACGAATGGTTAACTGATCTCAAACGTTTTTCATCATTGCCTCACGAAGAGCTCATTCAAACATGCTTTGAGCTTAGAAAGAGGCTTGGAACTACTTTTGGGCTTACTCGAAAATTACTCATCCAACGAATAAATTACTGTCGCCAAATAGCACTCCAGCAGATGGCCCCAAAGGCATTGGCCGATGGTGGATTCACCATCACTGATATGAATTTTCTAAAAAAATTCATGTATCTCTTTCTGCATGGACGCAACCGTCCTGACTTTATTTGGTTTCTCCAGCGTTTTGAGGGAAAAGATGACCTGATGAACGTTCTTTCAACATTAGTAATTGAAGAAGTCATCAAGCGTAATCGCCAAGTACCAAGAGACATATTACCACTTATTACCATTACACCCGATCTCACTCGCCACATTCAGCAGTACGGCCTTGACTCTGAATCAATGAGACAAGTTTTCTACACTGAGTTTTCACGCATGATTGAAGATCTCTACAAGTCTATTGATGAGAAAAAAAGAGACGTCACTGCAACTCGCGCTGATCAAATTCTTGCTTGGATGTCACTTAACTTACAAAGATTGCCTCAAATGACATCTCTCGGAAGATTTTCGGACTTAGGGAAAAATCTTTGGAGAAATGGCTATGGTGATTCGGCCAGTCGTATATTTGATTACGTGGCAAAAAACGGCAATGCAGAACAGAGAGAAGATGCATGGTTTTTTAGACTCTGGATGTGGGGTGCGAAAGATGAATGGAAAGACGCTTATAAGTGGTTAAATGGCCAAAATATCATTTCAAACTATAGCAAGCTTATTGATTCAAGACTCAAGTTCTGGATTGCTCTCACCTTGCAGAAAAATGAAAAGCATAATGAAGCCAAGGAGCGCTGGGAGGAATTAATCAAACGTCACCCATTGAGCTTTTATGGAATAATGGCAACCAAAGCGCTGCAATCACATCATTCACAATCGACAGCGCTCAAATTTTATCGATCGATAGATGAAACAAATAAGCCTACTCTTGATCCTGCATCAATTGATGCTTCTATGTGGGAAGCTTGGAAAAGGCTGCGCGCCTGGGCAAGACTCGATAACAAGTCCTTTCTAGCAGCGGAACTTAAAAGCTTCGAGAAGAGTTTTATTCCTGGGATATTGCTTAAGACAGACAAAGATAAAATCAAAGCGGTTCAAAGTGACATCAACCTTATAAACGCCGCATTGATAGGATCAGAAGAAAATTATCTCGAAAGTTTTCGCGTTATCTACTCAGCACTTGATCAAGAGAAAGTTTTCTTTAACAGATTTTTGCTCGAAATTTTGTATCCGCAACCCTATATGAGTGAACTTCAGCGCGCACTTAAAACGGCAAAGCTTGACCCCTTATTACTTCTTTCACTTATTCGCCAAGAGTCTGTTTTTAACCCCGAAGCCAAGTCTAGAGTGGGGGCCCGAGGTCTAATGCAACTTATGCCTACTACGGCGAAGAGGCTACAGCGTGGCGTGAGAGAGAAGCAGCTTGAGCAGCCTAATAAAAATATTGAGTTGGGTGCTAAGTATTTCCAACAACTGCATAAACGCTACAACGGAAATTTAGTATATGTACTATCGGCCTACAACGCTGGCGAATCTAGGGTTGAACGCTGGAAAGGCCAATATTTTTCAGGTGATGACTTACTTCGAAATATTGAAATGATTCCATTTCTGGAAACACGTAATTACGTAAAACTGATTTTTAGGAATTTATTCTTTTACAAGACACTGGTAGCTTCGCAGGATCTTCAAGACCCTGCGAATCCGAACCAGATCTATGATTTAGATCTAGGTTTTAAATAATTAAACATTAAAGCGGAAGTGAATGACATCACCGTCTTTCACTTCGTACTCTTTGCCTTCCATGCGGAACTTGCCAGCTTCTTTAACTTTGGCTTCCGTTAGTAGGTTGAATAAGTCTTCACAGTGATAAATTTCTGCCTTAATAAATCCACGCTCAAAGTCAGAGTGAATCACACCTGCCGCCTGTGGTGCTTTTGAACCTTTTGGAAAAGTCCAAGCGCGCACTTCTTTCACTCCAGCAGTGAAATAGGTGTACATACCGAGAAGGTTATAACCGGCACGAATCATTTTCGAGAGACCTGACTCTTCGATGCCAATTTCTTTCAAGAACTCTTCTTTCTCTTCTTTCGAACCAAGGGCCGCAATTTCACTTTCAACTTTTCCACAAATTGTAATCACGCCTGCATTTTCTTTGGCAGCAATTTCACGAACTTTTTTAACATGCTCATTTTCTTTAGTGAGATTCGCTTCATCAACGTTACATACGTACATCAATGGCTTCATGGTAATGAGATGTAAATCATGGATGGCTTCTTTCTCATCCGCATCAAGTTCTAAGCTTCTGGCAGGGAGACCCTCACCAAGTGTCTTCACCAATTTTTCAAGAATCGGTTTAGCAATTTTGCCTTTGGTGGAAACTATTTTGTCTTGGCTCTTAATGAGACGATCAATTCCTTGGAGACGCTTATTAACAGACTCAAGATCAGCAAGAGCGAGCTCTACGTTAATTGTAGAGACGTCATCTATGGGATCAACTTTTCCTGAAACGTGAATAATGTCGCCGTCTTCAAAACAACGTACCACGTGAGCAATAGCGCCCACCTGACGGATGTGACCCAAGAATTGGTTACCAAGTCCTTCACCTTTCGAAGCACCTTTCACCAGACCTGCGATGTCCACGAACTCAACGATGGCCGGTACTGTTCGTTCTGGTTTTACCAGTGTGGCTAGTTTATCTAGGCGATGATCTGGAACATGAACCACGCCGACGTTAGGTTCAATGGTACAGAATGGGTAGTTAGCCGCTTCTGCTGGTGCCGATGTAAGCGCCGAAAAAATTGTCGACTTACCAACATTCGGTAGACCAACGATACCTACGTTTAAACCCATATCTAACTCCTCGCTTAAATCAGCGGTTTCTTATTCACGATTGAGGCTTTAGCGATACCTGTTAACACACAATCTTCCAAGGGGACTTGCAACTTTTCTAGCAGATTTGGCAGAAAGGCCTGCTGCTCCTTGGGAAAGCCCGATAAAACCCAGTCTGAAACACTCCCGTGGACAGGTCGACCGATACCAATTCGCATACGGCCGAAGGCATCTGTACCTAAACTGGCTGCGATACTTTTAAGTCCGTTGTGACCGGCAAGGCCACCACCCATTTTGAAATGGACTTGGCCAAAAGGAATATCGAGTTCATCATGAACAACCAAAATTTCAGATGGTGCAATTTTATAGAATGCAGCCAGTGGTTGAACGGATTCTCCCGAAAGGTTCATAAAAGTTTGAGGTTTTAAAAATGTGGTTTTATGGCCCTTAACATCGACATCACAAAACTCACCCTTAAACTTAGATTTCCAATTTACTGAACGAGTATATGGAAGAGAATCAAAGAGCAGCCAGGCGATGTTATGCTTAGTAGTAGCATATTCATTGCCGGGGTTTCCGACTCCTACTACTAAGCGAAACATTAGATAAAGAGTGATGACACCGAATCGTGGTTAAACGTTCGGTGGATGGCTTTGGCTAAAATATCAGCGGTCGATAGCACTTTGATTTTAGCAACTTTTCTACCTTCGGCAGAGAGAGGGATAGTATCAGTCACGATAACTTCTTCTAACTCATTACACTCGGCAATTCGGGTGATTGCAGGGTCACTAAACACAGCATGAGTTGAAGCTGCGTAAACACGATTTGCACCGTTCTTTTTCAAGGCCTGAGCCGCTTGAACTAAGGTTCCCGCGGTATCAATCATGTCATCGATGATTATACAGTCTTTGCCTTTCACATCACCGACCACGTTCATGGCTTCAGCAACGTTTGGAGCAGTACGACGTTTATCAATCATGGCGAGTTCAGTCGTAAGTTTCTTGGCGTAGTGACGAACACGCTCAACACCACCTGCATCAGGAGAAACGCAAACGAGATTATCAGGCGGAATATTTTTGCGAACGTAATCCAAAATTACTGGAGAAGCGAAAATGTTATCGAATGGTATGTTAAAGAAGCCTTGGATCTGCCCTGCGTGGAGATCCATTGTAATCACACGCGATGTTCCAGCGACGGTCAGCAAATCAGCCACCAGCTTGGCCGTGATAGGTGTACGAGGTGCACTCTTACGATCTTGGCGCGAGTAGCCATAATGGGGAACAACGGCCGTAATTGAATTAGCTGAAGCTCGCTTCAGCGCATCAACAATAATCAAAAGCTCCATCAGTGAGTCATTGACCGGAGAACAGGTCGACTGCAGTACAAAAACATCTGCACCACGAACGTTCTTTTCGATTTCGCAGTATATTTCACCGTTAGCAAATTTTCGTATTTGGGGATTAACAAGGGGAACATCAAGAAATTCAGAAATCTTCTTTGAAAGATAAGGGATCGAAGAACCGGATACCAGTACAATCCGTCTCACGCTGAACTCCTCTTGAATCTTGGACAATGAAAAGTGGTAGGGGTGGCAGGGATCGAACCTGCGTATGGCAGAATCAAAATCTGCTGACTTACCACTTGTCGACACCCCTACAGAGGCCAAAAAAATTGTGATTCGAATGTAACTTAGGGCCAAGGATAATGGCAAGAAAGAACCCATAAAATGCCTCGTACTTGCCCTCAATCTTTGGGGGCTTTTTTTGGACAGACTGACAGCCTTTGCTCTATCGTGTTTTTCAGTGTTTCTGTAATTCAAGGAGTTTTTGTGCGCTCGACCAAATTTGTTCTGGCAGTGGCCCTGCTCGTGTTGACGTCTTCCGCCATGGCGCTCCCTATTGATTGGGGCGGTTCATTGGGCCTAGATACCACTTTAATCGACAATATTCGTCGCTCTAAAGACGATGTTCCCACTGCAAAAAATGACGGTACTCAAGGAATTGTCGACAACGATAATGGCGCCCACTTTCAAACTTACGTTTTCAAATTAAATCCACACCTCATCGTAAATGATGCTGTTTCAATTAAAGGTGAATTATCGAGTGGTCACACACGCGGTGGGTTTTGGGGTGACAACGCCACTCAGACTCAAGATCAAAATACCGGCAGCAACTCCTACTACAGTACAGTTCCTGCACAACGAAGCACTCTTAATGTTAATCAGCTTTACGCAGAACTCTATGCTGACACTGCTTTAGTTAAAGCAGGTCGTTACGCCAAGGAATATGGCCGCGGAGCTATTCTTCACGCAGGGAAAGGGACATTTGATCGCTTCTTCACTCAGTACGACGGTATTCAAGGTGAAATGCGAATTGGTAACTTTGCCCTTATTCCACACTGGGCACGTTTGGCGACTTATGATGAGGGCGCGAGTAAGCCAGAAGCTAACGGTACTCGCGATGTTCGTGAGTCAGGTCTAGTCGCAAGTTATGACAACAAGAGTACTAACACTGAATTTTCTCTCGCTTATACAAAGCGTTTTTCTGAACCAAATAACGATCTTTACGACATCAATAACCCCGCCACTAATCGCGGAAGAACAAATGTTACCTTGATCGATGTGTATTTCCATAAGAAGTGGGAAAAAGTTGATCTCTCAGTAGAAGTTCCCATGATGTCTGGAGATTACGGCCGGGTTTATAACGATGGTACAAAATCTAAAGTCTCATCATCGTCGGCCTTAGCAGAAGTGATCTGGAGCCCGAGCGTTCGTTGGGACTTTGGTCTTCATGCCGGTCAAGTCGGAGGCGACAAAGGTAGCTCACAACGCTTTGAAGGCATGCAGCTAAACCCAAACTATCATATTGCTGAATTGATGTTCCGTTATAACTACACAGCTTTCAATGAAGGCAATCAAAGTATCTTTGATAGCGGAATTAGTAATGCTCGCTTCTTCAAGCTTTACTCAAATTACAAAAACGATAAGTGGACCTGGAGCGCGGCCGCGATCATGGCAACTGCTATGGAAACAGCAAAAGCCGGTCAGCGTTCTTACCATCACGAAGAAGGTTACTCATTTGATTCAACTGCGGATCAAGACGATGATTACGGTATGGAGCTCGACCTGGGCTTTGCTTATCAATGGAATCCAAACGTAAATGTCTCAGGCTTTTTAGGATATTGGCTCGTAGGTGATTACTACGCCTTTAATAACGATGCCGATGACGAATTAAAAGTTGAGAACGTGCTCGGTGCGGGTCTTAAACTTGGAATCGACTTCTAAAAAAAAAGCCTCCGCAAGGAGGCTTTTTTTGTTTTAGCGCCAGTAATTCATCCCAGCACCCATGTTATATGACATCGGTGACTGCGCCATCCAGGGTTGCACGCCCATCTGTGCGCCCCAACCTGCTTGAGCCCCCCAGCCAACTTGCGGCTGTTGACCCCAACCCATTTGTTGTTGCTGACCCCAACCACCTTGCTGTTGTTGGCCCCAAGCATATGGGTTTTGTTGCTGGCCCCACATGTTGTTGGTTGGTTGTTGGCCCATGGCCCCGTTAAAGTTAAAAGTATAACCCTGGCCACCATTCTGGAATCCATAACCCATCGGCTGTTGCATTTGAGACATGTATGGATTGTAGTTTTGGAACTGCTGCTGGCCCCATGGTGCACCCACCATCTGGTTTTGGAATTGGCCAGAGTACTGCTGTTGTTGCATTTGTGGATTGTATTGCATACCCGGCATCTGTTGCTGCTGAGTAGGAAGCTGCTGCTGAGCTTGTGGATTGTTGAATTGAAATTGATACATCGCCTGTTCTTCACCTTCGCGATTTACGCGTGGGGCTTCAACACTTGGACTGCGAGATGTTTCTTCTTCTGGTTTGGCTTCAGGCTTTTCTTCTTCACCATTTTGAGCAGCAATATAACGTGAACCTTGGCGTTCCCATTCGCGGTATTGATTTGCTTTCACTTCAAGGTCATTGGCAATTTTTGCATCCGACTCGTTATAGCGCTCAAGCATGGTGCGCAACTCTTGAATACGTTGCATTGAATCCTGCACACAGCGTTGAGTGTTGCGGAAGTATTTATAACAATAGCCATTAGGTTGTGTAATACGGCCTACTTCCTCATTAATCTCTAGCTGGAAATTTCCTGTGCGAATTTGAATATTTTTTCTGTGTTGAGAAGCAAGTCCATAGTAATGCTCTGACTTTCCAAGTACGCGGCCAGTTTGAACATCAAACTGATCACGACGGCCGACCAAGAGTCGTTGGAAGTCTTGCTTGCCAGCAGAAATACGCTGACGAGCAGTACGAGGATTGATTCGAACCCCATTCTCTTCTGCACCTAATCGGCCATAGTTCTGAGCCGTGAGATGAATTGTGTTCACCTGTGCGGCTTCATCAAAGAGACCTTTAGCTAGAAGTTTATCAATCTCTTTGTCAGAGACATAAGGTGAAGACTTATACGAAGCCAATTGCTTCATCAGATCTTTGAGCTCTTCTTCTTTAAGGCGGCGTTCTTGTCCGTTAGGTAAACCGCCAATTTTTTCATAAAGGTCAGAGATACGAGTCGTCAGAGGATCAACGATATATCGCTGAAAGTCTGCTACTACTGAATAGTCGAGCGTCTCTAGTTTTTCGCCTTTGCGAATTTTTTCGGCAATATCTTTATAATCTTTGATAATCAACTCATCACGAATAGCACCAAGTGTTGCAGAGTACTGGCCGTAACGCTCTAAGAAGTCCGCGATATGGCGATAGTTGCCACTGTCACAAATAAGTTGGGCCTGCTCATCTAAGCGCATTCTTTCTGCATCTTCACTTGAATAAACGGCATATCCACCTTGGCGAATATCTTCCATATAGTAACAATCTTTTTCGGATTGTTTTTTATAAAGAGCACTGGCCATTGGAAGATGTGAGCCGAACCAAACGTTGCCCGTGCTTTCAACACCATCAAATGAAAAATCTAAATCACGAATGACCATTTTAGAGGCCTGGATCGCTCCCTTGTCATCTACTACACCAGTTTCTTTTAAACATTGCTGAAAGCCAGCAAAGTCGGGCTTCACTTTTATCGATTTCTCAACCTGCTCTTTAGCATCATTCACTTCCATGACTTTATAGTCACAAGTTTCTGCGCCACAGGTTTTAATCTTCAATTCAACAACGTAGTTTGGAAAATCTGTTGTAGGAGTTCTTAGTCCCCACTCAAGCATGCCATTACAGTTAGAAAGGAAATCACCGCCACGCACGTTAAGCCGGCTTTGAGCTGTGTCATGAGACAATTGAAGTGATGCGCCCTTGGTTCGCAACATCGCTGCAACATATTTAAGCGGCAATGTGGTTTGACCTGAGCTCGGACAGTTCAGCGAAGATGCACTCGAGGTCACACTCGGAACTACTGGTGTCGTTGCTTGTGTCGGTGTTCCCTGCCCCCCACTACTACTGTTGACTCTGGAGCCAGCAGCATCTGTTTGAGAAGAGAGAAGTCCTTGTAGTAAATCGTTGGCGTGCACAGGCGCAGCAAGTGCAAGAGCAACAACAAGGGAACATAATGAATATTTCATAAGCAAACCTCTGGTCAGACCTTAAGTCATCTCGTTGCCTATTCGGTTGAAATTGGGGTTATCTTGAGAAAAACTCAGGAAAGATGTTGAGGATCGACGTCAACTTTGAGTGAAACACCTGAAATTGCTGACCAATTTAGTTGAAAAGACTTCAACATATTATGTAACTGATTGATGTCCTGAGACTTTAATAACACTGTCCAGGTAAACTGATTGGCCCTCTTTTCAATAAGCGCGGGTCTCGGCCCCAGAATTTGAACTTTCGAAAAATGCTGCTGCCAAAGTCCACGCAACATTGGTTCCACTGTTTCAGACATATGAACAATCAATTTGGATTGATCACGACCACTAAAATAAAGGGCCGCCAACCGAAAGTGCGGAGGGCACTCGCACATTTTGCGTATGTTACTTTCAGGTTGATAGAACCCATCAAAAGATTGCGCTTGAATCAGCTCAAAAAGCGATGATTCTGGATTGGCTGTCTGAATATAAACTTTCCCATCATGTGAATAACGGCCCGCTCGACCAGCAACCTGTACAACTGTCTGCCAAATTTTTTCACTCGCTCTAAAATCCGGCATATTGAGCTGATTATCCACTCCAAGAATAATAACTTTTTTGACCCGTTTAAAGTTATGTCCTTTTGATAGCATCTGAGTCCCAACAAGAATATCGATGTCGCCTGAGTGAAAACGCGACAACTTGTCCTGCAATTCTTTAAACGTTTTAATTTCGTCACGATCAAATCTTTCAATTTTTGCTTCTGGCAAAACTCTTTTTAATTCTTCTTGAACTCGTTCAGTACCAAATCCTTTTTGTAACAATGTGAGATTTCCACACTTTGGGCAACCTTGGGGCATAGGTTCATGATAATCACAATGCTGACAACTCAAGATGTTTTTTTGTTTAAAAAATCTCATGGTTACTGAACAGTTTTTACAATGAAATTGATGGCCACAAGCACGACACTGCACATAGTTGGCAAACCCTAAGCGATTGATAAAAACCAGGGCCTGCTCATTATTTTTTAAGGCCTCTTTAAGGGCCTTAATTGAATCCTCATGCAACGGCCAAGTGTTTTCTGCTGGGTCTACGTTTTTATTTTTTATTTTTGTATCGATGAGCACAATCTCAGGCAGCGAGGCATCGGTCACACGTTCGCGTAATGGATAATAAAACGTCAAAGGAATGCCAGATGTAAAATGCTGCCAGATTTCCAGTGCAGGTGTTGCTGAACCAAGCACCACAGGACAATTTGAAATCTGGGCCTTCTTGATTGCAACATCACGAGCGTTGTAAGAACAGCGATCATCTTGCTTAAACGATCCATCATGTTCTTCATCAACAACGATGAGTCCCAACTTTTGGATCGGAAGAAAAACAGCACTGCGGACACCAATATACAAACATGGTGTTTTCGCCTCAGAGGCTTCTTTCCAAATAAGAAATTTTTCTGAAGCAGTAACTTCACTGTGAAACGTATAAACCGGAACATTCACATGCTGACTAAAAGTTTCGACAAATTGCGGTGTAAGATTAATTTCCGGCAAAAGGTAGAGTGCACTCTTGTCTCCCTCAAGCACTGAACGAATGAGTTCAAGAAAAATGAGAGTTTTACCCGAACCCGTTACCCCGTGGATGAGATGTTTTGAAAAACTATTTCCATGAGACTTTATAGAATCAATAACCGAATTTTGCGCTGTCGTTGGAGAAAATCCTGGATCAATTCCCGCACCTTGAATTGGCTTTAAAGGACGAGGTCTTTTTTTAGTTGCCGGCAAACTGTCTGCAATTAATTGGCCCAAGCCGTAATGATAGTAATCTGACATCCACTGAAAAAGCTTGAGATCATCTGTCGAAAGCTGGGGATAGTCATCTCGCTTGGTCTGTACATCTTTAGCGACAACACCCTCAGGAGCTGCGACATCAACCTCTAGCACGCAACCAATTTCTTTTCTTCTTCCCAATGGAACATCGACCATATCGCCAATATGGAGTTCCATCCCGGCCGGCACCTGATAGGTCAAGCCTTGATTCTTAACTGGATAATTAACAGCAACTCGACAATACATCAGAGCATAAATGCTGGGCGGGCCATCACTTCCTGTTTCTGCTGTAGGATTTGATCATAACGACGAAGGCGTGCAACGAGATCATTCATTGTCTCATTGAATTGCTTAACACCTAAAATTTCTACCTGCCAATATTGATCCTGCTGACCTTTCACAAGTATGTTTCGAGGCATGGCATTTGTTCCACTGAAGAAGATAAAGTCCCGTAACTGAATATCTGTTTCAGAAGCACCATTCTTAAGTGTCAGTTGGCGCAACTCTCTTTTTTCATCATTCACCCATGCTTCAAATCCATCGGCCTTAACTTGCCAAGCTGGCTCACCTTGATGACGTGCCAATGTTACTTGTTTCGTATCTAGATACATTGAAGATGCCATGACTGCATCAACCCTTTCCTTCTCTGTGACACTATTCGGAGCAATCGGCGATTCATCAACCGCCCCACGACCACCTTTATTTTTTATCAACCATGCACGGTATCTTTGCATGAGATTTTTCTTATCATTATTGATTAACTCCTGATTAAGCTTCACATCGATACCCCTGGTGCGCAAAAACTCCACCATGAACGATCCATCGTTAATCAAAAGAGAGTTCAACATTGAGATAAAAAGGCCCTTCTCGGTATTAAGAGCTGAAGAACCAAAGTACTGCGGAGTCAGATCAGCTATATATGTTTTGTTAACAAGCGAGGCTTCAGTCATCGAGGGGGCACGATAGATGAGCTGAGTAAGCTTTAGTTTGTTCTGTGGGGTTATATTATAGACCCACTTAACCCAGAAACTTTCAGCTTTTTCATCTACTAACCTTTCATCATACGGATTATACAGAGACACTTTGCCAGATAATAAAATGGCGTTAGCTGTTACATCAGGATTTCCACCATGGCGAAAAAGTGATTCAACTGTGGGGACATAAGCAAACGCAGGAAAACTTAAAACCAATAGAAGAATAAGTTTTTTCACAATTTAACTCCATGTCTTTTGAGGCGATCCTGAATGATGGTTTTAAAAGAATCCTTGAGTGCCGGATCTCTAAGTGCAAAATCTACAGTGGCCTCTAGATAACCCAACAGATGACCCGTATCAAATCTCTCACCTTCAAACATATGTGCATAGACTTCACGCCGTGAACACAAAACATTTATCGCGTCTGTTAATTGATATTCGTTACCGGCTCCGCGAGGAATCTCTTTTAAAATGGCAAAGATATCTGACGATAAAATATAGCGTCCAGGAGTGGCCAATCTTGATGGTGCAACCTCTGGCTTAGGCTTTTCAACCATCCCCTGCATACGCAATGTGCGCGGATCACCCGAAACCTCGGTGCCTTTTATAATTCCGTAGCGGCTGGTTTGCTCAATGGGTACTTCCATTGCTCCAATAACAGGCGAATCTCCATATTTTTTAGCAGCATTGAGTAGCTGACGTGTACAAGGGATGTCGCTCACAACAATATCGTCACCCAACAAAACCGCGAACGTTTCTTTGCCCACAAGTTCCTCGGCCATCAAAACAGCGTGACCTAAACCGAGTTGCTCTTTCTGGCGCACACTGGTCACATCTACCATCGTGCCAATTTTTCGGATCATTTCTAATTCTGCATGCTTTCCGGTTTTTTCCAAAAAAGCTTCTAACTCTTGGTTGCGATCAAAGTAATCCTCAACTGCGAATTTTCCCGCAGAGGTAACAAATATAATTTGTTCGATGCCAGACTCTACCGCCTCAACTACAATGTGATGAATCATTGGGATGTTGAGAATTGGAATGATTTCTTTCGCAATTTGTTTAGTTGCAGGCAGGAATCTTGTCCCTTTTCCAGCTATTGGAATGACTGCTTTCTTGATTTTCATGAAAGTCCTTGAGTTCTGCTCTCATATTGGTTTAGCTTGAAAGTGAGCATAGCATAATATCATAGGTTTCCATCATGCGACTCATCTTAGTTTTTTGTCTCTTACTCTCTCTCGACGCTGCGGCTCAAATTAGGCCGTTTCAAACAACACGTCTCGTCTCCACGAGTGGTGCTGGTGTTGCATCACTGCTTGTTTCAGAAACAGCTATTCTTAACCCAGCTTCTTTAGCTTTTTTCTCAGACACTTTTGTTTCTTATCAAAACACGAACTCAGATCTTAAAAGTAAGAATGACCAACGCGACACGGACGGACGCACTTTTTCTAAAAGCAACCGTCAGGAAGGTTATTTTCTTTTTGATAATGCTTCTACCATTAAGGGTGGCTTCAGTTATCAATACCAAAAAGAAAATGGATTTCAGCGCAAACGCGGAACAGCCACCCTGGCCTCTAATTTAGGGGAGAGCATGGCTTTTGGTGTTATCTATAAATATACCGAAGATACCCGACCAGAAGAGTACAACTATCGTCACCGCGTTTCTCACCCAGTAACTCTTGGCTTAACTTGGGTCTATATTCCTTCATTAATTTTTGGAGCAACTTGGGATGACCCAGGACGTGCAACCCCCGGTGAATCACGTGCAACGGTGGGGGCCCAGTATAACTTGACCGAAAGACTTATGATTATTTTTGATGCTGGTGGCGATCCTACAATTGATTTTTCTGACTCAAGAATTTGGCGTGGAGCTGCACAATATAACCCATTTGCAGATCTTTTTATTCGGGCAGGACGCTATCAAGATCGTGCCTTGAACTTAGAAGGTGAATCTTGGGGAGTAAGTTGGACAGGTCCAAAATTAGGCGTCGATTTTGCTATGAGAAATTCCCGGCAAATTGAAGACAAACTTGGTTTTCTCTATCGCAGAGAAAAAATTTCCGACGTTTCATTCGCTTTTAATTTGAGATTCTAAATATTTAGGCCACCACCTCACTCGTTCGATAAGCCTTTATATGGCAACCGGTGGTCAGTATAAAAAGCAAGTCAAAGACGCGCTCAAAGAACGTGAGCACAAACTTATGCTCAAGCATAAGTACGATACACGCATCACCAATGTCAGGCAGGGAAAAGAAGCATTTGCGAAAGGTGATTTTGTTACAGCAATTCGTCGCTATACTGAATACCTAGAAACTGTTGCGGAAGTGAATCGCATTCCTAATATCTATGAAATTAGGCCCGCGCACTTTGATAAAAATAAAGACATTACTGAAATGCTGATGATCAGCCATCTCTACTTTGAGTTAGCCAAGGTTTACGATGCTACCGGTAAATTTGATGATGATGTAAAAAAATCACTCGAACAGTTTGTGCTTTTTACGGCGAATCAACCTTATCAAGTGGTAAATTCTGAAATGTGTCGGAAGCATTTGAAAAAGTTCAGATTTCGACAACATCAAGTTTTCTTTGATGCCTATCAACAGATCTTTGTTAAATCTCGTAAGTGTTTTATCGCGACTCATTGTTTTGGTGAGGAGCATTCGACGACGCAAAACCTACGATTGTTTAAAATCTGGCTACAGGCACAACCTGGTGGCATCTCTCTTATAGATCTTTACTACCGTCTATCAACCCGCTGGCTCAGGATTATTGAACGCCATCCAGGATTAGATCGCTTTAGTACACCTTTGTTTCGTTGTTTTTTAAGTTGGTTCTCAAGCGGCCCGCTCAAACGTATACTTTGATCATGAGTCTACTCACTCGTTTATTTGTTGGCGGATGGTTTAAGTCACTATTAGGTGCACTAATCGCACTTTTAATGCTTATTACCAGTGCCGATATCATTAATGGTTTTTTACGTGGCAAAGACAGCGAACGAGTTTTACTTGAATGGCTTTTAAAAATGCCAGACCTCGCCGGAAAAATGCTTCCCGTAACTTGTCTAATCGCAACTCTCTTCACATTTAATAAACTTAAATCTCATAACGAACTCATTGCGGGACTTGCCGCCGGTTTTTCGCATCTTAGAATAACTATAATTATCGGTGTCTGTTCACTCGCTGTGGTCGGCACTCAATTTTTTAATCTTGGTTTCATTGAGCCTTTTGCTAATAAAATTAAACGACAAGAAATAGAAAGAAGCCGCGAGTATGAGGGAAAATATCTCACTCGCAGTATGGCCGACGGTGGGCAGTTTTGGTTTAAATCCAAAGATTATTTCGCCACTTTTTTACAGTTTGATAAAAAGAAAAAAACCTTATCGAATATTCGATTTTATTACCATACTGCTGAGGGCATCACGACTCGTGTGTTGACGGCTGACAAGGCCACCTATCTGCAAGGTAATCTGTGGAGCCTAGAAAATGCACACACACTAGAAGATTTAACGGGAAGCCGGTTTCCGCGCCAAAGTGTCTTACCCAAACAAGAATTGGCCCTCAATGAAACACCTGAAGACTTTGGGGAATTTGAAGCTGATTTAACAACATTGAATTGGTTCAGCTTGAATGAGTTTGTGAATAAAATTGCTGAAACCGGTATCAATACCAACGAATATAAAATTATTTTGCATCAAAAACTTGCTCTCTCACTCGCCTGCTTAGTTTTTGCGCTTATCCCCATTGGCGCCATGTATAAACCCAGCCGTCGGTCTGACTCATTTGGCAAAAACGTCGCCATCACCCTCGTTTTGACCGTTGTTTTTTGGGTGAGTTTTTCGGCTTCCTTATCATACGGCCAAAGTGGCAAAATTCCGTCTTGGCTTGCTGCTTATATGGTACCCGGATCCTTCCTCGCTTATTCGATTTGGACATACATTCGTAATCGGAAACTCGCGTTTTAATCCCTCTCTGAACATGCTATAAAAAAGCATGATTTTGGAAAATTATCGCCTAGAGGGAGAACTGCTCCCCATCTATACCTATCCAGAGCCAATTTTGGCGCAGGTGGCCAAGCCTGTGACGAAATTTGATAAAGAGTTAGCAACTCTTGTTCAGAATATGCTCTACACCATGTACCACGCGCCAGGCATTGGTCTGGCCGCCCCTCAAGTTGGAATATCAATTCGTATGTTTGTCGTTGATATCGACTTCGAGCGCGAAGAAGTAACCCGGGCCGACGGCAAAGAAGAGATGGAGTTTACCAATCTCAATCCGATGGTTTTCATCAATCCCGTATTCACAAAAAAAACGGGAGAGACTATCGGCAAAGAAGGTTGCTTGAGTGTTCCTGATGTTTATGAAGAAATCACGAGAGCTGAACAAATTGTTGTTGAATACCAAGACCTCAAAGGTGAAAAGCGAACGCTTGAAGCAGACGATCTCCTCGCCGTTTGCTTGCAACACGAAAATGATCATCTCGACGGCGTCGTTCTTATTGATCGCCTTAGTCCTTTGAAGAAAAAGTTTTTTAAAACAAAACTCTTAAAAGATAAAAAACGCCTTTAGCGAAGGATGTGCGTGAAAAAACTTAAGACAGTTTTTTTTGGTACGCCGGATTTTGCCGTCGCGACCCTTGAACTTTTAGCGCATCATCCACTTATTGAAGTTGTGGCGGTTGTTTCTATGCCGGATCGTCCAGCAGGACGCGGACAAGAGTTAAAGTCTCCTGAGGTCATCCAATTTGCTCGCGAGCAGAAATTCAAATTAGTTCAAACTGAAAACATTAATAAAGAAACAGAAATTTTGTCTCAATGGGAAAGCGACGGTGTTGATCTCATGATCGTACTCGCCTTCGCTCAATTCCTAGGTGATCGTATTTTAAAACTTCCAAAACTTGGCTGTTATAATATTCACACATCACTTCTCCCCAAATATCGAGGAGCTGCTCCCATCCAGTACGCACTCTGGAATGGTGACAAAAGTACCGGCGTTTCTATCCAGAAGATGGTTAAGAAAATGGATGCCGGTGATATTGTACACTCCCATCCAGTAAACATCTCGTCGACAGAGACCGGTGGACAACTGACAACTCGCCTTAAAATGCAGGCCGCACTGGCTTGCAACGATTTCATCGAAAACCTTATCTCTGCTAAAATTAATACTGTATCTCAAGACGAGGCAGGCGTGAGCTTTGCTCCTACTCTTAAAAAAGAAGATGGCTATTTAGATTTTGCGCAACAAAACTCAGAGCAACTTATCAACCGTTTACGCGCGATGGATCCTTGGCCGGGAACATATTGTTTCGTTGATGGCAAAAGACTCAAAGTACTTCAACTTGAAAAAATCTCTGCAGCAGTAAAGGCTGGTGAGATTAAAAATCACATGAATACACTTGTTGTTGGATGCTTGGATGGAGCTCTTCGTCTTGGTCGCATCCAATTAGAAGGCAAAAAAGCTAGCACAGATACTGAGCTTCTAAACGGTTGGCGTTCCGAACTTAAACTGACCTCGCCTCTCAAGGAGAAGCCATGATTATTGCTCCAAGTTTATTATCAGCAGACTTTCTTGATCTCAAAACAGAACTTCAGCGTTTCGAGGGTGAGAAAGATTTGTGGATTCATCTTGATGTGATGGATGGCCACTTTGTACCAAACCTTACTTTCGGCCCAACAGTTCTAAAAAATATAAGAAAAATTACGAAGCATCCGCTAGATGCTCACTTCATGGTGACGAATCCCGAAGATCATCTCGAATGGTTTAAGGATGTGGGACTTCACAACTTCACATTTCACTGGGAAGCTGTGACCCATCATGATCGTTTTATTCAAAAGGCGAAGGGACTTTATCCATCAGTTGGTATCTCGCTTAATCCCTCAACGCCGGTTAATCAAATTCCTCACTACCTTCTCAAACAGATTGATCTCGTTTTGCTTATGTCGGTTAATCCTGGGTTTGGTGGACAGTCATTTATCGCTGCAGTAGAGGATAAAATTAAAGAGCTCGCAAAAATTCGCACACAGTACGGAATGAATTTTCAAATTCAAGTTGACGGTGGAGTGACAGACCAAAATGCCAAATCATTGGCAACAGCTGGCGCTAACAATTTAGTCGCTGGATCATTTGTATTTGCAGAACCACAAAAAAACTACGGAACAAGAATTGCGCAATTGCGCTAGGAACACATGAAAAAATTTGAACTCAACGGAACTAATCTCACCCTAAAGGGCCTCTACCATATTGCGACTGCCAAGAAAGGTGATATTCATCTTTCAATTGCTCCTACAGCATGGGAGGGAATGAAAAAATCACGTCAGATCGTTCTCGATATTGTGAAGAAGGGAAAACCTGTTTACGGAATTAACACTGGATTTGGTGCTCTTGCTTCAAAACAAATTGCAGAAGCTGACCTCGCTCAACTTCAATACAATCTTATTCGTTCACACTGTACGGGCGTAGGAAGTCCTTTTAGTCGTGATGTCTCTCGCGCGATTATGATATCTCGCGCGAACTGTTTAATTCAAGGATACAGCGGCGTAACCCCTGAAACTGTTAAACTCCTTCTGGATATGATTAATCACGGCATTACCCCTGTTATTCCAGAAAAGGGATCAGTCGGAGCCTCGGGTGACCTCGCCCCTCTTTCACACGTTGCTCTTGCTTTAATCGGTGAAGGTGAAGTTGAGTTTGAAGGAAAAATTGTTCGTGCAGATTTTGCTCTTCATCAAGTCGGCCTTGAGCCAGCGAAGCTTGGACCGAAAGACGGCCTTGCCTTAATCAACGGCACATCAGTCATGCTTGCATTAGGCGCAATGGCCGTTATTGATACAGAAAATATCATGAAACAAGCCGACATCATCAGCTGTCTCACACTAGATGCTGTACGTGGGACACCTTCGGCTTTTGATGCTCGCATTTCAAAACTCAAACCACAACCTGGGCAAGTTGATGTCAGCTTTAACCTACTCAAAATTATTACTGGATCTGAGATTATCAACTCCCATCCTGACGACGGAAAAGTTCAGGATCCCTATTCACTTCGCTGTATCCCTCAAGTTCATGGGGCCTGTCGACAAACTCTTCGTCATGCAACTGAAGTGATAGAAATTGAGCTAAATTCTGTAACTGATAATCCTTTAGTCTTTCCCGACACAGGGGATGTCGTTAGCGGTGGAAATTTTCACGGAGAAGCACTCGCGCTCTGTTTGGATTATTTGGCGATGGGTGTATCTGAAATTGGTAACATCGCTGAACGAAGAGTTGAGAAGATGATGAATCCTCACTTTTCTGATCTTCCGGCATTTCTGACGATGAACTCTGGCTTGAATTCGGGCCTGATGATTGCACATGTAACCATGGCTGCTCTTGCTTCTGAAAATAAAGGTCTCTGTCATCCAGCAAGCGTCGACTCAATACCGACTTCCACTGATAAGGAAGATCATGTCTCCATGGGCGTGACCGCGGGAAGAAAACTTCATGAAGTTATCAAGAACGTTCAACACTGCCTTGCCATTGAACTGCTTTGTAATACCCAAGGCCTTGAGTTTTTGCGACCACTCAAAACCTCACCCGCCTTAGAAAAAGTTGTAACACTCGTTAGAAAACATGTGCCACCAATTGTAGAAGATCGAATCTTTTATAAAGATATTGAGCGTTTAACCCAACTGGTACAAAACGCAGAAATTATTACCGAAGTTGAAACCATCACCGGCCAACTTCGCTAAGGAGAAATTGTATGCAAATTCCATTACCACCTACAGGTGATAAATTAACATGTAAGGGTTGGCACCAAGAAGCGGCTCTTCGCTGTCTCCTCAATAATCTCCATCCAGAAGTAGCCGAGGATCGTGACAACTTGATTGTCTATGGTGGAAACGGAAAAGCGGCTCGTAATCCAAAAGCACTTAAAGATCTCATTCATACTTTGCAAAATCTTGAAAACGACGAAACTCTCATTGTTCAATCTGGTAAACCTGTTGCGGTTTTTCCTTCTAACCCTCAAGGCCCGCGTGTGCTTATTGCTAACTCAAACCTTGTGCCGAAGTGGGCGACCTGGGATCATTTCAATAAGCTCGATGCTGAAGGCCTTATGATGTACGGCCAGATGACGGCTGGTTCTTGGATTTATATCGGATCACAAGGAATTATCCAGGGTACCTACGAAACATTTATGGCAGCAGCTCGCAAGCACTACGGCGAAGGCAAGACACTCAAGGGTAAACTCGTACTCACCGGTGGTATTGGCGGCATGGGCGGTGCTCAACCTCTCGCAGTCAAAATGGCGGATGGTGTTTGCTTAGCTTGTGATATTGACCCGACCAGAATTGAAAAGCGTTTAAAAATTAAATATCTTGATGTGCTAGCAAAGAATTTCGATGAAGCCATTGAGCTTTCACTTAAGGCCAAAGCCGATGGTGAAGCTATTTCAATCGGTGTCGTTGGAAACGCTGCTGACTTCTTTAAGTACGTTTTAGAGAAGGGTATTGTTCCCGATCTTGTAACCGACCAAACTTCTGCTCATGATCCACTGAACGGCTATGTACCAGCGGGCATGACCTTGGCCGAAGCCAATGAGCTTCGACAGTCAAATCCCAAAAAATACTCTGAGCTCTCTCTCAAGACGATGGGTGACCATGTCCTTGCCATGTTGGAGTTCCAAAAGAAAGGTTCACACGTCTTTGATTACGGAAACAACTTGCGCGAAGGCGCACGTCTAGCTGGCGTAAGCAATGCGTTTGATTTCCCTGGTTTTGTTCCCGCCTATATTCGCCCACTTTTCTGTGAAGGTTCTGGCCCCTTCCGCTGGGTAGCACTTTCTGGGGATCCCGAAGACATTCGAGTAACCGATAAGGCGTTAATGGAACTCTTTCCTGAGAATAAATCGATGATTAACTGGCTTGAGAAGGCCGGTAAAATGATTTCATTCCAAGGCATCCCCTCTCGGATTTGTTGGCTCAAGTACGGTGACCGTGAAAAGGCAGCACTCCTCTTCAACAAATTAGTAAGAGAAAAGAAAGTGAAAGCACCTATCGTTATCGGACGTGACCATCTCGATTGCGGCTCGGTGGCTTCTCCTAATCGCGAAACAGAATCTATGAAGGATGGCAGCGATGCTGTCTCTGATTGGCCTTTGCTAAATGCTATGATCAATATTAATAACGGCGCTTCTTGGATTTCACTCCATCATGGGGGCGGAGTTGGGATGGGATATTCACAACACTCTGGTATGGTAATTCTTTGTGATGGAACACCTGAAATGGATGTAAGACTTTCTCGAGTATTGAATTCAGATTCAGGAATGGGAATTGTCCGTCATGCTGACGCTGGCTATGACATTGCTCTTAACATTGCCAAATCCCCTAATACAAAAATCAAATTTCCATCACTATAGGTTTATATGAAGTTTTTATTTTTAATCATTATGCTGTCTGGTTGCGCACACAAAGAAATGAATGAAAAACGTGCGGCCAAAATGTGTCGAAAAATTTATGGGCCGGCACAAAAGCTTCCAAAGAACTTACCAACACCGCTTGTTAAGTTTCGTGCTGACGTTGAGGAAATCATTTTAAATTGCTATCGCGATTATACAGACAACACCAAAGACCCACGCGATTACGTCTCATGTTCAATGACAACCTTGGCACCCAAGTCTAGACCGAGACTCACTATTTTAAGTACCCAGGAAATGCTCCTTCCTGAAATTGTCATCCAGTGTGCCAATCAGAAGTTTTCCAAGCTCAAGAATGCCCCAAAAGTAAACAAACCCATTCGCTTAGAGCAAGTCTTTCATCACATCATTGCCATCAAAGGTTGAAATGAAAGTATATCGCCATCTTTCTCAAATCGTTACTTTGGATTCGGCTCTTAAAAAAGATGGCCGACGACTTAGTCCCGATGACTTGAGTGTTATTTCGGATGGTGCAATTGCTTTTGATAATAACGAAATCCTTTGGGTTGGAAATTCAGTCGATTTACCGGCCCCTTTTCTAAAAGGGGAAATCATCGATCTTCCAGGTCACGTTCTTACTCCTGGGCTTGTCGACTCTCACACACACTTGTTGTTTGGCGGTAATCGAGCACGTGAATACTCTCAGCGACTTAACGGTGTCGATTATCAGGCGATCGCAAAATCAGGTGGTGGAATCCTCTACACCATGAATGAGACTCTCAAACTGAGCGAGGATCAACTTTTTGAAATCGGCACTGAGCGAGTTATTCGTCTGGAATCATACGGCATCAAAACTATTGAGATGAAGTCTGGATATGCCCTAACCCAAGAGGGTGAGCTTCGCTTATTAAGAACGGCCAAAAGGCTTAAAGAGTATTTCGCTGGTCGCGTACGAATTTTCTCTACCTATCTTGGTGCTCACGCAGTCCCAGCGGGCTTTAAGAGTTCTGCCACATTTATTGATGAAGTTGTTATACCTACTCTTAAAATCGCTTGTAATGAACAGCTCGTTGATGGTGTCGATATATTTGCTGAGCAAGGTTATTTCTCAGCGCAAGATGTAGAAAAATTATTCGAATGTGCCAAAGCACTTTCACTGCCCACAAAAATTCATGCTGATGAATTCAACGATAACGGCGGTGCCAGCCTTGCCGCTCGCCATCAGTCACTAAGTGCGGATCATCTTCTTAAGATAAGCGACAAAGGCATTTCTGATTTAGCAAACTCTATGACCGTGGCCACACTACTTCCTGGTACCGCATTTTTTTTAGGCAAACCATTGGCCCCTGCGCGAACAATGCTCGATGCTGGATGCAAGGTTGCGCTTGCTAGTGATTACAACCCGGGTTCATCCCACGTCGACAATCTACTATTAGTTGCTTCTCTTGCGGCCCCTTCACTTAAACTTAACCAAGCTGAGTTGTGGGCAGCTATTACACTCAATGCGTCTGCAGCATTAGGCTTTTTTGATCAAGGTGCTATTGCCGTTGGTAAAAAACCAACATTTGCACTCTTTCGTGTAACTGATATTTCGGAAGTGACTTATAGTTGGGGTCGCAATCTAAGTGTCATTTGCCCTTAAGGGCATCTTCAACTTTTGCGATAAAATCTTTTGCCATAAAGTCATGGCCCTTATTGGATGTATGAATCAGTTTGCCCTTCACATACACTAATGAAAATGGGTAGGCGGCTACCAAGAATTTATCGCTGATTTCCGACATCGGATCAATCACGTGGTGAAAGTCGAGACCATACTTTTTCTTGGTCTTCTCAATCGCAACGAGAGGATCTTCTTCGTCACCGTTAATTCCAACAATTGATGCCTTTTCGCCAAACTTCTTTTGAAATGCAGTTAGAGAAGGAAATTCCTTAAGACAAGGAAGACACCAACTGGCCCAAAAATTAACCACCACGACCGGTGACTGCAACGTTTTAAGTTCTAGATTTTGCTTATCGATTGTTTGAAATTTTGATTCCTGAAAGAGTGACTCAAAAAGCTGGTCTTTGCTTTTCTCAACCTTAACCTGTTGAGCGTTAAGAATCGGGGAATTCCATAGAATTTGAGTGGCAAGAAAGCCAAAAAAGCCCATGGCCAAGATGATTGTAGGAAGAAACTTCTTCATTGGAATTAACCTCTGACGCTATAATAATAGCAGAGACGGAGGTTGACCATGCAGTCGGGGCAAATCCTACCAGAGGATCCAAAAAAAAATAACCAAAGCGGTCAGACTTTAGTGGAGTTCGCTCTGCTACTCCTCGTCATTGCCACAATTTCCTTTGGCTTTATCGCAGTAACCAATCGAAATCTCGCCAAATACTGGACCGCTTATGCGCGCCTCATCGTGGACGACCCATCTCAAGACGGTATTATTAATCTCTAAAATAGTTTTTCCAAAGGTGGCCTTATGGGTTCGTACGTCCTTGCAATTGATCAAGGTACTACCGGCACGACAGCTTTGCTAATTGATGCCGATTCACTCGAAATTAAATCTGAAGGTTCAGAGGATTATCCACAAATTTATCCTAAGCCAGGATGGGTGGAGCATGACCTCAATCAAATTTGGACGACAGTAAAAAATACCGTTCAGATCGCTTTAAAAAACGCCAATGCAAAGCCTTCTGAAATTATGGCGATTGGGATTACTAACCAGCGAGAAACGACCTGTGCTTATAACAAAGCGGGCACACCACTGAGTAACGCAATTGTTTGGCAGGATCGCCGCACTTCTGCTTTCTGCGCAGATCATAAAGATTCATTTAAAAATAAGTACACCCCTAAGACCGGTCTACCTCTCGATCCCTACTTTTCCGGTAGCAAGATGAAATGGCTCTTGGAAAACGTTCCTGCTGTTAAAGCAGCTGCTGACAAAGAAGATCTGCGACTTTCAACCATCGATACTTTCGTTCTTTATAAATTAACGAGTGGTGATTCGTTTGCCACCGAACCTTCAAATGCCAGCCGCACTCAACTTCTCTCATTAGAAACTTTTACTTGGGACGATGAGCTCATTCGATTTTTTAATGTTCCTAGATCTGCTCTACCTAAGGTTCAAGATACATTTGGAGAATTCGGCAAAACGCGAGGTCTGGACTTTTTACCAGACGGCATCCCTGTTGCGTGCTTGTTTGGTGATCAACAGTCTGCTCTTTTTGGTCAGGCCTGTCTCAATGTTGGTGATATTAAATGTACTTACGGTACCGGAGCCTTCTTGTTGGTAAACACTGGCGAGAAGCGAGTCTTTTCGCAACAAGGCCTCTTAACTACTGGCGCTTACGGATACAAAGGTAAGCAGATTTATGCCCTAGAAGGAGCAAGTTACATTGCTGGTGCAGCTGTCCAATGGTTGCGCGACAATTTAAAACTGATTTCAAAAAGTCATGAAGTCGAAGCACTCGCTCGCCAAGTAACGAACCTTGAACAAATGGAACACTTATTATTCTTTCCATTCTTTACTGGTATCGCAGCTCCTTATTGGGTCTCAGAAGCGAAAGGCGCAATTCTAGGCATGACACGCGATACGGGAGCGGCCCATATTGCTCGCGCCTGTTTAGACGGTGTAGCACTCGCGGTGAATGACTGTGTTCAAGCATTCCAAAGAGACTTGGGAAAACTTAACGATATCAAAGTCGATGGTGGGGCCACTGCCAACTCTCTCTTGATGCAATCTCAGGCTAACTTCTCTGGAAAAAAAATTCTAAGACCAAAAAATATTGAAACGACAGCTTACGGAGCTGCTCTTGGGGCACTTGTAGGCCTTGGCAAAATTCAAATCAGTGATGTGGGTAGGCTCTGGAAGCTTGATCAGGAGTTTACACCTGATAGCGGTGCCCACTATTATTCCAAAAAAGCGGATCAGTGGAATCGCACCCTTAAAAGGCTTTATCTATGAGAATGCAAGTAAGAAGCGGCGGAATCCCTTGGTGGGTTTTTGTGGGCGGCATTGGCTTTCTCATCTTTGGGGGATGGAAAGGATTTTTTGGTGCAATTGCAGGTGTTATCCTAATTCCGATTGCCCTCGTTTTTACATTCGCTCTGGGCTTCTTTTTTTGGTCAATCTACATCGCTAAAAAATATGGAAAACAGCCAAGACAGTCTCCTTTTCAATTTGAAAGGGAGGACGAACGTCCTTTAAATTCAAATGAAAACGTGATTGAAACTGAGGCGACTGTTATTAAAAGTGAAAAAGACACTCTTTAAAACAGCATACCCTTAAGATCGCTTGCTCTTTTTAGGCCTTGCATTTCAATTTTGAATTTTCCGTTATATTCCCTCACCGCTCTCTCGGATGTAATGACTCGCTTATAATTCATTTGCGAGGCTTCTCTCAGGCGAAGCTCCATCATGGGAACTGACCTCACTTCACCTGTAAGACCCACTTCCCCAAGAAACAAAGTATCTTGAGGAATTGATTTTCCGTAGAAAGAGCTTAGTAGCGAAGCGACAACACTCAAATCCGTTTCGCGGCCTTGAAGCTTAAGACCTCCAACCACATTGACGTAAATATCATTGTAAGAGAGAGGTATTCCGACATATTTATCAATGACCGCCACCAACAAGGCAACACGATTAGAATCAAGTCCTTGAGTCACTCGTCGGCCAGTGCCAAATTTGTTTTCAACCACGAGTGCTTGAATTTCTACAAAGAGCGCTCTCGTTCCTTCCAGAATACAACTTAAACTGCGACCAAATGAATCGGGCAGGGTTTGATCTAGAAAGTATTGTGATGGATTCTCTACTTCTTTAAGTCCATCTTCGCGCATTTCGAAAATACCTATTTCATTTGTATTACCGAAACGATTTTTCATTGAGCGCAATATTCTGTATTGACCGTACTGATCGCCTTCAAAATAAACAACTGTGTCGACCATGTGCTCTAAAATTTTGGGGCCAGCGATGCTACCTTCTTTGGTAACGTGGCCAATTATAAAACAGGTAAGCCCCATCGATTTGGCGTGATTCATCAATTCGTATGTCACTTCTCTGATTTGTGACATAGTCCCTGCGGGTGAATCAAGTTGACCAGAAACGGTCGTTTGGATCGAGTCGAGCACCAAAAAGTCTGGCTTAATTTCTCTGATGGCTTCAACCACCCGCTCCCAACGAGTTTCGTGAAATATATAAAACTCTTCGCTGGTGATGCCCAAGCGCTTCGATCTTCCGGCTATCTGGGCCTCAGACTCTTCTCCAGAAACATAAAGTACTTTTTCCGCTTGTTTTTCTGACAAGAGAGCGCCACAAACTTCCATCAGAAGTGTCGACTTACCGATGCCTGGCTCACCACCAATTAATGTTAGTGAACCACGAGTTATGCCGCCGCCTACAACTCGATCAAACTCTTTCCAGCCCGTATTGAAGCGAGCATATTTTTTCATCTCAACTTTGGAGATCGTTTTTGGAGTAGAAAGAACTGAAGCTTCTCCGCGCACCGCTGCCTTAGCAGAAAGTTTTGGGGCGACTTCACCCTCTTCAAAGGTATTCCAAGTGCTGCAATCAGGACAACGACCTAACCACTTAGGAGATTGATATCCACAAGACTGGCAGCTAAAAACAGTTTTAATTTTGGCCATACTATCCCTCGATGAGTTTAAAGAATGCCGCTTCACTTAGAACGGGCGTTCCGATTTCAAGCGCCTTCTTATACTTACTTGAGGAGGGATCGGTATCATTAGTTAATAAATAATCTGTATTTTTCGAGACTGAACCAACGACAATGCCACCGTTCTTCTTAATTTGTTTTTCGATTTCACCCCGTGGGGCCGAAAGTGTTCCAGTTATGCAAATCTTTTTGCCCTCTAATACGCCACCTTCGATAACTTCAGGCACTAAAATTTCAAAATCGAGTTTTATGAGTTCTTTGATGAGTTTTTTCTTTTCTTGGATTGATCGAACTATGTCGGTGGCACTTTTTTCGGCAAAACCATCTATTGATGAAAGTGTCGCGACATCCAGTGCCATCAATTTTTCCAAACTATTATGTCCATGAGCGACAATCTTCTCTGCCTTGGTGGTTGAAACACCCTCAACACCAATGGCCGACATAAAAACAGCTAAATCGATCCGTTTGGTTTTTTGAATATTATCAAATAGTTTCTGCGCCAACTTCTCTTTCACCTTATCGAAGGTAAGAAGGTCCATCACGGTAATGCGATAAAGATCAGGTATATCTTTAACAAAATCACGATTGATCATTTCTTGAAGACGTTTTTCACTTAAATCTTCAATGTTGGCCTGTCGTATCCAGTGAAGAATTGATTCTAAGCGCTTGCCTGGACATTCGTCATTGGTACAGAGAAGCCAGATATCCTCTTGTGTTAGCTTGGCTTCGCAACTTGGACATTTTTCTGGCAAAGATGCTTTTCCGGGTTTTGATGTTTTAACCGAAAGAAATTTTGGAATGACTTCACCTGATCTAACGATTTCAATTTGATCGCCTGACTTCAAAGAGAAATCTTTAACAATCCCCATGTTATGAAGTGTGACGCGGGAGATCTGTGCCCCCGATAGCTCAATGGGCTCAACTTCTGCAACAGGTGTAAGGCGACCATTACGGGATACCTGCCAAGTGATGCTATTAATGGTTGTAACCTTACTCTCACCTTGAAACTTAAAAGCAAGTTTATAGCGAGGATGATGGCTCGTCTCACCCAGCTCCTCGTGCAACTTTTGATCATCCAAAACAAAGACTAGCCCATCAATGAGATAATCTCCTTCAGACATAAATATCTTAGCTTCTTCGATTCTTTTCTTTAGTGAGGTTGAACTTGAGTGTAATTGCCACTCAGGTACATCAAATCCAAGTGAAGATAAATCTTTGAGTTTGTCCGACTCCGTTTGATGATTAGCTCCAATTGAATCAAAGGCTTGAAAGCTGAGGTGCTTGGCAAAGGTAATGTGTTCTTTCCGACCCAATAATCCCGCCACGATATTTCTCTGAGAAGTCGGTCGCTCGAGATTTTGTCTTTCCATTTCACCAGCGATTGCATGAAAAGCATTCGCACGACAGAAGATCTCTCCACGAATTTCAAGATCAACTGCTTTGGATAATTTTTTAGGTATATCAGAAATATAGGCAACCTTGCGTGTGATATTCTCACCCTGGCTACCATCTCCACGAGTTTTGGCCATAATCAATCGGCCCTTCTCATAGACTAGTGAGCAGCTTGAGCCATCTATCTTGAAAACACTCACCAATTTACCCTGTTCAAGAAATTTTACTAAATCCTCTTCAAGATAGGTTTTTTCTAGAGAGAGCATTTTTTTTTGATGAGACACTTTTTCGGAACTACTATCAACAGGACTTCCTATCAGTTCTAGAACCGTATTTTTTGGATCAATCTTTTTGAGCTCAGCTTCTAACGCATCATAGGCCTCGTCAGATATTTCTGCATGCCCCTGATAGTAGAGTGATTTGTGATGAGTAATTAGTTTTTCGAGTTCTCTTATGCGCTTGTCACTCATATCTTGTGTCGCTGGTTGTAGTTATCAAGCGCCGCTTTCACTCGGGGCGCCACCACAACCGTAGCAACAATATTGGGAATCGTCATGAGCGCATAGGCTATATCAATGAGGTTCACTACGTTTTCCGCTGCTAGAACAGATCCAACTAATATCGTACCAACATACCAAAGCTGAAAACTATTCTGCCTAAAAAATGCCCTACCGCGAAAGATATAATCCCAGCACTTCTGATTATAATTCGCCATGCCAAGCATCGTTGAATAGGCAAAGAGGAGAATGCTAATTCCTAAAAAGTGTTTTCCCCATACTCCTAAATTCATTTCAAATGCGAGTGTTGTAAGTTCAATACCGGATAATTTTGGAATATCGGTGCCCACAAAATTAACGAGAATTACGAGTGCGGTGAGTGTGCAGATAACAAGTGTGTCTAATAGTGGCCCCAACATTGCCACATAGCCTTCTGCTACAGGCTCAGGGCTACTCGAATTTGAATGAGCCATCGGCGCAGTCCCAAGTCCTGCTTCATTAGAAAAAGTCGCGCGCTTAATTCCTGTCACCATAATGTGAATAAGGCCGTAAGAAAGTGTTCCATATAGAGCTGATTTGGCAGTGAAGGCGTGAGTGAATATATCAATTAACAACGTTGGGATTATTTGGATGTGCATTGAAAGAATAATCAAACAAACACTCACATAAACAACGCTCATAAAGGGTACGATGGCAGAACAAACGTTAGAGAGTCTCTTGAGTCCTCCACGCAGAACCCACAGCGTAATGATTGAAAAGAACACACCCGAGTACCAATTTGGAATATTATAACTTTTTGCCCCGAAGCTACTTAGTTGATTAATCTGAAACATCGATAATGTTCCGATCATTCCACAGCCCGCAAATAACATCGCAAGAAACGACCATTTCTTGTGTAGAACTTGAGGAATCGTGTACATGGCGCCACCTTGCCAGTGTCCGCGATAATCACGTGCGCGATAAATGAGCGCCGCTGTACATTCAAAGAATTTTGTATTCATTCCGATAATCGCTGCAATCCACATCCAAAGAATAACCCCAGGGCCACCCTGCGCGATTGCAATCGCCACACCAGAAATATTTCCGAGCCCTACAGTGGCAGCGATTGCATTGCAAAATGTTTGAAAATGAGGGATTTGACCATCTTCGACTTTTTCATCTTTGTGGCGCAGAAGTTTCGCGGCGTGGAGAATTCCCTTCAGCGGTAAGAAGCGAGACAACCATAAAAGATAAAAATTTGCAGAGAATAGAAAAATGACTAGCGGTAACCCCCAAACAAAATCGACAATTTGCTGGAGAATTACCGTGATAGTCATATTAGAAATTTATACTCGCGCCGGCCTTGAGCGCTGTATCCGTTGCTGACACTGATCGTACATCACCCTTGAATGTCGCCTTGGTGCTCGACATCTCAAGCATTCCATCTAGCGTGATTGATGGACTATACTGATACTTCACGCCCAATTCCATCTGCAACCATGATGAACTTTTTGCACTTCCATAAACCGAGTCTTCATCATTAAATTCTGGGAAAGGCATGAATTCGGCACGCAGAACTCCGCGATACTCACGACCAACCGGGAAGTTTGTTCCAACGCCAAGGTAGAAACCAGAATATCCAAACTCACCAAAACCATCAGCTTCACTGACATCCGCTTTATAGGTGCTCGTTGAATAACCACCATAGAGGTCTACTTGTGGGCCATAGAAAAAGCCCAGGGGAAGATATTTATATCCTCCCCCGATTTTAAATGTTCCGCGCTGATAATCAACTTTACTGCTATCAAGGTCGCCGGAGGTTTTCTTAAGTGTTCCAAGCGAACGATCAATTTCGAATAAGCCGAACCAATTTCTTGTTACCCACGCCTCTGCACGGCCCTCGAATCCAAGCATATAGCCACCGACTCTTTTTGAACCACCAGCTGATGCATTGAGTGACGATGAGCTTGCTACTAAATAGAATGATGCAATCCCTAGTTTTCCAAAGGCTTCTTTGTTGTCGACAGGATAACGAAGTTCGTCGAGCGTTTTGTCGTCTTTTAATTTTTCCAAGCGAACCCAGTCGCCCACTTGAAGCTTCACGTCTGATTTATAAACTTTCACGACTCCCAAGGCTTGGTTATCCGAGATACTGAAAACCTTGCCGGTCGCCATAACGCGTGCATCCCACTCTACAACTTTTTTTAGAAGTGGATGTTTTTTGATCCCCTTGAGTCTTTTAGCGGTAAACTCTTGACCTATTTTGATTGTATAGCCTTTGCCAATATCAAGTGTGATCTGATCACCAAGGATGCCGGTGATTCTCCCGTCATAGGGTATGATTTTACCGAATATCTCAAGCCAATTTCTAATTGTTTGTGCGGCGACTTCAAGATCATCATTGTTCAAAACTGATCGTTCCGAGAAAAGAATATCGTCGCCATTTGCACCCACGACATCGAGTTGCACTTCCAGGCTTGAGATTTCTTTTACAAGATTAATGCGAATTATTGAGCCGGCCTTTAATTTATCGGCAACAACGCGAACTACCTCAGGTGTCTTGAGATGTTGATGCAAGTTTTCTCGGTAACGACTAAAAATCCCAAGCAAATCCGAGTTTGATTGATACTGACACCATGTTGTTTCTTTTAAGTATGTTTCTAGTTCTGCAAAAACTTTTGTCCCAAGTGCGCCATTTAAGCCATCGGAAATCGGCAACAGTACACATCGACGCATAGAATAGGCATCCTGGGCGATTGCGAACCCAGACATCAGTAATAAAACAATCAAAAGAATGCTTTTCACGCGTGAACATCTCCTGCAGAGGTGGGATCGCCTTCATAAAGACGGATAAGCATTTTGGCTTCAGCAAGCTCTTCACCTAACCGTCTGTTCTCGAGTTTTAAACGTTGAAGTTCAAATTTGAGGCTTACTAATTCACTTTCTTTTTTGAGATCAATATCGCTCGTGGCCGCTGGGGTCCAGATGAGATATTTTCCTTCAACTTCTTTCCATTTGACTAAATTTGCTTTGATATGACGCCGAATAGTCGATATCGACACTTTTTTGTAGTGTGAGTAGTCAAGAATGGATAACCAGGTCCCTTCCGTGTTGGCCATGCGTCCTCCGTTTTTCTATACTTCATATTAGAGAAGACCACTGAGGGTGTAAATTTTAGAATGAAAGCTCTTAACTTAGACGAATTTAAAAACAAGAAAATCGCCCTCGTATTGTCAGGGGGTGTGGTTAAAGCCGCTGCTTGGCACTTAGGTGTGGCGCATGCCCTTGAAGAATTGGGTTTTCACTTAAAAAGCAACAAAAACACTCGGGAATCTGAGCTTAAAACTCACTCATTAGAGATTGGAACCTACGTCGGTTCGTCGGCAGGTGCCATGACCTGTGTTTTTCTAGCGACCGGCTTCACCCCTCAGGACGTTATTCAATCAACGCTAGGTTATAAAAACTCGCGCCTGAAGCCTATCAGCTATCGTGATATGTTTCACGTCGGTCGCCACAAGATAAAGCCCACAAAAAGTGAATACTGGCACCCATTTGAAGAGTTTCCCGTCCTATTCAGGAATTTGGTTAAGCCTTTTGTCGGATTTTCAGGTTTTTTTACCACTGAAGGCGTACGCCAATATCTTTTAAAAAATGTTTTGGAAGTTGATAACTTCGAAGACTTCGCCGCTGATCTATTTATTGTAGCGACGCAACTCGATCACTCGCGCAAAGTTATTTTCTCACGCTACAACTATCCCAACCCGAGCCACGATACGACTTCTCAGTATTACACGGGTACACCCGTTTCAATTGCAGCGGCAGCCAGTATGTCAGTTCCGCCCTTCTTCGTGCCCTACCCCGTAAAGAACAATCTGAATGGTCAAATTGACTATTATATCGATGGTGAAATCCGCGAAACACTCTCAACTCACGTTGCAGAGGATAATGGCTGTGAGGTTATTATTAGCTCGTGGACACACACCCCTTATCATTACCATGATGAAATTGGCAGTCTTGTTAACTATGGTCTTCCCTCTATCGCGATTCAATCAATCTACTTGATGATCCAAAAAAAGATCGTCACCCATAGGGCCGAGCGCGCCAAAGCCATTGATATTCTCGACACTGTTAATGCCTGGATGAAGGCTGAAAAGTTGCCAGAATCACAGCGAAGAAACTTAATGGCGATTCTACAACGAAAATTAAACGTTAATCCTAAGGTTCGTTTTATTGATATTGCTCCCGACCACAATGATTACAAATTATTTTTTGGGAATCACTTTACCCTAAGCCCCAAGTCGGCTGGCCACGCAGTTGAAGCGGGTTATAAAAAGACCATGCAAGTCTTGAGTCAGCTGGAAAAATAATGCGCTATCTTTTTCTGTTTGCTCTCGCCATTATGTTGCCCCTGCAGGGCACAGATATTAGCTATCTTTCTGATGACCTCGCCGTCGCAACGCAAGCCGGTGGGGCCGGGATCGTTGAGGCCCGTGCACTTCTTGATCAAAAAACAACTGACGATATTCTTGCTGATCATAAAAATATAATTCCAACCGATTTCCACATTTCTCCCTACTTCTCTCCGTTCGTAATTTTTTGGTTTGGTATTTATACACGCTATAGTTCTGACCACATCGTGATTCATGATCGCGATAATTTATCTATTATTTATGCCGTACTCGACTTTTCACAAATTGAGCAGCAACTCAACCGAAATGCTCGCTCGGCGGTTGTACAAAAAATTTCACGCGAAAAGGCGAATGAAATAGCTGCTGTTCTGAGGATGCTTGCTAGGGGCCAGACAGATTCTAGGCTCTCATTGTCTGTGCTTAAAATTCTGCAAAAACATACGGGCGCACTTCCCACTGACTCTATTGAGCGTGGGAAAATATTGAATATTAGGGCCAACAATATTCGCACCCAGACCGGACAACGTGATTTGATTGAAAAGGGTGTTATGCGAATGCTCCCTTATCAACATTTTTTTGATGAAACCTTTGCACGCTTTAATCTCCCCAAGCAGCTAATTGCTATTCCCTTTCTTGAATCTAGCTTTAATACCGAGGCCCACTCAAGAGTTGGTGCGCTTGGAATTTGGCAATTCATGCCCTTAATCGCTTCTTATTTTGTTCCGAAACGTACACCCACACTTGATTACCGTAATAATCCCTTCATCTCATCAATCGCGGCGATGCATTTGCTGCGTGAAAATAAAATGATTCTTAAATCTTGGGATATGGCAGTCACAGCTTATAATTCAGGCACCAAGCATCTTCTCCTTGCTCGTAAGCAGCACGGCGCTACCCAGCTTGAGGATGTCTTCACGAAGTACCAGAACTCACACCTAGGATTTGCTTCCAAAAACTTTTATGCTGAATTCTTGGCACTGGTACACACCCTTACTTATGTAACTGATGTTTTTCCCAGCGCTCGTGCCGAACAAGAGGTAGAAACACCTCTGTTTGCCGTTTCTAAATGTTCATTTAAGCCTGTTGATCTTATAAAGAAGTACAAATTAAACGAAACGCTTTTTCGTGAGCTTAATCCCCACATTGAGTCGTTTAAGGGAATACTCCCAAAGGGAACAATTCTTGTTCACAACGGTTTTCTCCCCGCTAAAGTCTTTCGTTACGTAAGTGATAAAGAAACAGTCAAATACCGTCCCATTCACTGGTCAAAAGACTTAGTGAAGAATCAGAGTTGCTCGACAAGATAAGTATTAGGTGAGCAGAAGCTGGCAAAATTGCGCTTACTGCCATCTTGATACTCGAGGCGGATATTGATCTTGGCATTGGCAGATGTTTCTTCGCCACCTTGGTTTTCAGACATAATAAAGAGGCGACGCGAGTTTTCGCCTAGCGACTCATAAAATTGACCGTCTTCATCCAGCGCTAATCCATAACTCACATGCGCTTGAGCATGTGACTCCGCTAAAACTTCATACTTCTTCACTGGTCCATCAAGATTCACTTGAATGAGGCAAGCCGACGCGTGGCCTTCAAGGTTGAACTTCTTGATTACTTCACGGATTAAACTTTCTGATGGAACTTCAGCCGAACCCGACTTATCCACACCCAAGAAGATTTCCTCATTCTGGTGTGTGAGTGTTAAGTAGTGACGTGATCCCAACAAGAGCGGAGGTGCTTTTAGGCGATATGTGTTTGTGGATAACTTCTCCGCTTTTACACCACTGAAAGTAAACTCAAGTTGTTCGCCGGAGATAGAAAGTTCTTTCTTTGCACGGCTAAGGACATCTTCTTCAAATAGACTTATAGAAAGATCTCCACGTGACCCGTAGAGGTTTGGATCGAATGTCACTTCTTCCTCATGGATGTGCACAATTCTCTGAGACTTTTTCCCATCTCCACGCAAGTAAGTCACAAGACGGTTACCTGCTTCCACACCAGCAAACAAAACATAGCGGTAATCAGAATCTTTCGTGACTTTAAAATCAGATGTGAAGAAAGTTTGCACATTCTTTAATCCATCCACATGAACTGATTCCGTTTCATCGTCTAATTCCACCAACAAGTAACCTAATGGAAGTTGCTTAGGTGCACGCGCATACTGACTGAGGAAATCTTTTTCAAATGCGGGGATTTCTAATTCCACTTTTCCACGAACTACAGGAATGTCTGTGTGAGTAGGAACATGATCACGCTGAAGAAGAACAAAACTTCTTGATCCATTCTCTGTAGCAATTGTTTCTCTAATCTCGACAACACCTTCACCGCGATCTTGTAATGTTTGTGCGGCATCATCCTGTGCGCGCAATTCAAACTGACGAAGTTTAGTGAGAGTATTCGCGACTGATAAACCGGCCACAACAGTGACTGCATCGTGAGTACTCACGAGAGCACTTGTTTCAGACTTCTTGTGAGTATTCACTTGAGGCTGAGTAGTCACGTGAGCAATCGATGGAGAATTTTTCTTGGCTTCTTTTAGTGTTGGGATTTTTGCAACCACTGGTGCGGGCATCGCATAGTTATAGGCAACCAAATCTTCTAGTTCTTCTTTTTCAGATTGAGTAGTCACTTCAGGTGCCACTGGCTTAATCATTTCTTTTGGTGGTGAGTACTCATCGACCACCGGAGCTGGGGCAGCAGCGACCACTGCAGCTGGTACTTCATCTTTAGAATTTTCGTATTCAAAGAATTCTGGTTCAGCATCAACCTCAGCGGCTTTTGCTTGAACAACCTTTACTTCATCAACCACCGGAACAACTGGTGCAATTGGCGCTGCTTTAATTTCTTCTGCCACCATTGTTTCTGTAGGCATTTCCACATTATCAAGTAGTGCTACTAGACTTGTGCTCATAAGATCTTGAGCCTCAACCTTCGCAACAATAAATTCATCTTTAATAGGAAGTTCAACTGCACCCTGAATTTCGCGCCATTCAGACTCATCGTTGATCTGGTGATTAGCCGGTGAGAAGACTTCTTCTATGATGTTGATCTCTTTATCGACACTCTTAAATTTCACTGTTGGATAACGTTGAGACTTAGGTACAGCCGCTAGACGGCGAACTTGTAATTCGTTTGAATAGTCTGGCAGTTGGTAGCCATCATAACTACTAACTACAGTTGACTCGACTGATGCTTGTTCAACTGAAGCCGTGTAGAGTGCAGGCTTCAGTGGCCATTCCACAATTCCACGCTCTGAAGATAGTGAGTGAATGCGCGCGCCGACAGCTACTACTGCAAGTAGCAACATAAGCGAAAAGGTGGTCAACATCCGTGTGACTAATAAGCGCATCGTTTAATTATTTTACGCCTGAAGCCTAAGCGAAGGAATGCAGGCAAGCTCAAAAGCTTCTGATTTTAGGTACTCAACAAACTATTTTGGCTAGTCACGACAATGACTACTCACTAAGCGTTGTTGGTCCTATCGGGGCAAATTATTTGATTTTTGAATTTAACGTCGACTTCGGCTCCTGCCTCTCGTCGACATACCGGTCATCGTGACCATAAAGAAGGGGCAGCCGAAGCTGCCCCTGTAGGACCATTACTTGAGATTCGCAGCTCTCAAGCGCAATTCAGCGCGCTCAAGCTTACGACGGAACTTGATCAAATCAACGTCTGTGAGGCTCGTTTCGCCTGCAAGACGTGAAGTGGCCTTGGCCTTAGCATTCTTCGCTCTTTCCTGATCAATGTCTTGTGGGCGTTCTGAGGTGAACGAGAGAACAGTGACTGCTCCCTCCATAACACGACAAAGACCTGCAGTTACGGTGAAATGACGAGTTGAACCGTCAGTTGTTTTCGCCGTAAGGATGCCCGTACCCAACTCAGTCAAAATATGAGTGTGATCCGGAAGAATATTGATCTCACCACGAACAGTGGGAACTGTTATATCAGTGCAATCGAGGCCCTTAATAACAGTCCCTTTCGGGGTGAACAGGTTAAGCTTAAACGCCGCCATGATTATTTCCCTTCAGCCAACTTCTTAGCTTTCTCATGAACCATATCTAGGCCACCAACAAGGTAGAACGCTTGCTCAGGCAAGTGGTCACATTCGCCGGCCAAGATGGCTTTGAAAGCTTTGATTGTATCTTCGATCTTAACGAACTGACCCGGGATACCCGTGAACTGCTCAGCAACGAAGAACGGCTGAGACAAGAACTTCTGTACCTTACGAGCGCGTGCTACGAGCTGCTTATCTTCTTCTGAGAGTTCATCCATACCCAAGATTGCAATGATATCTTGCAATTCTTTGTAGCGCTGAAGAACTGACTGAACTTGACGAGCCACTGTGTAGTGCTCTTTACCCATAACTTCTTCAGTCAAAATTGTTGATGAAGAAGAAAGAGGATCAACCGCTGGGTAAATACCTAGCTCGGCGATCTGACGAGACAATTCAGTAGTAGCATCCAAGTGAGCAAACGTTGTTGCAGGAGCTGGATCGGTATAGTCATCCGCAGGAACGTAAACCGCTTGAATCGACGTAATAGATCCGTCTTTTGTAGAAGTAATACGCTCTTGCATGGCACCCATCTCAGTACCCAAAGTCGGTTGGTAACCCACCGCTGAAGGAATACGGCCAAGAAGTGCAGACACTTCTGAACCCGCTTGAGTAAAGCGGAAGATGTTATCAACGAAGAATAGAACGTCTTGCTTCTCTTCATCACGGAAGTATTCCGCAACCGAAAGACCAGTCAAAGCAACGCGAGCACGTGCACCTGGTGGTTCATTCATCTGACCGAACACCAGTGCTGTTTTGTCGATAACGCCCGAGTCTTTCATCTCGTGATAAAGATCGTTACCTTCACGTGTACGCTCACCCACACCCGCGAACACAGAGAAACCACCGTGTTGAGTTGCGATGTTGTTAATGAGTTCCATAATCAAAACGGTTTTACCTACACCGGCACCACCGAAGAGACCGATCTTTCCACCTTTCAAATAAGGAGCAAGAAGATCGATAACTTTAATACCCGTAAAGAACGGCTCTTTCTTAGTAGAAAGGTGCGCGAACTTAGGAGCGGCACGGTGAATGTTGTAAGTCTTCTTGGTCTTCATCGGACCAGCTTCGTCGATTGGCTCGCCAATGACGTTGATGATTCGGCCCAAAGTCTCGCGACCTACGGGAGCTTGAATCTGTGCGCCTGTATCTTTGACCTGTTGACCGCGAGCGAGACCTTCAGTCGCATCCATCGCAATACAACGGACAGTGTTGTTACCCAAATGCTGGGAAACTTCAATGACCAGGTTCCCTTCCCCGCCCGGGAGGGTTTTGTTTGTGAGGCGGAGGGCATTGTAAAGAGCAGGAAGTTTGCCGTTAGCAAATTCCACGTCTACAACAGGCCCCATCACTTGTCGGATCACACCAGTGTTTTCCATCGAAGGCTCCTTAACCGTTCAGCGATTCGGCACCAGATACAACCTCTGCTAGTTCGGTTGTGATCTTTGCCTGACGCAGTTTGTTCATTTTGAGAGACAGTTTACGAATCATTTCTTTACAGTTTTTTGAGGCGTTTTCCATCGCACTCATACGGGCGCCGTGCTCAGAGGCAACAGCATCAAGTAGGGCGGTGTAAACCGAAGTCACGAAAACTTCCGGAACCAATGTGTCCAGAATGCTGCCCGCAGATGGTTCATACTTGTAGTCGTATGGGAATCGTGCGGCCAATGCTTCTTTCTCTTCATCAGTCACAACCAAAGGAAGCAATTGCTTCAACTTGGTTTCGAAAGCGATCGCAGACAAGAACGAGTTATAGAGGACGTATACTTTACCTACTTCACCCGTGGTGAAAAGGGCCGCAAGCTCATCAGCTACCTTGCGAACTTCTTCGAAGGTTGCGTCTTGTTTTGCGAAAGTAAATGTCTTACCTGCGTTCACTTCTTTGTGAACAAGGTCGCGGGTTTTTTTACCAATGAACATAAACTTGAGTTGTTCATCTTTTTTCTCTTTAGCTAAGCGACGAGCTGCCTTAGTAACTGAAGAGTTATAACTTCCGCAAAGGCCCTTATCAGAGCTGATAACCAAAACAATCGACTGACGATTTTCTGGGTTCTCACGGAAATACATCGATGAGTAGTCTTTGTTCAAAGCCGAAACAGTGCGAACGGTTTGCTCAAGCTCAGTTGCATAAGGGCGCATACCCAAAATACGAACCTGTGCTTTATTAAGCTTAGCCGCAGACACCAACTTCATGGCCTTAGTGATCTTAAAAGTACCCTTGGTACTCTTAATCCGCTTTTTTAAGTCTTTAATATTTGCCATGGCCTATATCGCCTTAATTCAGCTTAGTGTTTGTAGTTAGCTACGAAGCTCTTAATTGCTTCAACCAGCTTGCCTTCGCTTTCAGATGAGATCGCATTTTCTTTGCGAATCGCGCCCGTAAGATCAGCATGCTTGCTGTTCAAAAATTCAATGAGGTCTTTTTCAGCTGATTGAATTCTTTCAACAGGAATGGCATCGAAGAGACCCTTAATCGCGCCGAAAATCGCCATAACTTGGTTAGTTACTTCGATTGGCTGATATTGACCTTGCTTCAAAAGCTCAACCAAACGTGAACCACGAGCAAGCTGACGCTGAGTCGCTTCATCCAAGTCAGAACCGAACTGAGCAAAGGCTGCTAGTTCGCGATACTGAGCGAGATCGAGACGAAGTGTACCAGCAACTTTCTTCATCGCTTTTGTTTGAGCAGAACCACCAACTCGTGAAACCGAAAGACCAACGTTAACCGCTGGACGAACGCCTGAGTTGAAAAGATCAGATTCAAGATAGATCTGACCGTCAGTGATCGAAATTACGTTCGTAGGAATGTAGGCAGAAACGTCACCTTCTTGAGTTTCAATGATTGGCAAAGCAGTCATTGAACCTGCACCCAAGGCATCGTTCACCTTACAAGCACGCTCGAGAAGACGAGAGTGAATGTAGAAAACGTCGCCAGGGAAAGCTTCGCGACCTGGAGGACGGCGAAGAAGAAGAGACATCTGACGATAAGCTTGAGCTTGTTTTGTAAGATCATCATAAACGATCAACGCGTGCTTACCGTTATCACGGTAGTACTCGCCCATTGTCGCGCCGGTGTAAGGTGCGAGGTATTGCAATGGAGCAGATGATGAGGCTGGAGCTGAAACGATGATTGTATACTCAAGTGCGCCGGCTTCAGACAGTTTCTGATAAACCTGACGAACGGTTGATTGCTTTTGACCTACGGCCACATAGATACAAACAACGCCTTTGCCTTTTTGGTTGATGATTGTATCAACCGCAACAGCAGTCTTGCCTGTCTTACGGTCACCAATGATCAATTCGCGCTGACCGCGACCGATTGGAATCATTGCATCGATTGCTTTGATACCAGTTTGTAGCGGTTCATGAACTGACTTACGAGCGATAATGCCTGGAGCTTTTGTTTCTACTTGGCGGAATTCTTTCGCAGCAATTTCACCGTTTCCGTCGATTGGCTCACCGATTGCGTTAACAACGCGACCCAAAAGTGCGTCACCAACTGGTACAGAAACGATTTTTTCTGTGCGCTTAACAGTTGAACCTTCTTTAATAGCAGCGTCTTCACCCAAAACGGCGATACCAACGTTGTTAGTCTCAAGGTTCAAAACCATCCCTTTAACGCCGCCTTCGAACTCTACAAGTTCGCCAGAGAGAACGTTTTTGAGACCGAACACGCGTGCCACACCGTCACCGATGGTCAACACTGTTCCGATTTCGTTCATTTGTAGGCGCGATTCGAAATTTGCGATGCGCTCTTTGATGATGCCCGTGATTTCTTCCGGACGGATCGTTGTGCTCATGTTCTTCCTTCCTTGCAGTTATTCGCTAATAACGGATTGTTTAAATTGTGCTAGCTGATAGTCCAAAGAGGCATCAAGTTGAAGGTCTTCAACTGTGACTCTGTAGCCTGCGCTGATATTTGCATTTTGTTGGTAAACCAAAGTTGGTTCGCGACCTACTTTTGTTTTTAAGAAAGCTTTCATCTGATCGATGAGTTTTGGGTCGATTTGATTTTCAGCGCCCTCAACTACACCCTTAATAAAGCCCTTACGTTCGTCATCAAGCACCACCATCTCTTTAATAATGAGTGGGAGAAGACCGATACGTTTTTCTTCGATGAGATAATTAACTGCGCCAGTGAGCATTTCTGTGAAACCGGCTTTTTTGGCCACATCTGCAAAAACTGCTTTCTTTTCATCAAGGGTGAACACATCAAGGAACATGACGTTCTCTAGCTGATTCGCCTTATTGATAATCTCTGTCAGTGTGACGAGCTCATCAACTAGCTTGATTTTCTTTTCATCACTCAATTGGAGTAATGCGTGGGCGTAGGTTTTGGCGACAGTTTGTTGTTTCATTTAACCATTTCTCCAAAAATCTTAGCCGAAGCTTTGTGTTGGAAATCTTTATTGCCCTTAATGGTGATCTTTGCTTTAGCAATGACTTCATCAAGTAGGCTGGCATTCAAAGCCGAAATAAGTGATTTTCTTTCGGCTTCAATTTTCGCAGAGGCATCTGTCTTTAGCTTGAAAGACTTCTCTTCCATTTCGCGTGCGTAATTTTTTTCGTAATTTTTAACTTCAACTTCGGCCTGGCGAAGAATTTCTTTTACTTCGTTCTCAACTACCGCCATTTTTTTCTGCTGAGCCTGAAGCATCACTTCAGCTTCTTTTGATTTCAGGCTGGCGCGCTCGAGCGTGTTGGCAATTTCTTCTGCTTTCGCGGTGAAGTGATCAGATAGAGGCTTCTTAAGTTTCCAAACCAAAAAACCCACCAACACTACAACGTTAACCAATGGAGCAATAAGATCAGAAAGATGACCGTGTCCGCCATTGCCAGCTGCCATTGCAGAAGGAAGGATTGCTAAAAAAACTAAAGCGACTGTTAATTTATTCAACATCATTAGCCTCTAGTTCAAAATTTTGTTCACAAGATCGCCAGCTAGGCCATCTACATCACTCATGAACTTGCTGCGATTGTTTTGGATATCACGCTCAATGTTCTGACGTGACTCTTCAACAAATTGATTAATTTCTTTTTCAGTTTTCTTAAATGTCTCGTGATAGCTCGCTTGAATTCCCTGTTTTTTTGCAGAGAGAATCTTCATCGATTCTTTATTCGCATTATCGATTTTAGCTTTGTATTCCTGTGCCAACTTATTCACTGTTTCTAAAGTATGATCGGCACTACTTTCAAGCTTCACTGTTTTGTCTTCGCGATTCTCCAATACAAATTGAAGATGATTGAGAAATACAAAACGAGCAACGATGAAAATAACAAATATCAAAACGAACTGTGGAATCAGTGATGAGTCGACACCCAATTGGGTGAAAATGGCCTTGACGGTATCCATGGATGAGAGTCCCAGGGTTAGTTAATTAGCTGTAATTAAATAGACGTGGTGGGGGTTATCGTCAAGAAAGTTATTTCTTCTCTTTCATCTTCGTGACGCCATGGAAAATAACTCCTTCTTCAACAACGAGCGAAGGAGCAATGACTGTTCCCTCGAAGCGCGCTGGGCGTCGAATTTCGACACGCGAAGAAGCTTTTACATTTCCTTTAACTGAGCCTGAAATAATCACAACATTGGCGTTGATATCAGCGTTGATCACTGCGCCTTCCGAAATAATAAGTGTGTCATTAGAGAAAACAGAACCGTTCACGACACCAGCAATGCGCACGACACCACTAAACGAGAGGTTACCTTCGAACTTGCAGCCCTCTTCAATAATGGCGCAGATCTCACTTCGTTTTGACACGTAAGTCCTATTTCATTAGATAGCCGAACACATCATTGAATTCAGCTTCGTTACTGAATTTAATTGTAATCGATCCTGCGCCGTTTTTCTTACCTTTTACAGCAAAATGAAAGCCTGTCTTCTTTTCAAGGCGTTCGCGCAGTTGATCGTAACGCTCGACTACTAGGTTTTTACCTTCTTTCGCCTTTACGTTTTTCTTTCCGGCCTTCGCAAGATCTTCAAGTTCACGAACAGACAATTGTTTGCTCGCTGCTTCATTGGCAAGACGCTTGGTTAATTCATCATCTCCCAGAGAAACGAGAACTTTGGCATGACCAAAACTCAAATGCTCTTTGTTCAAAAGCATAATGACATCTTTCGGAAGTTTTAAAATGCGCAAAAAGTTCGCCACGGTTGAGCGCTCTTTTCCAACTTTTTTTGCCACTTCTTCTTGGGTCAAACCGAATTCATTCATCAATTGGAAATACGCCAAGCCTTCTTCGATGCAATTCAGGTCTGAGCGCTGAACGTTTTCGATGATCGACATGACCATGTTATCTTTCTTGGTCGAACGCTTAATCAAAACAGGAACGCGCTCGAGGCCCGCGAGTTTTGAAGCACGCAAGCGTCGTTCACCTGCGATCAATTCAAATGTTCCGTCAGAACTCTCAGCTACGAGCAACGGTTGAATGACTCCGTTCTCTTTAATGCTCTCAGCGAGCTCCAGGAGATCTTTTTCTTTAAACATTTTGCGAGGCTGATTACGGTTAGCAATCACCTTCTCAACGGGCACCAACATTGGCTGATGCTCGACCACTGTGCGAGTTTCTGTTTTTGTCTGAACTGGCTCGTGGAGCACTCTTTCAGTGTTTGCCCCCATAGAACCACCACCCAAAAGAGCGGCCATACCTTTACCTAATTGCGGTTTTTGCTTCATTGTCATGGGGCGCTCCTATGGGTGAATTTCGTAATCATCGAATGACGGAATACGCGGGGGGGCATCAGGCAATACGGCCTTTGGCGCCTTAGGGGCTTCAGCTGGAATCGATGATTCCTTCTTCCCTTCCGTTTTCATAATGACTTCTTTTGCCAACGAGAGATACGCCTCACTTCCCTTTGAGGTGATATCGTACAAAATAATCGGTTTGCCGTGTGAAGGACACTCCGAGAGTTTTACGTTTCTTGGAATGATCGACTTCAAAATATCATCTTTGAAGTGATTCATAAGATCTTGCGCCACAAGCTTTGAGAGATTGTTACGCGAATCATACATAGTAAGGAGAATACCCTCGAGCTCGAGCTTGGGGTTCAAGCTGGCACGAATGAGGCGCACAGTATTCAAAAGCTGAGAAAGCCCTTCCATCGCCAAAAACTCAGTCTGCATTGGAACAAGAAATGAGTGAGCTGCATTCAAAGCATTTACTGCCAAAATATTCAAAGAAGGTGCGCAATCAATAATGATGTAGTCATACTTGTCCATTACTGGCTCAAGCGCGGTCTTAAGTTTTGCTTCGCGAGCGAACGCACTCACGAGTTCAATCTCTGCACCGATCAAATTGTTGTCCGATGGACAAATGTCCAGGCCGGGCATTTCGGTCCTATAGAGGCAGTTCTCAATCGACTCTTCGCCAATCAAGGCATGGTAGATATTTAGTTGAGCAAATTTCTCTTTTTCGAGACCTAAGCCGATACTGGCGTTGCCTTGTGGATCCAAATCGATCAGAAGTGTGCGACGCTCTGCGGCGGCAAGTGAAGCACTCAGGTTAATTGCGGTGGTGGTCTTTCCTACGCCGCCTTTTTGATTAGCGATCGCAATAATTTTAGCCATTTAACCCTCCACTCGGAATAAATTCGAGACTTAAAATCTAGAGATAATCGCTGAGTTTGACAAGGTATTTGGCTGTTCCACGTGGAACATTTCGAGGTTTAAATCCAATCAAGCGACGCTCATCAGTCCCTGGAATAGAAAGCAATACGTTGTATTTAAGCTCCCATTCTTTGCTCAATTTCTTTTCAAATTCCGGCTGTTCTTTCTCCATATAAGACGGTCCCTTATAGAAGAACACTGTCACATCTTTTGCGGCAATCTGAAGCGAAGGAAGGAAATCCATCACTGTACCCACGGCCTTAAAGGTAATAATACATGGGCGATCAATGAGAACTTCCTCGGCGCGATGATGGTAGGCCTTGGCGTTCTTGAGCTTCAATTCCTCGGCGATAACGTTTACAGCATCCACCTTTTTGCCTCTCGATTCGAAACCAATAAAGCGATGCTTGGGACAGTGATGTGCCATGGGAAGCAAAGGAAATCCGCCACCAAAACCGATATCAACCATTAACCCCTTCTTATCGAGCTCGGCCTTAAATTCAGGCGATTGCTCATAGGGAAGAATCGAATCAAGGATCTGCTTCTCGTAAAACTCTTGGTCATCAAGGATACGAGTGAGATTGAGGCCTGCGAAGCGAGTTTTAAGTAGGTTTAAGTATGAAAGAGAAAAATTCATCATATTAGAGAGCTTTTGAAGCGACCACAGCTAAGGTAGCGGGACGAATTCCTTCAATACGCTTCAGTTGTCCGAAGGTTTCTGGTTTAATTTTAGAAATTCGGTGTCTGCACTCAAAAGATACGTTCTTTGATTCGATAATTTCAGACCAGTTAATGAGAGTCGCATCCATTTTTTTAATCTTTTCGTTCTGATCGTCGAATCTTTGGATATAGCCGGCATACTTTTTATCAATCGCTACCGTGCGAACAATGTCGTAATCAAATTCGAGTTCGGAATCGTGCAAAACTTCCATCAATGTTGTAACGGGATTAAGCCAAGCTTGTTTTAAAAGTTCAGAAAGAGTCATTGCTCTAGTTAGTTTATTCTCTGAACTTTGAGAAAACTTCAAAAGTGTCTCAGAATTCTCAGAAAACATGAATTCATCGCAGATTTTGCTCAAAATTTGCATCTGAGCGCTAAAACGCTCTAAAAAGCCGTCTAAGGGCTTTTGCAAAAATAGGTACTGACGATAGGGTTGCATACGCAAAATTGAGTTGTCTTCGCGAATAAATAGACGATTTTCAGATCTTGCGGTGAAAAGTCGGTACGGTTCATCGCGAGTGTTCGCTACCAAATCTTCAATCATCACTCCGATATAAGAATCATGTCGTGAAAGATGAAGTGGTGGTCTTTCTAAAATTGAAAGAGCCGCATTCGCTCCTGCGACCCAACCTTGCCCAGCCGCTTCTTCATATCCGGATGTTCCATTCAATTGACCAGCAAAGAAAAGGCCGGGAATTTGGCGATACTCGAGGGCCAAGGTGAGTTCAGTTGTATCGACGACATCATACTCAACGGCATAACCCGGAACTTTGATTATCGCCTCCTGGAGCCCAGGAATAGTGCGAATAAATGCTTCTTGAACTTCGGCAGGAAGGCTCGAACTGATCCCTGAGGGATAAACCGTATCGAGATTAATACCCTCGGGCTCAACAAACACATGATGAGAATTGCGATCTAGATAACGGAAAGCTTTGTCTTCAATCGAGGGGCAATAGCGCGCACCCACTCCCTTAATTTGGCCGTTATACATGGGAGAGCGCTCTTTATTGTCACGGATGATAGTGAGTGTTTCGAGATTTGTATGAGTGAGATAACAGCTCACCTGCTGTGATTCACGGCCAAAAGGCTGATTCATGCAATGAAAGTTGCGTGTTTCTGGATCAGAAGGCTGCTCAACCATCTGGCTGGTATCGATTGATGTTCTCAAGAGTCTCGAAGGAGTTCCCGTCTTAAATCGAGCCGGACGAGTCTTTATGGCCTTAAAAATATCAGTTAATGAATCAGCGGCCTCGGCATCCACTCGGCCACCTACAGTCTGATTAAGTCCCTGGTGAAGCTTTCCATTCAAGAAAGTGCCTACTGTCACCACTACTTTCTTAGCCGTGAAGTCACCTTCACTTGTCTTGAGTGAGAAGCCGCCCTCTGAGCTATCGAGAGACTGAAGCTTGGCACGAATGACTGTTATGTTTGGGATTGAAGCGATGATGGCTTCAGCCTCTTGGGAATAGCGCTCCTTATCGATCTGAACTCGGGTCGACTGAACTGCCAAGCCCTTCGAGTCGTTGAGAGTACGATATTGAATGCCGGCCTTATCGGCGAGAATTCCCATCACTCCGCCGAGAGCATCGAGCTCTCGTACGACTTGTCCCTTACCTACTCCGCCGACTGATGGGTTACATGGAGCTGAAGCAATTCCGACCCCGGGCAAAGTCACAAGACCAATATTCAAACCAAACTGCGCAGCAATCCACGCCGACTCAAGTCCGGCATGACCACCACCCACTACGATAAGATCAAAATTTCTCATTGTTCCACGTGGAACACATCATTTGCCGATGCAAAAATTCGCAAAGATATGATCCAAAACCTCGTCGGGCGAAACTATGCCTAAAAGCTCCTGAAGACAATGCCCTAAGGCATTTAATTCATGAGATAAAATAGCAATGTCCGACTGATTAAGAAGGGTTTCTTGGTAGGAGATTGAACGAGAGTAAGTGTCTGTAATTACTTGCTTTTGGCGCTCTTGCAGGATTGGCGAAAGACGACTAAGTTCAATATATTTTTTATTTATAGTCGCAGATAAATCATTGATTTTACTAGATAAATTACCTCTGCTTTCAACTTGCCCCGATAGGACCAATCCTTGGGCCAAAACAGCAGTTTTAGCAGCTTCAAAACCAGCACAATCGGCGTGAGTGAAAATCACGTAATCAAATGAATGTTGCAGGAGTTTTTTAAGTTCAGAAACATCACTTTCAAAAGGGTTGATCAAAAGAATGGAGAAAAAAGCTCGCGAGAGTCTTTCGAGTGCCAACTCGATACCCCGTGATTCAATTATATTTTCCGTCTGACGTATTCCGGCCGTATCAACCAGGCGATAGCTCACCTCTCCCATCCTAATGTCTTCAGCGATGAAATCTCGCGTTGTCCCGGCCTCAGAAGTTACAATCGCCCGCTCTTCACCCAGAAGATTATTAAAAAAGGTCGATTTGCCAGCATTGGGAAGGCCCGCAATCACAATCTCGGGGCGCAATAATCGGGAAGAATGTGGATCCAGGCGCTTTTTTAGTGAATCAATGCGCGAAAATAGTTCGTTCCAAGTTTCTTTAAGTTTTGCGTTGGCTTCTTCTTCCCCGACATCCTCATGGAAATCCAGCAAAAGCTCAAGAGAGGCCTTATGTAGCTTATAACTTTCAAAAAGCTCTAGATAAGCGTGATGTAGATCCCCGTGGAGAAGCTCCATACCCTGCTGGAGCGCCAAAGGCGTTGAAGCATTCAAGAATAAATCAAGGCCCTCAGCTTGTGAGAGAGTCAGCTTTTTATTTTGGAGTGCTCTTAAGGAAAATTCTCCAGCACGAGCAAGACGAATGCTAGGCATCTGCTGAAATAACGCCAAAATTCGTTCTACGTTTAAAATATTTCCATGAACGTAGAGCTCAAGCAAATTCTCCCCTGTATAGCTCGCAGGAGCAGCGAAATAACAAAAACAAATATCATCAATTCTTATTTGGAAATCGAGCAAGAAAGAACGATACATGATTCGAGGTTTGAGTGAGGAAATAGATATGGAGAAAAAAACTTGAAGCTCAGACAAAGAACTGAAACCAGAAAGACGAATGACCGCAATGGCCGAATGAGCGTGCGCACCTGAGGCGCACGCAATAATCGTCTTTCCGTCGTGAATCATACAACCACAGGTTTATTTCCAGACATCTTGAAGACCAACATTTGCTGACCAATACCCAAGAGTGTCGAAACAAAAATATAGAGTGAAAGTCCCGCTGGAAGATCCTTCATGATAAAGCCGAAAATCAGCGGCATAAACATGAAAATCTTCTTCTGAACTGGATCAGTTACCGTTGTAGGAGTTACTTTTTGCTGAAGGAACATCGCGCCCGTCATTAAGAATGGAAGAATGAAATAGGGATCTTTATTAGATAGGTCTGTGAGCCATCCAAAGAAGGGAGCATCAACTAATTCAACTGCAGAATAAAGTACTTTGTAGAAAGCAAAGAAAACTGGAAGCTGCAATAACATCGGCAAACAGCCACCCAATGGATTGGCACCCGAGCGCTTAAAGAGTTCCATGCTTTCTTTCTGCATACGCATTGGATCGTCTTTGAATTTATCTTTCAACTTTGTGAGTTCTGGTTGAATGATCTGCATCTTTTTCATGCTGACAAAACTCTTATACTGCAGAGGGAAAGTGATCAAACGAACTACAAAAGTGAGGAAAATAATCGCCATTCCGTAGTTTGGAATGAGGCTATAGAAAAATTGAAGACCACGTAAAATAAGCTCTGCAAAGAAACCCCAAAAACCAAAATCCACTGCGTGCTTCAGGTCGCGGCCCATGGCCGAAAGATAATTATATTCTTTCTTCACGTATAATAGATCGAAGCTCAATTCACTCACAGTATAAGTCGGGAAAAGCTGAAAACGACTGTCAGTTAATCCACGTAAAACGAGTCCAGGAGCTTCCGCAAAACTGACTCCAAAAAGATGATAATTAAAATCAATCCCCGCCCAACTTACCTTCGTATCAGTGAGCTCTTCATCACCCACTGTCCAGTGATTAAGGCTGTCGTTATAGTATGAGAAGTAGCGCTCTTGTCCGTTCTCTAACTTCTTACTCGTAGAACTAAAATTGAGGCGATATTTAAATGGTGCAGGAGCAGTAATTGTAATTCCGACTTTCTCTCCACCATTAATAAGAAAAGTTGCAGTGACACCAGTCGCGGCATCACGACCTACCCATTTTGTCTCTGAAGATTCAACCGTTTCAAGATTGAGGGCGACAAACTTTTGTCCCTCCGGAGCAATCTCAATCAATAACGGATGCTCACTTCCTACGACGTCTTCAAAAGCAAAACGAGCTTGAGAGTGCTTCATTGATTTTACCGCAAGATTGCTAGTAAAACTCAAATTGAGAGCCTCATTTCCTAAGCTCAATTCACGTGAATTGACCGACGGTTCTATAGGACCACTTGCAGTCACTTGTGCTGTTTCATTAGCAGCAACCTGAGTAACTGGCGCAGCATCAGGGGCCACAGGAGCCATTTTTGGAGCAAAGTAGTACTGCCACCCAAAAAGAATGAGGCCCGAAAGTACCACTGCAAATAGAGCATTTTTCTGACTAGAGTCCATATTTTACCATTCCTTCGAATTACTTATCTGGCACAGGATCAACTCCGCCTGCATGCCATGGATGACAACGTGATATGCGCCTAACGGTGTACCATAGCGCTTTAGGAAGTGAAAACCGCTCAAAGCATTCATATCCATAATGTGAGCAGCTCGGATGAAAACGGCATTGCCCGCCCAAAAATGGTGAAAGCACTAATTGGTAGCCGCGAATGAGTAATTGGAAGAAGCGATTCATAGCGATTGAAGAATCTGCTTAAAAGAATCGCGTAACTTTTTTTCGTCAGTGATTTTTTGAGCCGCAACGATAAGAATATCGAGACCCTTCTCGTGCTTTTGTGGGCTCAGTCTAAATTCTTCTCTTAAGATTCGCTTAATTCTGTTCCGAACGACTGCTCCACCCTGCTTGGTTGAAACACTCAAGCCAAGACGAGAATGTGCGACACCAAGACGCGAAGTCTTGGTATAAGCAACGAGAGGAGGAACGAAGCTTTTTTTGCTTCGTTCTCTCAGATACTCGAAATCTCTTTTTTGCTGGATACGGTAAATCTTTGAGAAAGTTAAAGATTTACCCTGCGAAATCACTTCGTTCCAGTCGCTACTGTTAAGCGTTTACGGCCTTTAGCGCGACGACGATTGATCACATCGCGACCACCTTTCGTAGACATACGCTTAAGGAATCCGTGGTCACGGAGACGTTTTGTTTTCTTTGGCTGCCAAGTTCTAATTCTCTTCATGGTATTCCTTCCAGGGCGAACAATTAAAGGTTTCTATGGGTACCGGAAATGCTTATTGCGGTCAATAATTTTTGTATTCTGTGACTCTCTGCGAGTAGGGAATTGTTTACGGGTTTAGTTGAAAATCGGCCAGCACAATGTTACCTAACCCATCCACAAAAATTTGACTGCGGACACATGACCCAAAAATTTCTATTTGATCAATTTTTGAAATGGGACGAGGAAAAAGAGCCGAAAGCGGGCTTCAACCTGTCTCAAACGCCTACGCCAAATGGTGTTTCGCAACGCGAAGCCAGTGTTCCACCTAAAAACGAAGCCGCAACCACTTCATCGGTAGATACTGACGAATTACGACTATTAGGTCATGAATTGAAGGAATCTATACGTAATTACGTGAATCCAGGTCAATACTCAGCCTATTTCTCGGATACTTTTACTGTTTCAAACCTAGACGCACAGAGTATCGAGTTCACAGTCACAACTAACTTCATTAAAAAAGTTATTGAGAGCCAATATCTCACGATTGTTAAGAAAGCTGTCGTGGAAACTCTTGGACGCGAATATCAAATCGATTTTAAAACATTTGGTGTACGCACTACCAGCCTGAGCTCTAACGACGACAGCATTCTTAAGAGTTTCAAGTCACAAGAAGCGGGTAAAAAAACTGTTTCTGCACGTGATAATACTTTCGTCTTGCCTGATTTAATTCCAACACAACAAGACAAACAACAAACAATCGCCAGTCGAGCGATGGAACAATCTGAGTTGAAGCCCACTCACGGAATGATTGATCCAACGAAGAAATTCACAAATTTTGTGGTGGGTTCCTCAAATAATCTCGCCAATGCTTCGGCCCTAGCCGTCGCCCGTGAACCAGGCATGATTTATCCAAGTCTCTATTTATATGGAAACTCTGGCCTAGGTAAAACCCATCTTATTCATGCAATTGCGAATCATATCCTCGAGCACCGTCCACATTTACGTGTATGCATCACTTCGTTCAATAATATGATGAATGAATATGTGGAAGCGACTCGCACGAATAAACGTCCTGATTTTAGTAAACGCTATACTCAAGGTGTGGACGTTTTAATAATCGATGATATCCACGAACTTTCTGGAAAAACAGGCACTCAAGAAGAGTTTTTCCACATTTTCAATGATCTTAGCAGTCGTAAAAAACAGCTTATTTTCACATCAGATAAGACTCCGAAGGAAATTATCGGCATTGAAGAGCGCATTCGTACGCGCTTAGCCTCATCACTATCTGTGGAAATTCAACAACCAGATCTTGAAACGCGCATCGCCATTCTCAAAACCAAAGCGCAAGAGAAAGACTTCTATCTTGATGATGAAATTCTTAACTTAATCGCCAAATGCGTAAAATCAAGCGTAAGAGAACTAGAAAGCTCGTTAGTTCAACTTAAAGGCTATTACGACCTGACACATGTAGATATTGATCTTCAATTGGCCCGCGAATACTTGAAGCTAGATGAACAGATTGAGAGCCAAAAGCTAATCACTCCTGAATCCATTAC
>JBKHVI010000008.1:0-70739 GCA_046570105.1 Bacteriovoracia bacterium
CAAGGCTTGAGAGCACTGTGCCCATGGTGTATTCATTTTCACTGGCGACATTACTGGGCTCAGAAATATCGATATCGACAATTTGCGCACCTGGAGCGACACCATCAAGACTAGGGTTCCCCGAAAAATGAGACGCCATGACAGAAGCGACGCCTTCACCGTGAGAGTCGCCACCTGTTTCGGGTTGCTGAATTTTAAGCAGGGCCTTCTCTTTATCAAACTCGACAGTTAACACCATCGCTGAGTTCGGAAGATTAAAATACTCTCCAGTGGCGCCAAAAGTTCCGCGGCACTCCACTTCTGAGAATTTGTCATCCACATCAAGATCCATGCAGACCTTGTCAGTCACTTGCACTTTAAATTTATTGGTTTTGCCATCACCGTTGAGATCAGGCTTGCCATCAAAGCTCACGCGGTCTTCATCGACAACACCTTCAAAACCATTTTCAGTCGCAGTCAGTGTGTAGCTGGCATAATTTGATGAAGATCCCAATTTTAAAATTTTACGCGCGCCCGTGGTGGTCACTCGAAAGCCCGGATGATGAGGCGAGATGCCATCGTCATACACACCCACGATCACACCGCGGCCATCGGCCGTGGGATTTTCTTTCCAGAACTCAAGAATGCCGAAATCTTTTTTCGCCAAGTACAGCGCACCATCGGTGATGGGAGCGGGGTTTTCAGCATGGGCGATTTTTTCATCGAGAATAGCTTCTGAAGATTCGTTGAGATTTAATTCATTCAAGGCCTCGACATCACCCTCAAGGCGCACGATCACATCGCCACTGGCCTGAATTCCCAAAGCGGCCGCTTCGCTTTTAAGCGCCTCGGCATCGAGACTCCCGGCGATCAAAACAACTTTTGCTCCAGAACCTTTGAGTTCAAGGCGCTTGGTTTTAAGAGCTTCTTGTCCGCAAGCGGCCAAAAGGAGCAAAACCATAAGGGTTGTGTAGCGCATAAGTTCTCCTGGGAATCGACGGTATTCTAGCTCTCGAATGAAAATTACAGTGAAAGCCTGTATTTTTTACGAGGATTAGGCTCTACTGTCATCATGAGATTTCATACTGTTGGCCTTTGTTTGGGATTATTATTTTCCTGCGCTAAGCCTCCTAAATTTGAGAACCTAATCGACACCCCGCTCACCACCGGAGGAGTCAATAAATGGCAGGCGACCTGGGCGTTATTCTTTGAGGACGATCCGCGCGCGTTTCCAGAGCAGGAACTCCCCATTCGCGCACTCAAAATGAGCGATTTAAAGTCAGATTTTGCTGCGGTCTGGCTGGGTCACTCTTCCATTCTTTTAAAATTGAAAAATGACTTCGTGCTGTTTGATCCCGTCTTTGGCAAACGCGTTTCTCCGTTTCAATGGCTGGGTCCCGTTCGGGCCCATCCACTGCCGATTGATGTGACAGAACTTCCCACTCTTAGTGCAGTGGTGATTTCTCATGATCATCACGATCATTTAGATGAACTCACCATTCGCGAACTCAGTGCTCGCACTGAAAAGTTTTTTGTACCACTGGAAGTCGGTGCGATTCTGCGCGACTGGGATGTGCCCCATGACAAAATTGTCGAACTTAATTGGTGGCAAAGTGTCGAGCATCGTGGGCTTAAAATCAGCTGCACGCCTGCACGCCACTTCTCTGGCCGAGGCCTCATCAATTGGAATCAAACTCTCTGGGCGAGTTGGGTGATTGAGCATCCAGCGCTTAAAGTTTATTTTGGAGGCGACACTGGTTTCTTTGAAACCTTCTCTGAAATTGGAAAGAAGTTGGGCCCCTTCGATCTGACTATGATGCCGATTGGCGCCTATGATGAATTATGGTCGGCGATTCATGTGACTCCGGAAGAATCCGTGCGAGCGCACAAGATGCTCCAGGGAAAATTATTTTTCCCGATTCATTGGGCGACTTTCGATCTCTCTCGCCACGCCTGGGATGAACCGAAAAAAAGATTCTTAGATGCGGCAACGGATATTGATTATGTTCTTCCCTTGCCGGGCGAAGTGATTCAGCTCAATCCCACCACGCGATAGACACGAGTCTCTTGGGGGGTTTCCAGTTCAAACTCTTCCCCGACTTTGCATCCAACGACTGCATCACCGATCGGCGAGAAAACCGAAATCACCAAAATACCTTTGCCATTTACGTTGAGCATAGTTCCGCCCGCAGTGGAGCAGACAAAATAGCTGCGAGTCTGACCTTTGAACTCAATCTCTACCAGTGCACCAATTCCCACTTCATCATCTGACTGAAAAGATTTAATAGGAGTCTCTTCAATCATTTGTTGCTCAAGTTTAAGCTCTTCCACGCGCTTACTTTGCGCTCCGGCCAGGTAACCGGCCTCAATTCCGCGTGTATCGTATTTTCCATCCGGTTTTACATCACCATCTTTGGCATAACTTGCGGTTGTCGCTTCGGCCTCTTGTGCCACCTTGAGTTCAAGCGTCACTTTTTCTAATAACTGACGGCGGATTTCACTTTTCATAGTTGCCTTCTTTACTCACACAAGAAAAAGATTCCTTCGAGAATCATATGTGTCAAACACAGAGTATTTACTACAATATTCTAATGATTATACAGCATCTCTATCAAATGCTCTTTGAGTTTATCGTGCCCGATCGCGACAAACTCAAAAAAACAGAGATACGCGCGATTCATACACATCTGCTCACGGTGATCTCAACCGGTGCACTGATGTGGGCCTATGCCATATTGGCCTTCTTTACTATTTCAAATCCCTGGCCCTGTCGCATCGGTGTTGCCGCCTCAACGGTTCATCTGCTCTCTCCTCTGCTCTATCGCATAAATCGAAATATTTTATTTAACGCCAGTGTGCTGCTCTTTGCAGGTCTTGCTCACCAGGCCACCTTCGCCTATTTCACGGGCGGATTTATGGATCGAATTATTATTTGGTTTGGCATTCTGCCTTTCTTGGGCGCCATCATCGCCGGAAAACGCGGAGCGATTATGTGGTGCCTCATTACTCTAGGTGCCTCGGCTGCTTTCCTCATGCTCCATCTCAATGGCCACCCCTTTCCTAACGCCATTTCAGAAAACGGTCGCTTAATTGCCCAGGCCTATATTGTATTTGGCTGGATCTTTTTAAGTTCAATTCTGAGTTTTACTTATCTTTATCATGAAGAGCGGCATGAAGAAGCGATGGGAAAACAAAAGACCCATGTGGAAAATCTTTTCCGCGTACTCTTTCATGATCTAGGAAATCCTCTGGCCTTATTACAAATGGGAATGGAAAGCGCTCGCACAGCAAAAGACCCTATGATTCAAGCGCGCTCACTGGAGATCTCACAGAAAGCCGTCAATACCATGGTGGAGATCACCGAAAACGTGCGCCAGATGTATCATGTCAGAGAGAGCAACGGCCCAATGGATTGCGTCCCCACCTCATTACCCAAGGTCATCGCTCGCTTAGATATGCTCTTTCAAACGCAAATGCGTGAGAAGAGAATCAAGCTCATGTTTGATCCCATTCTTCATCAAGGCACCATCGTGATTGTTGAACCGGTGAGTTTTCTCCACCAAGTGCTGGCCAATATCCTTTCCAACGCCATTAAATTTTCCAACGAAGCCTCTCTGATTACCATCGAAGCGGCGCCCTATAATCGCGATTTCATCTTACTCAAAATTAAAGACCAGGGCATTGGGATGACACCCGAACAACTGGCCCAATTCTCCACAAATGAAATTAAGAGTTCTAGTCTGGGTACTCGTGGTGAAAAAGGCAGCGGCTTTGGGCTCAACCTCATGAGAAATTTCGTAGAAAGATACAACGGCGAAGTTCATGTCTCATCTGTCACAGAAGGGCTTGAGCGCGGAACAACCTTCACTCTCAAACTGAAAGGTAATTTCACTTGAAGCACAACCCCACTCTTGATTCACTGACGGAAGACCAATTCTTGCATGGAAGAAAAGGCCCCTGGCCACAACCGCAACCCGCTCATCCTTTGGGCGAAGCTCCGGGTGTTGTACATGTTCCTCTCAATGAATGGATTGATTGGTGGCTGCATATTGGTTCCCGCTATGTTCTCACTCTGGGACTCACACCTATAGAGTATCTGCGCTCAATCATTCAACCAGGCCTTGCTCCGGTGGATGATCAAGAGTTTGCTCGCCTGCTGTCGCATTCGATGATTAGTAAATTCATCACCGATAAATTCGATACTCATGACCAAGATATTTTTAAAAGCTTTGATCTTGCGGGGAAATATCTGATTGATCTCGAAGCCATTCGTGTGGTGAAACCTTTTAAAGGCATGTTCGCCTCAGGTACCAAGGTTCTCTTGTTACGCAATGGTTTTGATTACACACCCGAAGCCATTTGGGTGGATAAAACTCAAACTCTTCTCACTCCAGAGAACTCTGAAGCGTGGAATCTGGCCAAGTATTTTGTGCTGCAAGGCTGTGCCATGGCAGCGACCCTGGTTGTGCATCCACTGATTCATTTCCCGCTTGATAGTGTGAATGCCGTAACGAAAACGGCCCTGCCTGTTTGGCATCCGCTGGCACTCAGAGATTTATTAGTTGAAGGCTTCAAAGGCATTAAAGGGAATCTCTCCTATCCTCCCTATTGTTTCCCTCTCACACCTCCACCCGTGCCCTCAAGCTATGGTGAATTTCAAAATGCTTACTGGCCGGCGTTTCTTAAATTCGCTCGCTCCATGCTTCACGATGTGAAGTCTGATGATCAATTAGTCCACAGCTGGGGAAAATTTCTCTCGCCGCTCTTACCTGGATTTCCCGCCGACTTCTCTGACCTTGAAACACTTTATCAAACTGCCGCGAGCTATTTGTGGCAAGTGACTGTTGGCCACTCGGTTGATCATTACAACTATGGCAAAATGGACGTGCGAAAAGTGCCACTGCGTATGCGCCAAGAACCACCGAACAAAGACGATAAGATTCATTCTCGTGAAAAACTCGTGCGTTTCTGGGACAGCGGTAAATATCGTATGGCCCAACGTTTGTTCTTTCGCCCCACCACCGTCACCACGCTGATTGGCAGTGAGTATCGCTGCATGAATGAACGCGAACGGGATGCAGTGAAATTATTTAGAAGTGAGTTGCGGGCGATAGACATTGAGGTCAAAAAAAGGGGGATATGTTATATCCCCCTAGAAGAAATTGCGGCGAGTATTCAGTACTAACGATAAACGCGCTGAAGCTCTACGGCGATACGCTCATTCATGTCACCGGCGCGTGAACACATGAGATCTTTAATATCGAGTTGGTAGTTAACAAAAGCGTTAATCCCTTCGTCGTAAAACTCATGGTAGCAGTCTGGCAAACCAATGACGTGGCCAAACTCATGGCGAATTGTCCACTGGCTCTCATACTCTTCAATCGATTGATTTGAATCCATCACGATTTCATTGCCGCCCAGACCATTCACATGAGGAACAACACCGGGCTGAAACTTCAGACGTGGGCCATTTGCAAAGCGACCGAAATTAATTTTAAGCGCCCACTCTCCCCACTTAAATTCCGCTTCGACGTTATCCTTCAAGTAAGGACCAAACTTAGCAATTGAAGGCGTATTAAACGGAACAATCATGAGGTTAGTATCTTTGTGATCTACGTCCGAGCGAACGGCATAATCTGGAATATCAAAAAACGCACGCCACACTTTGGCGCTATTGGCGCTAAAGGTAGCAAACAATTCACCGAGCTTATCGGCCGCTTCACTTTGTTTCACGCGCTTCTGGCAGCTCGCCAAAGTTTGGGTCTCATAGTTCAAGCACATGCCGACTAAGTGGCCACGGACAACTTCTTTTTCAGCATCAGGTAATTGCGCAAAATCAGCAAAACGACCTGCATTCCAACCATTGGTGATGAAGAAATAATAACTGCGCACATCTTTTTTCTTAGCGCGGACATAGTGTGACATCCAAGGCATCAAAGACTTCAAACGAGCAGCCGTTTGATAGTTACGATCCACACGACGAGCGAGTTTCACGAATTCTTCATCCGATCCACCAGGCAACACAGAAGGAAATTCAGCGCCATTTAAAACGGCGATGAGTTCAGCTGGCAGTTCTTTTTCTAAGAGAGCATTGTTCTCACCCACTGTGGTGATGGAATAGATCGATGGTTTATCAATCGGAATACCACCGCGCGTGCCGGGAGAAGTCAGACGCAAAGCTTCCGATGGAGAGCGACGGTTGTTTTCAAACTCAAGCCATTTCGCCAAACGATCGCCCCACTTAATCGCAAGTGCTAGAGGTGGTTGATCGAGTTCGTCTTTGTTGGCATTTTTCGCCAAGAGAGCTCGGTACTCACTTGATGTCGTTTCAAGATCTAAGTGAACAGGTGGATGGGCCAGAGCAGTCAAAGCAAAAGACGCCATCGCGAGAGTAAGTAGAATTTTCATATTTCCTCCAGAAGAAGGAAGAGCATCCCTTAGGAAGAAAGACTTTGACTAGAGTGAGGGTAAAAAAGAAGAGGGAAGGCCAGAGCGGCCTTCCCTCGTAAAATCACTAACGTACGGCTTCGACTGAAGCTTCTTTATCACTTGAAAGTGTTGGCACTGTGCCGACCCAGCTGAAGTTATCAGAGAGGGCCTTGACGTGTTTTAACTTCATCAAGAAAGTCTTTTTATCGTTCAAGGCGCCGGTATCAACGTTTGAAAGATCAACTTGGACTGCAGTGAGGTTTTCACCAACTGAAGTTGTGATGGCATTCAATTCGCTGATTGTACCTTTCACACTTGCGCGACCCACGATGGTGTTAATCACACCACGGCGGCGACCTTCGATCACGAGTTCGATGCGATCTTGTGCTTCCACCAGACCTTTAACTGTGAATGAAAGTTTCTTCGCTGTGAAATCAAGAACAGCGTCAGTTACGTTTTGCGCCACTTGACCTTGCAACTCAGTCGCGTTGGTCAAAAGGACATCGATGCGTTGAGCGACTGTCACTTCTTCACCTTGGCGATTAACCACTGGAGAAGCACGACGAGTACCGACCAACACATCAGCTGTTGCGTTTGATACGAGATCGATCGTTTTCTGAGTCGTCAAAGTAGCAAGGAAGCCTACTTCTTGAGCGAAGTTTGGATTCAAGAATTGAACATCCAACTGGCCCGCAACTTTTACGTTTACGTTGTACGGAATTTCTACCGGACGCTGACAAGCGTAAGTTTCGGTGCGGTAGCGAGTCACTGTTCGGCATTCCCACTCTTGGTAAGGAACTTGGCGACACTGATTTTCTCCTGGCACTTGGTAGCACCATGGAACTGATTCAGTCGTACACTCTTGATCTTGATAAGGAACCTGACGGCAGATGCGCTCGCCTGGAATGGTTTCACAACGACGTTGTGGTGGAGCTGGTTCACATACGCGCTGACCGTTACGAGTCGTGCAGCGTTCGCCGCCTGGGAAATCTTGGCAACGTGTGCGGCCTGGACCTTGTGAACATTCTTGACGGTAACGAGTCACTGTACGGCAACGGCGCTCATCGCGACGGCCACATTCTTGACGTGGTGGAATCCAAGAACATTCTTGGCGGTAACGAGTTTCGTATCCACACTCTTCTTCTTGATAAGGGATTTGGCGTGTACAGGTTGAATCCTGCATCTCCGTGCGGGTGCGCGTCTCAACCAGCATACGCTCGAGAGTTACGTGCTCATGCGGCTGACCTTGGAAAGTGAAGTTCGCTTGCTCAACGGCAAACGCGCTGACTGACAATAACATCCCCACGAAGAGGGGCCAAAAAGATCCCATGAAAACTCCTTTTATAGGTTAACGCAGACTTACGAAGCAAGAGCCGTACCAAAAGTGGCGACATACTAAATCACTCACTTGCTGCGTGGCACGGGGCGAAGTGCCACCATGGACTGGTGACAATTTCACTCAGACTCTCTGCAGCATAAAGATGAGCGCAAGATGTCCGATAAGTTCATTATGAAATGGTTGCGAAACCTGCTGCAGTCACAAGACGCGCGCTACTTTTTAAAAACCGCAATTAAAATTGCGATCGTTCCTGTTGTGACAACAGGTCTCATTATTTATTCACTCTTGATTTATCTCGGCATGAATTACTCCTTCTTCTTGGCCAATGGTTATGCCGAAGGCCCCGATATGAAAGAAGCCTTCTGGGATCACTTTGCTGTTTCACTACTTGAATTAGTGCCGTGGACATTAACGATTTACGCAGGAATATTTGCTTTAGGATTGATGCTCGCTTACTTGGTTTTGCGTCCCTTCTTTCAAGTGGCACAAATGTGTGAAGATGTTTTGAACGGAGAAACTCCCAATACAAAACTAGATCCCATCAGCGCGCAAAAACTGGTGCTACGCTCGGCCGTTTTTTTTATGGAGTATCTCGACGAACGTGAAAAGCACCAATCGAAATCATCTTTTGCTATTCCTTCTGAGATTCAAAAAATTAGCGCTCCACGTCCCGACGGTGTGTTTTATCTTCAATACGCTCTCCTCATAACACTGGTCACAGGCATCTCTGGTTTTGCCATTTATGTCGGCATCAGTCACATTCACGAACAAATTGTGGAAGCCGCCATGGCGGTGTTAAAGGCCAATAAAACCATTGGCACATTTTTATTGTCTCAACGAGATAGCGTAGAAAATATCGGCTGGGCCTGCACCGCCTTCACCACTCTGCTTTATATTGTGATTGCTCGCAGTATTATTCGCGAAGTCGAAGGTGTCTCTTATGGATATTTGCGCGACATTCGTGAAGTCTTAGGTGGCAATCATGCCAAACGTCTGACTCCACGTTTTAATGATCCGGGTAAGGACGCTGCGTTTGCGATTAACCAGGTGATGAATTTATTGTTTACCAAAAAAGGCACAATCCTTGAGCTGCCTGCCCATACGCGCCAGGACGCACCGCCGGCCTTTATTGAAGAATTCAAAGGTAAGAACGGAGAACGTGTCTATCGCGTCGTAACGCCTGATGGTCAGATCATCGAAGGTCTCGACTATGAAGATACGGTTAAACTTCTCAAAAAAGTCAGCTAGCTTCCCCTGGCCCACCTCTTTTAAAGCGCGCTAAGATTCTTCTCAATCAGGAGATTCTTATGAAGTTCGTTCTCGCGACATTTATGTTGAGCTTGTCTTTGAATGCTTGGTCTTGGGGCACTATCGGTCATCGAGTCGTGGGACATCTGGCAGATCAACGTCTCACCCCTGCTACCAAAGCTAAAGTCGCTGCCTTGTTAGGCAAAGAAACCCTGGCCGATGTCGCTAACTGGGCCGACTGGATTAAGTCTGATCCCAACTGGCGCCACGCCAATCCTTGGCACTATGTCAGTATTGCTGACGGAAAAAAACTCGCTGAAACAGAACGTGCCGAAGCGGGTGATATCGCTCAGGCCATTGAGCGCTTCACGTTGGAACTCAAAAATAAAAAATTAGCAAAAGAGAAGCGTCGCGAGGCGCTGGCCTTCTTAGCACACCTCATTGGTGATGTGCATATGCCTTTGCATGTTGGCCGCAAAGAAGATGCCGGTGGCAATAAAGTAGAATTGAAATGGTTTGGCCGCAAAACGAACTTGCATGAAATCTGGGATGAAAAAATCATCGAGATGGAGAAGATGAGCTATCGTGACTATGCCGCCTGGGTCGATAAAGCCTCACGCACCGATGAGAAGAAATGGCGCGCCAGTGATTTGGCAGTGTGGATGCAAGAGTCGCAAGATCTGCGCGATTTAGTTTATTCATACCCCAAAGATAAAAAACTTCCTCCTTATTGGGAGTATGAATATCGCTACCGTACCTATCAAGTGCTCAATCAACGACTCCTCCAGGCGGGTGTTCGTCTGGCCGCTCACCTGGAGAAAACCCTGTGAGTGATATTATTCATCAACCGCTTTCGCACTGGTGGGACGTAGTCGATCCTACTCCCGAAGTTTTGCGCGGGATCGCCGATCGCTTTAAACTTCACCACACGTCGGTGCAAGACTGTCTTGATCCGGAGCACTTTCCTAAAATTGAAAAAGTCGGTGATACACTTTTTATGATCGTGCGCTGCCTCGATCATGAAGCTCCCAAAGACGCTGATGATTTATTAAGTCTCACTCGAAAACTCGCGTGTTTTTTGCATAAAGACTTTTTGATCACCATTCATCGCGGAGACCAGCCGTTCTTAATCGATGCCCGTACCAAAGTCGATGCCTCGCAAACGCCCCAAGATATTCTGGTGCGCTTGATGAAAAAATCTGTTGAATCTTATATGCCCTATTTGGAAAATACTGAGCATGAACTCGAGCGCCTCGAAAAAGAGCTTTTAGGCCGCTCGCCTTCAGGAAGTGAGCTGATCGCTCTTTATAGTCTGCGCTCGCGCCTCTCCTTGATTAAGCGACAAGCGTGGCATACCTCAAACGTGTTAAAAGAATTTATCACCATTCATTGCCCCACTCCCTCACCATGGTTAACTGATCTGCGCGAAAGTGCTGAAGGTCTCTGGCAATACTGTGATGAATTAATGGAAGATGTGCAGAACTTATTAGGTCTTCATATCGCTCTCTCGGGTCATCGTACCAACGAAACCATGCGCTTTCTCACCGTGGTCTCACTATTCTTCTTACCACTGACATTTATCGTGGGTGTCTATGGAATGAATTTCCAGTTTATGCCTGAGTTGAATTGGCGTTACGGCTATTTTATCTGTCTCGCTTTAATGGTCGCCGTATCACTGTTTATTTATTGGAAAGTGAAATCGAAAGGGTGGCTCGTGCGTGAATGAAAGACGCATCTCAGGTTTATTAATTTTAACCTTTGGTTTGTTGGCTCTCTATGATCTCACTCTTGAGTGGGAGCGCGCCTCACTGCCACATATCCTCGCCGAGTTTTTTTTAGGTGCTGTCGCATGGGGATGGGGTTTGCTACTCCTAAAAAAAAGCTGGCGACTCAAACAAGATTTGCGTAACTCAAAAAATCAAATTGATCACCTCGAAAATGATCTGCAGCATTGGCGCACAGAAAGTGCAAAATGGAGTCAGGGACTCTCCCTTTCTATTGATAAACAATTTAGCTTGTGGAAACTCTCACCAGCTGAAAAAGAAGTGGCGCTGCTTTTGATGAAAGGTTTAGAACTAAAACTGATTGCAGAAGTTCGTCAGACCACCGAACGCACAGCAAGACAGCAGGCATTCAACGTTTATCAAAAATCCGGCTTAAAAGGTCGGGCCGAATTAACGGCATTTTTCCTAGAAGACTTACTGGTAACTCCTGAGAATTCACCAGCAACAATTCACATATGACATTCGGCCGATGGCCAAAGTTTATCGCCTAAGAGATTTTCTGAAGATGAAAATCTTCTTTTTAATCTTTTTAAGTCTTCCTCTTCACGCCGGCACCTTGGTTGAGCTGATACAACTCACCCAAGAGCGTGCCCATTATATTGAGCTGATCCGCCAAGAGGCGCGAGCTTATGATGCTCAGGTGCGTCAAGCAGGTACGCTCTCTAACCCTAATCTTATGCTGCAATTGGGACAAATTGAATCGGCCGGCAGTCGTGGAGATGTGATCGATGTCACCTTGACGCAACCGTTGCCTTGGTTTGGAAAGCGCCAAGCTGTCATTGAAAAACAAGAATCACAAAAGAAACTCGGGCTATTGGAAGGTAAACAATCAGAACTCAATCTTGAGCACTATGTTTTACGACTCGCCCTTCGTATCTCCGCCCTTAAAGAATTAACCGGACATGCGATGGAGCGACGTCGACGGTTTGAATTATTGCGCCAAAGTTTATTAGCAAGACCGCAGCTCTCGCCGATTCAACGAGTGGAGCAGGGCCTAATCGAAAATCAACTGCGGATGCTTGAGCGTGGAATTGTCATGCTTGAATCTGAGCAACGTACGCTCACTCGCACGCTTAACAATTGGTTGGGGCAAGAATTTGAACTCAAACTTGATTGGACGCGTCCGCCTAATATTGGTGCGCTACAAGATTGGGAAGAAAGATTAATCGCTGAGTCTCCAGAATATAAGCGTCGTCAATTTACTCAAGACGGCCTACAAGCAGAATTAAAAGCTGCCGAACTGCAGTCATATCCGGATTGGCAATTGGGAATGAACTATCGCCAGGAGAAACTCGCACCACAGAATAATTTTTATCATGCCGTCGTAGGACTTACCCTCCCACTTTTTGATCGAGGTCAACACCAAGAAGCAAAATTGCGGGTGGAAATGAGAGTCAATGAAGCTCGCTTCAGTTTAACTCAGCTCAGGATAAAAGAAGAATTGGTGACCGCCTACGAGAAGGCCCACTCACAAATACGACTCATGAAAACATTTAATATGGACTTGATAAATAAATCAGAGCGCCAATTCAAAGAAGCTGAGAATGAATTTCGAAAAGGGCGCATTGATGCTCCGACATTTTTAGCAACTGATGATCAGATTCACGAATCGATTGATACTGCCTTTCAAACAACCATTGATGCCATCGAGGCCCACAATCAACTTCGTTTGATGGTGGGTCTTTCTCCGGAGATTTAAATGCTCACAAAAATGATGAATTGGGCGCTCCACAATCGCCTCACCGTTTTAGGCCTCACATTGGTACTTCTAGTCGTCGGCAGCCGCGCCATTATGGATATGGCGATCGATGCTGTTCCCGACGTCACCAATATTCAGGTGGTGGTGAATGTTAAAACCGGAGCGCTTGATCCAGAAAAAATCGAAATGCTAGTGACTCGACCGATTGAGACGGAAATGGCAGGAGTCGGTGGACTCAAGGACATGCGCTCCATCGCAAAATTTGGACTCTCACAAACCACGCTTATTTTTGATGAAGGGACTGATATCTACTGGGCGCGACAACAGGTCGCCGAAAGACTTCCGGGTATCGATCTTCCAGAAAAAGTCAGTCCTGAACTTGCACCTATGACCACGGGCCTAGGTGAAGTCTATATGTACACTCTTCAGACCAATGAATTATCACCCTTGCATCGTTTGGCCATGAAAGAACGCCTGACGGAGCTGCGGAGTATTCAGGATTATATTGTACGCCCTCAACTCAAAAGAGTGAAAGGCATTGCCGACATTGACTCCAATGGTGGTTTTGTAAAACAAATCCACATTAACTTTTTAACTAAAAAACTTGATCAGTTCGGCATTACTCTCGTGCAGGCCAATCATGCCCTCGAGAGTTTGGGTGATAATAGTGGTGGTGGTTATATTCAGCGCGCTGGTGAACAAGTCATTGTGCGCACACTTCCCTCCATTTCAAGCCTGGCCGATTTGGCAGAGTTTCCACTCTACGTCACTCCCTTGGGCCAAGTCATTAAAGTCTCCGACGTGGCGATTGTGCGTGTCGATCATGCCCTTCGAGTAGGTGGCGCCACTTTTAATGGCGAGGAGGCGATTTTAGGAACCGCTCTCATGCGCGTGGGCGCAAATGGCCGCGAGGTGGTGGCAGGAATTGAAGAAGCTTTGAAGGAGCTGACTTTACCAGCAGGTATCACCCTCGTTCCGCTCTATACTCGAAAATTCTTAGTTGATAGTACCATCAGTACAGTCTCTAAAAGTTTAGTGGAAGGTGCCATTCTCGTTATTTTTGTACTCTTTGTTCTGCTGGGACATTTCGTTGCCGCCAGTATCGTCGCCTTGGCAATTCCACTTTCTATGCTTTTTGCTGCTGAGGGAATGCGCTTAGGAGGCATCACCGGAAACCTCATGAGCTTAGGCGCGATTGATTTTGGTCTCTTAGTCGATGGCTCAGTGGTCTTAATTGAGACTATTCTCACACGCCTGGCCCTCACTCCAATTAAAGATGCCCACCATAAGCGCGCCGTCATCCTCTCCTCTGCCAGCGAAGTCATCCGTCCGATGGTGACAGGCATCTTTTTAATCATGGTGGTCTACGTTCCTATTCTCACGCTTAGTGACGTGGAAGGAAAAATGTTTCGCCCGATGGCACAAACCGTCTTGCTCGCCTTGGGTGGTTCACTGTTTGTCGCCATCTTTTTAATGCCCGTCTTAGCCGATATGTTTCTCAAAACAGCACCAGGCGAACATGAAACATTCTTCTTTCGCTGGACAAAAAAATTCTACACACCCGTCTTGGACTATGTTCTCAAGAAACCTGTCTCCCTTATCCTATCTGGTGTGGGGGTTGCGCTCCTGACAGTCGTACTGTTGACTCGCATGGGCTCAGACTTTATTCCCACTTTAGATGAAGGTGATTTAGTGATGGGAGTCACTCGTAGCTCTCGAATCTCGATTGATAAATCTGTCTTCGAACAAACCGAAGTCGAAAAAATCATTAAAACCTTCCCGGAAGTGCAATTTGTGTTCGCACGTCTTGGCACTCCAGAATCCGCCACTGATCCTATGGGGGTCAACTTAGCGGACACATTTGTTATTTTAGAAAAAGACCGTACAAAATGGCAGCACTCTTCTAAAGAGGCACTCTTTGATGCTATTCGCGCTAAACTTCTAGCTAAATTCCCTAACGATGAAGTCAGTGCGACTCAACCCATTGAGATGCGCTTTAATGAAATGCTAGAAGGCTCACGCGCCGATGTGGCCCTCAGAATATTTGGACCGGATCTTAAAACTTTATTTGAAGCAGGTGAAAAGGCCTCAGCGATTGTAGAAAAAATCTCCGGCATAGAAAGTGTAGAACAAGATCCACTGACTGCTCTCCGACTGGGGCCAGTGTTGGACATTAAACCGGATTATGCTGCCCTTGCTCGTTATGGGATTATGCTTGAGACGCTGAATACCACAGTCGCCAGTGCTATGGCGGGATTAGAAGTCGGCAGCTATTTCGAAGGGCCACGGCGCTTTCCTCTTATTGCTCATATCGCTGAAGAAGAGCGTGAGAGTTTAGAAATGATCCAGGCGATCCCACTGGATCTTCCGCGCGGAGGAACAGTCCCCCTCAATCGTGTTGCTCAATTAGTAGAAGAAGAACGTGTCACGGTCATTGCTCGCCAGTGGGCCGAGCGTTACGCTGCAATCTCTATCAATATTCATGGCCGTGATCTTGGAAGTTTTGTGGCTGAAGCACGCGCTTTAGTGGAAAAAGAAATTAAGCTTCCCGCTGGCTATCGCATGGAATGGGGCGGACAATTTAAAAACCTTGAGCGTGCTAAAGCGCAATTATTTCTAATTGTCCCTCTAACTCTTTTGGGTGTCTTTCTGATTTTATGGAAAGGCTTTGGTGATCTCATTCGTACCACAGTTGTTTTTATGAGCGTGCCATTTGCCGCTATGGGTGGAGTGATCGCCCTATGGATCAGAGATATGAATCTCAGCGTTTCGGCAGGAGTCGGATTTATTGCTTTGATCGGTATTGCACTTCTGAATGCCTTGGTGCTGGTGACAGTCCTCAATAGCGAAACAGAAAAAGCTCAGGATCTTATCGATGCTATTAAACGTGGCACACTTTCACGATTGAGACCGGTACTCATGACAGCTCTAGTGGCAGGTCTGGGTTTTATTCCGATGGCGCTCAATACCGGTATTGGCGCTGAGGTTCAAAGGCCCTTGGCGACAGTCGTGATTGGTGGACTCTTGAGTGCTACCGTGCTGACTTTGCTCGGACTGCCTGTGATGTATTTGTGGAGTGAGAAGTTTAAGAAGCAGCGCCGACTTTAAGTCGAAGTTCACGATAGCCCATCTCAATGGCATCTCTATGATCATCAAAATCATAGAGCGTGCCGATATGTCTAAAAATTTTGAAAGATTCTTTGCTAACGACATCGACTTCCACGTGAAAGCGCTCTTTGACTTGATGAACAGTGATGCGTCCTAAGAAATAAGGATCATTGGTGAATTCCACTAGCTTTTCTAGGGGAAAGGACTCAGGCATGAGAGCTCTCCCAACGAGTGCCGGCGGCTTCCACATCATCGAGAATTTTAGTCAGAACTTTTTCATCGGCCCCAGGATGAACCACAATAAAACGCAAGAAGCTCTCACCACCACGACTTGACCAGTTGATCATCGCCTCACCGCGGGCGAGAAGCTCTTCACGAATAGGCCTAACCGCAAGGTTTGCCATGAATTTACGCTTGGGCTTATAGCGGAAACACACATTCAAACTTTCTGGCTCATAAATGAGTTGCAGAGAAGGACGCTTTTTAATTTCTTGGGCCATAAATTTCGCGCGTGCATAGAAGGTGTCTACGAGCTTCTCAAAACCTTCATCTCCCATCGCGCGCCAAGTAAGCCAAACTTTCAGCGCATCAACTCTTCGGCCACATTGCAGCGACATGGGGCCCAGATCAACCGTGTTTTCTTGGCCATCATGGAAGAGATAGTTATTTCCACCGCCACGCTGACTGGCAAGTAAGCTGCCGATATGCGGAGTGAGAATAAATGAACTCACGAGACCCGTGCCAAGCATTTTGTGGGTATCCCATGTGACGGAATCGGCACGATCAATGCCTTTAAGATTGTGGCGATGTTTTTTCGACATCAAACTGCCCCCGCCCCAAGCGGCATCGACATGTAACCACAATTTATGTTTCTCACAAACATCAGCAATATCATTAAGCGGATCAAACGCTCCAAGCACAGTCGTGCCCGCAGTAGCAGCGACACACATCGGAGTAAAACCACGCTCTTTAGCCGCTAAAATTAAACGGTCTAGCTCAGAGGCGCGCATGCGGCCTTGGGCATCGCTTGGCACCGGAATCAGATTATCAGTGCCAATACCTAATTGATTGAGCGCTTTGAAAAATGAGTAGTGCGCTTCTTCTGAAACAAAAACCGAGAAGCGCGTGTTGCCATTACCAAATCGGCGCGTCTCAGGGAATTTGGTATTGCGTGCAAGTAGAAGGCCCGACATGTTGGCGTTCGATCCACCGGTGACCATAATGCCTTCCGTGCGATCCCACCCCACCATTTTTCCAAGTTTATGAATCAGCGCGCGCTCAATGAGTGTAGCAATCGGTGCGGCTTCATAGGTGGCCATGGTGCTATTACCCAGTGCCGCGACAGTATCACCAATAAAGGCGACTGGATTGGGAGCAGCGTAGAGTTGATTCGCAAATGTGGGATGAAGAGTATTGCGCGCGTGCTTGAGATAGGATTTTAAATCATCGCGAATTTTATCCAACTCACGGCCTTGCTGAGGAAGAGTCATATCAAAACTATCACGCAACTCTACTGGCGTTTCAAAAGCGCCTACGCCCCGCTCATCAGATGAGCGAATGAACTCGTGAATATCAGCGAAAAACGCCTCGAATGGAAAATCTTGCCAATTATTTTTCATGCCCATCTTCTAACACAATCTCTACTGAGGTGCCACGACCAGTTTAACGGCACGCACCACATCTTTCCATTCAGCACGTTGAGTATAGTCGGCATGGGCAAACGAGTAATAAATCTTGCTGTCTTTACCCACTACAAAGGTGGCCGGCAAAGGCAGAATATTGGTGGAAAGATTGAGCCCCAGGGCCTTGTATTCTTCAAGGACTTTAGCATCGACTTGAAAGGCGATGCCTAAGAGCCTGGCGGCATCATTGGTTGGGTCTGATACGAGATCAAAACTTAGACTATTTTTTTGCTTGGTTTTCTTCACTTCTAAAGCTGGATCCGGACTGATCGCAACAATCTGTGCGCCCTTAACACTTTTAAGATCCGCCTGAATTTCTTTGAGCTGCTTCATGCAGTATGGGCACCAACTTCCGCGATAAAAAGTCACAATAAGTGGACCCGTCTTAAGCCATTCACTGACTTTCTTCTCACCTAATTTTATGTCGGGAACACTCTCACCGACTCGTGGAGCGCGTTCAGCAATTTTCGTTTCTTTGAGCTTTTGAGTGGCATCAGCAAAGAGTTTTTTGCGCTCTTCTGGAGTCATGCTGTGAGCTGTAAATGAGATACAAAGAAGTAGTAAAAACCAACGCATAAAACCTCCTAAAGCGGGTCAATGTCTGAAGCCCCAGTATTGTGACGTAAATCCCAGGGGGTGGCGATGAAAATGGGCGACCTAAGTGCCATAAGCCTCGCTAAACTTCGTTGAGGGGGGTGAGCTAAGCTATCAAGATTAGGCGGCTAATTGATATTGCGGCTTCCCCCCTCAAGGCGGGCCTAGAATCTAGCTATCAAGAAACAGAGTGATGGATTCTTGCAGCACGTTCGTTCTTTAGAATCCACCCCCAACCTCGGCCGGCTATTTGAGCTCGCCACGGAGGAATGGGTTATGAAGGAATATTTTTGGCGTCGCGGTTTGTTTTTCTTGGGATGTTTTATTTATCTGAATGCGTGTCAGGCACCCAATGTCCACGCAATCGATGAAGAAGAAAAAGACATCCCCAGTTTCACTCGTGAAGAGCTGTTAGCTGGTGGCGGTGAACGCAGTTTTGAAACTTATGCAGTGGCCGTTCAGGAAGAACACCGCGAGAAAATCCTTCACGAAGAGTAAACTGGATTTTTTCGATCCTTAGACAGGGGGGAAGGGGCACGGCGGCTCCTTCCCTTTTTTATTAAGGTTCCAACACACTTATCAGTAAGCACCGCATACTATCAAGAGTTTAAGGTTCCAACACACTTATCAGTAAGCACCGCTTCTTTTAAACTGCGACGCGATCTCAAGCATTGGCGGCAGGGTTCGGGGCCATCGGAATTAATAATCCGTATTTAACGAACACTCAGGGGAATCGAAGGCCAGAAGCCCGGTGAGCGTAACGCCACAAACGACCGAGTTGAGAACTATTACGATAGAAGTTCATGAAAGTTTAAAAAAGCCAACCAAGTGTTCGCGAGAGTAACTGAACTTCACTCAGATAACTTAATTTACCTGGGTCGAATGAACACATGTAAAAGTAGTTTATCTATCTAACAGGTGTGTTGAAACTTCCCTACTTGATCTTAAGCTCATCACTGATGGCTTTCTAAGGATTCATACCATTCAAAGCCCAGAAACCCCTTTTGGGTTTTGAATATGACTTGCTGCCCTTCTTTTAGATCTGGATATCTATCAGTACAAAAGGCATCACCATCGATCGTTCTGCTAGCGCTTGATACCTTAGCTCGAAAGCACATAACTCCTTTTCCATCATTCCTTTCAAAGCCCTCACCTAAAACAATCGACTTTTCTATTTTCAAACTCGAATCAAATTTAGAATTTATGAACGACAGAAGATAAAGATTCAGAAAAAAAGAAATTAATACAAATATACCGTATGCTGAAAAAGTATCTTTCGCTTTCAATGATGTGGAGGCACGTCTATTAACGACATAAGCGATAAAAAGATAAGGTAAACTCAACAACAAACTAAAGATACTTACAGGGATTAAATCTAAAATCTGTCCTTTCGCATCTTGAGCAAAACCGATCGATAATAAAACGCCAAACAATATGAATAAAAAAACTTCAGCGTTCCATCTCTTTCGAAGAAAAGAGTCATCTTTTTTCATTTTAACATTCATTTGTTTACCCCCTCTCCAAAAATGTTCCAACACACTTATCAGCAAGCAATGCGAAACCATAAGTAATTATCTATTAAATGATTAACGAATCAACTTAATACAACCTTAGGAACAATCGGTTTTCCAGTGGTGCGATCCTTCTCATAGGAAAAGATCGTTTTTTGTAGTCCGGTCTTAATGCTCTTAGATTCTAATTGAGAGAAGGATTGATTAATCCATTCTAACTCTCTTCGATCTATACCTTGCTCTAAGGTAAAATACGCTAAAACACGCTCCAACTGAAACGACATGCGAGAATCAATCTTATTTTTAAAATGTAGACTACTATAGGGATAAGTTTCAGCTCTCGTAACCATTTTGGCTTCGACAGGATTACGATAGATGTACTTGTATACATTCATAAGATACTCATAACTGTCGATCAGTGAGCCCTTGTACCTACCACCAAATATTTTGTTAATCCTCTTCGATCGCTTTTGAATATCTAATGTCACTCCTTTCATAAAGAAATACATCAGGCGATCGATGTCGAGATTGGGCGTTAAAACTAAAAGATGGAAGTGATTGCTCATCAGGACAAAGGCAGCAATCCGAATTCCATGTTCTTTTTGTAGCCACTCAAGTCTGGAGTTCATCACCTCCCAAACTTCATCCAACGAGAGGAAGAAATACTCGCGATTATTTGATCGCGCCGTGATGTGGTAATAGTGATCTCGTGATCTTTCGACGGCCTTTCTTGGCATAACGCACCTCTCCCAAGAGGGCTCTTATCAAAAATTGTTCTGTGGACGCAAACTCTGCCAATAGAAAAAGTTAGATATTTCAAATACGAAGCAAAGAACCAACACACTGCTTACTGACAAGTGTGTTGGAACCTTCCTAAGATCCAGTTCATGAAAAAAGCTCTCTGTTGGATAAGACGCGATCTGCGTTTGCACGATCATGCTGCCCTCTCGCAAGCTCTGCAAGAAAACGACGAGGTTCAACTCGTTTTTGTTTTCGATCCACTCATCTTAAATAAACTCTCCGACAAACAAGATCGCCGTGTGACCTTTATCATGAAGTCATTGCAAGACATCGAGCGCACTCTGCAAAAGCGTGGCGCTTCGGTTCTTATTCGTTATGGCAATCCGGTGGAAGAAATTCCTAAACTCGCGCGTGAAATGGGAGTCACCGCGGTTTATGCCAATCGCGATTACGAACCTTACGCCAAAAAGCGCGATGAAGAAGTTCAAAAGCAACTAGCGAATCTGGATATCACTTTCAAGCAATATAAAGACTCCGTCATGTTTGAAGAACATGAAATTCGCAATGGCTCAGGACTGGTTTATAAAGTCTTTACTCCCTACAAAAATAAATGGCTGGAAGTTTTGCGCGCCCAAGATGAAGTCGTGCCGGACTATCGTATGAATTCCACCAAGATCGCAAAACTTGTGAACAAAAAAAATGTGCTGGATTTTGACTGGCATAAAGAAATTGGTTTTGTCGCGACTCCTGCTGTGCTCACGGGTGGAACGACCGAGGCGATGAAGCGTCTCAAACAATTTTCTATTCCCATGGCGCGCTATCATGAGACGCGCGATATTCCCGCGCTTGATGGAACATCGAATCTTTCGCCTTATATTCGTCATGGCTGTCTTTCGGTGCGCGATATGATTCGCGCAGGCCTCGAGCAGCGAAACGATGGTGCCAAGATTTGGCTCTCAGAAGTCATCTGGCGTGATTTTTACCACATGATTTTGGACACGCATCCTTATGTGGAAAAGTCCTCTTTCAAACCCGACTACGATCAAATCAAGTGGCGCGGAAAAGAAGAATGGTTTGTTGCTTGGTGCCAGGGCGAGACGGGCTACCCGATTGTCGATGCGGCCATGCGCTGCTTGAACCAAACTGGCATGATGCACAATCGTCTGCGCATGGTGGTGGCAAGCTTTCTGTGCAAAACACTTTTGATTGATTGGCGTCAGGGTGAGCGCTATTTCGCGGAAAAACTCTTAGATTTTGACTTGGCGGCCAACAGTGGTGGCTGGCAGTGGAGCTCGAGCACCGGTTGTGACGCTCAACCCTACTTTCGAATTTTTAATCCCTATAACCAATCAGAGAAGTTTGATAGCGACGGTGAGTTCATCAAAGCTTGGATTCCTGAGCTAGGTCATTTAGACAAAAGTGATATTCACTCACCCACGCCCATGCTTGCCCCCGATTATCCACGGCCGATCGTGATTTATGAAAAGATGCGTGGAGAAGCTCTCGATATGTACGGCGTGGTGAAAAAATAGTTTGAGCCTTCAAACACTAATCCACTGCGGCGTTTATTAGACAGGCCTGCTTTTAACCTGACAAGTGCTTGAACTTGGGCGAAAATATCCCGACTTCCAAGTATTTATTCTCAGGAGATAAACCCCTATGAGTGCAGCCGTCACGAGATATTTCACGTCCTCTATCGGCCGCAAACAATTGATCGCCTTGTCGGGTCTTTTGCTTTGCGGGTTTTTAGTCAGTCACCTTCTTGGCAACTTTTTGCTCTTGGTGGGTTCAGACGCTTTTAACCTTTATGCCTACAAACTTATTTCTTTGGGTCCTATTTTGTATGTCGCCGAAGCGGGCCTTGCCGCTCTTTTCCTCGGGCACCTTTTCCTCGCCATGAAACTCACTTGGGAAAACAAAGTCGCACGCGGACAAAAATACTATGTGAAAAATCGCACGGGTCGCGGTGAAACCATTATGAGTGCCACCATGCCTTACACCGGTTTGGTGATGTTAGTGTTTTTGGTTTTGCACATCTTGCAATTTAAGTTCGGCTCTTATTACGAGACGACAGTGGACGGAGTGGTCATGCGTGACCTCTATCGCACCGTCATTGAATACTTCCGCTCTCCTTTGAACACCGCTTGGTATGTGTTTGCGATGTTGGCCGCGGCAGTACACACGTCTCACGGAGTGCAGAGTGCCTTTCAAAGTTTTGGTTGGAATCACGGGGCGTGGACGCCTTGTGTGAAGAAGGCCGGCTACGCTTACGCCATTTTGGTAGGCGGAGGATTCGCAGTTATCTCAATCTTGTTACATGTTAAAGGAGCTTAAAGATGTCCTCCTCTAAATTAGATAGTAAAATTCCTAGTGGTGCCCTGGAAGATAAGTGGGACAAACACCGCTTTGATTCAAAACTCGTGAACCCTGCTAACAAGCGTAAGTTCTCAGTTATCGTCGTAGGTACAGGACTTGCTGGCGGTTCGGCCGCTGCGACTCTGGCCGAGCTTGGTTACAACGTTTCAACTTTCTGTATTCAAGATTCCGCTCGTCGTGCTCACTCGATCGCGGCTCAAGGTGGTATCAACGCTGCTAAGAACTATCAAAACGATGGTGACTCGATTAAGCGCTTGTTCTACGACACCATCAAAGGTGGTGACTACCGTGCGCGTGAGGCGAACGTTTATCGTTTGGCACAAGTTTCTAACAACATCATCGATCAAATGGTCGCTCAAGGTGTGCCGTTTGCTCGTGAATACGGCGGCTACCTTGATAACCGTTCATTCGGTGGCTCACAAGTTTCTCGTACATTCTATGCTCGTGGACAAACCGGCCAACAACTTCTCTTGGGTGCTTACTCAGGCATGATGAAGATGGTCGCTAAAGGTAAAATCAAAGAATACAACCGCCGCGAGATGCTTGATCTCGTCCTCGTGAATGGTCAGGCGCGCGGAATCATCGTGCGCAATCTTATCACCGGAGAACTCGAGCGCCATGTCGCTGATGCCGTTCTCTTATGTACGGGTGGTTACGGTAACGTCTTCTTCCTCTCTACCAATGCGATGGCTTCAAACGTGACGGCTTCTTGGAGAGCGCACAAGCGTGGGGCCTATTTCGCTAACCCTTGTTACACGCAAATTCATCCGACCTGTATTCCTGTTCACGGTGAATCTCAATCGAAATTGACTTTGATGTCAGAGTCACTTCGTAACGATGGCCGCGTATGGGTTCCTAAAAAGCCTAATGAATCGCGCCCGATTGAACAGATTCCTGAAGAAGATCGCGACTACTACCTCGAGCGCATTTATCCTTCGTTCGGTAACCTCGCTCCTCGTGACGTCTCTTCTCGCCAGGCCAAGTACAGAACGGATGAAGGCCTAGGCGTGGGTTCAACTAAGCTCGCTGTTTATCTCGACTTCCGTGACGCCATCAAGCGCGACGGTCTCGGAACGATCGCCGGAAAATACGGCAACTTGTTTGAAATGTATGAGCGTATCGTAGGACAAGATCCTTATAAAACTCCTATGATGATCTATCCTGCGGTTCACTACACCATGGGCGGTCTGTGGGTTGATTACAACCTCCAATCAACTATTCCTGGATTGCACGTATTAGGTGAAGCCAACTTCTCTGATCACGGCGCCAACCGCCTCGGTGCTTCGGCATTGATGCAAGGTCTAGCGGATGGCTACTTTGTTATCCCTTACACTTTGGGCCACTACTTCGCTTCTAATAAGCTTGAAAAAGTCACCACTGATCACGAAGCCTTTAAAGAAGCGGAAGACGGTGTTCGCAAACAAGCCGATCTTCTCTTCAAGGCCAAAGGTGGCCGCACGGTTGATGATTTCCACAAATCCCTTGGTAAAGTGATGTGGAATGAAGTCGGTATGGCGCGTACGGAGAAAGGTCTCCACTCCGCCATTAAAGACATCAGAAAACTCAAAGAAGAATTCTGGCAAGACGTGAATGTTCCGGGTGATGCCTCGAACTACAACGTCGAACTTCACAAAGCGACACGCGTAACAGACTTCTTAGAGTTAGGAGAACTCATGGCCCTCGACGCTCTTGAGCGTAACGAATCTTGTGGCGGTCACTTCCGCACAGAATTCCAAACGCCTGATGGTGAAGCGCTTCGTAACGATGACAAATACTGTCACGTTGCTGCATGGGAATGGACTGGGAAATCACCTATCCGTCACATCGAAGAGCTGAAGTTCGAGAACGTACAACTTGCAACCAGATCGTACAAGTAAGGAGCCGACCATGTCTGCTAACGATAACATGACCATCTATCTCAAAGTCTGGCGTCAAGCGAACGGAGCGCAGGAAGGAAAATTTGTCGATTACAAAGTCGATCAAGTTTCACCTGATATGTCTTTCCTTGAAATGTTCGACGTTTTAAATGATCAACTCGTCAAGAAAGGCGAAGACCCCATTGCTTTTGATCACGACTGCCGCGAAGGCATTTGTGGTATGTGCTCGATGATGATTAACGGTAAGGCCCACGGCGGTCAGAAAGGCACTACAACTTGCCAGCTGCATATGCGCAAATTCAAGTCAGGCGATTCAATCGTAGTAGAACCGTGGCGCGCGAAGGCCTTCCCACTAGTAAAAGATTTGGTGGTTGATCGCTCAGGCTTCGATAAAATTATTCAGGCGGGCGGTTACACCACAGCTCAAACTGGTAACGCACCGGACGCCAACGCGAATCTTATTCCAAAAACTGTCGCTGACGAAGCGATGGATGCGGCCGCTTGTATCGGTTGTGGTGCGTGTGTGGCTTCTTGCCCGAACGGTTCAGCGATGCTCTTTATGGGAGCAAAAATTAGCCAACTCGCTCTTCTCCCACAAGGCCAACCGGAAGCTCCTCGTCGTGCCATTAATATGGTTAAGACACACGATGAGTTGTTGTTCGGTAACTGTACCAATCACGCTGAATGTGAAGCCACTTGCCCGAAAGAGATCTCGATTGAGCACATCGCTCGTATGAATCGTGAGTTCACTAAAGCAAGCTTCACTTATTACGAGAAAGAGCGCTCAGGCGGCGCGAGCTAATCTCTTTTGCGCCTCTATTCCGACACAATAGCTAGTTTCCTGAACCATGCAGAACGCATGGTTCGGGAAATATTATCTACAGAATGCGGCCTCTCTGTAGCACGCACACGTTTCACTGTCGCTCGCACCACCTGGCCCATCAACTTGGTGTGCTTTGAAGACAATCGTCGCTGGGGTTATTTCGAGCCGCATTTTTTCCAAATCGGCATTAACGCTCGTCTAGTTGGTACTATTCATGACTCTGTCTTGCGTGATCTTTTACGTCATGAACTCGCTCACTATCTTGTGCGTGTATTTCACGGACCGCATGTGTCAGCTCACGGCAGTGAATTTAAAGCTCTCTGCGCGCGCTATGGCTGGAGTGAAGAAGTAGCGGCGGCGGCAGGAGATTTACCCTCGATTGAAAAGAGCGGTGATATTAAATCTCAAGCGATCATCGAAAAAGTAAAAAAACTTTTGGCGCTCGCGAGCTCCACCAACGAACACGAAGCGGAGCTCGCCACCATTAAGGCCAACCAACTTATTCTACGCTATCACCTTGATCGCTCTGAATTAAAAACTGAGCGTGAGCTATGTGTTGTAACCGTGATGGAATCAACGAAAAAGAATACGTTGATGGTGGCGATCTATGAAATCCTCACCCACTTCCTCGTGCGCCCGATGCTCTATTACGGACAGGGACAAGTCCGTCTTGAGGCTGTCGGCTCTCGGGAGCAAACTGAACTTGCGCTCTATATTGCCGACTTCTTAACACTCGAACTTGAGATGCTTTGGAAAACAAACTCTAAAACTCAAGGTCTTAAAGGTCTGCGCGCCAAGAATTCTTTCTTCATGGGAGTGGCGAAAGGCTTTGCGGAAAAGCTTCATGACTCAAGAAGAAATCATACTGAAGCTGAATCGCGCGCGTTGATCAAAATTGAATCCGAAGTCTTAACTCTCATGCGTGAATTCATGGGTGGAATGTCACAAAGTTTCTCAGGACAGGTGATCGATAATCAGGCGATGGAAAGTGGCAGACGCGAAGGGCGCAATCTCTCGATCACGCCCGCCGTGAAATCATCAAATCAAACGCTCTTACTTAAATGAATCCAAATAAGCTTCAAGGTCTTTCTTCTCTTGCGTAGAGAGAGACTCTCCGCCCTTAGGCATCTTGGTGAAAGGGTTTTTCGAATTCACGCTTTTCATTACTTTGACTTTATTTTTAGCAAACCATGACTTGTCTTCACCATGGCAAATCAAACAGCGAGTCGCCAAGATATGTTCGCCTGGCGATTTTTTCGGCTCAATTTTAACAGGATTTTTATCCGCACGATTGAGCGCCTGACAAACGACACCTAGACTTGGATCACCGCTTGTCTCCACCATCGCCAAACAATCTTGCATCGACATAGAAAGAATCGTTCCAATAGCAGCACTATTCTTATCGCCTAGCTGAGACCATTGAGTACAAAGTTTTGACCACACCGTCGATATCTCTTCTAGTTTTGATTCATCCTCTGCTCCCAGACATTGCACGACACTTTCTAAGCTGCGCTGTGGTCCTTGAGGAATGCTGGAGTAATGAATCGAGAACTGAGTTGGACCATGTTCTTTGTGAATATAAGCGACTCGTCCATCGCCCAAGAAGATGGGGAAATAGGAATTTCCTGAAATATTATTGGTCACCTGCTGAACAACATCGTTTTCAATATCGTACACATAAACATTTCGTACCTGAGATGTTGCATCCAGTGTCGCCGGGTACATCGAATCGTGTGGAATCGTTGCATAGCTATGAGAAATATCGCGTGCGACATGGAAGGTGATTTTTTTATTATCGTAGGAGAATGCCGCCTTACCACCAGCAAACGGCAATGACTTCACTAGCCCGGTTTGACCATTTGGCAGAATATCATAAACTTCTGTTTGGTTCGTGAGGATATTCAACGCTGAAAAACGCTTACCATCGGGAGACATCATGGGAAGTCTCAAATCACTGTTTTGATAAGAGAGATACTGCGAGGCATTTCGATCAATCACATAACCATCAGCAGTCTTTTTTATTTTTTTGATAACAACTTGTTTTTCGACTTCATCGTAGTAGAGCAACTGACGATTACCTTGTGCATCGGCATAACCCACACTCTGATACGATCCGCCGATGTATTCACTCATCTTTGTACCTGAAGCAGGCACTCCGTCCTTGAGATCAACAATCGTAATTTTCCAAGGGATATGGGGCTGCTGAAAGTTTTGATGTAAGAGCGTTAAGATTTCACCATCAGCACTCGGAACAGGATCGGCATTGCCTCCCAAAACTGTTTGCTCGCCAGTTTTAGTATCAAGCATGAGATTTTGCCCCAAGGCGATATAATAAATATAGCGGCCGTCTGCTGAAGTTTTGAAAAAGTAATTAGGAGTCATATTCAATTTAATCGTCTCAACATCTCGCACCTGAAGTGGATTGCAGAAATCTTGAGCGAATGAACTATTGATTAATAGCAAAGCAAGAATGACAAATTTCACTTCAACACCTTTTGTGCAATCTCTTTAAGACCAGGCCCATGGTATCCCGGAATCCGCATAACAATGCGTCCGTACTTGTAAAAAACAGTTGATGGGTAATGAATACCGATATCCGCAGCAAACAAGACACTTGAGTTGGCGGCTTGAGCATACTCAGCAGGAAGCTTTTTATCAGTCACAATCTTTTTCAAAAGTTCAGAGTCGGCTTCCGCATCTACCGCAACTGTCACCGGATACTTAACGCCGTAGTTTTTCAAAGCGGCGACTTCACCTACAGAGAGTTCCATATGCGGCGACCAAACATAAATGACACCGCCGTTTTTATTTTTTTTCAATAATTCAGCAATATCAATGTCGCGCAAGCTAGGGCGATTGGGTTTTGAAAAAAGAATCTTCGCTTCACACTGAGGCGTCTCTACTTTAAAACCTGTTGTTGATTTGGGGCCAACTAACACAAAACGTGTATGAGTTTTTTCCGGATAAACTTCAATGCTCCCATAATTAGGAATTCGGCTCGCCACTCCACCAGGAAAACGCAACCACTCCTGTGGAGTGCCTGCCGCATCAAGCGCTTTGGTCACTTGATCAAGACAGACAATATCTTTTAATGGTTGAACCTTGGCCGGTGCTGCCAGCGCCTGGGCAATAAAAAATGAAATAAGAAAACTCAATCCCCACCCCTTTGACCTATTCATTCTATCAGTTGAGACGAATAATTTGTTAGAGGGAAATGTTCCCACTCAATTCTTGAGTAAAATCGTTTTTGCCATCTGAAGCGCGCTTTCCTACACTTAACGCTATGGATATTCTTAGCAAATTTGCCCCCTACTTTCGCTCCATCAATCACTTCGACCGCGAGAACGGTTTGAGTTTTGAAATCCTCGCTCCTGGGGAAATCATCTACCGCTTAAAGGTGCAAGAAAAGCATTTAAGCTCGCCGGGCATCGCCCATGGTGCAAGCATCGCGGCCTTTATGGATTGTGTGCTCGGACTCACCGCCCTTTCAAAAGCTCTCACTGAAAACAATCTCACTTCAACAGTTGAATTCAAACTCAACTTCATTCGCCCGGCGCGCTTAGGCGATGAGTTGATCGGCACTGGCAAGATTGATTACAAAGGTAAATCCCTTATCATCGCTTCAGGTGATATTAAACTTGCTAGCGGCGAATTGATCGCCAAAGGTTTGGGAACTTTTAACACTTACCCCTTAGAAAAAAAGGGAGAACTCTATGCTGCACTCGCCGACCAGAATTAATCCTCACGCACGTTCTGCTCTTATCATCGGCAGTGTGTTTATGTTTCTCGGTGTGATGCTGGGAGCCTTCGGTGCTCATGGACTCAAAAAAATGGTTGAGCCCAGTTTGCTCGAAACTTGGGAAACCGGAGCACGCTACCTACTCATTCACGCTTTGGCCCTGCTGGCCCTTGGCTGCTTTATTCTCAATACCGGCATGGCACTCACATGGACACGTCGCCTGATGATGGCCGGTGTGGTGCTCTTTAGTTTCAATTGTTTTCTCTATGTGCTCACCGGAATTAAAACTTTCGCCATGATTGTTCCGATTGGTGGAACTCTGCTCTTAGCGAGTTGGGCAAGTTTCATTTGGGTGTTGTGTTTTTTTACGCGAAAAGAATTGGCACGCTAAACGTTTTTAGCATCGACGCCATAGAGCCACTTGTGCTGCTGACCGATCACTCTAAATGGCGCACCCCAATCTTCATTGAGCTTCATGACTTCTTGAAAGCGCTTCAGTGGCATTTTCTCGCCGGGTGAAAACGCCGGTGTGAGAACCCAAGGAATCGGATGCGGTCCCACTTGCTCTTCAATTTGGCGACGAGCTTCGAAAGCGGCACCAAAATCAGCATTATCGGCGATGACTGCTTTGATCTGGCCTTTGTGTCCGAAGTCGCGAATAAATCGTGCCAACAGTTCTAAACTCGTGCGCACACCGGTTGACGGTGTTTTAAAATCAAAACTAATAAAGTCACTGGCCTTAAAAGCTTCTTCGACAATACGAGAGCCCGCGGCTTCAAGATTGATCCAGTAGCCTTTGAGTTTTAAATCAATGATAAGTTCCATCAATCCAGGAACGTGTTGCGGATGAAGCGGATCACCGCCGGTGATGGACACTCGACGCAACGGCCAGCGGCCTTCGTGAGCGAGCTCGTCGACTTTTTTCAACACCTCAGAGAGCTCCATGCCTTTCTTTGCATCAAACTCCCAAGTCTCTTTTGAGTCGCAATTCACACACCCAATGGCACACCCTTGAAAACGCACAAACACCTGCGGAGAGCCCAATTGGACGCCCTCGCCTTCGGTCGCTCGATAAATGGTGTTAATCAGAAGTGTGGTCATGGGGCTTACATAGCATTTTTCAACCCATCGGGGAAACCTTTGACTTGAGGACACATGAAAAGATTACTAAGCTATTTGAGAGATCCTCCATATGTGGTTAAACGATACTTCACCGAAAGTTTTTTTGGAGTTTGCATGAAACATGTATGGCTTATGTCATTGATTTTACTTGCATCATGCGATGATGCTCCCTCCGTTCGAAGACAGAACAACAATGAACGCGCCCGTGAGAATGTCGAAACGATTTCAGGGGTTCGCTCTCAACTCCATCGCGTCCGAGGGACAACCATCCTCGCCACGACTGGAGAAATCTCCGCGGCAGCCAGTTTACCAGTGGGCTACGCTGATATTCCACGTATTGAAGAATCAGATGATGGCCTCGGAAGTTCTCCTGTTGTCCGCAGTGTTCGTCCTGGTGTGGTCTGTGGCACTGACAGTGAATTAACATCATATCGCGCTCGCATGACGGACTGTGCTCAAAAAAATCCACAACACTCCGCTTGGAATGGTACTGCCAACGGCAATGCTGGTGAAGGTATCTGGCGACTCATCGTACGTGAATCGAACGGTCGTGAAGCTTGGGTGGATGAATCAACCGGACTTATCTGGAGCGATGTTATTTCTTCAGTAAGTAACTGGTGTCAGGCCTCAGGTAATATTGAAGGTGAATTAACGGAAGAGGGAATTGACTGCAACGATCTCTCGCAAGGTATCTCACGTTGTGATGGAGCTGCTTTGATGGGTGTACCGGCCGCTGATATTTCCTGGCGCCTTCCTACTCGTGGTGACTATCTACAAGCGGACTTGAATGGTTTACGCTTTGTACTTCCGCGCACAGATGCCGCTGTTTGGACCGCCACAGTAAGTGGTACCAATCGTGAAAACGCTTGGAGCATTACCCCACAAACAGGTGTGCTTGCCAGTACGACACGCAGCTCGAACCTCTCTGTTCGCTGTGTTGGCCGTCGCTTAAAATGAGCTTTGATCTCGCGCAGAGATATACAGAAGCGAGACAAAAAGCATTGGCAGGAGAACGCGGTCTTCAGCGCCTGAGTGAGAGTGATCTTAAACAACTCACCCAATCTTTAGTGGGTCCTGAACTTGAGCGCCATCAAGCTCTTTTTCTGCTCGCTCACGCCTCTCATCCCGTCCGTGAACTTGAAGCCACTTTACTTGTCTTGCCTACTCATCAACTCAATGATGAAGATCTCGTTTGGCTTCTCAACTGCTTCCAAAAACATATCATTCAAGGCCGTTTTAAAGAAGGTGAGCGTCTCACTCACGATTTTCTAGAGACGCTTCGCAAACTCATCCACCACTCTTCTCGTCCTGTAGTGGAATGGGTCTTGCGTACAATTGATGAATGCAGCTCACAAGGAATTGTGTTTCGCCCAGAATTGGCTAAAATAAAACCTAGTATCTGGAGTTTGTGGCGAGCGGAAAGTCGCACGATTTTAGAACTGATTACTTACCTCGAAAGAAAGTGGTCACCTTGAAAGGTATCGACGAAGAATTGGTTAAGGCGCAGCTCAAGCGAGCACAAAATATGGCCGGGCTGCCATTGTGGGAGCTCAATTCTCAAGAAGACATTAAGGTCTATTTTCGTGTCGACGAAAAAATCTCTCCCGCCAAATTTAAAACTGACCCACTGGTACCTGGTGGCTATCTTGCAAACTCTCTTACTCTGCGCGCCATGAAGCCGCTGCTCTTTGTCGCGGGCCAGGATCTGGATGAATTGGCCGACATTCAGCACTGCGCCTGTGGTGAAGAATGGGATCAGCAGTTTTGGAAATTCTGCCCTTTTTGCGCTCGTGGCGCCTGACTTGCCGATCCGTCTCTAACATCTCACAATTAACCTATGCTACTGACGCAAAAATTCCATTCCCTGAATGAAATTGATCCGGAATTTATTCCGGCGATCGAACAATTGATGCATGAACATTGTGTCGATTTTGCTGCCTGGAAGATGCTGGAAAAAGAAACCCCAGCGGATGAAACTTTTAATTACTGGTTATTTTTTGGCCCGACACAAAACTCTCCGGTGGGAATCGCCCAAGTCGCTTTCAAGAAATTGAACACCGATCAGTATCTTCCTTGGTGGAAGAAAATTTCCGGCGTTTTTGATCGCAACCTCTCCAAATGGAAACTGGCACGCTGGCAACTGTGTGATGGAGCAGATGGCAGCGCTTTATTTGATCAGCGCTTTGCTAGAACTGGTAAAGAAAAACTCAACGAACTATTTAAAGAGCTCGAGGCACGTGATGATGTTATGGCGATGAGTATCACCACTCCTCATGCCATGAGCCCCTATCGTCCGAAATGGCTTGAGATTCCTCATGAGAATAAAGCGCAATGGTTGGCGCTAGTGCCGCTGGAACGCAAAAGTCGTGACTATCAAGATTACCTGTCGGCACTTCCGCCGGAAGATGGAAAAGCTATCCGCGATTCGTGGAAAAAACTCCACAAGGACAGCCAAGTTATTATCGGCGACTTCCCCACACTAGAATCTCGCAATGAACTTTATCAATCGTGCTCAGAAACTGATAAAGCTGCGCTGGAAAAGTTTAACGGTGGACTGCTCACCTTCCAAAAAGGCAATCAACTGCTCGGTGTGATTCATTATCAAGAAGGCCAACAAGGAACCTTCTTTATTGAGCCTATGCCTTTTGAAGCGCAAGGTGAAGAGATCGTCGGTGACAATCTTTATGTTCAGTACGGAATTTTGAAAGCTCACGAAATTTCACAAGTCAGAAAAGTAATTGTTTGCCGCCAAGGACGTCCGCTGCGTCTGGAAAACAATGCTGAAGCCCAATTCTTCCGTCAGCAAGGTTTTCTCACTAAAGATATTTATGACATCGGTTGGTCGCGCTCTGACTATATCAAATGAATCACGCCACTTTCGTTTCCTTGGTTGTGCATCAGTTTTACGATAAAGCACGAACAGATATTCTCATTGGCTACCACTTCGCTCGTATCGCGGATTTCGCCACTCACATGCCGCGAATCGTGGCTTTTTGGGAAACTCAACTGTTAGGTTACGCTCACAAATTTGATCCCCCCTTAGATGTCATAAATGCTCATATGCCCTTACGCATTCATCGCGGTGAAGTCGGAAGATGGATGAAGTTGTTTCGAGAAACATTGAATGAAGCGCAAATACCTGATGAATTAAAAACAGACTGGGATAAAAAACTTACTCAGTTTGAGCAGGTGTTTTTGCGGCATCCACTTTTATTTGCTTCTTCGGATTGAAAGCTTTTACCTTAAAATACTTACTCACCCAGCGCTCGAGTTCAGGCTCGCCATCGACATCATCGAATAACCAGTTGTATGTGGTATAGCCATATATTTTTTGAGCTGAAGCCTCGGCCTGTGCAGCCGTTTCAAATTCCACAGCAATAAATCCCAAACCACGTGTTTTGAGTGTATGAGCAGAAAGACAACCTTCACCGTAATTTGTGCATGGAACAGCATCATTAATTGATCGGGCCAAGACAATTTCAATTTTATCTGGCCCCTCATGAGGTGCCATGGCAAACATTTGCTCTTTCTTGTAGATGACTTCTTTTTTACTGCAACTTAAGAGCAGTAGACCTAAGCATAACTTTGCCAAAAGTGTTGAAGTTGATAGACTCATAATGAAAGTTTAGACCTCTCCAGCTTAAAAGGAAAGTCTATGTGGCATCCACATCCTCGCACGCCCTTACGTTGGGGTACTGAAAATCGCTCTTGGGTGAAAATTCATTCTCCCAATGATGGAAAATTGATTGGAGAAGTCGAGCAGATAAGTCCATTAGACGTAGAACATTTAGCTAAGCAAGCCCTGCTCGGCCAAGCAGTTCTTGCGAAAACAGATCTGTTTTTGCGAGTTCAATGGCTCAAAAATATCGCCGTAAAAATAAGAGAATCACAAAAAGATCTCGCCAACTTAATTGCTCTTGAGGGCGGCAAACCTCTTCGAGATGCCCGCATTGAAGTGGAACGAGCGGCCCTCACATTCGAGATTTGTGCCGAAGAGGCCATGCGAGTTCATGGCGAACAACTTCCCCTCTCGCATAGCCCAGCTGCTAAAAAGAAAATGGCCTTTACTGTGCGCGAAGCGATCGGCCCCGTACTTGTACTTTCCGCTTTTAATCACCCATTAAATTTGCTCGCTCATCAAGTCGGTACCGCCATTGCGAGTGGCTGTGCCGTGGTTTTTAAGCCCTCGCCTGGCACTCCCTATTGCGGAGAATGGTTGCTGGAAGCGCTACTTGCTCTGGGAGTTCCAGCAACAGTGTGCCAAATATGCCATGCTCAAATTCCTGAAATTGAATTACTAGTTCAACGTCCAGAATTTCAATTCGTCTCATTTGTAGGTTCGGCCAAGATTGGTTGGAACTTGCGGCGCTTAATTGCCCCTGGAACGCGCATTGCTCTCGAGCATGGTGGAATTGCTGCTGCGATGGTTTGTGCCGATGCAGATCTGGCGCAAGCGACTCATTGTCTGGTCAGAGGTGCCTTTTATCATGCGGGCCAAGTATGTATCTCGACGCAAAAGATTTTCGTTCATCAAAGTATTTGGGATAGCTTCGTCAGTGGCTTTGTCACCGCGACTCGCCAGCTCAACGTGGGGGATGCCCGCGATGAAAAAACGGATCTCGGTCCCTTGATTCGAGTGACAGAAAAAATTCGCCTCATCGAATGGATTAAAGAAGCGGAAGCACTCGGCGCGCGTGTGCTATTAAAAGACACCGATGATCGTTCGGGCTCGCTGATGGGCGCGACAATTCTCTCGCATGTCCCAACGACATCCCGATTGATGAATGAAGAGGCCTTTGGCCCGGTGGTGTGCCTCATCCCTTTTGAGAATGATGAAGAAGTTTTCGCTGCTGTAAGTGATTCACCCTTTCATTTCACGGCATCAGTCTTCACTAAGGACATGGCCAATGCGCTAGAATCGGCCAAAAAACTCTCTGCTATGAATGTCATGATCAATGACCACACCGCTTGGCGAGTCGATGAGATGCCTTTCGGAGGTCATCGACAATCTGGTCTTGGAATGGGTGGAGTGAAGTGGGCCGTTGAGGAGCAGACTCGTCTCAAACAAGTCGTACTCCCCATTCAAAACTAATAAGCTGTTTCTTTGAGGGCCATCTCAAGAGTTGGGTAGCGGTAGTGAAAATGCACTTCATCATGAAAGCGTTTAGGTAAAACACGCTGGCCATCAAGGAGCACAGTACTCATTTCACCAAACACCGCCTGCATAACAAACGCCGGTGCCGGAGCAAAGGCCGGACGCTTGAGAACTTTTCCTAGTACTTTGGTAAATTCAGCATTGGTGGCCGGATAAGGAGCGGTGGCATTGTAAACACCACGGAAACTGCCCTCTTTAGCGGCACGGATATACATGGCCGCGAGATCTTCAATATGAATCCAGCTCATCCACTGTTTACCTGAACCCAAGGGGCCGCCTGCACCCATTTTGAAAATCGGAAGCATTTTAGCTAAGGCACCGCCGCCGCGACCAAGCACAACACCCACACGCATTATCGCAACTCTTACACCGAGTGATTCAGCACGCTGTGCCTCTCTCTCCCAGTCTTTGCAAACATGAGCGAGGAAATCATTAGCCGAGCCTTCCGTTTCATTGATCTCTTCATTTCCACGAGGGCCGTAGATCCCAATGGCAGATGTCGAAACCAAAGTCTTAGGAGACTTTGCTCCCAAATCTTTCATCGCTTCAACTAAGAAATGAGTGCCATCAATACGTGTATTGTAGATTTTCTTTTTCTGCTCATCACACCAGCGCTTTTCAGCAATGCCTTCACCCATCAAGTTCAAAACGGCATCAACACCCTCGAATGCTTCAAGAGGTGGCAACTCTGTTTGTGATTTCCATTGAAAGAAACGACACTTGCTTCCTAATACGAGAGCTGCTCCAGGAATATGGCGAGTGAGGACGACGACTTCATCGCCGGCTTCAATTAATTGACGAACAATAACTCTACCGACAAATCCAGTGGCCCCTGTTATTAGGACTCGCATACTGTCTCCTCATTAGTGTGAAACTAGTTAGACAATAGCCACAAAACCACTAAAACTCAAGGATTCTCAATACTTTCCCTTGTTCAAGCAATCTTGGTCAAGGGTTAGACGGCCCACCATTTCATGCCGCATTTATGGCGTAATTAAAGTAGCTTAGACAAACAAGGAGTGACCCCATGAAATACTTTAATATCCAAATGGCGGCACAGATCTCAGGCCTCTCGACTCACACGATCCGCGCTTGGGAGAAGCGTTATGGCGCTCTCCGTCCTGATCGAACTGAAACCGGGCGTCGCCAATACTCGACAGAAGAAATTGAACGTCTCACTTTATTGTCGCAACTCACGAATCTCGGCAACTCCATTGGCCAAATTGCGCGCCTGCCTGATGGTGAACTCAAAGAGATTTATCAAAACTCACCCACTCTCGTGAGTCGGCCCTTTTAGCCGCTCAAAGTTCACCACTTAAAATCCAAATTAACGCCGAAGAAACGCGCAGAAATTTGCTGATGGCATTGGCCGGCTACAAAGTCGATATCATTTCTCATGAATTGAATAAGGCCAAAACCGCCCTGACTCCAGGGGGCTTTGCTTTTGAGATTTTAATTCCACTTTTAAAAGAAGTTGAAGGCCGTCGCAAAGAGCAGAATCTGACGACAGCTCAAGTCACGGCCCTTATCGCGATAATTAAATTCCACGTGGGTAATATAATTTATGGCCACTACGAGAAAAAAATTAAATCGGTAAATAAATTTGCTCTCGCTACACCTGAGGGAGAACTCTACTTGATGGACATCATGCTCGGAGCACTCCTATGCTGTCAGCATCAGATGAATTTCTTCTTCTTGAGTTCAAACCTGCCATCACCCTCAATTAGTGAAGCGATTAATGCCATTGAGGCGAACGTACTTATTCTCGGCGTGAGTCAGTTGCAAAATTTAAAAACACCTCTGCCAAACTTTATTGAAGACATCCTGACTCATTCGAAGAAATTAAGCGAAGTGTGGGTGGTGGGAATGAATGATCTCACTCGCCAAATGAATGCAAAAACAAAAAAAGTGAGAGTCTTTGCCAACTACGATGAGCTCAATAAAATTATGGAGCAAATGGATTGATTCCTCATATTGTGATTGGTGCGGGCCTGGCAGGCCTAACTGTAGCCCGCGCGCTCAAGGCCCCTATCATTGAAAAATCTAAAGGCCTTGGTGGCAGACTCGCCACGCGTCGAGTAGGAGAGGAGAAATTTGATCACGGCCTGAGTTTTTGGCCGGATACCATTGAAGCACAAAAACTCAATCACGGATCATACGTCACAGAGGGCATGACCTCACTCGCCAAATCATTAGCGAGCGAGCTGAATATCAATCGCGATAATCGCGTCTTAAAACTCGAACAAATTCAAAGTGGCTGGCGACTGCAAACTCAAACCGGATTGATAGAAACCCAAAATGTGATTTTAACTGCTCCTATGCCTCAAGCTCTCGAGCTGATTGCTCAAAGTGATTTAGCGATAAATCCCAATTGGCAAATTCACTACCATAAAGCGCTTATTGGTCTCTACCGACTTGATCTCAAAATGAGTGATAAGAATTTTAACTTTCAGGACCATCAGGTCATTTTACAAAAAGACAAAAAACTCTGCTCTGACGGAGTTGTGCTTATGAGCTCAAGCTCGTTTGCGGATGAACATTTTGAAAAGAGTGATGCTGAAATTCTTGAGCAACTCAATCTTGTTTTATTCGCAGCACTTGGGAATCGAACCCTCAAGCATGCTGAAGTCAAAAAATGGCGCTATTCGACTCCCAAATCTTGCCATGAGTTTCCTTACCTTGAGCCCTATCCAGGACTTTTTCTGATCGGCGATGCCTTTCTTTATCCCGGTGTCGAAGGTGCACTTTTAAGTGCACAAACACTCGTGCGAGAAAAATTTAGAGTGTTATAATTGAGGGATGAAAGGTCTAGGTATTGTTTTAACTGGTGGTGGTGCCCGTGCCGCTTATCAAGTAGGTGCACTTCGTGCGCTCTATGAAATTATTGGTGAAGACAAAAACCTTTTTGAAATCGTCACAGGAAATTCCGCCGGCGCTATCAATGCCATTTACCTCGCGGCCAATGCTCAAGACTGGGACATTGCCACTGGTCAGCTCTGGGATCTTTGGAAGAACATCCGCCCACAAGACATCTTTGATTTGGGTCCTGTTTCAGTTGGAAAACTTGGCAGTCGTTGGTTAACCGGAACAGTGTTGGGTGGGCTTAAGCCTGAAGGTACTTCGGTCAACCATTTACTTGATACTGGACCGCTTCGCCATTTAATTGAATCAGAAGTCGATTTTGATGCTTTAAATAAATCCATCGCCAATGGCACTCCTTCAGGCTTTGCTATTTCAACCACCAATCTCTACTCGGGCTCGAGTGTAGTGTTTCATAAATCACAAACGCCTGTTGAGGAGTGGGTGCGCACCGATCGCTTCTCTCATCCATCTGAGATTACCAGTGATCATATTATGGCGAGTTCGGCGATTCCGATGTTCTTTCCCCCCATTAAAATCGGTGAGAGTTGGTATGCTGACGGCTGTGTTCGTCAAACCACTCCCCTTTCCCCAGCCATTCATTTGGGAGCTAAAAAAATTATCGCTATCGGTATCCGTGCCCCTCATGCCGGCGACCAGATGCAAATGAAGGCCTTTGCTCCTGGAAAGAATCCAACTATCGGCCAGATCGCTGGTGTATTAATGAATGCGGTTTTCTTGGATGCGCTAGAAAGTGATGTGGAACGTCTTTCACGTATTAACCAAACACTCTTTCATTTGGATCAACAAAAACGAGAAGAGTTCTTTCATAATCTTCGTCCTATGCCGATCTTGATGCTGAGACCATCGCAAGACCTTGGCGCTATGACTGCACAGATGAGTAAAGAACTGCCCACCATGTTGCGCTATCTGCTTAAAGGAATTGGTGTCTCAGGTAATGAAGGCCTTGATCTCTTAAGCTATCTTGCTTTTGATAAAACCTACTCTGTACCGCTGATGAATCTTGGCCACCAAGACACCTTAGTCAGGAAAGACGAGATCAAACGCTTCTTAGAACTCTAACGAGATGCCTTGGTTGCACGTGAGGTTAAAACCTTGCGGCCAGCACCACGACGTGCCGGACGAGCCGTTTTACGACCTGTGCGCTTCTCCGTCATGGCATCGGTATAACGAGCACGACGGTCACGGCTGACAACTTTCTCGACTTTCTTTTTCACTTTCTCAACGGCACGGGCCTTCGCCTTATCACGTGCTTCTTGATTAAGCTTAGCATCAGGAATCATCTGCAAAGGTAAGTGAGTCTGCGCTTGAATCGCTTGGTTGATCTCAGTGATCATGCGACCATCGTGAGACGCTACCAAGTTATAAACGACGCCATGACGGCCACCACGGGCGACACGTCCACAGCGGTGAAGATAATAAATCGCTGTTTTCGGCAAACCGTAGTTCACCACCCAATTCAAGTCTTCAATATCAATGCCGCGAGCAGCGACATCCGTAGCTACCAAAATTTGGGCTTTTTTCGCCACAAAATCGGCCAGCGCTTCTTCACGCTCTTCCGACTTCATATCGCCGTGAAGAATACGCATCTTCATCGAAGGAAGTTTCTCTTTAAGAAACTTATGCACTTCTTCGGCCTGATTTTTTTGATTAGTAAAAATAATTCCACGGCCCTTGGCTTCTTTCTCTAAGAACATGCGCACGACATGATTCTTCTCTTCCGGCTCCACACGCACGTTGTAGGTGTCGATGCGAATCTGCGGGCGGTGAGAGTCTTGGAAAGTCACTCGTTCGAGTTTCTTGCCAGGAAAGCGCTCATTTAAGAAATTATCAAAAACCGGCGGAAGCGTGGCGGTGAAGAAACCTAACTGCAGCATGGAAAGATCGGCTTCTTCAAGCATCTGTTCGATATCGCGCTTAAAGCCCATCTCAAAAAGATTATCAGCTTCATCCATCACAAAAATTTTCACATGTCCCAAAGACAATTCTTTGTTTTTGATCGCACTCTTCACGCGTGAAGGTGTCGCCACCAAAATATCAAAAACCGAATGGCCCATGGATTTTGTTTTGGCATGAGAGTCGCCACCAGTCAGCAAACGCACACGCAGCTTCACATGGTGAGAGACACTCTTCATGACGTTATAAATTTGATTAGCAAGTTCACGCGTCGGCGCAAGCACAATGGCGCGTGGTGCACCTTTATGCGAAGTCGCTCCGTGCTTTTCTTCTTCAACTTTGAGCGCGTGAAAAATCGGAAGTGTGTAAGCGAGTGTTTTACCCGAGCCAGTTTCCGACACAGTTACTACGGATTTGTTTTTCGTCATCAAAGGAATGGTTTGACGCTGTACTTGAGTAGGGTTTTTTAGTCCGGCTTCTTTAAAGAAATTCTTAAAAGCTGGATGCAATTCTAGCGATTCAAAAGACATAACTATTCCTTAGGGGGATTTGACGTGGCCCGTTATAGCGGGTTTAACTACAGAATACAAACAATATTTTCCCACTGGGGGCCCGGAAGTTGCTAAAATAGTTGAAGTTTCTGGCCCCCATGGGCCAATTAAATGGAAAAGGATGTCCATGAAAAAGCTTCTACTCACACTCGCCCTCACTCTCCCTACTCTCTCTTACGCGCAGATTTTTGATCTCTCGCGTGTTGCATGTACTGGTGGTGCAGCAGCTTGTGCACTTTTTGATGCTGAAATTCAAAAAGTCGAAAATGAAATCAACGCTGATTTACCTGCAGGAGATCCCAAACGTTTGATGGAAGGTATGGCGAATTCTCAAGCCGCTTCTGGTAAAGGTGTGTCGACTGATTACATCTCTCACTTTGATACTTTCATGGTGGGTGCAGGTTTGGGCCTTGGTGCTGATCTCGAAGAGAACAAAGAATTTGATAGTGATCTCTCGGGTATTGGCATGATGGGCGCTGTGCAAGTGGGCCTTAACATGTCAGCTATTTTTGATAATAGCTTTTTGGGTCTCGATCCCAAACGCACAACGGTTGTCGCCAACTTTTTTACTTTTAATCTTGATCGCGACTTTGATGAAAACAATGTCAAAGCAGAAATGATCTCCTTTGGCTTCAGTGGGACTTATAAATGGATTGATGGCAATGGTAATCGTCTCTTTGGTTGGGATGGTGTGCGCCTCCATACCGGCTATCAATACAGCTCAGTGAAATTTGCTTTCACCAGCGCGATCAATGAAGAAGTGAATGAAACAAGTAGTGGTAGTACTATTACCGGGACTATTACTGGCGACCCCAAAGCGACTATTGAATCAAGCTCTCACAGTATTCCCCTCGAAATTTCATCAGGGGTCAATTTCCTCTGGGTGATGAGTTTCTACGGCGGACTTGGTACCGATCTTAATATTGGTTCTGCTGAAGGTAAGGGTGATCTCAATGCGGAAGATAGTGTTTTGACTTGTACAGGTGGCGCCGCTTGTGGTGGTAACCCTACGGCCACAGTCCGAGCAAGTGCCAACATCGATGAAAAAGCCGAAGTGAACCCTTTCTTCCTTCGCGGCTTCGTCGGTCTCCAAGCTAATCTTCCTTATGTTCGTATCTATGCTCACGCTAATAAAGTTTTTGGTACTGAAGTTTACTCGTTCGCCACTGGCCTTCGACTGGCCTTTTAGTTAGCTTTCTTCCTCCCTATAAGGGCCTGCGAATGTGGGCCCTTTTTTTTCGCCACACACTCGGTCGCATAAATCCCCCATACTTCCACAAACCTCGTCTAGCTCGCATAGCTTCTTCGCGTAAGCGCCAAAGCTTGCGCTGATCGCCCTCGGCCCAGGCGTAAAGCGACGTGCAACCTTCAAACACTAAGCGTTCATTGAGTGAAGGAATATCTTTAGCGATAAGATCCCCCAAGATGCGTCCATAGCGATCCCTTCCTTGATAGATCAAATGCCATTGCGTTTGAGTTTTAATGATCTTTTTGAGGCATTGAGTGGCCAACCTCCCTGCATCGAGTCCCCCCAAAGCAGTGGGCTGCCCTAGCTCGGGAGAATCGATGGCCGCCAACCGCAGCCGCTCTCCGCCTCGTAATTCCACAGTATCCCCATCCAAAACCTTATGAATCACGACCTTGGCGCTGAGAGGGAGGCCGGTAAAAAGCTCTCGCCCCAAAAATAGACACGCCAAAGGAAGAAAAAAAAGGTAGGTACGCATGACACGACCTTAGTCGATACGCCGGGGTTCTTACACCCTTGGAAACCAACGCCGGGGAGTTTTCTCATTTATGAAAACCAATCAACTTGTTAATGAACATTTCAAATTTGAATTACAGCACGTAGACAAGAACTGCGGAGCACGTGCAGGGATTATTCATACCCCACACGGCAGTATTGAAACACCTGTCTTCATGCCGGTGGGAACTCACGGAGCGATCAAAGCGCTGCAGCCTAAAGAGCTCGTCGATCTCAATATTGAAATTTTGCTCTCAAATACTTATCACCTGCATCTGACCCCTGGATCTGAATTGATTGCTAAGGCCGGTGGTCTGCATAAATTCATGGCCTGGGATCGTCCAATTCTCACAGACTCTGGTGGCTTTCAAGTTTTCTCTTTGCAAAAAAATGGCATCACTGAAGAAGGCGCACTTTTCCGCGATGCTGACGGCAAAGATATTAAACTCACTCCCGAAATCTCAATCGGTGTTCAACAGAACTTAGGCTCGGACATCATGATGGCGTTTGATGAGTGTATTCCGTTTCCAGCGACTGAAAAGTATGTGGAGAACTCAATTGCTCGCACTCACCGCTGGCTCGATCGCTCCATTGAAGCTTGGCACAACCCAAAGCAGGCATTGTTCGGAATTATCCAGGGTGGCGTTTACGAGAAATACCGCGATATCTGCTTAGAAGAAGTGGTGAAGCGCGATCTTCCAGGCTACGCCATTGGTGGAGTATCTGTGGGAGAAGGCCCTGAGCATATGCAGGCCATTGTTAAATATACCGCTCCCAAAATGCCGGTGAATAAACCACGCTATGTAATGGGCGTGGGGATGCCAGAAGATTTATTGATGATCTGGGAAAACGGTATTGATATGAGTGACTGTATTATCCCGACAAAATTTGCTCGCGGCGGAACACTCTTCACTAACCGTGGAAAAATTCGCATTGATCACAAGAATTACCGTCGTGACTTCTACCCCATCGAGCCTAATCTAAAAGACTACGTGAATACCAATTTCACACGAGCCTATATTAAGCATCTATTTGATTCCAATGAGATCTTGGGGCAAATCTTGGCGACGGCCCACAACATCGCTTTTTATAAGTCGATGGCGGTGAGAGCACGGGAAGCGATCTTGCAAGACCGCTTCCTGGAATTTAAAAAAGATTTTTTGGCCAATTACACAAAGTAATTAGAGATTAAGATCATCAACGATGTCCTCGACTCCTTGGCCAATTCTCTTTCCTAATCGTGAGAAGAAGGAGCCGACATCTCTAGCAGCTTGTTCAAGGTCTTCTTTAACTTGCTCCCCTCGAGGCTTCGTTGTTGTTCCCTCTTCTTCAGACTGAGGAGTATTGTCCTCGCTGGCACGAGCAGCGCCTCCCAATCTTCTCTTTTGAACTTCAACTTTTATCTCAGATGCCTTCGTACTTAAGGGTGAAACTAGCTGTGTACGGTTAAGATCGAAAATATTTTTGTATTTATCAGCGACCTTGCTCCAAGCGGCATCCTCGACTTGATACCAATTACTCTCGTAGCACTCATTGCGTTTACGCTTATTAAGTAAGCGAGTCGCAAAGTTGCTATTAGGATATTTGCGCAAACAAACATCAGCGCGAATTTCGGCCTGTTCAGTTAGTTGGACGAGATAGTTATCAGTAATATCAGCTTCTACTCGCACACGTTGTGACTTAAGCCAATCTTGATACTCTTTTGAGCGCGCGACATCGGTACAAATACTCTCTACGGTTGCACTAAATGTTTGTTGATATTCGTGGTAACGCAAATCTTGCGGGAATTCACGCTTAGCTTCTGCTTCACATAGTTTTCCCATCATTCCTAACTGTGTAATCCAAGCGAAGTCAGACTTTAGTCGGGCCGTTAACTTAGAGCGATTATCTTTAATAAGTTGTGACACCTTATTAGCTTCTATCTGACGATCAGCTTCATAGAGTCGACTGATCTCTTTCGTGAAAGTAGGAAGGGTTAGGTCAAACAGTAGCAAAGATTCTCGACCATCAGTTATGCCCATCGCCTCAAAAGACATATCACTCACAACACGTCTTACTTCTTCAGGAATATCCATACTGAGACAGTTAAACTGCGAAGATACCATCCAGCTTTCGCCTACACTAAAAGGCCCAGGAATAGGTTCTTCAGAATTATCAATGCCTTTATTTAAACAGACTTCCCATAGATTCGCTGCTGACTCATCAATCAAGTTTGCTTGTGTGATAAGAAAGTCTTGGTGAAGTTTCATATTGTCCGCACGGACAATTTCAAATTTGTTTGCGTCCAAATACATCTTTTGCAGATCAATCGTTAGATTTTCTGCATTCACCAAATCTTGAGGAATAAGCTCTTGCACCAATGCGAGGATCTTCTCATCGTAACAGGCTTTCTCGTCTGCTTGACGATAGCAACTCGTCATAATTTTTAATGGTTCAACTCGTTGACTCAATGATTTATAAAACTCATTTAACTTCTTATAGTACTCTTGGTTTTCACGAGCGACCTTGATGTGCTCGACAATTTGCTTCGTGAAAACGTTTTCCATTTGAGTGCGAAAACTTGTCACCTTATCCGGCGCCTTAAGTGCAGCACAGCCATTGACGTGATTGAGTTTAGCCTCAACGACCGACTGATCCAGCATTAAATTTAGATTTTCTCGAAGGCAACGACGAGATTGAATATCCACGGTGAATGGAAAGAGACTTTCTGCCAGTGGCTTAGTCGTAGCACTGGCACGAGGATTCTGCTCACATTCCACTACCATCTTGAAGATATCGGGGGCCAACAGAGTGTTAATATCTTTTTCGAATTGTTTAAAGAGGCCTGGGCTATCATACTCAAGCCCATCGAAAACTTTTTCTTGTAGATGCTCATACACATCTTTTGGAATTTTTCTTTTTGTGGTGTCACCTGAATAACGATAGTACGCAATGGTATCGGCAAAATGCTCGGCAGGACTGTTTCTCGCGTAATCACGAACGAATTGATCATTGCGTAACGTCGTCACCCATTCTTGCACTGTCACCTTGCGGGTCTCATCCCAATATTCTTTTAAACTCCATCCACCGATTTCTTTCCACTTTCCAATTTGTGAATAGTAATTGCCTGCACCGGGCGCATCATCCGCTAGTTTATAGTCAATTTGGTGACCAAGTTCGTGGGTGACACCTTCATAAATAAAGCCATTGTCTTTATCGCCCCAAAAACTTAAGCAGCCATCATTCACTAAGACATATCCCGTTGACCAGGCCAGTCCACAAGTCATTGGACCACTATCTTCGATGGCAGACTTGCGAGGAATACGCTGAATCTCGTTCATCTTTGGCAAATTTCTAAATGGTGTCGTGAGCGCATGAGACATACGCCAAAAGCCATAGAACTCATCTCGCGAAAAGAGATAATCTGCTAAGGGAAACACTTTACCGTTATAGGTACCGGCCGATGAACTATTCTGAGAGTAAATCTTATTTTTGAAAGAAAGATGATATCCCATTTTGAGATACCACAAATAGGTCATCCATCCTTCAAGACCATCAGTACTGTTATAGACTTTGTTGACCACACAAACAGCATCACGACAGTCAGCATAGGAGATAGCATCAGGGTTATTTAAATCACCAAGGTTATCACCAATATCTTTTAAAAACTTCGCTTGAGGAATAGGTAACGTTTTAAGGTCGAGATGTTTCCATTTGCCTGAAACCTTTGAACCTGTGTTCAATTGCGTCTCGTAATGAAGAGCTTCCCGCTTCACTTCATCAACAGTGAATAATTCATTTCGACAGCTCGGATTTGCTCCAGAAGCCGGAAGGCGCAAAGTGACAAATTCATTACGCCCTTCAAGCCAGCGCTCAGACACAAGCTTTTGCGGTGCTTGTGGTGAACAAGCGACCACGAACAAGAGAGGTAATAGTTTATTCTTCAGCATGTTCCACCACCCTCGTCACTTGATCAATATTAGGATCGTAGACGACACTGAGACCTAATTTGGCACAGCTCAATTCTTTTGAAGCATGCAGATGATTATCTGGCTTCTTCATTTCTTTAAATGTTGTCGAGCAGTCTTTGAACTGGTGACGCCAATACAGGAGACTCCTCTCTTCGACAGAAGGATCACGCAATCCTGCGATCACAACATCTTTTGAGACTTGGTATTTTTGATTGTCAGCGTAGACTAAAACTTCAGCAGTGCTGGTAGGTTTTTCGACGGACTGAGGCTCACCTTTTTCAGATATGAGCGCAGCTTTCGTCATCAAACCATATTTCACACGCGTGCTTTTTTCCCCGCAGGCCATGGCGAGAATAAGCAACAAAGAATAGCGAAAAAGCATAAAGGCCTCCTTCGATATTCCTATCGGAGGAGGCCCTTACAAAGTTGACCTAAATTAGCGGTCTTGCCTTTAAATCAGTAACTTAGTCGATCACTGGGCTATAGATTTCGTTCAGGGCCGACATATTAAAGCCTTTGCCGCTACCAAACTTCGTAGCAACACCTTTCATCCACAAGAAGTCTGGACGACCTTCAGAAAGCCATGATCCACCAACGATCTTGCCAGCAACATCAAGCTCCAAAAGATAGATGTACTCACGCGACAAGTAGTTTTGCGCATCAGTGCCAGTAACTGGGTTCATTGATACTGTTCCTGACTCCTCAGCATCTTCAGCCGATTCTGGATCAAGTAAAACAGCTTCTTCACCGTAGGTCATTGATGTTTTAACCTTCAAAAGTTTCGCGATACCTTTAGCTTTCTGAGCAGCTGTTGGAGCAAGCGTCTCCAAAATTTCTGAATTGAATCCTACAATCGGCTGGTTCCACACATCAGCAAATCTATCAACATCAGCGACGAATCCACGGTCTTGAAGGCCTAGGATGTTGGTGAGGGTCAAGTGGAATGAACCAGGGTTCACTCCAATACATTTCTCAGAATTAGCTTCAGATGGAGAAGGCATTGTGCGAATACGATCTTCTGGGTAGTCCTCTCCTGGAACTTTACCTTTCGCTTTACAACGATCGCCGATACGAGTGTAAACGTTGGTTTTATGAACTTCAGCATAGTAGAAACTCAAGAGACCTTTCACGTCAGTTGAACCGAAAGGAACAACTACGCCGTCTTTGTTTTTAAGATCAACACGCTTAGGCTCAGCGTGGGCAATAGCAGCCGCCGACCAACCGTGACAGATCCCTTCCCACCAAGCATCTTTTGGTGAGTACATTGAAAGAACTTTTTTAGTGACTGGGTAACTGTAATTGCCATTATAGATATCCAACTTCTCAGCTGGAGATAACCCTTCAAGTTCAGCAGTTGAGAGCTTAGCTACTTCTTCTTTGCTAAAAAATTTGTATTTGAAGTTTTCTGGATTAGGTTCTGAATTCCAACGATAAGCGATACCACCATTCATTGATGGCCAATAAGTGTCTGACCAACCGATGTGAATATTAGAAAGCTTGGCGCTTAATGGAAGTTTATTGAAATCAGTAACAATGGCCTTACCAGTGACTTTCGCCAATTTAGATGGGTCATTGACTTTATTCCATGGGCCGGCGTGAGCACTCGCCATTGAAGCAAGTACCAACAGAGGAACGATTGTGCGCATAAAGCACTCCTTAAATTCAGGTTTAATTGAAGCCGGAGTGATATAGCTCAAATCGTGAACGCGCTGCGCAATTTATGGCAAAGCTAGTAAATCTTTCAGGCCCGGGCGGGAAATTTCAAAGTGACACAGGTGCCAGAATTGGCCCTATCTTCTTGTTTTTCAACACTTGTTAACGTGATAGTGCCGTCCATTCGCTCGGTATAGAACTTCACCAACGGAAGGCCTAGCCCTGAGCCCTTCTCTCCCTCAGTACCGGCACGATTGGTATTCACATCGAGACGAAAAAGTCCCGGAATCATCTCTTCGGGGATCCCACTGCCTTCATCTGTCACATAGATATAAATAGAGTTATCGCTCCCCTTTTCGGCCAACAACTGCACCGTATCGCCTGCTTCAGAAAACTTAATGGCATTGGTGAGTAAATTAAAAAGAATATTTTTTAAAAAGAAAGGATCGGCGACTAATTGCAAATCCGTTTTTGACCAAACAAGGGCGACCTCTTTCTTTTGAGCAAATTCTGTCACTAGCAAACTAACAGCAGAAAAAACTTCATCACATGAGCATTTTTCCTTTTTAAAGTTTAACTTACCCGATTGAGCAGTCACAAATGTTTGTGCCCGTTCAAGCATGACACGCGCATTATCCATTCCAGCACTGACTCGCTCAACAAGCACAACCGTTTCAGCCTCAAGATTTGATCTTCTTAACATATCAAGCGACACCATACTGACGGCCAAAGGAGAAGAGAGATCGTGCGTGAGCATTGATAATATAACTTGTCGCTCTTCTGCTTGCTGAAGCAATGTGGCCTGCTGAAGATTTAGTTCAATCATGGCATCTTTGAGTTCTTGATTAGATTTTAGCACCATGGTGTGCTCTTGATTAATCAAGCGACTAAAAGCAACCCCCGTTCCTACGACGGCCGCTGAAATTGTAACCAGTAGAACCATTCGATTAATATCTAATCGTTCTGGAGCAAGAGTTGTTATCGGTAATAAACCAGAAACTCCGCAAAAATAGATTATCAAAATCATTACGCTACAAACGAGCCAGCTTACCCAGCCCGCTTTGATTCCGTACATATAGAGAAACCACATGGGAAGTCCCACGAAGACAACCATGCCGGGCGCACGAATTCCTCCAGCTAACAAAGCTGCCGCTGAGACACCTATAACGATGGCAGAAATTAAACACAGAAAGGCTTTACTGTATTGCTGAGATTTATAGAAATAAAGTGCGATTAACCAACTGAAAGCGCAGCCACCTGAAATCCACCAGCGGGTATCAAAAATTATTGCCCGCGTGAATAGAATCACAATAGCCGGCAGTGTCGACCACAACAAGATGCGAACAACTGATCCAGCTCTTCGACCAACAAAACTTTGATCGCTTAAGATCATACTTGTTCTATCGCCAAACTTATCATTTCTGTTAACTTCTCCAAATCGTCGTAACTAATATTATTAAACATAGCGATTCGCAATTGATTGCGTCCTAGTTTGCGATACGCATCGATATCGAGCGCCATGTTTTGCGCGCGAAGAACTTTGGTGAGATCTTCGACAATATATTTATCATCAACATCAATCGTTGCGACGGCTTTCGATCTAAACTGAGCATCTTTCACAAACGCAGAAAGATAACTCTTAGAATCCGCCCATCCATATAACAGCGACGCTTTTTTCTGTGCTTCCGCTTGAACAGTTTTGTATCCCAGTTGGTTGAGATGCTTCACCTGTTCATTGAGTAAAAACAAAGTGGCCAATGATGGTGTGTTATAAGTTTGATTAAGGCGAGAATTCTCTATGGCATGTTGCCATTTAAAAAATTCAGGAATGTAGCGAGACTTATCACGCCCCAGCTTAAGCGCTCGCTCAATCGCTTTGGGAGACATGATGGAAATAAAAAGACCGCCTTCAGAGGCAAACACTTTTTGCGGAGAAAAGTAGAATATATCGACGAGATTAAAGTCGACCGGAATCTGTCCCGCTCCCGAAGTGGCATCAATGGCCATAAGCGAATTTGAATTTTTTAATTGAGGGATGTTTGAGAGTTGCACACCCGTGGAAGTTTCATTCAACGTAGCGCAAACAAAATCAATATCGGCTTCTTCAAATGGATTAATCCCTTCTCCGTTAGCCACTTTATGTTCCCGGGCCTTGATCCATGGGATTAATTGATGGGCCTTAAACCACTTTTCGGAAAACTCCCCACACACAAAATGGGATGATTGTTTTTCTACCAGTCCTAACCCAATCATATCCCACAGCATGGTCGCGCCGCCATTTCCCAGCACCACTTCATAACCAGCAGGCAATTGAAAATATTCATTCAGCCCATCTTGAATCTCTTTAACAATATTTCTGACCGCCATTTTTCTATGACTGGTACCAAGGACGCTCTGACCTGAATTGGCCAATTTTTTTAAATGCTCAACTGGAATCAATGACGGTCCACAACCAAACCGAGGATCGGCCGGGCGAAGGTGATTGGGAACTATGAAGTTTTCAAACATAACCATGCTCCATCGAGAGTAAATCCCACATCATATTGCCATTCTTGAAACCTTTTTGGGATACTTTCGCAGTCGAAAGGAAATTAATGACGCTCTATCGCTCAATCACGCTCTGGGTTTTATTTGTCGCACTCTCTGCAAGTAATGCAAAGGCCGTCGACAGCTTTACTCAACAATTTAAGTATATTGGTTTCCACCTAGGTACGCTCACGGAATTTTATGACGCTATTCAAGTGGATGACCAAGGGACGACAGACAAGTTTGCTATCAATCCCATGCTTGGCTTCTCACTTGAGATTGAAATCACACCGGACTGGATGTGGGCCCCAGAAATTAATTGGGTGCTGCCTCGCGAAGCGGGCGAAGGTGTTTCAAAGAATCTACTCATGATTCGTAACGATGCCATTTGGCGCGCTACTGACATATTGCGTCTCAGAGTCGGAACATCCTTCATGATCAACAACATCAAAGGCCAAGGTGGCAGTAAGCGACTCAATAACGGCGCTGGTACCTCCGAGTTCTATGTTCCATCAGAGTCGCGCACCTCTATCAACAACACTCTCGATCTTGGTGCCGAGGCCCTGATGGATGAGTTCGCCTTTCGTTTTCAAACCTATATTTACTCGCTGTTAAAGTCTGAGCGGCGCCAAATTAGCTATAGCTTGACCCTGACTTACTACTACGACATGGGAAAATAAGATGAAACTCTTAATCGCTTTATTGATACCGACTCTCGCCCATGCTTTCACCCTCAACAATTCTATTGGTGCGCGATTTAAAGACGAGAAAGTAAATGTTCGAGTTGGCATCAATCCTTCAGCTTGTGCCAATGTTGATCTCAATGAAATCTCAGGGCTAGTTGGGGAAGCCATAGATGAGTTTTGGAACAAAGTCCCCAGCTCTCGACTTGAATTAAAAGATGGTGGCAGTTACCAAACAGGTGACGATGATTTTTGGAATGGTGAGCTCTGTCTGATTGGCGGCACTTGTGGAGCTCCGGTGATTCCTGGTGTGAGTGATATCGTGATCACCTGTAATCAAAATGCGACGAACTTCACCGCCGGCTCACTCTTGGCCCTTACTCTTCCCAACGTGATCCGTGGAAAGAATATTCAAGGTGCTGTCGTCATTATCAACGATACATCGACAACTTTTGATGAACTCTCGCGTGACAAGAAAGTGGCCGTCATTGCCCATGAAATCGGCCACGCCATCGGCCTTGGACACAGTGAAGAGAAATCGGCCTTGATGTATTTTGCTGTCGTTCCTAAGCGCTCAAGCCTAGGCCAAGATGATATTGACGGTGTGACTTATCTTTATCCAGTACAACTCGATGTCTTTGGCGCCGGCTGTTTTCTCGGCAGCATCGCTGCCAGTTCAGACGACGATTCACAAGGACCAGGAAGTTTTTGGCCCACAGCCATGGTGGGCCTATTGCTGGCACTGTTCTTGAGAAGGCCGGCTAAGAAATCGATCTCAGCGAGTTCCCTCGCTTAGCACATTCGGCTTCATAGATTTCTAGCATCTCTTTTTCTTCGCTGTTGAGAAGTTTCTCATCAATCAAATTCGGATCAAGTCCCACATGGGTGAATGATCTAAAATGCAGCATCCCTTTGTGAGTAGGATGTTTTTCAACCACCACCACATTCTCTAAGCGCACACCAGCAAAGCCTGGCACATAAATCCCCGGCTCAACTGAAACGACTTGGCCAGCTTTCATGGGAAGTTCTGAACGCAGAGAAATACTTACGCCACCTTCATGCACGTAAACGCCGACACCATGGCCTGTGCCATGAGCGTAATTAAACCCATGCTTCAACAAAGGAGCACGACAGATGCCATCAAGAACGATGCCCTTTGTTCCTTCTGGGAAAACGGCATTAAGACACTGAAGAAATCCTTTCAACACGAGAGTATAAATCTTTTTATATTCGGGATTGGCCTGACCTCGTGGACTGGCAAAAAAGGTGCGAGTCGTATCGGTGGCAAATCCACCGGCAAAATAACCACCCGAATCCAAGAGAATCATATCATCTTCTTTTATCGTGATTTGATCCGAGGGATTTCCATAATGAATGATAGAACCGTTGGGGCCGACACCGGCGATAGTATTAAAGCTTTGTTCTTTTGAACCTTGCTCCTGATATTTCACCGTTGTTTGTTGATACAAATCAAGCTCGGTTATTCTTTTACCTGCCTTGATATTTTCTTTGACCCACTTAATGGTATTAAAAATCGCTTTATCACTTTTTGTGAAACTGTTTTCCATTTCACGAATTTCGGCCGGCTCTTTAATCGACATCCATTCAACGAGTCCGCCATTTTTTTCTTTTAAGCGCTCAGGGTGCATGACAGAAAGAAGCATCGAAAAGTCCGCACAATTGGCCTGGGTTGGATCAAACGAGACCTGCTCGAGGCGCAAGGTATTCTGTAAGCGACTGAGTTCGAGGGGCACTTGTTCATGAGGAACCTTGATCCACTCGACGCCATCAATCTTGGCGGCTTTATCAGAAATCGGAGTATCGGGAGTGACGAAAACATATACTTTGCGAAGTGTGGCCAGGGCACGGGCCCGAAAACTTGAAAGATGAGGTAACTGGTAACCACGACAGTTCGTAAGCCAGGCGATTTGATCAAGCGCGGAAAGATACATGCCTTGGGTTTCGTTCTCAAAAATGAGCGCTGTTTTTTCTAGCGTATCGCGGCCACGATTTTCTCGTGGAACGAATTGAACTTCTTTAGGTGCCGGAAGTGGTAGGAAATCAATTTTTGCCGCTAATTCCGCCTTAAAATAAGCAACCGTTTCACAGACTTTTTCAAGACGCTTCAAAAAATTAAGCGTCGTGCGATCCGCTTCAATGCCTACACGCTTAAATTGGTGCTCATTAATATCATTGATAAGCGCTTGAGTTGTAGGGGTTGATTGATCACACTTCACCACATGAACAACATCATGCGGAGCTTCCATGTCGGCTTGTTCATGATAACGGCCGTCTACGTAAAGTCGGGCCTTACCCTGGCGTGGAACGAGTAGCTCAGCAGTTGAACCTGTGAAACCCGAGAAATAGAAACGGTGACAATCCTCTAGAGGAACGTATTCATTGAGATAGACATCAAAGCTCGAGACATAGAATGCGTCGAGTTTTTCTTGCGTCATAAATTGCTGAATTTTTTGGATGTTCTCTTTCACAGTTTGAGAGGACAGAGTGAGGTTTTTCTTCATAGAATCATCCTTGTTTAGATATAAAAAATTACCGCGAGAGCATAGCGAAGGGAAGGATATTATGGCCGTAAAACCACCGGTTTATTACGGAGACTACCTCCAACTGACAAAAATTCTGGATGCTCAGGCCCCAGAGTCCGCTAAAAGAGGCCCTGCCGCTCATGACGAGATGCTTTTTATCGTCATCCACCAAACTTACGAACTTTGGTTCAAACAGATCCTGCACGAAATCGCTTCGGTTAAAGAACTCTTAGCTCTTGTCCCGATGCCTTCAACCGCCCTCTCCACCATCGTTGGCCGGCTTCATCGTGTAACGGAAATTCAAAAAATTTTGGTTGATCAAATTCGTGTGATTGAAACCATGACTTCCCTCGATTTTCTCGAGTTCCGTGACGATCTTTTACCCGCTTCCGGATTTCAAAGTTTACAATTTCGTTTGCTCGAAGCGGGCCTAGGCGTCACTTCTAAACATCGCATGGCCGTTGAGCACCAATTCTTTCAATCTAGACTTAAACCAGCAGATCGCGAAGCTTTGCAAAAAGCCGAGAACTCTCCTTCACTCATTGTTTTAATGGAGCAATGGCTTGAACGCATGCCCTTTGCCCAATTTGATGATTGGGATTTTTGGAGTCAGTACTCTGATCGCGTACAAAGCATGCTTGATCGCGATGAAAAATCGATCAAATCCAATCCCACTTTAGATGATCGCGCCCGTGAAATGGAGTTAGCGAATTTAAAGGCCACTCGAGAAAGTTTCCTTACACTTTTAGATGCCTCTCGCTGGCAACAAGCTCAGGACGAAGGTCGCGTGCGTTTGTCTCAACGTGCAACACTGAACGCTCTCTTTATTCAGCTTTATCGTGACTGGCCGGCAATGCAGATGCCAAAACAAATTCTCACCCTTGCTGTCGAGATTGATGAGCAAATGACCACTTGGCGCTATCGTCATGCGATTATGGCACAAAGAATTTTAGGTACAAAAATTGGTACCGGTGGTTCCAGCGGCAGCGACTACCTTAAGAAAACAACTGAGCGCAATCGTGTCTTCACTGACTTTTTCAATCTCTCGACTTTTTTGATTCCTAAATCTGAGATCCCAGAGTTACCTGACTTCTTAAAAACAGAGATGGGTTTTTCTTATGAAGGGATATAAGCACTATTACCAACATTTTCTGAATGCCAATCCTCAAGAGTTGCACTTTGCCGCCCACTCTCATCATTTCTGGCCAGACGTCACTCGCGCAGCTCAACTGCAAGCGTGGGATGATGCTGCCCGCTTTAATGATCGCAAATGGGAGCATCTTTTTTCTGAAGTGATCCCCAAAGTTCAAAAGCAAATTGCTCATATCCTGAATTTGAAATCTCCTGAGATGATTGCACTAGCACCCAACACTCACGATCTTTTGGTGCGACTTTTTTCTGAACTCTTATTACGACCAAACCTCTCGGTGCTTACGACCGACAGTGAATTTCACTCCTTCTCAAGACAACTTCATCGCTGGGAAGAAGCTCACACGCATCTTTCTGTCACACGAGTAAAAACTCAGACCCTCTTACAAAACAGAGAAGAGTTTATAGCTCAGCTGCAAACTCAGATCCCTCAGCATCAAGTCGTTTTCCTAAGCCAAGTTTTCTTTAATTCCGGACTTGCCCTCACTCAAGAAGAACTACTTCGTTTAATAAATGCAGCTCCCAAAGAAACTGTGATTATTATCGATGGTTATCATGGCTTTGCTGCTCTTCCCTTGGATCTTTCAAGTGTCGAGGGAAGAATTTTCTATCTCGGTGGCGGTTATAAATACGCTCAAGGTGGCGAGGGTGTGGGCTTCATGGTGGTGCCGTCAGGTGCTTGGCGACCGGTCATCACAGGCTGGTTTGCCGAGTACGCTAAACTCTCTAGTCCGCGCGCTGGAGAAGTAGGTTTCTCCAATGACGGCATGGCCTTTTGGGGAGCGACACTTGATCCTTCCGGTTGGTACCGCTTCAATGCCACTTGGGACTTGTTCCAGGAAATTGATCTGAGCGTCGAAAAAATTCATCAGCATATTGTTAATTTGCAGAGTGTTTTTCTTGATAATTACCAAGCAAGTCCGAGTGCACTCGATGGACTTACCCCTCTTTTTCAACATCCTCTCCCGCTTCATGGTCACTTCCTGACCTTTGAATCGAAGGACACCAATGAAGCCTCTCTACAGAGGGAAAAATGGCTTAAAAATGGTGTCTATGTCGATCAACGAGGAGCGCGCTTGCGCTTCGGTTTTGGACTGTACCATGACCGGACTGATATTCCTGAGCTGTTTAGACGCCTAAGTCTGAGATAACAGGTCTGGTTAAGCCTTTCTAAAAAAGCGCTAAAGTTCAACGAAAACATGCCGATAGAGCCTTCAATGGAAAATAAAACCAATTGAGGCGGTCGGGTTTATGGGCATTAAGTTTGGCAGTGTGATTCTTACTATCTTGTTTCTCTTCATCGCGAAAATTTCGTTTGAAGCGACAACTGATATGGGAAAAACTTCTGCTGATCGAGCCCCTGCCAGCGTGAGTGCTGTAAACTCAGTCAACTCTATCGATGCTGATTACCAAATTCATATGCAGGGCCAATACAAGAAGAATTAGTTCTTTTTTTTTATTCAAATTCATCCGTAAGTCCGAAACTCACAACTATATTTAATAAAATCATTCAGCTTGAGGACGCCTCAAGCTTTCTATTTTTAGGATTGAATCATCCTGGCAAAAGCCTACTGTCTAAAGAAGTTCTTTGCGCCAGGATGAGACGGATGAATTTGAATGGGACTACTAAGCCAGCATCTCTCTCGCTCGCGCTTTGAATTGAGTTCCACGATCCACATAATTTTTAAATTGATCAAATGACGGATGGGCCGGTGAAAACACCAAGCTGCCCACGAGTTTTTGTTCGCGCACTTTTGTGAATAAACCCACCAGATCATGAGCAGCTTCTACTTTGAATTCACTCGAGAGTTCATTCACCAAACGTTCAGTCGTCATGCCAATGGTGAAGATCTTGGTTACACGATTCTTAAAGCCCACGAGATCCGGTAAAAGCTTATCTGTCTCATTACGAAGCTTTCCACCCACCACTAAGTACAAAGGCTCATTACCCTCAAAGGCCGCCAGAGCAGTCCGAGTGGCTTCTCCGTTGGTGCTTTTGGCATCGTTATAGACCTTAAGGCCAGAAAAGTTTCCGACAAACTCCAAGCGATGCTCCACACCGGCAAAAGTCTCGATGAATTTTTGAAAGAGTTGATCGAGTTGAGCAATACCAAGTAGCGAAAGGGTTTTCCACGCACAGAAATAATTGGCGCGATTGTGGGCACCGACAAGTACTCCCTTGCTAAAATCAAAGTGCGCCAGAAAATCGGCAGGCAAATTGGCCTTACTAAAGAGGTGACGTTGAGCGGGATAGGCCTCACTCCACTTCACCCACTCTCCTGACTCCTCACCAACAATCAAATGATCACTAGAGGTCGCATTTTTTAGAATACGCAATTTCGCCTGTCCGTAATCCTCAAGGCCCGTGTATCGCTCCGAATGATTCAAGGTGAGATTGAGCATCAAAGCTATATGAGGATGAAAGGCTTCAATCGTCTCTAGCTGAAAGCTAGAAACTTCAATCACGGCATAATCAAAGCTCTCGCCTTTTAAAACCGACAGGGCCATCTCACAATAAGGCGTGCCGATATTGCCGCCGCAGAAAACTTTTTTCCCGGCAAGTTTTAAGGCCTCATAAATCATCGTTGTCGTGGTGGTTTTGCCATTGGTTCCTGTGATGGCAATCACCGGAGTCTTTTGGCAGAACCAAAAAGCCAGCTCAATTTCAGAAATGATTCTCAATTTCTTTTGTACGGCCAACTTCAGAACTTCGTGAGTCGCAGGAATCCCCGGAGAGATGATAATTAAATCAACCTTACTAAAAATTTCAGCAGCATTTTGTTGCTGATGCCAGTAACAGCGCTCAAGGATGCGCTCAAGAGGTTTACCCCAAACATCTGGATCACCCTCATTCACGGCATGGGTTTCAATCCCGAGACTTTGCAAGAGAGTCACAGCGGCGACACCGGACTTACCCATGCCAAAAACCGCTGCACGCTGAATATTTTGCATCTCGATAGGTCTCTGCATGTGTGTTATACCCCAAGCATGAATTTAGAGGCCCGCCACCAGGCCCTGATAAGTTTCTTATTACCCTATCAGGACATCTGGAAAAACGAAATCATGCTGCAATATCCAAACTCATTGGATGGCTATCCTATGTCATGGATTGAGGAGCTTCTGCCTTGGGTTGAACCTGAAAAGACACTCCAACTGACTTACGATCAAGGATGGGACACACTTTCAGGCGAACTCTCCGCATTTCATCGGCAAACTCAAACTTTATGCTCTTTTCCTCAACTCACAGCAACGAGAGCGCTTCCAGTTACTTCCGATACGTGGGTTAAAATTATTCCCAAGAAGCAACATGAGCTGGAGCGTCTGGCACCTATTTTAGCTGACTTCATGAAACTTCATCGATTACAGAATGTAGTTGATATTGGCGGCGGACTTGGCCACTTAGCGCAAACCCTCGCCCATCACTATCATCTCCCTGTTCTAAGTCTAGATATGGATGAAAAACTCCAAACTGCGGGCCTGAGATGGCAGGCGCATAAGTGGCCCAATTCAAGATTTCCTGTGCGCTACCAAACTCATCGCATCGATCATCATGATCAAACATTCATTGATCTCTTAAAACCTCAAACTCTAAGCACCGGCCTTCACACTTGTGGTGGCCTGGCCGTCGCTCATCTGAAGGCCGCTCAAGTCGCTGGAGCGGCCCTTGCTAATATGGGTTGCTGTTATCACAAGCTTGAAATGTCTGAGACCAATCTTTCGCAAATTTCAAAAGAGCAACCTATCCCTTGGGGCCTGTACTCGCTGACTCTTGCCTCAGGCGCTCATCATAAAGTGAGCTTGGATGATACCGTCTTTCGTAACCAAGTGAAGCGCTTCCGTTATATTCTGCATTTCTTGTTGCATGACCACTTTGGCATCACAACACCAGTCAAGCTTGGGAATGCCGATCCTAAATCCTATGTGGGAAGTTTTGCTGATTACGTCCGCGAGCAACTTGCTCGCCTCAATCTGCAATTCGCAGGTACTGACAAAGCGCTGGAAGATTTTCGAATGGACGAAGCCAGACAGTTATTAGTTGAGCAGATGTTAGCGGCTGCGCTTATTCGCGATCAATTTGGCAGGGTGCTAGAAAGCGCTCTCTTGGTGGATCGCGCGTTGTGGATGAAAGATCAGGGACATCAAGTGGAGATCGGAGAAATCTTTGACGCTAAAATTTCTCCAAGGAATCTTATCCTTCTTTCCTGGAAAAACTAGAAAGTCCAGCTAACCAAAAATTCTGGCAACCAGCCGACACTTGTTCCATCGATATATTTTGAATCGAGAAAATAGAAATAGCTCACACCTACACCAAAACTAAAACGCGATTTCGTATAGAAGTTAATGCCCGTATCTATCTGCACATAATGCAAATCAACCGAGGTGTTATCGCTTACGAAATCAAAAAACAGAGCATCGGTATCATTATTCGAATCAAGATTAAGACCATTCCAGTGAACATAGTTGTAGCGAGGAAAAACAAAAAACTCGAACCAGTTTTTGCGCCAACTTAAGATTGGCCCAACATAACCGCCATAGGAGTCAATAAAGCCTGTGCCGTAAAAGACTCCACCAGAGGCGGCAACAGAAGTGCCCTCTTCTTTGTTCACAAAAGAATACTTTGTGAAGCCGGAGAACACTGGAGTCAGTTGTGATTCGGCGGCCAGACCCATATCCCATTTATCACTTAAGCCGCGCTCATAGGTGATACCAAGAACCGGGATACCTGGAGAAATTTGAATTTTGTTTTGACCTTCACCCAGTGGGCGAGCATTTCTGGTCGTCATCATGGGTGCGACTGAACAAGCAGCCGAGAAAAGCAAAGCGACAAGAAAGATGAATTTCATTAAATTCTCTAGTTCAAGTGGAAAACTTCGCGCATTTCTTGATTCAAAAGACTCATCTTTTGATCAATCAATGGATGATTCACATCTTTTGCATCCAAGAGATAGTTCTCAGGACCCAAGGGACGGATCATCAATTTAGTCTGCCAAGTGTTGTCGTGGGCCATATTCACATCTTGGCGATAGAGATAGCGATCAAGCACTTCTTTAGGAACAAAGTCTTGAATCGAATTGAAGTAATGATCGTTATAAATTTTCTTACCATTGGCCAAGCGAGTATAGCCTCGTACGACGTAATCGACATAAACCACATCAGCTTCAAAAGCATTGAACATATATTCTAGTGCTTTAAGTGGAATAATTTCTCCACATGTCGCCACATCGATATCGACACGAAAAGTACAAATACCTTCTGGATCTGAAACGTCTGGATAAGTATGAGTACAAATATGTGACTTATCTAAGTGCATTTTAACTTTGCTGCCGCCCTCGCCGCCTTCCCAACCGCCACCGGCAATATCACTCATCAGTGTCATGGTTGAAGCACCGACTGGATCGTAGTTCTGAATGCTTTCATTTAAAATATTAGCATCGATGATGCGGCAAATTTCACGGGCGATATCGCGGATTTTTTCAGCTGAATATTTCTCAGAAATATAGGCCATATAGGCCTGGCGCTGGTCTTCGTTCATCGCGATATTAAAATCATAGAGATTAAAACTCAAAATCTTAGTTAAATTATTAAACCCTGAGAGTTTTACTTTCTCTGTGATCGTAACCATTACGACTAACCTTTGCTGTATAGAATTAAGCGATTTTTATATGGGGCGGGGGGGCAAATGGCAAGAATTTTAGGCCTAAACAAAGTGCCGGGAGCGAAATCTTTACATTCCGCTCCCGCAATTATTTCAAATCAGGTTCATCGACTTAACTGAATCTCTTTCCGAGCGAAGTTCTTCGAGAGTGGCCTTAAATTTCTCTTGGCCGAATTCGTTATGCTTAATGCCTTCAATCACTTTCAACTTCCCACCTTCAACACGGCATGGATAAGAGAAAATAAGGCCCTTATCGACGCCATATTCACCATTAGACGATAGGCACATCGAGAAGCTGTTTCCAGCAGGTGTTTCAGTTGTAAGGCGGCGGATACCATCTACCACAGCATTAGCTGCTGAAGCCGCTGAGCTGGCCCCACGGGCCTTAATAATGGCAGCTCCGCGCTGCTGAACAGTCTTCAAGAAGTCGCCCTTGAGCCACTCATGATCGCTGATAACTTCAGTTACCGGCTTGCCATTAACTTTGGCATTGAAGAAGTCAGGGTACTGAGTCGCCGAGTGGTTACCCCAAATCGTCATATTGCTTACGGCGGTAACAGGGACGCCAGCTTTTTGCGCGATCTGAGTGACGGCACGATTTTCATCAAGTGAAGTCATCGCAAAGAAGCGATCGGCTGGAACACCTTTAGCGTTGTTCATGGCGATCAAGCAGTTAGTGTTACATGGGTTACCAACAACAAACACACGCACATCAGAAGCTGCGCTTTTTTCAATGGCATTACCTTGAGCGGTGAAAATTCCTCCGTTGATCTTCAAGAGATCAGCGCGCTCCATTCCGTCTTTACGAGGAACTGATCCTACACAGATAACCCAGTTGGCATCTTTGAAAGCCACATTGAGATCTGAACTCATAACGATGTTGCGAAGAAGTGGGAAAGCACAATCTTCCAATTCCATCGCTACACCTTTCAGTGCAGGCAGAGCTTGTTCAAGCTCTAAGAGTTGAAGTTCGACTTCAGTTTCAGGTCCAAACATGGCCCCCGAAGCAATACGGAACAAAAGAGCATATCCGATCTGACCAGCGGCACCAGTCACCGCAACTTTGACACGTTTTTTAGACACAACGAACCTCCAGGATTGTTTCGCTGTCATTATAAAGTATGCGCAGAGCGTAGAGTGAGTCTTTTGTGGCCGCTCTCTCTAGACAAAAGGAGCGATGGACGACTAGCATCGTAAGTTCTTATGCGTGATAACTCTCGACGACATAGACGGCCTCGCCGTCCGGGTGGAAATGGCGGCCCTCCGCAAGGCGGGGGCCAAGGCGCCGCTCAACCCAACCAACAAGCTCGCGCTCCTCAGGGGCCGGGAAATGGTTCAGAGCAACGCAATCAATCCTTTCGCAGGTCTCGTCGCCGTCGCTCCGGACGCCCCCTCTCACCTGCTCAAGTCGTACAAAAATACTTGAACCTTCTGGAGCAGCATCTTACTAATCGCCGTAAGTACTACGAATTTTTTAATCGTGAAGATGGCCGTCATCGTCGCAGATTAGAGAAAAACTTTTTTAATACCATTGAGCAGCTGCGCCGCTTTGAAGAAAAGCTCGATGGCCGTCAACGCGAAGCTTTGCAGGCCCACGTCGAACGCTATCGTCTCGACCTTACCTACTCTTCGAACCATCAAATTCCGCCTGTTCCTGAACCGGTAGAGCGTACGGGTGACTTTGCAGACCCTCATTTCACTCCTGTGCAGGAAGAAGCCTTCAAACTTTGGGCCGATGACAAAGAAGAAAGCAGTGGCACGATTGATGATTATCTCGCTTACAAAGCATCAAAATAAAAAAGGCTCCAATCGGAGCCTTTTTTTTTACTTTAAAATATTTTATTAATTAAAGACCGTCAGTACCTGTGGCTGAGAGCTCATCCATAGAAACTTTCTTGAGATCAAGGGCCTGAGCTTCTTTTTCTTTCTTAGAAGGCTTCTGATTATAGAGATAATTATTCAATGTCTCTTCTTGGTCTTTCAAGATGGCAGCTTTCAATTCATCAGCAGGAATATCAAGAACCTCAGAGACACGTTTAAGCATCTTGAGAGGGATATTACAGAGAGCGCGCTCGACGTTCGAGATAAATTGGCCGTTCTTATAGCCTAGCAGATGTGAGAGTTCTGATTGAGAATAACCCTTAGGGTGATTCATGCGACGTGAACGAATAAGTAGAGCAATATTTTTAAAGCAACGCATGGCCACTCCTGGAGATACTTGTCGGGTGATTTGAGATTCTAATCATTTTTTTTGGAATGTCATTCACATCTCAAAAAAAATAGTAGCACCATCTTACCCCTGTTATTAAAAAACGTGTGATAGGAAAATTTTTATGAAGCTCATTTCGTGGAACGTCAACGGCATCAGGTCTGTGCACAAGAAGGGATTTCTTGAATGGTTCACTACGACTTCTCCTGATATCTTATGCCTACAAGAGACTAGGGCCTCTTTAGATCAATTCCCAAGCGATGTGAAAAACTTCCCAGGTTTTGACGTGCACAGCGCCGAAGCTGACAAGAAAGGTTATTCGGGGGTTGCTACTTTTTCTCGTGAGAAAATTCTTGACACCAATTTCTTAGGTTCTAAGAATTTTGACGTCGAAGGACGCACACTTATTCATGATTTAGGACATGCCTTTCTTATTAATTGCTATTTCCCCAATGGCCAACGTGATCACAATCGCGTGCCCTATAAATTAGATTATTGTCATTATGTTCAGAAAAAGATTCGCACACTTCGTAAAATAAAACCTGTCATTATTACTGGAGATTTTAATACCGCCCACCACCCGATTGATTTGGCTAATCCCGCCAGTAACAAAAACACCACCGGTTTTCTGCCTAATGAAAGAGCTTGGGTGGATGAATTTATTCAAGATGGAATGATCGATATTTATCGGCACCTTCATCCCAAAAAAGTTCAGTACACCTGGTGGAGCAATCGACCTGGTTGTCGTGAGCGTAATGTGGGATGGCGTATCGATTATTTCTTTATTTCCGAAGAACTTATGCCAAAAGTGAAAAGTGCCAAAATTCTGGATAATGTTTTGGGCTCAGATCACTGCCCGATTGAACTTATTTTGAAAGATTAAGAAAATAGCGAACACGCTCAATCAGATCATCAAAATCGATAGGCTTCATCAGCACTAAAGCGATGCCTTTGGGAAGATTTTTTGTTTCATTTCCATCGAAGTGTCCCGAGACAATAATGAAGTGACCTTTGAATTGAAATTTCTCAACCAATTCTTGATAGAGATCAGTCCCCTTCACCCCGGGCATGCGCGCATCTGAAACGATGACATCAAAGGGAGTCTCTGCATAATACTTAAGCGCCTCTTCAGCATTCAGAGCAGTCTTAATAGCGATCTTATGATCGGCAAAATAGATCTCGGCCAATTCCAAGATATCTGGCTCATCATCGATGTAAAGAACTTGCTGCATTACTTCAGCCTCTGCCCTTGGTAAAAAGTCGCCACGACTTGTTTATCAAAATGAGCTCGATTTTTTGTTTGCCCAATTAATTTTTCCAGCAACACTTCCGCTTTCTCAAACTTCTTAGAGGGTGCTTTGAGAACGACAAAATTCACTTCTTTGCCATGATCAAGATTACCCGTGCGATGAGCGACATCTAATATCTCAGCACCAGCGAGAGTCGAGCGATAAAGCGCTTTAAGATAACTTGCTCCACGTCGGCCTTTGCGCTTATTTTGATGCACAAATGAGCGCATCACATCAAGCATAGATAAGAAAGGGCCGCCACCGATATCACTTCCTAGTGCCCAGCGAATGCCATAACGCTCAATCTTTTTAAAATCAAAAAGTCCGCTACCTAAACCTTTATCACGAATAGGAGCGTTCGATGTTGGACAGTGAACCAGTGCTGTACGCGTGCGCTTAAGAAGATCAAGCTCACTGTTTTTAAGATGAATCGCATGTCCCATAAGAGAGCGTGCGCCGAGCATCCCGACTTTGTGATAAATCTCAGTATAACTCTTCACTTTCTTAAAAGCTGGATACTGCTTATAGAGTTCCATCACAAACTCAATCTCAGATGGTGTTTCACTGAGATGAGACTGTTTAAAAATCTTTCGTTTGTTAGCCTCTTTGGTAGTCACCTGCATCGTGACAGGATCTGTCGCAATGGCAAAACGTGGTGTGAGGACATAACGATGACGATATTTTTTCATCCCTCTCATAGCAGCTTCAATAGCCACTTTCGAGTCTTGCAAAAGATTGGCCGGTGACTGCATCGTCATCAGTACATTGCCAATCAGCACATCTCCTTTGGCATAATCAAAAGCGTAATCAAGGGCATGATCGTGAACTGAGCTATAGCAAGCTCCGCCTAATGTTCCTGCAGCTGCCAAGCGAGTAAAGAATTTTTTAGCTTTCTGTTTGGCATATGTTTTATTGGCGTATTTAGCTTCTGTCGGAAATGTGTACTTATCCAACCATTGCAAGAGAGAGTCTTTAGGCATTAAGCGCACATCATCTTGCACCCAGTGAAAATGCATATCAAAAAAGCCGGGGATAATAACTCCACCAGGAAACTCAACTAGATTGGCATGAGCGAAATCTTCCACATATTTTTCACATGCTGTGCGATAAGGAAGAATTTCCAGCACCTTGTGCTGAGTGCCACTTTGAATTGTGACTAAAACACCATCCATCCAATAATCACACGTGGTATCGTCCTGTGGATTGAGGATAGAAGCTCTATAAAACGTTAATTTACGCGTTGCCACAAGTCGGATTCCTTTTACGCTTCTTCGCTCACCCGCTAAGGTATTCCCATGATGAGATTCATAATTTTAGCCTTGCTCTCACTCTTTGTCCTGCCTGACCTTCAGGCAAAAATCGATCCGCTGATCACGCGTAAGATTGACCGCTTCGTTGTGTTAGAGGTGGATGCGAGTATTAATCCTGCCATTCATAACTATATAAAGACTGAGCTTGAGCGCACACCGCATAACGAAGGTCTCTTCTTTATTATCAAGCTCAACACCCCAGGTGGTCTCGTTAGCACCACCAAGGACATCATAACTGTTATCGGACGCTCGACTCGCCCAGTGATTGTTTGGGTCACACCTGAGGGGGCTTCAGCGACAAGTGCGGGAGCGATTATCGCTAGTGGTGCACATGGACTGGTTATGAGTCCAGGCACCAATATGGGTGCTGCCACTCCGGTTGGTATGGGCAGTGACATTAAAGAAAATGATGGGCGCGCTAAAGCAGTTAATGATCTCAGCGCGCTAGTGAAATCACTATCTGAATTGCGTGGTCGCAACGCAGAGGCTTTTGCCAAGATGATTTCAACGGCCGCCTCATATACTGCCGAAGAAGCCAAAAAACAAAATATCATTGATGGTATTGTTAATTCACTGGACGATATTCGTGTTCTCTATCATGACAAGCCCATGACTCTTTCGGGCAAAAAAGTTTTATTGCAGTTTGCTCCTGTCGTTGAAACTGAAGAGCGTCCAATGGACTTTGGCCTCTCACTTTTAAATATTTTTGCTCACCCCTCTACGGCGTATATTTTATTTGTCCTAGGCGCCGCTCTTCTCTATTTTGAATTCCAGGCCCCAGGTGGCTACATCGCTGGCTCTATCGGTGTTTTCTGTTTGCTTCTCGCTGGCATTGGCTTTCAAGTGTTGCCACTCAATTTCGGCGCCATCCTATTAATGGTGGGCGGTCTCGTGCTACTCGTCTTAGAAATTTTTATAACGAGCTACGGCCTACTTGCTCTCGCAGGCCTGGGCTGTCTCGTGGCCGGCTCACTCTTTCTCTTTAGACATGAAGATGGCTGGATGACTGTACAATACTCCGTCATCTTTTCATCTCTCAGTGCTGTGGCTCTCTTTATTGGTCTCATGGGCTGGTATCTCGCTCGTCATCGCGCACCTCGCGAGGGCTTCTTTGATCACACTGATCAGGAAGCAGAAATTCTGCGCGAGCTTCATATGGATGGCAGTCAGATGCTCTATCAGGTGAAGATCCAAGGAGAGATTTGGAAAGCTCGTGGAGATACGCAACTTAGTCTTGGCTCAAAAGTTAAAGTTCGCAAACAGAACTCAAAAGAATTAGTTCTAGAAATAATTAAACCAGTTTAAGGGGTTCATATGAGTATTGTGGGTTATTTACCGTTTATATTTATCATCGGTGGTCTGCTTTTTAGTACCTTCAAGATCCTAAACGAGTACGAGCGTGGTGTCGTATTCCGTCTCGGTAAATTCGCTGGCGTCAGAGGTCCAGGACTCATCATTCTTATTCCAGGCGTAGAAAAGATGGTGAAGGTTGATCTTCGTCTCGTGACGATGGATGTTCCGGGCCAAGATATTATTTCAAAAGACAACGTGACTCTTAAAGTGAACGGTGTGGTTTACTTCCGCGTCTCTGATCCAAGCCGTGCCATCGTGAGTGTGGAAAACTACTACCATGCGACTGCACAGATCGCTCAAACCACTCTGCGTTCAGTGATCGGTCAGTATGAGTTGGATGAAATTCTCGCTCAACGCGACAAGATCAATGCTCGTCTCCAAGAAATCTTGGATGAATTGACTGAGCCATGGGGTATCAAGGTGACTAACGTTGAAGTCAAAGCGATTGATCTTCCGGTTGAAATGCAACGTGCGATGGCAAAACAAGCTGAAGCCGAGCGTGAGAAACGCGCTAAGATTATTTCTGCTGAAGGTGAGCTTCTTGCTTCTCAAAAACTCTCAGAAGCAGCTGCTGTTCTTGGCTCTCAGAAAGAAGGTATCACTTTGCGCTACCTCGAAACCATGCGTGAGATTGCAGGAAGTTCTGGTAACACCACAACCTTCCTCCCGATCCCAGTTGATTTTCTAGGTAAGTTTATTAAATAGCTTGATGGCCCCCGCAAGGGGGCTTTTTTTTAGTCTAAAATTCAAATTCGCCCGTCTCATCCTGGCGCACAGAACCTTTGAAATTATGAGACTCTTGCCAGGATGATTCAATCCGAACACGCAGAATGCAAGAGGCGTCCTCAAGATATTTACCGCTAATAAATTAAAACTAAGCTTCGGACTTTACGGGCGAATTTGAAAACGGTTTCATTCCAAAATCTGCAAACGAATCATCAGCACTAAAATCCCAAATGACAGGCCCATCCCCAACATCATTGCGAGTGCATTGATTAAGCGCAATCGCTCAGGCAGTGCTGGATTATTTAACAGCAGTCGCAATTTTTCGGATTTGATTTTTTTGCAGATAAAATCACACAAACGAAAAGAGCCCCAAAAAGAGGCCCCGATTAAAAAGAAAACGAGTGTAATTTCGACTAGGCCTACCAAGTCGGATTACCCAGTTGCTTATGCTGTTTTTCCAGCTTATCGATGGCCTTCTTTTCTTCGAGAAGAACTTCAGGCTGCATTGGCTCAACACTGGCGGGAGCGCGCCCAGGCTTTTTGTACTGATCAGCGTCTTTCTTGATTTCCTTCTGCATTCCTTCTCTCATGGCGTCGTTGAATTGACCGGCAGTGGGACGCGCCAGGGCGGCAGTCACACAAATAAGAGCAAAAAAGAATGATAGGATTTTCATAAAAGACCTCCTTAACCTTGTATCGGCAAGGAGGTCTAAATACTTGAGTATTTTATTTAGCGAACAACCGTACGTTTATTAGAATTGAGTTCTTTCTTACGGATACGGATGTTTTTTGGAGTCACTTCAACCCACTCATCATCATCAATCCAGTCCAAGGCCCACTCGAGTGTTCTTTGTGGAATAGGTGGAAGAATGATGTTTTCGTCCTTACCGGCAGTACGAACTGAAGACAAATGCTTCTCACGACAGACGTTAATGACGAGGTCATTCGGGCGAGTGTGCTCGCCAACCACCATACCTTCGTAAACTTCTTCGGTAGGTTTCACAAACTGCTTACCTGAAGCAAGTAGATTGAAAAGTGCGTATGGAGTGGTCTTGCCTGCGCGGTCAGAGATTAAGGCACCATTCACGCGGCCAAGCATTTTTCCAACGTGAGGGCGGTAACCAAGGAAGTAAGACGACATGAGTCCTTGGCCCTTGGTATCAGTCAAGAAGACTGAACGGTAACCAATCAAACCACGTGATGGAATTTCAAACTCCATACGAGTACGGCCATCACCGTAGTTCATCATGTTTGCCATCATACCTTTGCGGGCCGCGAGTTTTTCAGTGATTACACCGGTCGCATCATTCGGAACGTCGAGTACTAAGCGCTCGTACGGTTCTTCCTGTTGGCCATCTACCTCGCGCATAATAACTTGCGGACGAGCAATCATAAGCTCGAAGCCTTGGCGACGAATCTCTTCAAATACGACTGCAATTTGCAACTCACCACGAGCTTTCATAATGAAAACTTTAGGATCGTCAGTTGGTTCGAACTTCAAAGAAACGTTAGTGCGAACTGCGGACAAAAGGAATTCTTCCAAACGACGACTGGTGAGATACTCACCTTCGCGACCAGACATCGGAGATGTTGAAACTGAAACCTGCACCGATACTGTCGGTGGTTCCACTTCAATACGTGGAAGTGCTTCGGGATTCTGAGGATCAGTAATGGTGTCGCCGATATCCCCTGTCTCAAATCCTGAGATAATAACGATCTCTCCAGCTTCAGCTGAATCAACTGATGCCATACCTAGACCGTCGAAGATCTGTACACCGGTAATTTTAAATGGCTTGGGTTTTGTGCCGGGACGACCCACCCACATCGCTTGCTTTCCGTTATTGATTACTCCGCGCTGAATACGGCCGACCATCAAGGCACCCAAATAGTTTGAGTATGAAAGATTGGTCACCAATAATTGCAGAGGGCCGGTTTTATCAAAAGTTGTCTCAGGATAGTAATCGCTAGTGAAGAAATCCAAGAGAGGCTTCATGTCACCTTCACGGCGATTTTTGTCTTGTGAAGCATAACCGTTACGGCCTGAACCGTAGTAGAATGGAATATCAAGATCGACGTCTTTATCAATTTGCGCCACGATCTCGAGCAAAAGATCTTCTACTTCGCCACGTACTTCATCGATACGCTCATCTTGACGGTCAACTTTATTAATGAAAACGCCAATTTTAATTCCGCGCTCAAGAGCTTTAGTGAGAACAAAGCGCGTTTGTGGCAAGGGACCTTCTGAAGCATCAACGAGCAACAAAACACCATCAACCATCATCAATGAACGTTCCACTTCTCCACCGAAATCGGCGTGACCGGGAGTATCCAATAGATTGATCTTGGTAGCATTCCAACGGAAGGCACAGTTTTTTGCGCGAATAGTAATCCCGCGTTCTCTTTCGAGTTCTCCTGAGTCCATCATGCGCTCAGTCGTCTGCTCGTGAGCAGAAAAGAGGCCTGATTGTTTGAGGAGTTCGTCGACGAGTGTTGTTTTGCCATGGTCGACGTGCGCTACCACAGCGATATTCTTCAATTTCATGCGGGGGTTATCCTTTGCTTATTTGCGGCCAAATATAGCTTAAGGCGCCTCAGGAGGCAAAAGCTTTTCCTGGTTAAGAATGGCCAACGCAACTCTTACACCATCCACAGCAGCTGACGTGATTCCCCCGGCATAGCCCGCCCCTTCTCCACATGGATAAAGCCCCTGATGGGATTGGGACTGATAAGTCGCCCGGTCGCGCAAAATTGTGAGTGGCGAGGAGGTGCGTGTCTCCGGTGCCATCAAGAGGGCGTCTTCCTGCGTAAAGCCAGGTAAGGCCTTCTCAAAATTGGCGAGACCTTGTTTTAAATGCTCAAGAATATTTTTGGGAAAAATATCTTTCAAATCGGCCTTAAAAATATGGGATGGGCATGAAGTGTTGGGGAGCTTTTTGTTATCCAATCTTCCCTGGAGTAGCTCGCGCACCGTCATCGCAGGAATTTCACGGCCGGTGGCGTGCTGTTGAGAGGTTTTAAAGGCACGCTGCTCGATTTTGTGCTGGAAGCGCATGCCTGCTAACAAATCTTTTTCTGGTAACTCCGCACTTTTCACTGACACTACGAGCGCAGCATTTGACCAGGGAGAATTGCGGGCAAAATTCGACATGCCATTCACCACAAGACCATCTTTTTCGGTGCCCGAAGAGAGTACATAGCCCCCCGGACACATACAGAAACTATAAATACCGACATCAGCGGTATGATCATGCCAACTCAAGCGATAGCGAGCAGCACCCAACTCAGGTGATTCACACCACTTGCCGTGTTGAATACGATCGATATGACGGCGAGAGTGCTCGATGCGCACGCCGACGGCAAAATCTTTTTGCTTCATCGCCACACCCTGCTCCATCAGATGTGAATAGATCTCTTGGGC
>JBKHVI010000008.1:70838-74592 GCA_046570105.1 Bacteriovoracia bacterium
ACCTAAATGAGGATTTGAAATATACGAAACTTCCTCGGGGGCCCCAAATTCAACAAGCTTTTGCATGACATACGGGATGTGCTGCGACTTCACCCGTGTGATGAGTTTTCCATCACTATAAAGTCCTGCGCCACCTTCACCATAACAAACGTTGGTGTCGGGATCGAGCTCTCCTTTACGCCAGAACTTAGCAATCTTGAGCATGCGACGATCAGCTGGCTCGCCTCTTTCGATGACAATGCTTGGAATGCCATGTTCAGCCAGCATGACAGCGCAAAAAAGTCCGGCGGGACCTGCACCAATAATAATGGGTTTGCTTTTAAGCGCGCCGAATTGAGGAAAGGTTTTTTTCTCACCGTACTTGTCGTCTGCACCAATGAGAGCTTCAACGGTGTAGTGGAACTGGGGCACGCGTCCACGAGGAGCACCCCGAGCATCAAGGCTTTTAGAAATCACCCGATAGTCACGCGCATCTGGACAGATCTTCTTGATGTGAAGATCAACATCGTCATGGAGCGATAGAGTAAAGCTTAAGGAGCGTGGCATGCCCCCTTTATGGCCCTCTTCATTGATTCCGTCTATACTGGCGGATAAGAATGTGAGGGTTTATGAAGCTTGGAATGCTAGTGATTGGTAGCGAACTTTTACAGGGCAAAATTGCAGATGCAAATACCCCTTGGTTTGCTCAATACTTACGTGCTTGGAACACTACACTCACGAGTGTCTTGATCACCCACGACGAACCCGTTGCCTTGAAAAAGGCCTTGACGCAAATTTTTGAAACTTGCGACGCTGTCATTTGTTCGGGGGGACTAGGCCCCACGCTTGACGACATTACCAAGGCATCTTTGGGAGATTTTTTTCATCGATCGATGAAAACGAGTGCTCATTTTCAAGAGGTCGCGAAAAATAATTATGCGCGCATGGGCCGAGAACTCGCTCTTGATCATGCCTATAACTTTGCCCCGGAAGGTTTTACCACGCTAAATAATCCCAGTGGTTTTGCTCCAGGTTTATATTTTGCTGAAAAAGGTAAAAGTGTTTTTGCTCTACCAGGCGTCCCCAAAGAATTCCGCGACATGCTGAGTGAACACTTCCCTGCTTTAATGGGAAAAAGCTTAGAGCAAAATGAAAAAATGCAGCTACTCAATTTTAGGACGCGTGGGGTCCCTGAAGAAAAAATCTTTTTTGAACTCTGTCCAGGTCTTTGGGATGAGCTCGTCCAATTTGGTAGCGTCAGTTCACTACCTCATGTTTTAGGAGTTGATGTCGGAGTCACCATCAAGGCCATGACCGATTCGGAACTCTCAGTTAAAGCTCAAAACGTTTCAGAAATAATAAAAAAATCTCCTTTAAAGAATCACCTGTGGCATGAAGGTTTTTCCTCTCTTGAAGAAGTCATCATGCAAAAAGCTTTGGCCAAAAAACTCACCATCAGCTTTGCCGAATCCTGTACCGGCGGACTGTGTTCGCATCGCCTCACTCAGGTGTCAGGTATCTCCCAAGTTTTCTGGGGCTCAGTTGTGAGCTACGACAATTCAGTTAAAGAAAAAGTTCTCCACGTAAAAGCAGACACGATACAAAAGCATGGTGCAGTCAGTGAGCATGTTGCGATGGAGATGGCGCAAGGAGTACGACTTAATTTAAAAACCTCAATCGGCGTATCACTCACAGGAATAGCGGGTCCCATGGGTGGAACTGAAGAGAAGCCAGTCGGTACTGTGTGGATTGGATTTTCTACTGCCGAAAAAACTTATGCCAAGAAATTTCAATTTAAAGGCGATCGCGAGAACCTCAAATTGAGATTCTCGCAAATGGCTTTCTATGAATTATTGGATAATTTGCAAGACTAATTACAGAGATCAGGACTAAGAGCGCCCATGCCTTCGCTCTTAAGTTTTTCAACGGCCGCAGGATTTCGTTGGATACAATCTTTGGCTTTTTTGTTGAGCTCATCCCATTGCTTTTGATCCATATCTTTCATGTATTTTTGCGCAAGCTCAGCTTGCTGGGCACTGATTTGACCTGAAGCTTTCATTTGTTCGAGCATCATCTGAGCATCTTGCGCACCCACCGACTGGCCCCAAGAAAAAGAGCTCATCAGCAAAAAACAAAGCACTAATACTATTCTCATAACGCCTCCTCTCGACCCGATAATCATACTGCAAAACCATCACTCAACCAAACTTATCGGACAATCTTTGATTTTAACGAGGTCATCCGACAACAATTGTTGGACATCGTACTCTCTCCGTTTGCTCCTCTGAACGTAAAATCAGCACATTAGGCCTGTGCGCTAGGACATCTTTATGTATTAGGGGAAAATCTTGCTAACAACTGAGAAGGATTAAAATTTTACCCTTAAAAGTACCGATAAATAGATGGGGAGAACCATAGGTGCCATGAAAGGAACCATTTCTATTTTTCGACAACTCACTCTACTTACCATCTTGGTAAGCTTGAGTGCGTGTATGCCGGAATCTCCCGCGCCTCGCAGTGATCTGTCTGCCAGTGGTGCGACTACCACCGGCACTACGGGCGGCGGAACTTCTACCTCAACTGAAGTGCTGGCAAGCTTCAATGGCGAAACTCGCAACTTCATCGAAATGGGCAGCACGCGTGTTTATGATGTTCAATCAATTGCAGTTGAATCCGCCGATTCGTTTTTAGTCTGGGGAGAAAATGTCCAGACTCGTATCAAGGCCTTGCCTATTACTGCAAAAGTTTGTTTGCTCGCTGAATTTAAAAATACCAATCCTTCACGAATTCTTGTTATGTCGGCCTTGCGCCGTCGCACCATTCTCAACACCCAAAGCACACCGACTGGCCTGGTTTCAACTGTTGCTTACAGTTGGATCGTTTTCCCAGGAGATGAGCAACGTAACCAAACAGACTGTTTAACAACCGGAATCGTGAATACTAAAAATCAAATTTTTGGCACAACCGCGACTCTTCACTACAATCTATCGAGTATTTGTTCAGATTGTTCGAATTCTCCTCTTAGTGAAGGGATGCGTGCTCACTTTGATTCAGGCAGTGTTATACCAGACATCAATATTTCGGCCCTCAAATTGAAAGTACAAATTTCAACACCGCAAAATGGCAATGGCCAGGGGTGTACCTCTAACTCCGTTTGTGCCCAAATCGGATTCAATTGCTGTCTTGAAAGCCAGTGTGTAAAAGATGGCGCGATTAAAACTGGCGTTGATACCACTTCAACGAGTTTCGCTCAGGCCTGGGAAGATGTTCAAAACAATCCCACGCGCTTCACAATTTATCCGCAATTCTTTTATGTCTGTCCGACAACTATTCCGACTGTTCCAGGTGATGACGACGCCACCGACCCAGAATTTGCTTCGCTCAAGCGTTTTAATGAAATGCGCGATCTCTTTGATTGCCTCAATCCGCAGTTTGATGAAATCGGTTATTGTACTCAAAAGTTTCCCAACGCTTCACTTAAAATCAAATCTGGGATTCCGGCCGATCAAGTTTTCACGGCGGCGATGGATGACAACAACTTCTCCTGGGCCAACCCACTTCTCAATCCCAATAGCATTTATGCTTTCCGCTACGGCGAACAAATACTTTATCAGGAAGACTTAACTGGTTCAAATACCCCTGTCGTTGCTAACAGCCATAGCCTTACAACGGGAGGCAACGGCCGGATTGATCAAGCACAAAACGTGACTGTATCAAAGGTTCTACCAAGCAATGCTTTAGACGATACACTTATTATTAAATACAAAGTAGATGC
>JBKHVI010000009.1:0-74009 GCA_046570105.1 Bacteriovoracia bacterium
ATCTCAATCTTGGTAATTTTCAGTTTAAGAAAGTGGAAGGTGAGTTTTTTGGCAGTCTTGGCAGAGATACTTACAAAGGTATGAATGCATCCGTTGAAGATGTTGACCGTGATGGCTTTCAAGATGTTTATGTCTCCAATGTGCACCATGAGTTACAAGCTGAGGGAAGTCTCTTCTGGTTTTTTGGAAAAGATAAGAATGGCAAACTCACTTTTGAAGACCGCGCCACAAAACTAGGTGCTTTGAATGAAGATCGTTTTGGCTGGGGAGCGAGTTTCGCCGATTTTAATAACGATGGATGGATGGATCTCGTGCAGGCCAATGGCATGGTAGATGATCGTCCTGATCAAAAATTCGATTCGTGCAAAGATTATTGGTACACCAACGAAAAAATTGCCCGCTCTCCACCAGAGATTCACCGTTACATCCACTATTGGGGTGATATTCGCGGATATTGCATCTATCCTCGTGAGAAACGCAGAGTGTACCTGCATACGGGTCGCATTGATCAGCAGATGTATGTGGATGTTGCAGATTCGGTGGGTCTATCTGAAGGAGAGAACTCGCGCGGTATCGCTGCCGCTGATTTTGATAATGACGGTCTTATGGATATGATTATTTCGAATCAACATGCCGCCCCTGATGTTTTTCGCAACACTTGGGTGGGGAAAGAAAAACCGCAATGGGTGGGACTCGATCTAATTTCTCGCTCTCCCGACTGTAATCGAATGGCCCTAGGAACCACTCTTGCTGTCACATGGCATGATGGTGAAAAGAAGCAGACTCAGTATAAAGAATTGAAGCTCGCCAATGGCTTTAGTGCGCAAAATGAATCACGAGCTCATTTTGGCTTGGGTCAGAAGGTGCAAGGGGCCGTCGAAGTGGAAATCAATTGGTGCCAAAGACATCGTCAGCGCATCACTTTGGAAGAATTAAATCGTTACACAAGGATCACGCTCGATGCCACGGCTCAGCTTTAATATCGTTCCTGTCAGCACGGTCACTCGAGCTGAACAAGAGGTGATGTTTCAACTTTTTCAGCAGTACTACGATCTCCCGGATCCAGCTGGATTCTTTCGTGATTTTGCTGCTAAAGACGATGTGATTGTTTTACGGGATAGAAAATCGAAAGAGATCAAAGGGTTTTCCACCCAAAAAAAACTCACTCATAAAATTAACGCAAAAGAATATTTAGGTGTCTTTAGTGGTGACACGATTATCGATCGTGCCTACTGGGGTGACTACACACTTGGCTGGGCCTTCTTTTGGTATCTCACCAAACTTTGTCTTCCTTGGCCTTGGACGAGAATTTACTGGCATTTAATTTCTAAGGGCTACAAAACTTACTTGTTAATGACTAATAACTTCACAACCTTTTATCCGCGCTTTGATAAGAAGACACCGATGTTTTTCCAATCTCTCTCTGATGATTTTGCCCGTCAGCTTTATCCGAGCACTTATAATAAAGAAAAGGGGCTACTCATCTTTGAAGGACCCCATGAACACTTGAAAGGCAACGTCGCTCCCATTACCCCTGATTTGAGATCGCGCTATCCACACATCAATTACTTTGCTGAGCGCAATCCAGCTTGGGAAAAAGGTGATGAATTGGTCTGTGTGGCGGAATATCACATGGTTCTCCCGTTAATGCTGGTTAAGAAGCTCGTTTCTAAAGCTTTTAAGCGAGTTCTTCTCCCCAAACCACGTCCTGCACGCTAAATTGATAAAGTCACAAAGGTGAAGTCCGGTGAAGCTCTATTGAGTCATTCCGGCGCTGTCCCGCAACGGTAAAGCCCGATCCCTCGTGACACTAACTTTTCCCGCGGAGGATTCTATGTGGTTTTTGCTATTTCTCTTACTTGATCGGCTTCACGCTCAAGAAAATCTCTCACCGATTGATGTTTTTGATTCCAGCGGTCCGCTGCTTGAACGAGTTTCAACTCCAGTGTGGCATAGTTCCGAACAAGCAATGCTGGAGAACACGCAAATTCAGGATGTGCTAAGCAAAGCGCCAGGCATTGTGTTTACACAAAATGGTGGTCCTGGTGGGCGAGGCGCCTTTTATTTACGAGGAAGCGAGTCGCGACACACGATTGTACTTACCGATGGATTACGTCTCAACGATCCCTCTAATACAGATCGACATTATGACACGGCTTTCCTTCTTACTCCTTTCTACCAAGATTTACTTTTTCTACGAGGCCCTTCTCCAACACTCTATGGAGGTGACGCCACTGCGGGGGTGATTGAACTGGTACCCAGGCGTGGGCAAGAGAAACCTGAAACAATTCTTGGTCTCTCTGGTGGTTCATTTGATACGGGTACCGGATTTATTCTGCAAGATTGGAAAATTAAGCAGCATCAAGGGACTTTTGGCCTGATTCATCAGCAAAGCCGAGGTATTTCTCGACTCAATCGAAAGCGTCATGGGGCCAGTGAGCCAGATGGAGTGCTCAATACTCAAATTCAGCAAGCCTCTAAGCATCAGTGGAGTAGTGATCTTTCAACAGAGCTTTGGTTTCAAGGAATCAAAGGACGTGCTGAGCAAGATGGCGCATCGGTTGATGAAAAAGATGATCGTACTGATAATCAGCAAGGAAGTTTTTCACAAACTACTCGGGGAAAACATTGGTGGCTTCGCAGTGGCATGATCTCACATACCCGTGAGTTAAAAACGGTTTCGCAAGGAGAGGAAACCTACCGAGGGGAGAGTCGCAGTGTACAGGGTGGTATTCAATTCAAATGGGGTCACTTCGAAACTATCGCTGGCATCACTTGGGATGGTGAGTGGCTTTCGACTGAAACATTTAAACGTCAAAATGATTTAGGCGCCATTTTTATCCAAGAGCGTCTCAATTTTAATAAATGGTTATTTGAAGTAGGTGCGCGGGCCGAAGAGCATCAACGTTATGACGATTTCGTCGCCTACGAAGGAACAATCCGTTATCAGCCGAGTGAGATCTGGCAGATTTATGCCAAAGGTGCTCGTGGTTACAAAACCCCGTCACTTTATCAACTTTACGCCCCACCACTTTTTGGTTCACCTCTTGGTAATCCAGATTTAGTTCCAGAAAAAAATATTTCACTCGAGGTCGGTGCTCAGTGGAAGAGTGAGCATCAAATTGATCTCATTGTGTTTCAGCAAAACTTTCAGGATCTTATCACTTATAGCAATGCCGGTTATCAGAATCGTGGCAATTTACGAGTGCGAGGGGTTGAGTTGAGTGGACTCACTCGTGAGTATAACTGGGGTCAACTTGGTGCGAGCAGCTCATGGCTTGATTTCTCCGAATACTCAAAAACACCACTGAGAAGACCTCCCTATCTGATGAGTGCTTCATGGATAAAAACTTTCGGTGTGATAACAACAGAGCTCAATCTTCGCGCCATCGGTGGAAGAAAAGATGTCGATCTGGCCGGTGATAATGCGCGTTTGGTGGCTTATGAAATACTGAACGCTTCAGTTAAGTGGAATCCAAATGAGCATGAGCAGTGGAGTTTTAACTTAGGAAATATCACAGATAGAGACTACGAAGATGTCTGGGGCTACAGCGTGGCGCCACTTAATTTTCAAATACAGTATTTAAATAGATTCTAAAAAAAAAAGGGGTGAGACCAGCTCACCCCTAGAGAACTTAACTAATTACCAGCGACGGCCTGGGCGACCATCATCACGGCCCCAGCGATCATCGCGACCACCGTTGCGGTCAGATAGACCTAGTACCTTGATTGAAGAAGGACGATCACGGCGACCACCGACTTCAGAGCGACCTTGGATTTGGATGTTGCGGATACATTTCTCGCGACGGCCAAATGTGTCGTTATCAAGACGCAACCAACCTGTTTCAGAACGTTGAGCGAGGTGCCCTGGAGCACGAACGTCGTCCAAAGAACCATCAGCATACATAACGGTTACGCGGTTGATGTATGTGCCGTCACCAAGTGACTGAAGCATAATGGCATCAACGTTACAAACCGGACGAGCAAATGGTGGATTCGAGTGACGGCCGCCATCTTCGTCGACAAAGATGTCTGAAAGATAAACAACACGGATACCATCAGCTTGAGTCAAGCGATCGTTACCTGGGAACGGACGTGGGCCTGGACCCGGAACTGGGCGACGGAAATCAAGATCAAGTGTCGCGATCAATTCGATAGTTGATGATTTCCAGAAAGAGCCGCGGCTAGAAGCTTCAACGATAATATTGTCGATACAACGAACATGACCACGAAGATCAAATTCTTGAGTCATTTCACCCTGGCGAAGAGTTTGACCAACATAGAAACGTTGAGCAGCGTTGCGATCAGCAAAATTAACTGTGATGTTACGGATGTCAGCCTTGTCTTTTTTCATAACAGCTTTGATACCCACAACATTACAAAGATCGCGGAAATCTCTGAGAGATGGAGCTGATTGAAGATCTGAAACAGTGACTGTTCCAAGGCTTCTTGTTTCTAAGCGAGCGTGAGTGGCAGTTGAAAGCAATGAAGCGACAACAGCAACTCCTAATAGTTTAATCATAGACCCTTCCTTTGATAGCTTGAACGAGAATGCCGACAAGATAAGGGGGCCCAGGATTTTTATCTAGCAGTGCTTTTTGGCACCAGGGAAAATCTGCTGACCTATTACAAAAGCATGAATATTTTACCTGAATCTTTAGAGGGCTTAAGGTTTAATGGAGTGATTTATCGCTCTTGTCTTCAAAGCAGCATGAGCCGGGGTGGTCATCGAGTTCTTCGGCCAAGCTTTCCTGAAAGGCATCCAAGGGGGCACCCTCGACACCTAAAGAAGCCGCCAAAGTTTGATTAACTGTTGGGTGATCGATTTTAACTTGCAGGCCCATGGCCTCAAATTCAGCTGCGGCGACATAGGCCTTGTCAGCTTGTGCGACTGGACACTCGAAGAGGACTTGCTCAGATTGAACATCAATAACTCTGACTTTAAGCAAAATTCACTCCGTAGTTGAAGAGTTCCTAGGCCAATGGTAGTTGTCACTCTATACCCTTGTAAAGAGTGACACTATGTTCGTTTTTCTGATTGAGGCCAACCCACTGATATCCGTTTGGTTAAAACACCAAGTGGAGGCCCGTGGTGATAAATTTTATCATTTAGCCTCGCTGAAAGATGCGCCTTATTTTATTCAAGATCTGAATCCAGATGTTTTAGTCATTGATGGGCAAACGGCGCAGAAAGATGCTGGTGAATTTGTGATGGGTCTTAAAGAGTTCCCTCACATTAAAAACATTCCTACCATAGGTTTGGGGCTAGGGCTTCCTGAGTGGGCGGGGCTTTTAAATATTAAGGGTCAACTCACAAAACCGCTTAATCCAGAAAAGTTTCATGCAGAAGTGATTGAGCTTTTAAAATAAAACCTTGTCCTTCGCGACTCGACGTCTCATTATTTAAGTATCAATTATGCGAGGAGCAACGATGGCTTTTGAGAAAAGAGATAAAGTGATTATTGGGGTAGGATTAGTCGTTACAATTTTATTTTTTTTAGCGACAGTTTATTTCAGAAGCGGTGCTTTTTAGTTCTAGTGCATCTGCCATGAACGAGTGCGATCACGTTGCGACATAAAAAGTGCGCTCACCTGACGATCATGCACCGACAATAAAACATCCACCAATTCTTGATAATGACAATGAATCCACTGCGCCGCCAAATGCGTGGGTGTTTCAAGCACCAACGTGCCATCTGTTAAAACTACTGGGCGAACATTCTTAAACCATTGGTGATGAACTTCAGGCCCCAATACCTCTAAGAGTTGTTCGGAAACTGTGAGCCACAAATAACTCGCTTTAACGACTGGACAGGCATTTTTAAGAGCCTCCACCGGACGCGTGCTACCAAAGCCTCGTCCTAGACGGGCCTCGTTACTATAAGTTGTTCGTTTTAATGGGCGTGATTTTTTCAAGAGCGACAGGTTAAAAGATGCCTGCCACTCTCGCAAGTAAAACTTAGCTTAACTTTCTATATCTATTGTTTGATCCCATTGAGGAGCATCTGGCGCCAAGATAAAGGGATTCAAACCGAGCTGCGCAAAAATAAAATCCGGAATGCGAATGCGATAAAATATTCCATTCTCATGTGAGCCCATTTTCACGATGTTGGCATTGGCACGAATTCGTGCGTGAGCGTCACCTGCATCATAGGGGATGAACAAATCGTAATGATCTTGTTGCGAGAGGAAATAATCAATGACGTGAGTGCGCAAGTTGCGCATATCTTCGTCATCGTAGCTCGAAACTAAAAATGATTGAGGATACTGACGCATGATGATGCGGGCACGCATAGGGTCGTTCAACAAATCTTTTTTATTAAATACGATGAGTTGTTTTTTATCTTGAATATTTAATTCCTTAAGGACGTCTTGGGTGACTTCAAGATGTTTTTGAAAGTTTGGGTCTGAGATATCACAAACAATCAAAAGTAAGTCCGCTTCAATCGCCGACTCAAGAGTCGTTTTGAAACCTTGTACGAGGGTATTCGGTAGGTTTTGCAGAAAGCCCACCGTATCAATCATAATCATGGGTGGTTTAGAGTCAGGATTGAGCGTTCTAAATGTGGAATCGAGCGTGGCAAAAAGCTTATTTTCCTCTAGTACGTTAACTCGACAGAGGCGATTCATCAGCGATGATTTTCCGGCGTTGGTGTAACCAACGAGGGCCGCTGTCACAGCTTGATTTTGTCGCTTCTTGCGTTGAACCTCACGGTTCTTAGAGATTTCAATTAACTGCTTTTTGTAAAAACGAATACGTTCACGAACCATACGACGGTCAAGTTCGATCTGCTGTTCACCTTCTCCACCAACGGCGCGTCCACCGCCTCGCTGCTTGGAGAAGTGACCCCACATCGAGGTCAAACGTGGAAGTAGGTATTCAAGGCGAGAGATTTCAATTTGGATGCGCGCTTCTTTAGTACGCGCATGCATAGCAAAGATTTCTAGAATTACGCTGTTGCGATCCACCACTTCAAGGCCAGTGGCTTTCTTAATATTACGAACCTGGCTAGCGGTCAGCTCAAAGTCAAAAACTAAGACTTCTTCGCCAGCGGCTTTAGCTTCTTCACCAATTTCAGCAATACGACCTTCACCCAGCATCATGGATGGATTGATGTTCTTTACGTTTTGAATATATTCGTTACCGGCCTTAAGCCCAAGTGTACGAAGAAGTTCACGTAACTCTCGCATCGATGCTTGAGTCAACTGCTGAGTAGCATGACTTTCAAAACGATCACAGACGAGTGATACGAGACCAGCTTTCTGGCCTAAAGGGAGTTTGTATTCATCATCATTAAAATTCATTTGAGTTCCACTTCAAGGTTATCTAACAAACGCACACTGCCGACTTTTAGCACACCAAGGAAAACAATTTTTCCTTTAGCAGGTATTTTTTCTGAGAGGGTTCTGGCTTCACGTACATCAAGATACTGCCAGCGAGAATCTTTTTTTATTTGTTCATCCATCCAGACTTTAACTGCATCCACTCCATGATTGAGACGAAGCTTAGCTTCATTAAGCGTTCGTGAAATATGCAGCGCCAACTCTTTTTCTTCTTTCGAGAGATATTGATTACGCGAAGAAAGGGCGAGACCATCTTGATCGCGAATAATCGGCATACCTTTCACACGAATGGGAAGCCCCAGGTCTCGCGCCATGCGCTTGATCACACGGTATTGCTGATAATCTTTGCGACCAAAATAAGCGGTTCGCGGTTTAGTTAGTTGGAAAAGTAAGTATACAACGGTGGCCACTCCATTAAAGTGACCGGGGCGACAAGCCCCTTCTAAAAAACCATCAAGGCTTGGCACGGTGATGACGGTGCTAAAACCAATCGGATAAATTTCTTCCGGTGTCGCTGGAGCGTATATCACCAGTTCGCGTTCGGGATGTTTTTTTAGTAGCTCCATGGCAAGAGCACAGTCTTGCTCGAGTGTGCGTGGGTAGCGCGCGAAATCATCGTTAGGGCCAAACTGCGTAGGATTCACAAAGATTGAAAGAATACTGGTTTGATGCTGTTTGAGTGAGGCTTCGAGTAAGCTCATGTGTCCATCATGTAGATTTCCCATGGTAGGAACAAAGCCAATATCGTCATCCTGGCGCAAGCGCCACTCATGCAACTCTGCACTGGTTCTAAAGAGTTTCAGTGGAGACTCCCGGTCTGATCCCAGTGAACGATTTCTTGAGCGAGTTGAGCTTTAGTAAGGGCCTGTGGTTTTGATGTGGCTTTGGGATCAATAAACCAATACGTACCCTGACCTTCGGCAAAGCCTTCGCGATTCTTGTTATCTAAGAAACCACTGTGCACCCGATTACCAATCATGAGATCGACGGGTTTGCGATTAAATTTTTCGCGCCAAACGGCTTCAGTCGTTTCTGTCTCTGCAGCAAAGGAGACAAATTTTTGTGTGCCTGTTTTAGCTTTAAGAAGTTCGGCCAGCACATCGACGGCTTTAACAACCGGTAGGGTGGTGAGTTGGTCTTTTTTTAATTTACCCTGAGCTGTGTTGAATTCAAAATCAGCAACTGCCGCAGAAGCTATTATCGTATGAGCGCTTGGTGCAATCGCTTGCGCATGCTTGAGCATGTCAGCAGTGGTAGGTGTAGAGATGACTTGGCAGCGAGGATGGGCCTTGAGACCTGCGACTCCAACTGGTTCAGGAAAACCGGCAAGTAATGTGACTTTTGCACCCACCGAGAGATAAGCGCGCGCGATTTCAATACCTGTTAAGCCAGAAGAAGGATTAGTCATAAAGCGAACTGGATCAAGCGGAGCGACAGTCGCACCCGTTGTGATCAACACATGCTTTTCAATACTCATTAAAGGATTGTAGAAGCCAATAACTTGCGCCATGGCATCCACGTCCATCAATTTGCCTTGCCCCACATCACCGCAAGCGAGCAGCCCGGCAGCTGGATCAACAATTTTAGCAAAGGGGAGTTTATTAATTTTGGCGACATGCTCTTGTGTGAAAGGATGCTCCCACATCATAGTGTTCATCGCCGGGAACATTAGTACCGGACGATTTTGTCTCCAGGCCAAAAAAATCGAGGTGAGAAAATCATGGCACTGCCCTTGCGCCAATTTAGCTAAAGTATTTGCTGATAACGGAGCAATCGCTAAAACATTTGCCCACTTGGCAAATTCCACATGGGGAACACCAGGAGTAGGTGAGTTAAAATCATCAGTGGGAAGATAGACAGCTTCAGCGCCAAGATAACGAAAAATTTCTGGGCGAACAAATTCCAAAGCACCTTGAGTCAGTACTACGCGAACGTTGTGTCCGTTTTTCACAAGTGTACGTGCGAGATCAATGCTCTTGTAGGCCGCGATTGAACCAGTGATGCCTAATAAAATATTCATGCGCCTATATTCCGTCGGTACCATTCATAGAGGGCCCAGTGTACTAAATCTGGTTTAATGTGTAACGGCAGCTCATGGGTCAAAGGCTTAAGCCAGCCTTCAACAACACCTGCATTGCCACCAGTTAAAACGATTTGGGCCACTCCCCAGCGAACCATCAGTTTTTGAATCAACGCAGCATATGCAATCGCCGCCCCTTGTAGCGCATCGGCAGTGGTGTGGGGAAGTTCACTACCGGTTAGAATTTCCTTTTTGAGATCAGTAAATTCTTGGGCTTTCAGTTGCGCACCCTGAGCGAGTGTTTCTCCTAAAAGTTTTGTACCTGGAAGAATGAAGCCACCTTGAAGTCCTTCACTCGTCACAATATCAAGAGTGAGAAAACTGCCGGCATCAATAACTAGCGTGGGTGTTTGATATTCTTTAAAGGCCCACCAAGCGGTGACTAAGCGATCTTCACCTAAGGATTGAGCATAGCGAACCGGCATACCCGCAAACTTGTGGCCTTTCCAATAGTCTTGAATGCGCTCGATCAAGAGACCTTGCTTCATTAATTCTTTAAGCTCTTCATCATAGGGTTTCACTTGCGAGAGAACGCCTGCCACTTCACCAAAGGTGAGTGCGTGGGCTTTGAGCCATTCACCCACATCTTGCAGACGTCCACGCGCTAATTCTTTGCCGTGACGATAAAGGGCCGCGTGAGCAGAAGAATTTCCAAAATCAAGAGTCAGTAGAATCAAGAGCGCTGCTCCTTGAGATACTTATTAATAAGATCCAAGCGAGTTTGATAAAGATCGGCGATCGGTTTTACAAATTTAGGCGGAGTATGTTGACCCATTTTAAGTAAATCATTTGTGACGAGAACTTGGCCGCGCACTTTATCGCCTGAACCAATTCCGATGGTAGGAATTTCTAGGGCGCTGGTGATCTCGGCTGAAATTTCTGGCGTGATACATTCCAGCACCAGACTAAAGCAGCCCGCATCTTGCAGGCGTAGGGCCTCTTCTTTTAATTCACGCGCGCGATCAGGAGTTTTTCCATGTGTGAAGTAGCCGCCCATTTGATGTACTGATTGAGGAGTCAATCCAATGTGTCCCATCACCGCGACACCGACTTCAGTTAGGCGTTTGATGGTGGCAAGCTCAGTGGCGTGAGCACCTTCTAACTTTACTGCTTCAGCATTGGTCGTTTGCATGAGTTTTGTGCCTGTGCGCAGACCCTGAGCGAGTGTCGTGTAAGAGCCAAAAGGCATATCAATGATGAGGAATTTATCCGGTGCCCCTCTGCGAACGGCTTGACCAAAGAGACTCATCATTGAAGGAGTCACTGGTACGGTTGTATCAAGACCTAGCACAACGTTTCCAAGCGAGTCGCCGACTAATAGCAGATCAATCTCGGTTTCATTAAGCAATTGAGCAGTTTGAAAATCATAACAGGTCAGCATCTGTAGATTTTGACTTTTACGAATATCGCGAGTGGTGAGCTTTTTCATTTTTGACCTTGTTGCATTTTTTCAATGGTCTGGCCGAAGGGATCCTTCTTCCAGCGCTCGATAATATCATTGCGCATTTTTTCTACATCAACTTGAGTTGCTTCTCGGGCAAACTGACCGTTCTGAATATCAATGAGTAGACTTTGCATTTTTTTCTGAAAACTTTGATCACACAATAGAGCGCGGCCCTTTTCTGAACCAATCAGGGCGTTAGGACTAATCAAATGAAAAAAAGCTTCTGGTCCTTTATCCACCATGGTGCGAACAATCAAACCGACTTCATGCCATAATTCAAAATAGGCGAGCTCTGCCGGAATACCTTTCTCTAAAAGCATATTGAATGACAGGCGACAGGCTTCAGGAATGACCGAACACAAGACAGCTTGTTCAGAAAATAAATCCGCTTCCATCTCTTGGCGCACACCCACAGAATAGGGACCCCAGGTAATACCTAATGCGCGCGCTACTTTTAAGGTGAGTGCTTCAATGGATTTTTTTTCACTCTCAGCAACCAACTCAACTGAGTACACACCACCCAAGGCACGGCGATCAAGGTAAGTGGCGCGCACTTCTGTTCCAATCGCTTTTGGAGCAAGCAGCACATGATGAAATTGTGGAAATTTTTCGGCTAAGTTTTCTTCAATAGCGGCAAAGCCGTGCGCATAAAACAAAGTTGTACCCACCGGAATAAAAGCCGAGAGACTTGCCAGTGCGCCCGCGATTTCATGATCGGGAACCAAGAAAGCCATCGGCCTGCCAGAAAGAGGCGCCTGCCAATCGAGGAGTTTCAAGGGGGCCTGAATTTTTGCGCGTGAATTTGAATCAGGGCGCAACAGCACTGAGACCTTAAAGCCTGAGTCGGAGAGATTAGCGCACCAGGCCCTCGCCTGATTGCCGTATCCCACGATGGTTATGTCATTTTCAGCTATCAAAAAGGTCTCCTTTGGGGCACCTTTTCGTACCATGACCAGCGACTCTCGCCTAGCACAAGACCCATTCCGGCCACGCTCACGCGCCTTTCTTTTTGGTGAGTCGGTGTTTACTACCCTAAGAGTAGAAAACGGCGTGGTTTATTTTGCTGAAAGACACCTTCAACGCCTCAAGGAGTCCGCCGAATGGCTCTGGCCTGGCACAGTAGGTCAAATTGATGAGCTGTGGTCAAATTTAAAACCACCCGGAAAAAACGGTGTGTGGCGACTGACTTTGTTTGCCATGCAGATAGATAGGAAAATGCGCGTTGAAGAAATACCACATTTAGAAATTGATAGCAGTTGGAGTGAAGGCTTGCCGCAGGCAGGAAGTTTTTTAGCGAAAACAGTCAAAGCACCTGCTCGCGCTAAAGATTGGCCGCCATTTTTGAAAAGTGGCGATTATTTGTCGCGCTTAGTGGCCGCTCGTCATTTAGCAAAAAATGAAATTCCCTTGTATCTCGTTAATGATGAAGTGTGTGAGTTCCTCCATGCGAATCTTTTTTTATGGATTGATAATCAACTCTACACTCCGCCAACGGGGCCTGATGTTTTGGCCGGTTTGGGTCGAGAGCGATTAATGGAAGTGGCGACACAATTGGGAATACCCTGTGTTGAGAAAGTTCTTTTGTTGAATGATATAAAAGCAGCGCAATCAGTTTGGGCCATCAATGCGGTCCGCGGTATAGTTGAAGTGGAGGCCATTGACGCCAAGAAGGTCGAAGGCCATGCTTTAAAGGATTCACTCCAGCGAAATTTTTTTTCGAGGTCTTAAGCGTGACTGATGTCAAAAAACCATTGAAAGTAAAATGTCCTAAGTGCAAAGAAGAATTTCTCTATTATTCTTCTGAGCATCGTCCATTTTGTTCGGAACGCTGTCGCATGGTTGATCTTGGCCATTGGCTAGAAGGAAGTTACGGAATTCCTGCCGAGAAAATTTCTGAAGAAGAAATGGAAGAGTTGATTCGCGTTGTGGAGACATCCGATGAAAAGCAGTGAGAGAGCAGCCGCTTTAAAATTCACGCTCAAGCTGGCCGATGAGGCCGGTAAAACGCTCTTGGGTTATTCACAAAAACTATTTCATAAACCTTTGAAGCTAATTCATAAAGGCGCGCAAGGTTTGGCGTCGGAAGCTGATTTGAAATCAGAAGAACTTGTCATGCGTCGGATTGCTAAGAAGTATCCCAAGCATCGCATCCTTTCTGAAGAAGATAGCTTCACCAAAAAATTAAAGATTGAGGGCCCGGGTGATGACAAAGAGCTTACGTGGCTGATTGATCCTTTGGATGGCACTAATAATTTTTTAAATGGATTACCGTTCTTTGCAGTCAGTCTCGCGCTGGTCGAAGGCCATGAGGTGCAAGTGGGTGTGGTTCACAATCCCATGCTGGGTGAAACTTTTTATGCCACCAAGAACGGCGGAGCTTATTTACGTCGTCGCTTTGGAAATCGTTATCTGACAAAAAAACTCCAAGCCTCGAAGGTTTCACAACCTTTGAAAGACGCCTTGATATCTACCAACCTAGGATCAAGTCGCCACAATGCAGATCTCATTCGTAAATTTCCTGAAGTGCGTGCCTTTCGCCGTTTGGGTTCAGCCGCACTTGAACTCTCATATGTGGCCGCTGGTGTGCTTGATGTTTATTGGGAGTACCGTTTGCAGCCTTGGGATATCGCCGCGGGCGGTTTGATTTGCCAAGAAGCAGGAGTACCAATCTCTGATTTGCACGGTCAAGATTTTCATCCTTACACACCATCAGTTTTGGCGGCTCGCTCGCCACTTTATGACGATCTCCTACAGATTTTGTCGGAGAAATAAATTTCCTAGAGTTTACGCTTATTTGACAATGGTCGGCATAGGCTTGGTATAATCTTTCCATGAGTTTAGCTCCCAATGACGGAGCGTTATTTTGTGCCAAGGATGGGCCATGCTTGAATCGTTAATTACGACGCTCGATAAATTTACGCCAGAGATTCTGGTGATTCTTTCGGGCCTCCTAGTTATTACCACCACACTTTTTTTGTGGTTATGGTTTGCTAATCGCCGTACTTACAATTTACTCAAGCATCAACTGCCAGCTTCGGTGGTTAAAACTTATTTAGATTCAGTTATTCAAAACTCAAACTCGCTTAAGTCAGCTCTCTTCCGTGGTAACGATGGAGATGTCTCATTTTCGTCTATGCCGTCGAGCATGCCGCTCGTTGGTGGAGGGGAGAGTCTGGCGATTGCTAGTTCTGGCAATTCATCGGGTCAAGAAGCCGCTCTTCGTGAACAGCTTCAGCAAAAACTTGCTGAGTTGGCCGCACTTCAGTCACAGCTCGCCGCTGCTAACAGTATAAAAAAAGAACTAGAGTCAGGACTCGCTGGTGCACAAGCTCGTATCAAAGAGTTGGAAGCACTCTTGGCGCAATCTGGAAAAGCAGTTCCTGCAGCCAGTGGTAACGATGCTGCTATCAAAGCTGAATTACAAAAAATCACTAAAGAGCGTGATGAACTTCGTGACCGTTTGAAAGAATACGAAATCATCGAAGACGATCTTGCAAACCTCAAACGTTTGCAGCAAGAAAATCAACAACTGAAACGTGCTCTGGGACAAGATCCTACTGACTCATCACCAGCGGCAGCAGCTCCAGTAGCTCCAGTAGCAGCACCACCCAAAGTGGCCAGTCCTAAAGGACAAGATCCATTGGCAGGAGCGGCTGATTTGTTTGATGAAGTTCCTGTAGAAGATGCACCCACACCAGAGAGTGAAGTTGCGGAAGAAGCTGTTGAAGCAGCTGCTCCCGAAGAAGTGGCGGCCAGTTCAGAAGAAAGTACCACTGCTGAGCTCGAAGAGTTTTTAACGGGCGGAAGTGAAGCTGAAGCTCCGAAAGAAGTGGCGATGGGTGGTAGTGAGAAAGATGCTCCTGCTCCTAAGGCTGAGCCGACTGGAAATGAAAAAACACCTGAGGATCTTCTCAGTGAATTTGAAAAAATGTTGGGGTAAGACACATGAAATTCATCCTGCTTTCTCTTGTTCTCACCACTTCAGTCTGGGCCGCTATCCCCGCTCAGAAATCCTCTCCTCTAAATGAAGTGCAACGTGCTGATCGCTTTGAAGAAGCCTTCAAAAATCCAACCATTGAAACTCAACGCCTTAAGATGATGGCGTTTTCATTGAAACAGAAATCAGTTCCAACTCTCATTAAAGTCATGAAAGACGGCAGCTTCCCAGAAAAAAATCGCTGGCAGGCCACCATGCTCTTAGGCCAAGTGATGGGTAAAAAAAGTGCGCCTTTCATTGCTAAATTCGCCGATCATCCAGCGTGGATGATGCGTGTGGCGAGTCTCAAGGCACTCGCGGCACTTAACATGAAAGAATACCAAGCGGTTTATGCACGCGCTTTGAAGGATTCTTCTCTCATCGTTCGCGTGCAAGCGTTAGATAATATTTCGCACATGAAGATCAATGCTCTTGCTCCGAATGTTTGGAACATGATGTATGACCAAACCAACTACACTGGCAACGCTGGCAAACGTAAGCGCACTTCAATTGTTCGCTCAATCATTCGCACGCTAGGTGAGTTGAAGCACGCGCCGGCCAAGAAAGCTCTCGCTAAACTTATTCAGAAACCTAAGTATCAGGATCTCGCGCCTGATTTGAATTACTCACTCGAGCACATCACTGGCACGAAAGCTCCAGCGGCTACCATCGTGGCGCAACGGGCGCATTGGTCGAAGAGTATTTAAAGAATTCAATTTTAACAGTATTAAACTGCGCCAGAATGAGACGGGCGAATTGAGTTTAAATTGAAAAATTGGATACGTTTGAGAATTAGAAACTCTCGAGCTGTTCTTTTTCGCGCGCTTTATCGATTTCTTTGAGCTTGTTATCAGTCTCAATTAAGCGACCGATGCGATAGAGGAGCGTCTGCTCTTGGGTGCCGTCGGTGGTGATCTCTTTCCAGCCTTGCAAGAAGTCTTGCTCTACCAACTGACGTTTGTAGATGGTGACTTTGGAAACCTCAGAGGACGAGCGATAGCCTTTCACCACATTCACAACTAATTTGAAGCGCGCTGCTTTCACAGCGTCATTGGAGCCGAAGGAGTCAGTGAAATTGACTTCCATCGTATTATCCATCCAGCGCGTCTTAATATAGCCCGCTTCCTGGTTTTGCTGAGCAATGTCGTACTTCTTCATAACTTGGATAACGGCCTGCCAAGTCTGGTTGAAGTCAGCTTTAAAGATCTTTGAAGGCATCTCGAGCTCTTCCGTGACTTGACGGAATTTTTCGTAAGAGGCGCAACCTGTGATCGCCAAAAGCAATAGGATTTTGGTAAGTAGGGAAGACATGGTTTAATAATAGCAGGAAACCGCCGCGAGGACACTATGGACCATCTTTCACTTTTCAAGAATGTTTTAAGCCTGGAAGCCCAGGCGCTGAAGCTTGCTGAAAGTCGCCTGACTGCCCCGACGGTGGAATCATGTGTGCGCTTGTTTGAGTGGTTGACCCAAACTGGCGGTAACTTAGTTGTTACGGGTGTGGGTAAATCGGGGCACGTCGGGACCAAAATCGCGGCCACCTTTTCATCACTGGGGCTGCCGAGTTTTTTTCTTCATCCCACCGAAGCCATGCATGGTGATCTTGGCCGAGTAACAAAATCTGATGTCATGTTGCTTTTAAGTAAATCAGGAACGACAGAAGAAATATTAGAGCTACTTCCATATTTGCAACTTCCACAAGAGCGCTTGATTGCCCTCGTCGGCAACGTGAAATCACCGATTGCTGAGAAGTGTGGAGTGGTGCTGGATTGCTCGGTAGAAAAAGAAGCGTGCTTGAATGACTTGGCCCCCACCACGAGTACAACAGTAACAATGGCGATGGGTGATGCCTTGGCGGTTTTATTTGAAGCCGTTAAAGGTGTTTCAAAAGAACAGTTTGCTCTTAACCATCCTGCCGGCCTCTTAGGTAAATCACTTTCTCTCACTATTGAAAAAGTGATGGTAAAGCCAGATCAGTGTCCACAAGTTCTGCCAAGCTCAACTCTACAAGATGCGCTTTTAGCGATGACCAAATTTCCAGTAGGTCTCTTGGCGATTACTCAAAGTGGAAAGCTTTTGGGAATCTTAGTAGAAGGTGATGTACGCCGGGCCTTGATGAAAGATCCTCAAGCGCTCTCGAAAGATGTCTCGCTCTTTATGAACAAATCTCCACTCACCATTGCTCCTGGTTTATTGGCCTTTGAGGCGTTGCAAACCATGGAGAAGCGCGAGCGTCCGGTTTCGGTATTACCAGTGGTAGAAAATGGTGAACTTAAAGGCGTCGTAAGGTTGCATGACCTTTTGAAGGCCGGATTTTCAACCACCACGACAAAATAAACGCCACTGCTAAGAGTCCCCAAAGGCCTAAGAGCGGCAACATACCAAAGCGCTGATAAATAGTGTGGTCGGCTTTGAGTGGAAGCTCGAGATTAAAATCCAAAACATCTTGCTCACCGGTAAGAAGTTGTCTTCCCACGCGTCCATCAGGATAAATCACTGTCGTAATACCCGTATTCGTTGAGCGCACGATCGGACGTCTGAACTCAAGTGCGCGCCATTTCGCTAAAAATAGATGTTGGCGTGGTTCAGCGGTTTTGCCATACCAAGAGTCATTGGTGAGGTTGACAATAAAATCTGGTAGCACCGGCGCTTCATTTAATAGTTTAGCAACAAAAGGCGACTGTAAAATTTCATAACAAATCGGTGTGGTAAAACTCGCACCTGACTTAGTGATAAATGTAGGCGTGGCTTTCCCTGCGGCAAAAAATGAAACGGCGGGAAGCATTTTCGAAAGTGTCCGATTCATGGGACCAAAGGGCATGGTCTCGCCGAAAGGGATGAGAATATGCTTGCGATAAACTTCTTTCAGTTCACCCTGACTGCCAAATAAAAAAGCGGCATTGTATTCTGTTTCAAAATGATCGCCCCAGGGATTGCGCTCATCGTGATCGTATCCACCAATCAGAATTTCTGCTCCTGTGCGGGCGATAAGATCTCTAAAAATTGTTGGCGGCGTATCCACTCCAGCTTTGATTTGCGGAGTAGACATGGAAAAAGGATAAGCTGTTTCTGGCCAGATAATGAGATCTAGATTCTGTGGTTCTTCTTTAAGAGTGAGACGCTGATAGCGTGTCACCACATCTTCCACAGCGCCATCGTCACCATTCTCAGATTGGATTTTAAGAAAATTTCCAACGTTGGCCTGCACCACGCGTATGTTGAGGGATTTTTTCTCAGGAGTAATTTGCCAGGCAGGAAGAATAAAATGAATTCCTGCAAATACCAAGGCAGCAACAAGGGCACTTTTAGCGGGCGGATGACGTTGCAACAACGGTGCAAGTCCCAAAACAAACCACCACGTAAAAAACGAATAAAGTGCCACACCACCTACTGAAGCGAGAGTGAGCCACTCTGAAAAATGCATCCATAAATGCCCCGCATAGACCGGAAATTGCTGAGGCAGAATGACTTCGACTGCTGTTAGGAAGACCGCTCCAAAGAAAGCATGCATGCCTTTCGTCCAGTCCAACACTCCCGGCAGACGGTTGCGATAGGAAAGCCATACGAGCCAGCCCCACCAAGCAGGATTGAGCACAGGAGCTAAAAAAAGTGAAACTAAGTGCGAAGCACCAGGAGGAAGCCCGCCGAATTCTTCCAGCGTTCCAGGCACCCAGTAGAAACCGATGAGATTAAAGCCCGTTTGATGAAGGAGCACCGCCAGAACACGTGAGCGCGTCTTAGTGAGGCGCTCTAGTACCATCACCATCGTCATGAGGGCGATGGGTGATAAAAAGAAAAAACCTTCATTAAGAAAGTTGGGCCAAGCAAAAGCATAAAGCCCTCCAGAGAGGAGGGCGATTAAGTGAATAAGCATGGGAAAAGTGTAAACGGATTACTGAGCTTTGGCGAGTTTGCGACCTTCACCCAAGCGCTGCTCAACAGCATCGGCCATTTCTACAGCGCGAGCAGCATCAAGCTTGCCAGCACCGAGGATTTTGCCTTCAAAGTTCTTCACTTTTACAGAAGAGCTCAAGATAACGTTACGAACTTGTTCGTAGTTAAATTTTGTGTGCTTGGCCTTAATCAAAGCGACAACTCCAGAAACAAACGCCGTGGCTTGGCTCGTACCAGTCATATAACCCGCGCCGCCTTGTGGGATTGCGCTTTTGATACGGTGACCTGGAGCTGCGATATCAACAGAGTTCTTACCAAAGTTTGAGCTAGCGATGATTTGCATTTCTTCATCGTGAGCACCCACTGTGATGATGTTCGAGAGACCGTAGCTAGCTGGGTAGTAAGCATTTTTCTTGTCATCGATGTTGCTGCGCTCGTTACCAGCAGCGGCTACGACGATGATACCTTTTTTCTCGGCTGCTTTAAGAACACGAAGTTCCTCAACAGATGGCTCAGGACCGCCGCCAGAGTAGTTGATAACATCAACATTCATACGAACAGCGTACTCAAGAGCTTTAATAGTGCTTTCAAGGTTCTGTTGACCAGAAGCTTGAGGATTGTAGTATTTCAACGCCAAGATTTTAACATCTGGGAAAACACTCTTAATGATACCGGCAACGTGAGTGCCGTGACCGTGATTATCAACCGGAGCGTTCGTAACTGACTTACCAGAGAAATCTACGCCGTAGTTTGAAGCGCTCTTTTGACCAGAAACAGTGTGGATATTTCCTGCCAAGAAAGGGTGATCGTGTTGGATACCAGTATCGATAACAGCAACAACGATATCGCGGTTTTTCTTGAACTTCTTCCAAGAGTCTTTAACGTTAATTGAAGTGAGTGTCTTATAAGGATCAACACCCCAAGAAGCAAAGCGTGACTCAAGCAATGAAAGTGGGTAAGCCAGAGGAGCTTCAACGATCTTCGTTTGAGCCGCTTTTGGAGCAGCCGCATACCCTGGGTTCAACATAACCAGAGTTAGAAGGAGGCTGAGCATCTTTGAGGTAATCGCCTTCATGCACTTATCCCTTTTCGCATACGTATCACAGGAACGGGCTTCGTCCTGCCTAGTTGGTAATTAATAAGCAATAGGGCCGCCAAAAAGACCTTAGGGGTATCAAGGGGTTAGGGGGTCTTTTGAGGGTTCTAACGTCTGGATTTTTTGACAGTGTCAAGGTTTTAGACACATATCGCCAGCGGCCCGTGTCTCCATAATTCCCTAACAAAACCCATAACTTCATCTAACACACACACTGTGAACTCCTCGCTATAAAGACCGGGACCTATAAACCTTATCCGGAGATTGCTATGAAAATGACCCTCGCACTCCTATCTTTTGTCCTCCCCACAGCACTTTTTGCAGCTTGTCCTCAAGGCACGACCCTAAAAGGTCAGCTTGAAGGCATGGATCTATGTGCCTTGAAAGGGAAGTACTTAAATAGCGAACTACTTTTGACTGCCAACAATCGTTATCTAATTGAAGATGGCGTATTCTTCGGCGGCGACAACAAAGAGAATTCAACACTTCGTATCCAGGCCGGCACTACGTTGCACGGTAACCCAGGCGCTTTCATCGCTATCCTTCGCGGCTCAAAGATTTTTGCTGAAGGTACAGAAACTAAGCCGGTTGTTTTCACTTCACTCAAGCTTACTAATCGTAAGCGCGGTGAGTGGGGCGGTTTGGTAATCAACGGTAATGCTCCCATCAACGCTTGTAAGCCGGGTGCTTCCATCTGTGAGGCCATCTCAGAAGGCATCAAAGTTGAGCCAGTTAAATTTGGCGGTAACAACGCTGAAGATAACAGCGGTGTGCTTCGTTATGTGCGTGTTGAATTCGCAGGATACCCGATCTCTCAAGATAATGAATTGAACGGCATCACTTTTAATGCTGTTGGTAGCGGAACTGAAATTGATTTCATCCAAGTGAATATGAATGCAGACGATGGAATTGAGTTCTTTGGCGGTACTGCTAATGCAAAACACGTTGTTCTCACAAATAACGAAGACGATTCTCTTGATTGGGACATGGGCTTTACTGGCAAAATCCAGTTCATGATTGTTGAGCAAGCTAATGACAGTGCTGATAACGGCATTGAAGCTGATAACTTGAAATCACCAATGAACGCTCAGCCGCGTTCAAATCCTACTCTTTCAAACGTGACTTTCTTGGGTGGCAAAAATAGCGCTTACGGTATGCTCCTACGCAAAGGTACATCAGCTCACGTGATGAATACGATCATCACAGGATTTGGCAAAGCTTGTATCAATATTGATGATGCTGAAACGTTCAATCACGGTGGACTCAAAATCGAAAATACTTTGGTTGATTGCGCGAATAACTTCGCAGTGGATGCCTCTGATCCTTGGTCAATCGCCGTTTGGTTTAACACTTTGGGTGGCAACATGACTGTTCCAGCTCAACTCAATGGCTGGTTCCCAGGTGTGGCAAGTCCAGCTCGCGGTGCAGGTGTGACTCCGGAAGATTTGTTCTTTGATCCGGTTGATTACCTTGGCGCCTTTGCTGATGTGTCAGACGTATGGGCAATGGGTTGGACCTCTAACGTACTCGAGTAAAACATGATCTTCTTGCTTCTTATAGCGATGATGGACCCCGCACTAGCTGCGGGGTCTGTCGTTTCTGAAGAGGTGCAAGAAACGACCGTCCAAGCCCCCAAAATTCGCAATTCGTTTGCCTCTCTCTTGGAGCAGAGAAAACAAAAATCAGTGGTCGCTGATGTTTTGAGCCAAGAGGCGATGGCCAGAAGTGGTGACTCCGATGCGGCCGCCTCTCTTCGCCGAGTGACAGGTCTTACTCTCGTTAACGGGAAATTTGTTTATGTGCGTGGTCTGGGCGAGCGCTACTCAAGTGTACTTTTAAATGGTGCTCAAGTTCCAAGTCCAGAGCCGAGCCGTCGAGTTGTCCCTCTTGATCTTTTCCCCATTTCGATACTTGAAAGTATCTCTGTGCAAAAAAGTTTTTCTCCCGACAAGCCAGCTGAATTTGGCGGTGGTTTGATTGAGCTCACCACTAAACCATTGCCTCGTGAATTTAATGCTCAGATTGGTATGGGTTTTAATGCCGATGTCTATCGCAAGGGAATTGATCACAAGGGCGGTGAGCGTGATGTGTGGGGAATGGATGATGGCAGACGCGAACTTCCAGGAAGCATTCGTAATGCGCTTAATGGCAGAAGAAAATTAGTTCCCAATAATCCTCCCGGCGTGACCGATGGTGTGAGTGTGGATGCGCTTACATCTATGGGACAATCGCTCCAAAACAACTACAACACTTCTGAGCAATCAGGTGAAACAGTACCCAATTTTAATTTTTCAATCGGAGACGCCTTTAAACTCGGCGCAGGTCGAGTAGGGACATCTCTTGGTATTTTATATAACCAAAATGCGGATATTGGTGATCGCCAAGCGACGAGTTATAACGTGGGTGGCGATGGAGAGTTGTTGCGTGATGTGCGCTCCGATGTACGCTTCTCTGAGCGCGAAGTTCAGCTTGGAGCGGCACTTGATTCGGGCTATGAGTGGAAAAAAAACAGTGTGAAATTCACCTCACTTCTATTGCGAAATTCTACTCGTCGCACAGAAGAGCGTGTTTCCGTGGGCACATCAGATTCAGTTGATGCTCGCCGCACCAGCAATCTTGAATGGGCCGAGCGCCAACTTTTTTTAAATCAAGTTTCTGGTAAGCATGAACAAGAGAAATTTGATGTCACTTGGCGCCTCAATCAATCAACGGCCGGTCGTGAGAGCCCAGATCAACGTGAGTACACTTATCTTAAGCAAAATGGCACCTACCTTCTGAATACGGACACCACAGGTAATCGCCGTGTCTGGAGTGAGCTCGAAGACGTATCCCAAGAGAGAGCGGTAGAACTCAATCTTAAACTCATTGATGGTAGCAACAAACTTCATTGGAAAAATGGTATTGTTCAAAATACTAAAAACCGCACAGCGGATGTTTGGAGACTGCATCTTAAAAATAACTTTGCTCCAGGAACAACGCCAGATTTGAGTCAGGCGCCGGAAGATATCTTTAGTGAAGGTAATATTGGACCTGATGGCTTTCAGGTTACCAATTTAACAGAGTCGGCCGATAGCTTTACCGGTGAACAAACGATTAATTCGATTTATTCTAGTGTGGAGTGGGCACCGATTGATAGTCTTGAGATGTTAATCGGTGTTCGTCAGGAAACATCTGTCCAGGAAGTAAAAACATTTTACTACTTTGCCCCGAACACTCCCACTTCGCGCGGTAAACTCGAGATGGAAGATCTACTTCCCTCAGTCAATTTAACCTGGAAACCCAATCGTTCTCATCGTGTGCGTTTTGGATATTCGGAAACACTCGCTCGTCCAGATTTTCGCGAACTCTCTTCGGTGCCTTATATTGAAGAAGAAACAGGTTATGAGGTCGTCGGGAATAGCCTTTTAGAAGGCACTGTGATTAATAATTTTGATCTGCGCTGGGAATGGTATTTTGGCCCAGTTGACTATATTTCGTTTGGTGGCTTTTATAAAAAGTTCCAAAGTCCGGTTGAAGCCGTCTTTGAACCAGGTCCCAATCTTCGAAAAACTTTTGCCAATGCTGCTTCAGCGGAAAACCGTGGAGTGGAGCTCGAAGGCCGCTATGGGCTAATGAATATTTCGCGCTTTCTTCGTCGCTGGACGCTACAAGGCAACGTAGCGGTGGTTCAGTCAGAAGTGGCATTGAATGAAAAAGAAGCGGGCATTTTAACGTCGGAGAGTCGCCCACTGCAAGGTCAGTCTCCTTATGTCGCTAATATGCAAATCCTTTATGATCGCCCGGCGCCGCAAATTACCGCAGGCCTAGTTTACAATATTGTCGGCAAACGTATCACTGAAGTAGGAACGAGTGAGCGCCCCGATATTTACGAGCAACCTACTCATCAAGTTGACGCCATCTACTCTCAAAAAATAGGTAAAGACTGGTCATATAATTTGCGCGCCAGAAATTTACTTGATCCGGCCAACGAGAGCACTCAAGGCGACAAAGTCGTACGTACAAGAAAACGAGGGAGAAGCTATGCGCTTTCTGTTACTCATTTCTTTTAGTCTCTTATTTGCGTGCGGTAAGCATGAGCAAAAGAGCTCGGGCAGTCTCTTAGGAGGCGATGTGCGTGAAATCGGCGAAGCGCGCGGTGAAGAAGCTCTTATTCAAGCTATCAATGCGGATGATGAAGCGCGCTTAGAATTAGTCTTTGCAAGTGAATGGAAGCTCGATCAAAAATTAAAGAATGGCCGTTTGCCACTGACTGAGGCCTGTTCTCTTTTAAAGCTCAACTCAGTCAAAAAAATTCTTGAACTCGGAGCAGACCGAGATTTAAAAGACGACGAAAATAAATCAGGAGTTGATTACGCCCAAGAATCTGCTCGCCTCAAACGACTGTTTTATCCTGAAGAAGTTTTGCGCCAAGAAATGGAATTGGTGAAAGCAGTTCGATTAAATAAGTTTGCTGATGTGAAAAAGCTGCTCTCAATTGGCGTTGATCCCAACTTTATACTTGATGTTGAACGCACTCCCTCAGAGGTGGAAGCGCATTTTGTAGGTGAGACCCCACTTACTTTAGCAGTTGTTGCGAATCTTCCCAATATCATACGGACTCTCTTAGGTCCTGGCAGCAGCACGGATGTCAATCTTCCCAATACCCGAGGCGAACGTGCGCTGAAGTTAGCGCGTGACAGGAATTTAACCCCTATTGAAAAAATGCTGCTCCAGCGTGGAGCAATAGAATAAGGATGAGAAGATGAACGAAAGAATTTTTGCCATTGCTCACTATGTTGACCAAGGTGTGTTGTACCTTCTTTTGCTTTTGTGTTTTTTAAGTCTCTACATGATTACGGAGCGCTGGTTTGCGCTGCAAAAGCGCGTCCAGGTCAGCAAAAACGTGCAAAAGCGCCTAGGTTTGGCGCTCAAAGAGCAAAACTTTAAAGTGCTGGATGAACTGGCAAAGGAAGAAGGGCCAGAAGCTGAAGTGGTGCGTTTGGGGCAAGAGCATTTCAAACGCTATGGTAATTCTGGCGTTGATGAAATCTGTCGCACTGTCGGTATGGTTCAGAAGCCTACGCTTGAAAAATACCTCGGTTTTCTTGCCACCGTGGGTTCAAACGGTCCCTACATCGGATTATTCGGTACGGTTCTTGGTATTATGAAATCTTTTAATGATATGGGTGCAAGTAGCGGCGGAAATTCTTCTGTCATGGCCGGTATTTCATCTGCGCTCATTGCAACCGCGGCAGGACTGATGGTGGCGATCCCTGCGGTTTTGGCCTTCAACTTTTTTCAGCGTCAAGTGAAGTCAGTCTACGGCGGCCTTGAAGCCTGTAAAGAGATGGTTTTCCTCTGGGAAAAAACCATTAAGAAGGAGTCATAAGATGGGAGCTCCCGTAGGCGGAGGCGATCAAGACGCCATCTCCGATATTAATATTGTTCCCTTGGTCGATATCATCCTCGTGGTGTTGATTATTTTTATGGTGACGGCCCCTGCCAGCCAAACCAGTAAAATGGATGTGGATCTTCCTTCAAGCTCTTCGGGCGAATCAAGTGGGGGAGGTGATCCCCTGCAAGTGGTGATGACTGCCGAAGGCCGTATGTTGATTAACGGTGAAATGGTTTCAGAAAGTGGCCTGCGCTCACAAGCGATGGAAGCTGTTCGTCTGGATCCGAATACTCCCGCTATCATTACTGCCGATAAAAATCTTCCTCACGGTGAAGTTATCAAAGTCATGGATACGCTCAAGAGTTCTGGTATTCAAAAACTCTCTGTCTCGACCACTCAAGGTCTGGAGGACTAATGAAATTTTTAATCGCACTTCTCGTCATAAACACGGCCTGGGCCAATCCTCAGAAAGTTTTAGAACTCCGCCAAGATGTGGAGCGTTTGGCACAGGAAGTAGAAGAAAAACAAAAAGAGAATCAAAGTACACTTGATGTTTATTTACAGCGTCGCCAAGAAATCCAAGCGCAACTTTTGCGCGAAAAGTTTCGCGCCGATCAGCTGCAAACACAAAAGGGGCGTTTGTCAGAGGCGCTCAAGAAAAATCGCTTGGATGCCTCTGGAAGCATCAAAGCACCAGAATGGTTTGCACCCCTTCTCAATCGTCTTGAAAAAGAACTCGCTCTTAATCTTCCTATGGGAGAGGCAAGTAACGAACTAGAAAAGATTCGCGGCACACTGGCGCAAGGAAAAACAACATTTGAGACAGCACTCATCCAAACATGGTTTTTGCTGGAAAACGCCATTCGCCGTCGCACGAGCTCAGAATATCTAATGACGACTGTTGAAATAGATCAGAAAAAAGAGCCGGCCGAGATTGTTCGCTTAGGAGATTTATTGGCCTATGTGCGCACCGCTGGTGGTGAGTATGGTCTGATGAGCCGTCAGGGCGACAAGTGGCAATTAACTCGTTTTGATGACAAGTCAAAACAAGCGCAAATTGAAAAACTTATTTCGCAGTATAAGCAAAATCAAAAAACCGGACTTTACGAGTTGCCTGGCATGAAAGAATTTATCGCCACCATGAGCGCGGAGAAGAAAATATGAAATGGTTTATTACTCTGCTGTTTCCTTTGAGTGTTTTTGCGAACGATATGCAAGCTGCTTACGATAAGGAGATTCAGTTCCTTGAAAAGCAGAAAGCGTCTCTCGTGCAGCTTAAAGATCGTGTAAAAAAAGATGCGATGGAGCGTCGAGCACAAGGCGAAGCTGAAATCAAACGTCTTAATCTTGAGTTAAGTCAGCTCTCGATAAAAAATCTCACTGAGCAAGAAACTGTTCAGCGCTGGGAAAAGCTTTTAAAAGACGCTGCCAGCGGCGGCCCTCAATTAGAAAAAAATCTCCGACGTATGGAAGATCAGTTTCGCCAATTGCGTGAGAAGACCCCTCTGCCAAGTTTTTCGATCACCAAAGGATCTACCATTGACCAGTTTCAAGCACGTCTTGAAGAAGGTCTGATGATCCTTTCTGCCTTGGGAGAGCCCAGTCTTCGTTCACATGCATTCCTCGACACAGATGAAAAGCTCGTAAAGGGTGATGTGCTCGCTCTTGGTCTTTTTGGTGCCTACGGTGTCCAAAACGGAAATACCTTTATGCTCGCTCCCTATGATTCACAATGGCTTAAGGCGGTTGAGAAACTGGCCGGCAATGAGCTTTTGCTCTTTGATCCATCTTTTCAACAAAGTCCGCTTAAGACTCATGCCGGATGGAAAGAACGTGCCGCCGATATGGCACCAGGTCTTGTGATGGTTTTGATTATGCTCACAGTGGTTGCTCTCTTTGTGGCGCTAGCGAGGGCCTAGATGAAGACTGCTCACTGGGGATTGCCCGCACTTATTTTGCCGCAAGCACTTGCTCTAGGAGTGCTCTTGGCGGTGGCGCGTCCTCCACACGAGCTTTTCCAGGCCATCAAGCCAGCGAAGAAAGTCATGGCACCGATTGCTGTTGAATTGGAAGAGATTAAAGAAGAACTTCCGCCACCACTTCCGCCACTCGCGGGCCTGGCCGATAGTCTGGCTCCCGCAACTGCGGGTGGAAGCGATGGACTCGCAAGCCTTACTGCCGGTGTGGTGTCTGACGGCGCTGGTCCCGGTGGAGTCGCGATGGCCCAAGGAGAAGTGCGTGCTGAAGCTTTGGTGCAGGAAGGTTCAGATGAAACTCGCGCGCCAAAACTTACTCGTTCATCGCCGCCTCAATATCCAAGCCTCGCCCAGTCGCAAGGAGTGACTGGTTATGTTCTGTTGAGAGTGCAGGTCTTGGCCGATGGGAAAGTAGGGGAGATGCAAGTTCTTGAAGCCAAACCACCTGGAGTATTTGAGGCAGCCGCAAAAAAAGCCGTTCGCACATGGAGTTATCAAGCTGGAATTGAACAAGGCAAACCTTCAGTCATGTGGGTCAAACACAAGGTGAACTTTGAACTGGATTAAAATTTTTATCTTATTATTCTCTTTTAGCGTGCGTGCAGCGCTCACTCCTGAGGAACTCAAAAGCTATGATGAGCTTGAAGGGGAGGCGTTTGTTTCACGCCTCACGCGTGATGGTAAATTTACTGAGGCCATTAAGGCCTATGATGATCTGTCAAAGTCTCTTCAGCAAAATCCCAAGGCGCTCTCAGCTCTTGGATATGCTTATGGAGGAGAAAAGAATTGGAAAAAGGCCCGTGAAGTTTTTCAACAAGGACTTGCTATACATCCTCAGTCTGAGGAACTCATGGCCGGTCTGGGTCTTGCTCATTTTAAATTAAAATCTCATTCAGAAGCTGTCCAAGGCCTTATGAAAGTAAGTGACAAACAATTAGAGTCTCGTCATTGGATGGCACTCTATCTTTCAGCACAATCCTCATCATTAGACTTAAAAGCAAAAGTTGCTTGGAGAAAGCCCTCAATCTCTAATGAAGAAGTCGAGTTAACTCGCTGGGCGCTTTTGATTGATGTCGGTCTTGTTCTCGAGGCTCAAAGCTATATCAGAAGCCTCACACAGACTTGTCGCCAACCAACATTCTATTCTCGGCTAGTTGATCAGTTTGAGAAAAAGAAAGTGAATAGTGATGAGATTGTTGAGCAAGCTTTGGCCTGCTATCCAAAGAATAGCGATATGCTTCTTTTAGCGATTCAACAAAACTATAAGGCTTCAAGACTTCACACTGTGGTTGAGCTATTCGAGCGTCTCGCCCTGCAAGACCAAGTTTATCATCACCACGTTGCCGAATTCATGGGAAGTCTTGGTAAAAAAGAGAGTACCGTCTATTGGCGCTCAACCACACCAGAAGAAAATTTGAGTTTTAAGGCGCGCGCCGCTCAATGGGTGAATGAAGCACGTTTTCCTCATGTGATGGCGATGCGTGCTCATGTAAGCGATAAACTTTATGATGATCCACTCCGCTATGCCACCGGCTTTGCTTTTTTCAAATATAAACTCTTAGCTGAAATGCCCGCTCCTTTGCAGTTGCTCAAATCAGATACCCTTAAGAAGCAGGGGATGCAGCTCATTGAACTGGCGAAGATGTGTCGTGAACAAAGCTGGCAGTGTCGACCTTAGCCTGGCACTTTTCCTTGTTTAAGCACTAATTGCAGATGAATAATATGATCGTTGTGTTTGGTATCTAACTCATCTGATGAGCGGATCATCTCAAGCACTAAATTGAGATGCGATTCTATTAGATTGAGATAGCGCCACGAAATACGACGAATTTGCATGCGTTTGATAACAGGAGTGAGATTAAATTTCTCACCAAAACTCAAATCCCACTCATCCATTTTTTTATAGAGCTCTTTAAGTGAATCATCTTTCGGAAAGGTCACATCTGGAAAGGCCGCCTGGATTTTTTGATTCTGCAGAATAAGGATCTGTCCTTCTTCCATTTCATCAATGGCTTTTTGCAGTCCCGCATCTTTGATAAGTGATTTAAGCTCACTGAGTTCAATCGGTGTTCTGGCAAGCGTGAGCAGCACAAAGAGATGATAGTGTAATTGGCTGCGTCCGATGACATCGACTTGGCGAAGAGTAAGGCTTTTTCTATCCAGCACAATTTTGGGCTCTTCCTTCTTTTTCAGCTTCACCAGATCATCGACTGGAAAGAGATGGTCATAATCAGGGAATTGATCTTGGCAAAAGGCCTTCACCAGTTCCTCACCCAAATGAGTTTTAATAATTTGTGCCATCTGATGAACAATTTCAGCGGATGGCAGAAGCTTGGCTTGCAAAATCCGCATGAAGTAAGGGTAATTGCACTCAAGGCCCCCACGAATTAATTCCTGGTGAAAAGACTTGGCCGAATAGTGGCCTTGTAGCGTTTGGATTTCTTTGAGCTTATGCGCCAGCTTCCCCATAAGTCTCTTGTCGGTAGATAGTCTAAAAACTTGAGACTTTGCTGGAGGCTTTTGCACAAGTAAAACGGCTCAACTTCAAAAAGGGTGCTTATGCTCAAGCTTCTCGCCTTGTTCCTCATGCTCACAACCACAGCTTTTGCTTATGGTGACGGTAATGGAATTGAGCGCGGGTCATACCGAGGCGAAAACCTTGCAGCACAAATTCCTACATACATTCTCGATATGATTGAGAAGAAGATGCTGAAAAATTGCGACACTTCTCGTCTTTCAGTTATTCGAGTTGAGAGTGTTGAAATTCAGAAAGTAGTACTTGATCAGAATTTTGCTGATACCAGCTATACTGTCGTGTTGTGGGCCCCAGGAGATGACCAAGATAAGCGTGAGCGTATTTATGTAAACGTTTATGAGTTCTCGTTAGGTCTCGTTTACGAAGAAAACAAAACAATCACTATCGACGTTGTCTCTGATGACGTCTATTGCGAATAGCTCTCTTTCTTTCTTTCTTTCCCCCCTAATGCAAGAAGGCCCGCAAGATGCGGGCCTTCTGCTTTTTAAGCTATATATTTCGACTAAGCTTGGCGGAAGATTTGGGCTTCGGCGCGCTCTTTTTCCTCAGCATGCACGATGCAGAGTTCGGCCCATGGCTGATTCTCTAAGCGCTTCATGCCAATCTCATCGTCACACTCTTCACAATGACCGAAGGTGCCATCAGAAACACGCTCAAGTGCCATATCAATACGACGAAGTTTTAAAATCTCACGATCGCGAATCGAGCAGGAGATCTGCTGAGAGATAAGCGAGGTCGCAAGATCCGTCTCATCCGAGAGATCCTCTTCAGAGATGTGTAAGTCTTCTGAATTATTTAAAAGACCTCCACTCATGACCTGCTGGCGATGCTTAAGAAGTATCGCTTTGAAGTGTTCTAGCTTTTTCTTGTCCATAAAGACTCCTTCTTCCAATCACTTATCTCAGTAATCCCCTGACCCATCTATTCTAAGGGGTGACAGGGTTCACCTCAAGTGACCTGCCTTATCGGCAAGAAAGACCTAAAACTTCACCTTTTAAGGGTAAAAAATTACTCAAACGGCCTAGTTGTTTTGACAGGAATGGGGGTGCCTCGTTAAGGTGGCATTAGGACACACATTTACTAAGGGCTGACCTTGCATTTAACCAAGGCCACATGGCTTCATTTGCTGCCGCTTGCCCTGACCTTATTGGTCGGGCTGGGCTGTGGAAAGAAAGCAGAGATAAACAAACGCGACCCAGTTCGTACTGTCGATCCTATTAATGGTGAGATGGAAGCGCTATTGATGAAGCAGACGGTGGATTGTGACAATGGTCTCGCCTGTCCTGGTGGCATGGCGAAAGTGGCCATCGTCGACAAAAACAAACTTAAATTCTGTACTGGTTTTTTGGTCAACTCAGTGACTTTGGCGACATCTTCATCTTGTCTGACTCAGAGTTTGCGTCTGGCGACGGAAGAGAGTCGCTGCCAAAAAGATGTTCATGTGTTTTTTGCCCGCTCTGGTTTCAGCGAGTCTCGTCGTGTCGGTTGTAAACGATTGCTACTCGCAAGTCAGATTCCAGGCAATGACCCTATTTTATGGCGCAATGACATTAGCTATATCGAATTGAGTGAGCCGGTTTATCGCCGTTCATTTAGATTGAGTCGTGACGCTACCGAAGACAGAAAATATCTTACCATGTGGAAAGTTGATGCAGATAACGATGAAGTTGGCGTTATCCGTAAGCAAGACTGCCAAATCGTTTTGAATAGTTATGTGAATCCCATTTCTAACACTGGTTTCTCGCCCGTGATGACTTTGAGTGGCTGTGATTTCAAAAAGGGTAACACCGGTTCAATCCTCTTGAGTCCGCAGGGCCGCTGGAGAGGGATGGTATCTCAGCCAGTGGATAAAACCTTAGTCGATTTTCTCAATAACTCAGGCCTTATGGTCGAACCTTTGGCCTCATTGGTTCACGCCTCGAGTGCTGCTTGTCTCCCATCTGTACTCGAAAGTGATCCGGTTACTGAACGTGATTGCTTTAAAGATTTAGATTATCGCCAAGTCGATCGTCAGCGCTCAGATATGCTGAATACAGAAGCTCCATACCAAGATGCCAGAGCCGAAATTGCCAAAGAAGTGAATACTCTGCGTCCGTATTTCAAGTGGGATGCTCAGCTAGTAAAAAATCAAAATGAAGCCAGCTATGGAATAAAGCTTGTGCCAGTTTGTATGAACAATATCAAAGCTTGGATTGATCAAGTTGGCCGTGGAACAAAACGCTACACCTACTCGATGGTTTTGCCGGCATGGAAACTTACTTTGGGTTTTGATCGCGGGGCCCGTCTAGTGAGTCGAGTTGAAACTGATGTAATGAATAAAATTTTTGTTCAATTCTCTCCGCGCATGGCTTGGAACACTGGGGACACGAATGTGTTTGTCTGGGCGGAAGGAAATCCAAGCACAGTCTATGATGATATTAAAGCATGCCCAGCAACTGATGAAGCTACTGTTTCAGCTGACGCCACGATTTCCCTGCACGATTTGAACGCTTCCTTTGCCACTCGTTAACTGCCTCCACATGATCTTTATAGCTTTTGGTAAAGACATGAGTTCCATCATTCTTTGATACAAAAAATAAAAATTCGGTCTCTGCTGGATTCATCACAGCTTGAATGGCTTCAAGGCTGGGATTGGCAATTGGCCCCAAGGGGAGCCTGGGAATTTTATAAGTGTTGTAAGGAGTCAGACGTAGCAGATCATCCTTGCGGATATTTCCGTTATAGTTTTCCCAAATGCCGTAGATCGTTGTGGGGTCACTTTCTAGTCGCATGCGTTTTCTTAAACGATTTAAAAATACTGATGCAATTTGAGGTCGCTCTTCTTTAGCACCCGTTTCTTTTTCAACAACCGATGCCAAAATCACCACTTCATGAGGCTTTAAGAAGGGATGACCTTCAGCAATGGTTCCGACTTTTCGACGAAACAGTTGCACCATGCTAGTGAGAATTTCTCGCTCAGAAGTTCCTGGTGCAAATTTATAGGTTTCGGGGAAGAGGTAGCCTTCAAGGGTCGGACCCTCAACGCCTAGGCTCTGAATGAAGCTCGGGTCTTTCATGAGATCAATGAAACTCGCTTTAGTTCCAAATCCCGCTTCTTCTAGAAGGGTCGCGACTTGATACATGTTGCGACCTTCTGGAATGGTCACGCCACTCAAGTTCGGTTGCCCATAGACGAGAACATCGAGGACTTGAGGCATAGTAGAATTACTTGGAATTGTGAATGGACCAGCTCTCAGTTTTTCCATCACTTGTTTATAACGGGCCATCCAGTGAAACAAACGTGGATTAGAAATAATTCCTTGTTGGCTTAAGCGCGCATTCACTTGTCCGAAAGTATCTCCAGGACGAACAGTGAATACGACTTCAGGTCCTTGGTATTTTTGTTGGTATAAAAACCAAACGGTCACTCCAATCAAAAGAGCAGCGGTCAGTGGTGCTACCACCAAGGTGAAGAGCAGAGTTTTTTTAATCATGGATTAATTATAAATCGGAGACGCCTTGCGCGCGTAAAAAATCTTCTAAGATAACAGTCGCTGAAACGGCATCTATCTCGGACAAGTTCACTTGGAAATTATAACGAGGGGAGCGCTTCATACGTTCTTCAGCTTCATAAGTAGAGAGAGTCTCGTCTTGCTCATGAATGCGCAGTGGGCAAACTTTGACGAGTTCATTCAAGAACTCACGGGCCTTATGAGTCGAAGAGCCGGCCTTACCATCGGTTAAAAATGGCACACCCACCACCACTTCATCGATTGATTCATTATCAAAAATCTTTTTGAGTTCGCGCCACACATCAGGAAAAGCCCCACCTTTAATGCGGCCGTAAGCGAGAATCATGGGATCAAAACCCACATGGTGAGTGGCGATACCAATAAACTTTTCGCCCCAATCAATTGCTAAGACTCGTCGTCCATGTAAATCCATAGTGTCGTTCTACACTGCCATCTCAAGGGCGTCAAAAGAGAGCTGAGGGTTCTCTTCTGCAGGACAAAATCGCACGCCAACTCCCAAGAGTCGCACAGGTGAGGGGTCACGTGTCCATCGTTCAAGATGAAGACTCCATGCTGTATCTAGGTCCACTAAACTTCCGGCCCGCTCAATGGTGGTTTGTCTGAAGTCATGGTATTTGATTTTTACTTGCAGACCATGGACTTTTTTATCAGAGTACTCCACCAGTGATCCTTGCAAATCTTCCACTAGCTCATGCAAGGCCAATTTCATCTCATCGGGATCAGAGAGATCCTTGGCAAAAGTTGTTTCAACACTCAGGCTTTTGCGCTCCCATTCCGTAACAATTTCTCGCTCATCAATCCCGCGACACGCTTCAAAAAGCATATCGCCCAAGCGGCCCAGACGAGCCACTAATTCAAAACGTGAAAGTGGAAGAATATCTTTGCAGGTGAGAAAGCCCAGTTGTTTAAGATAGTCCGCTGTGACTTTTCCTACACCATGAATTTTAGCCAGTGGAAGATCATACATAAAAGCGGCTACATCTTTGGGTGCCACTGTACATTGCCCATTGGGTTTGTTGCGTTCACAGGCGAGTTTTGCCAGTAGTTTATTAGGAGCAATACCAGCAGATGCTGTTAATTGAGTTTTGGCAAAGATCTCTGCACGGATTTTTTCTGCCAAAAGAGTGGCACTACCATGAGGAAGATCGGCATCAGTTACATCAAGATAGGCTTCATCAATTGAAACCGACTGAACCTGATCAGTGTATTGATGGAAGATATCAAAAACAATCGCTGATGCTTCAGAATATTTGCGAGAGCTGTGTCCCACCACGACGAGGTTGGGACAAAGCTTTAAGGCCAGACCTGTTGCCATGGCCGAGCGCACGCCGAATTTGCGGGCCGGGTAGTTGCAAGTCGAGATCACTCCACGGCGAGCGGCAGAGCCTCCGACCGCCAGCGGAACATTTTTAAGGGCGGGATTTTCTCGCATTTCCACGGCAGCGAAGAAGCAGTCCATGTCGATGTGAATTATTTTTCGCATGAATTGATTATACGGAAAAGGTACGGATGAGGCAATAGACATAACATGCCGTAATAACAGGAGTGCTCGCAATTCAGGCTTTACGAGTTGATTGACAAAAGACCGTTCGCACTTCAAAATAAACTCATTCGGTCATTCAACCGCGCTCGCTGCTCCCGATAAATTTGGCGCATAAAATTACCCCAATCATTTCCATACATGATGAATTTCGAACCTATATTTGTTTTTGTTATTAAGTCTCAGCAGGAGAACCCATGCACTTAAGTGAAATGCGCGAAAAAGACATCGAAGAATTAACCAAGATGGCGGAAGAAGCTCAGATCGAGAACCCCGCTAACCTCAAAAAACATGAATTGATCTTCGCTCTTCTGACCAAGAAGGCCAAAGACAATATCGAAATTTTTGGTGACGGTGTTTTGGAAATTCTCCCCGATGGTTTCGGTTTCTTGCGTTCTCCTTCATACAACTATCTTCCAGGTGCCGATGATATTTATGTCAGCCCATCACAGATTCGCCGCTTCGGTCTTCGTACCGGTGACACCATTGAAGGCCAGATTCGTCCACCTAAAGAAGGCGAGCGCTACTTTGCTCTTTTGAAAGTTGATCACATCAACTACCAGTCACCAGACAATCGTCGTACCACCGTTCTCTTTGATAACTTAACTCCGCTCTATCCAAACAAGCGCATCAATCTAGAAAACAAACCTAATAGTTACTCGACGCGAGTGATTGATTTGTTTGTGCCACAAGGTTTCGGTCAGCGCTGTTTGATCGTCGCTCCTCCCAAGGCCGGTAAAACGGTTCTTATGCAGGATATTGCCAACGCTATTGCGGACAATCACCCAGAAGTAAAACTCATCGTGCTTTTGATCGATGAGCGTCCGGAAGAAGTAACCGACATGAAGCGCACCGTGCGTGCTGAAGTTGTTTCATCAACGTTTGATGAACCGGCGACTCGTCACGTTCAGGTAGCCGAAATGGTCATCGAGAAAGCCAAGCGTTTGGTCGAAGCTAAGCAGCACGTAGTAATTCTCTTGGATTCAATCACGCGTCTTGCTCGTGCTTACAATACTGTCGTTCCACCATCTGGTAAGATTCTCTCTGGTGGTGTGGATTCGAACGCACTTCATAAGCCAAAGCGCTTCTTTGGTGCCGCTCGTAATATCGAGAATGGCGGATCACTCACTATCATTGCCACATCATTGATTGATACAGGATCAAGAATGGATGAAGTTATCTTTGAAGAATTCAAAGGTACCGGTAACTCTGAAATTCAACTTGATCGCAAACTCATGGAGAAACGTATCTTCCCATGTCTTGATATCAACAAGTCGAGCACTCGTAAGGAAGACCTCTTGATGGATCAGAAAGATCTTCAACGTGTCTTCGTTCTTCGTCGTGTTCTTCAACCGATGAACACGATGGATTCGATGGAATTTATCCTTGAGCGTATCAAGGATACCAAAACCAATATCGCCTTCCTTGATAAGATGAACGGCTAATATGAAACTTTGGCGCCGCCTCACCCTCTTGGTCTCTAAACAGTACGCTGCGATTGGCGGACAGGCCGTGATCGAGGGTGTGATGATGCGTTCACCGAACGCTTTTGTCGTCGCGGTTAGAACTCCCGATGGCGCCATCCGTTTGCGTCGTGATCAGTGGTTCGGTCTCTCAAAGCGTTTTCCATTTTTCAAAAAACCGATTCTTCGCGGCGTTCTCATGCTGGTTGAAACGATGGCCAACGGGATTGTTTCCCTAAATTATTCCGCCAACGTTTCGATGGATGCTGAACTTAAGGCCAAAGCGCTTGCTAAAGGGAAAACGGAAGCAGAGTACGAAGCCGGCAAAAAGAAAACGGAGAAAGTCGATTTTGCCACTTTCTTCACCATGGCCATCTCGATGGGCTTTGGGATTGCCCTGTTTGTTTTCCTTCCCCACGCCTTAACGGCTTTGTTAGGTGAGTACCTGGGACGTGATTGGGGACTTGATAGCTTTGCCTTCCACGCTGTCGATGGTGTGATTAAGGCGGCGATTTTTATTCTCTACATTTGGTTGATAGGTTTTATGCCCGATGTGAGACGTGTGTTTCAGTATCACGGAGCCGAACATAAATCGATTTCGGTTTTTGAAGCCGATCTTCCACTGACTGTTGAGAACGCTAAGAAGTTTACGACTCAGCATCCTCGTTGCGGAACTTCGTTTCTCTTCTTTTTGATTATTGTTTCAATCATTTTGTTCTCAGCGGTTTTCACTGTTGTACCTATCGGCCAGGGACTTCCGACGATTCTGCGTCACGTCGTGGCAGCAGCTTTCAAAGTGGTTCTCATGTTACCTGTCGCAGGTGTGAGCTACGAAATTATTAAAGCCGCTGGTAAGTGTTCAACTGCTTGGTGGGCACGTGCTATGAGTGCGCCGGGGATGCTGTTACAGAATCTCACGACCCGTGAACCTGACGAGAAGCAATTAGAAGTGGCCTTGGCCTCGATTAAGGCCGTCTTGTTCTTAGAAGAAAAATACAACCTCAAAGACGCTGATAAAAAAGTGCTCTCACTAGAGGAAGTGGATCTTCAATCCTTGGGCGATATCGCCGATAACAATTCCCGTTTAAAAGATTTTTTAGAGTAGTTAGGAGTTCTTCTGTGTTCGATAAAATTGATGCTGTCGTAAGACGCTATGAAACGTTAACTGAGCGCTTGGGAGATCCAAGTCTCTATGATCGTACCGATGAAATGCGCCAGATTAACCAAGAGCGCTCATCGATTGAGCCCTTAGTTATCAAATACCGTGAATACAAAAAGCTCGTCGCCGACATCGCTGGCAATAAAGAAATTCTTCAGACTGAAAAAGACGAAGACATGCGTGATATGGCGAAAGAAGAGCTCGCAGAGCTGGAAGCAAAGCTTCCTCCCATTGAGCAAGAACTCAAACTCTTGCTTCTCCCAAAAGATCCGGCCGATGAAAAAAACGTAGTGATTGAATTGCGTGCCGGTGCCGGTGGAGATGAAGCCAGTATTTTTGTAGGAGAATGTTGGCGCATGTACCGTCAATACGCTTCGACACAAGGTTGGCGCGTTGATGTGCAATCGATCTCTGAAGGTGACCGTGGTATCAAAGAAGTCATTGGCACCATTAGCGGTGAGAAAGTTTATTCTCGTCTGAAATACGAATCGGGCGTTCATCGCGTTCAGCGTGTTCCTGAAACAGAAGCGCAAGGGCGCGTCCATACCTCAACCATTACTGTGGCGATTATGCCGGAAGCTGATGAAGTGGGAGATGTGGAAATCAATATGAACGACGTTCGTATTGATGTGTATCGCTCAGGCGGTTCAGGTGGTCAGTCAGTTAACACGACAGACTCTGCTGTTCGTTTAACTCACATGCCGTCGGGAATTGTGATTGCTATGCAAGATGAGCGCTCACAGCTAAAAAACAAAGACAAGGCCTTCAAAATTCTGCGCGCCAAGCTCTATGATATGGAAGTACAAAAGCGCCACAATGAAATCGCTTCAACTCGTAAGGGTCTCGTCGGCACGGGTGATCGTTCAGAGCGCATTCGTACTTATAATTTTCCGCAAGGTCGCGTATCGGATCATCGAATCAATCTCACCGTGTTTAATATTGATGCCATTATGAATGGTGATCTTGATGGTGTGATTGAGCCCTTGATTGCTCATAACCAAGCTATCTTGCTTCAGGGTGAAGGGGACATGTAATGAACTGGCGCTCTTTTTTTGAAGAGCATCGAGTTCTTCTACAAAGTAACTACCCAGGTCTGACACTAGAAAGATTTCTGCGTGAAGCCCAAGAGATCGGTGGCGATGGCTCAGAGTTTCTTAAAGGCACTCCCTTTGCTTATCTTTTAGGTTACGCCGAATTCGCTCACATCAAACTTAAAGTCACTCCTGATGTTTTGATTCCGCGCATGGAAACGGAACTTCTATTTGAGAAAATATCTGCTCTCATCCAAAAAAATCCTCAATGGAAGCGCTTGATTGATGTGGGGACGGGTCCAGGCACACTAGGACTCTCACTTAAGCATCAATACCGCCAAATGCAAGTCACTCTGACAGACATCTCACCAGAGGCCTTAAAGCTTGCTCAAGAGAATGCCGAGAGCTTGAAGCTCGAAGTAGCAACGATGGAGAGTGATCTATGGAAAAACATCACCGGACTTTATGATATGATTGTCTCTAATCCTCCGTATATTCCCAGCTCGTTCTCGCAAAAAACCGTGCATCAAAAGACTCATCAGTTCGAGCCTCATCTCGCTCTCTATATTGATGACTCTCAATACGAAGTTTTTTTCCGCCGACTCTTTCACGGAGTGGCCCGCCATATCACCGCCGACGGTGTGTTTATGATGGAAGGCCATGAAGACAAAATGCAGCTCTGTGCCCAATGGGCGAGAGAAGAAAAACTCACAAATGTACAAATAGAGAAGGATCTAACTGGACGTGAGCGCTTCCTCATCGCTTTTGCGCCGCGCGCTCCCATGGGGACAGCTTAATTCTTAGCTGCTTTTCACTCTCACTTGAAGCTAAGATAAGCACAAACTTTTACCGGATGATTTATGGATAAATTACTCGTCACAGGCCCTGGTCGCTTAAACGGAACTGTCACTGTATCGAGCGCTAAGAACGCGACTCTTCCGATATTGGCCGGCGCTCTTTTATTTGAAACTCCGGTGAAGCTTGCCGACATTCCTAAACTCAACGACGTCGCCACCATCATCAAGCTGCTTGAGAGCATGGGTGTAAAAGTTGAGCGTGATGGCAAGAACATGACCCTTGATAGCTCGAACGTGCATAACTTAGTCGCTGACTATGCTCTGGTTAAAACCATGCGCGCATCGGTTTTGGTTTTGGGACCACTTCTCGCGCGTTTTGGTAAAGCCAAAGTTTCTCTACCCGGCGGTTGTGCCATTGGTGCACGTCCGGTGGATATTCATCTCACCAATCTAGAAAAGATGGGTGCTAAGATTCAAATCGAGCAGGGTTATATTTTAGCCGAGTGTGAGCGCTTGCAAGGTTGTGAGTTATCACTTTCTTTCCCATCAGTCGGTGCCACTGAAAATTTAATGATGGCCGCTGTCTACGCTGACGGTGAAACGATTATTGAAAACGCCGCTCGTGAACCAGAGATTGTCGATCTCGCTAATTTCCTCATTCACTTTGGAGTGACAGTGGAAGGTGCGGGGACTTCACGCATTCGTATAATTGGAACAAACACACAAAAGAAATATGCAGCGACGAAACCTTATCGCCCGATCGGGGATCGCATTGAAGCGGCGACGTTTATTATCGCCGGTCTCATGGCGAACTCAAATATTGTCGTGAATGGCTTTGAGCCATGGACATTAGAAGCTGTGCTTGAAACCTTAGAGAAGATGGGTGCGAAACTCACGCGTTTAGAAGACGGAGTAGAGGTTCATCCCTCAGGTCGCTTGAAAGGCGCGGTGATTGAAACAGCTCCTTTCCCAGGATTCCCAACTGATGTTCAGGCACAGATGATGGCACTGATGTGTCTCTGTGATGGAAACTCGATTATTACAGAGCAAATTTTTGAAAATCGTTACATGCACGTACCAGAACTTATTCGCATGGGCTGTAAAGTAACACTCAAGGGCAATGCCGCTTTGATTGAAGGTGTGGAATCACTTTCAGCTGCTCCGGTTATGTGCACCGATCTGCGCGCCTCAGCTGCATTGGTGCTGGCCGCGCTCACGGCTCATGGACAATCAGATATCCAGCGCATCTATCATCTGGATCGTGGTTATGAAGATCTTGAAGCGAAGTTTAAAGCGTTAGGTGCAAAGGTTGAGCGAGTTAAATAACCCGCAACCTTTAAGCATTTGCATAAAATCCCGCTCCCCATTAAAATAAAAAAACTGGTGAGGGATAGAACCCCATGATGCCGGCATGGGCCCTCACCAGAAATCATCCTTACATTCATAAGGGATTTTTGATAAGGCCATAGAGCAACTCACGGGCCACCTCCTAAATTCTTAAGACATTAATTTGTTTGAACTCCGAACACTTTGCGTTGGAAAATATTCATCGCGCGATGGAAAAAAACGGACGTCAAAGCTGAGATTGCGCAAAATTAAATTACCCCTTAAAATAAAAAAACTGGTGAGGGATAAACCCCATGGGCAGTACATGGGCCCTCACCAGAAATCATCCTTACATCCGTAAGGGATTTTTGATAAGGCCATAAAGCAACACATAGGCCACCTCCTAAATTTGTAAGCCAAAGAAAATGCAATACTTCGAATGCAATGTGTTGGAAGAAATTGACCACACGAAGGAAAAAATTGGCTAAACTAGCTCCATAAAATACTGAGGAGCAGTGATGGACGATTGTTTGTTTTGCAAAATTTTTCAAGGCAAGATTCCCTCGAAAAAAGTCTATGAAGACGACAACGTCTTTGCTTTTTTAGACATCAATCCTTTGGCGAAAACCCATATTCTTTTTATTCATAAAAAACATACTGAAAACGTTAATGGACTCTCGACCATTCACGTGGGGCAAGTCTTCACAGCGATTAAAAATTTCACCACCGGAACTGATTTAGAAAAGAAAGGTTTCCGTGTCGTCACCAATTCAGGCGCTGATGCCTGTCAGACGGTTTTTCATGCGCACTTTCATGTCTTGGGTGGTGAGAAGCTCGGTGGCTTTGGAAAATGATCACGGACAAGCGCCGGCCGTATTTTGATTTCTTTCACGGCTTTCAATCACCGCTCTTAAATATTACCTGGGAAGTGGAAACAGAAGATTTCACTGCGAAATGTAAGCGCGAAGGTGTCTCGAGTTATCAATGGCTCGTGTATTCTCTTTGTAAGGCCTGCTTGGAAGTGGAACCATTCCTATGGCGTCTCGATGATAAAGGCGAACCAACCAAAGTCTCAACCCTCACGCCTTCCTACACAGTCATGAAAGAAGATGGAAATTTCAATTTTTGTACGGTTCCATATCAAGCCGACTTTAAAAAGTTTATAGAAAAGAGTTTAGCGGTTAAAGAGGTGGCACAGAAACATCCGGATGGACTCACGAACGATGAGCCAGGCAGAATTGATTATCTATTTATTACATCAATTCCGTGGATGAAGTTCACTTCGATCCAGCACCCGGTGTTTGATATTAAAAATGTGCATGTACCAAGTTTTGCTTTTGGAAAGTTTCAAGTGGAAAACGGACGTATCCGTTTCCCATTCTCAGTGCAAGGCCATCATGGCTTTATCGATGGCCTGCATATGCATCAGTTAGAAGTCGCACTAAAGAAAGCGCTCAATGCCCCTGCATCCCTTTAAAGAAAGCGGCAAATAAACTGCGCTGAAGTTGAGTCAGGGTGCTTGTGCGCGCCATGAAAATTAGCGGGCTTTTATCGATCATAACGGTTGCAACAAAGCGCGCTTTTTTCTGATCCCACTCGGTCACTTCAAATTGCTCATTCCACTTGTCGAGATACTTATCCATCAAGACCGCTTCTTTGCCAGCGCCAGTGACGAAGTTGGCTTTTTTAGTGCCCGTCAAAAGTGATTGAGTAAGTTTAGGCTTCTGCTCTTTTTGGCCTTCTTCATTTTTTTGCTCGGACTGAATTACATCGTTAAACACGATAGAGAGATCAGTGGCGCCGAGGTTGCGCTTCATCCAGTACCACATCTCTTCGAGGAAACTGATACGGTCTTTGTGCCACAACACACGCATGTGGGTGGTGAAGGCAAAAATTTCTTCGAGAGATTGATAGTTATGTGACAGCTGCCAGCGAGAAACAACTTTTTCACCGAGCTCTTTAAATTGAAACGCCGGCATATCTTCAAACACACTGTAGCCCAGATCAAAAGTCTGACCTTCAATGATCGGGTAGTGCGATTTCTCTTTATCTAGGAGGCCCAAGAGTTGTTGGAAGTGATCAGTTTGTCCGACAAAGAGGCCTTGAAGGTTTTGATCAGGTAAATCGGTGGCATCAATCAGACGAGTTGAGACTTTATTTTGTTCCCAATCCAGATCTTTGAGCAAAATTTGAGAAGTTGAACGAACATAACCGAGAGTCAGTTGCATGGAGTCTCCTTAGCGCAGTATGATAGGTGTATGCGCCTTGCGATACTCAGCGTAGCTATGATGGCCTTATTTGTGAACCCCGCTCGTGGGCAAGATGAACGTTTTTGGCGCAAAATGCTCTCCGGCGAGCTGACGCGGGAAGAGGTGAAGCCTGAGCCTGAGCCAAAATGGGTTTTCGAGAGCCCGGCCTACCATTTCGACCTTAATGGCGATGGGCACGAAGAAGTCCTGATGGTGTACAAACGCGACGGCATGGACTGGCTCGACGTCATGGGTCACGATAAAACTTCGCTCTTTAAGGGCAAACTTTGGGCGATGGGTTCCGGTTCGGGCGTCTATCGTTTGAGAATTGTCGATCTATCAGAAAAAGTCCGCGCCATCGTGATTTATTTGTATGAAGGCAAAACGGAATCCAAAAGGCTCGAGGCCAGCGCCCGTTTGTACTTTCTCACATTCGAGAACAAAGATTTTGCCACTTTTAAATTAACCGCTGGTCCGCGCTACTGGCATGAGTACGAAGGTGTGCGCGATCAATATTGGCGTCGAATTTATAATCTCAACATCAAAGACTACGACGGAGATGGCACGAAAGATCTCGCAGTCGAGTTCAACCACATTCAATCCATCTGGCTCTATCGTGGCCAGGGTCTTTGGAAGAAAATGTGATGTGTCGAATCACTCAATTCACCCGTTAGAGAGAACAGAATTTACCCACGGGTGAATTTGAACTAAGACGCTTTCTTGATCTTGTCTTCGTCCGTCTTCTGCGTGCGAGTAGGCAGAGGAGTGACGTTGTCGGGAAGATCGGCGACGGCTTCGTCTTTCTTGAGGTGGCGCATGGTGAGTGACCATGTCACGACAGGAAGAGCGAGGATGACGAGTGCGCCAAACCACGCTGACAGCGGCCATGCGGAACTTGGAACAGTAGCAGTTGTTGTCGGTTTAGCCTCAGGCGCTTTACGGATTTCGACATTTGATTTTTGATCGGCCGGGCGTTCTTGGTAGCTCTTAACATCTTCTTGGAAGTTAAAGAGGGCATGGGTGCCTTCCGGCGTAACATCAGGTTCCTGATTCTCAATCCCTACAAAATCCTCAACGGCAGGACCTCTGGCATGGGTGCCAGTTAGAGTGAGAACAATAGCTAAAATCAGGAAACTTAAGGATTTCATAGTCTTTCCTCCAGACACCCCAACTTATCGTCATTTGTGGCCCGGGCCTGATAGTTATTTAAGTCTTCAAGTTTTGAGCAGGTCCTGCCGATAGAAGACAAAGGAACTCCATCTTGCTTGGGACCGAAACTATGACAAAGACAGTATTTACATGGCTCTTACTCTCTACTGCTTGGGTGACCGTCGCCTGGAATTGGGGACGTTTTGACTGGTCTGTAGGTCAAAAAGTTTCACAAACTTGGGGATATGAAAAAGCTGCTCTTAAACTTGCGGCCGAAAATCGTGCACTCACGGCCAAGGTTTCATCACTTGAATACAAGTTAGGCTTACTTGAAACAGAAAAAAGTGTGCTCGCTGCTCAGGTGAAAAATCAAGGTGCCGCTCGTACGATCGCCAGTATTCCAAAACCCAAAGTAAATGATCTCGTGAACTATGATGTTTACCGTTGGACCCCAGAGAAACTTTTAGCGATTGGTGAAAAAGAACTTCATTTTAAAAACTACGCTAAGAGTGCTCAGTTCTATCACGAATTGGTGAAGCGTTTTCCGGAGAGCAAACTCGTCTCTGATAAAACGCTCTTTGGTGCCGGCATTGCGGCCTACGAAGCCAAACAGCATGACTGGGCGATTCAGCATCTTTCATTGCTGGTTGAGAAATATCCTAAATCGACATTTTATCGTGGTGCCAAGCTATGGCTGGCCTTATCTGAATACAACACAGGTAACCATCGTAAGTTTGCAAGCACGGTTGAAGAGTTCCGTTTGAAATATCGCAACACCGAAGAATGGAAAATATTGAGTAAATACTATGAAGACATCAATTACAAATTCAAAAAATAGTTTCTTCTTCCTCGCACTCTTTCTCTTGCCTGGTTTGGTTCATGCCAAGCTTGTTGGGAAAGTTCATGCCGTGAAAGGAGAGTCGTTTGCACTTATCGACGGTAAAACCCAGCGTCTGGTTAAAGACATGGATATCGCGGATGGTGCGCAATTGATGGTGAGTGACGACTCACAAGTTACAATTGGTGATTTTTATGATCGCCGTTTTCATCTTCTAGGTGGCTCACATTTTGTTATGAGTGATCGTTCGCATGTGTTGCAGAAAGGTGGTCTATGGTCACAGGCGCATGCCTCAAAGGCGAGTGTCAGTGTGAGTACTGCTAATCTTCTCATGAATGCTTATCAAGCCGAATACATCGTGACTTACGATCCTATTAGCAAGAAAGGTCAGTTGAGTGTGATCAACGGTGAAGTCGATGTGGCGAGTCCGATGGAGCCAGCTTTCCGTTATGCGATTGTGGCCGGTCAATTCACGACAGCTCACCCTGAAGTTGATGAAGGCTATCCTCGTGCCCCAACGAAATTGGGTCAGGATTCACTCATGAAAATGGTCGCTCAGTTCCCAGGCATCAAGTCTTGGGATGCCGGTGTTGCCCATGTGCAAACGCAAAAAGCCGCTCGAGGGATTGCTTCGGCCCAGGAATCTAGTCCCAAGGCGGGCGAAATTATCTATATGAAGACCTATCAAGGTGCCCAAAGAGTACCTGCTTCGGCCTCAGGTGAGGCCCAGAAGTACTACTTGAAGCTTCGCTCAAAGCCAGTGAAGCAAGGAACTGTCGCTAAAGTTAGGGTACTAGGTTATCAAGAGGTTACAAAAACGACCTCGCGCAACCCTGCGTCAGCAGGCAAAGCCCAAACTAAAGATGCTCAGAAAAGCGTCAAGAGTTCGGAATTTCTTAAGTCTTACGAGGTACATCAGCAGAAACAGCCGGTGTATTCTAAAGAAGTGCAAAGATTAATTGACGATCTTAAGAGCTACTAAATATCGTACTGGTATTTGACACCCCAAACACTCTTCAGCAAAACTGAAGAGTATCAACCACTTCCCAGTCTTAAAGTCCTCTTTTCAATCTCAAGATAACTTCAGTTAACGCCTTTCCCTAACTTTGTTTAGAATGAGCCTTAAGACAAAGGGAGACGTGTTATGCACGTGACTATTATCGACGACAACAGAGATGTGCTCGAGACCTATAAAACGGCTCTCGAGGGCAAGTTTAGTTGTGAAACATTTTTCGAACCAGAGCGCGCGATTGATTTTGTTAAACACAATCACACTGATGCGGTCTTGTTGGATTTACATATTCCACAGAAAGATGGTTTTCAAGTTTACGAAGAAATCCGTCGTGCTAAAAGTTTTGTCCCTATTCTCTTCTTAACCGGTGACGGAACATTACCAGCGAAACTTCGTGGTCTTGAAATGGGTGTTGATGATTTCATCACGAAGCCTGTTGAGATCGAAGAGTTGGCTGCGCGTATTCGCAATCGTGTTCAATTGACGAAGAAAAATTTCCATTTGAATAAAACGATTCAGTTTAAAGACCTGGTGATTGATCTCGATGCTCATCAAGTCATGCAAGGTGGTCACCCGGTGAAGCTCACCCCTAAAGAGTACCAGTTGCTCTTGGTGCTGGCGCAGAACCCGAATCGCGTGATTCACAAGGACGACCTTCTAACGATGTTGTGGAAAGATGTGCATGTTGAGGTCAATAACCTTGATACTCACTTCTCTAATCTTCGCCGTAAGCTCAAACCGTTCTCAAACCACGTCAAAACCCTGAAAAATTTAGGGTATGTGCTCCGCATATAGGGAATAAGCTCCCTTTCTCTTGCTAAAGCCTCTCTGAATGGCCATAACTTTAAGGCATATCACTTCAAAGGGTATGCCCATGTTTTATTCCCAAACAGATGCTTTAACTTATGACGACGTTTTGTTGGTGCCCGGCTATTCCGAGGTTCTGCCATCAGACGTTGACCTCAAATCTCGCTTCTCGCGCAACATTACGGTGAATCTACCGATCGTCTCTTCGGCGATGGATACTGTCACAGAATCTCGCACGGCGATTGTCATGGCCCAAGAAGGTGGCCTCGGTGTGATTCATAAAAACTTCAAGCCCGACGAACAGGCCTTTGAAGTTGAGAAAGTAAAAAAATACGAATCGGGCATGGTGGTTGATCCATTTACTGCCCACCCTGATCAAACACTTTCAACCGTGTTTGATATGATGAAAAAATATAAGATCAGCGGCTTCCCAGTGGTCGATGATCAAAAACGCTTAGTCGGAATGATCACCAATCGTGATCTGCGTTTCCAAAACGATGGCTCGAAAAAAGTTCGTGATGTCATGACCGCGAAAGACATCATCACCACTCACGAAGGCACAAGCTTCGAAGACGCTAAAAAAGTTCTGCAAGAACATCGCATCGAAAAACTTCCCGTCGTTGATAAGAGCGGAGTCTTAAAAGGGCTCATCACTGTCAGCGATATCGAAAAAACCATTCAGTATCCGAACTCCAACAAAGATGCCCTTGGGCGTTTGCGTGTGGCCGCTGCCATGGGAGTGGGTGATAAAGAACTCAAACGCGCTGAACTGCTTATTAAAGCTGGAGTTGATGCTCTGGTGATTGATACGGCTCATGGACACTCAAAAGGTGTCATTGAAATGGTGAAGCTCGTTAAAGCCATGAGCAAAACAGTGGATGTGGTCGCCGGAAACGTCGCCACTGCGAAAGCTTGTGAGGATCTCATCAAGGCCGGCGTCGATGGTATCAAAATCGGTATCGGTCCAGGTTCAATTTGTACCACTCGCGTAATCGCTGGGATTGGTGTTCCACAAATGCAAGCTCTCTTGGATTCTCGTGAAGTGTGCGAGAAGGCGGGCGTTCCATTTATCGCTGATGGTGGCATTAAGTATTCTGGTGACATCGTTAAGGCCCTTGCTAGCGGTGCCGGCTGTGTGATGATCGGCTCGCTCTTTGCTGGCACTGATGAAGCTCCCGGTGAGATGGTCTTGTATCAAGGTCGCGCTTATAAAATTTATCGCGGCATGGGTTCAATGGGCGCCATGGAGCGTGGCTCGAAAGATCGCTACGGCCAAGGGGCGGTAGAAGAAGTTTCAAAACTTGTTCCAGAAGGCATTGAAGGCCAAGTTCCTTACCGTGGTCCACTCTCGCAAAACTTATTCCAGCTCGCTGGTGGTATTCGCGCAGGTATGGGCTATGTCGGCTCGAAAGATATCAAAGAGCTGAGAGAAAAAGCGCGCTTCCTACGTATTACGGGGGCCTCTCTCAAAGAGAGTCATCCTCATGATATTACCATCACGAAAGAAGCTCCTAACTATCGCCAGTCATAAAGGTCAATCATGTCGGTTTGGATTGTTGATTTTGGTTCTCAGTACACGCAACTCATTACGCGTAAAATGCGTGAGCTAGGTTTTGCTAGTGAGATCATGACGCTGGAAGAATCGCTTGAGCGGCTTAAAAAAAGTAAACCACGCGCACTCGTCCTCTCTGGTGGACCGCAGAGTGTTTTTGAAGACACCACTGATTACTCACCATTTTTTGCCGATCACAAACTTCCTATTTTGGGTGTCTGTTATGGCATGCAGATTCTAGGTCAGTTCTTCGGCGGCAAGGTGGAGAAGGGTGTGCAAGGTGAATACGGTCCAGCATCTATTCACGGAGTGAATGATTTTAAAATTCCGGGCTGTCCAAGCTCCCACGATGTGTGGATGAGTCACAGCGATCATGTGGCCGTCACTCCTAAAGAGTTTACCAAGATTTTAGAGAGCCATAACGGTCTGACTGCCGGCATCCAACACAATTCTCGTCCGATACTCGGATTACAGTTTCACCCAGAAGTGCAAAACACTGTTCATGGAAAAGAGATCTTGGGCTATTTCCTCAAGCAAGTGGCGGGGCTCCAAGAGGACTGGAACGGCCAGGCGATGCTGCAAGGGTGCCTGGATGAAGTCGCCAAAGTCAAAGGCCAGAAAGTGCTCTGCGCTTTTTCTGGTGGAGTTGATTCTCTCGTGGCGGCCATGCTCACTCATAAAGTCATCGGCACTGATCTCTACTGCTTCTTTGTAGATAATGGTCTCCTTCGTCCGCAAGATCTTCACCACATCAAACTTCTTAAAGAGAAAACGCCACTCAATATCGAAATCATCGATGCCAAGGCAGAATTTTTAGGAAATCTTGCTGGCGTGAAAGATCCAGAAGAGAAGCGAAAAATTATTGGTAAAACCTTTATTGATATTTTCGAGAAGAAAGTGAAGTCCTACGCTGACTCGCATGGGATTCATTTCGATCATCTCTTGCAGGGAACTCTTTATCCAGATGTGATTGAATCACTTTCACCGCACAAGAAAGGCGGTAAATCTTCAACTATCAAAAGTCATCACAACGTCGGCGGCCTTCCTGAGCGCATGAAGTTGAAGCTTCTTGAACCTTTGCGCTTTCTTTTTAAAGACGAAGTGCGCGCCATGGGTGAAGAGCTGGGCCTTCCTCATGATTGGGTTTGGCGCCATCCGTTCCCGGGACCTGGTATCGGTGTGCGCGTCTTAGGTGCCATCGATGAGAAGAGTGTGGTGAAGGTTCAGCTCTCAGATCAAATTCTTTTTGAAGAACTTAAAAACCATAATCTCTACAGCTCGACTTGGCAGGCGTTCACGGTACTTCTTCCAGTTAAAACGGTGGGAGTGAAAGGTGATGGCCGTGTTTATGAAGAAGTCATTGCTTTACGCTTAGTGAACTCGCAAGACGGTATGACCGCCACTGTGACTGAGATGCCCTGGAGTGTGCTGGCTAAAATCTCTAGCCGCATCTGTAACGAAGTCGCCGGCATCACCCGCGTGGTTTACGACCTCACGCCGAAGCCGCCGGGGACGATTGAGTGGGAATGAACTATCGCGACAGAGCCCAACCCCAGTCATAATCCAGAGCGAAGGGATTAGTGTCTTTCACGATTTTGTAAGTAATCAGTGTGCGACTTGAGCGTGGAGGAAGAACCTCGATGAAAGGGTAGCGGTAGGTGAGTTCGACATTTTCAATCCGCTGAATTTGAATCACGACCTTAACGGCATTCTCTGTGGGGTTGATGGCGACAATTCGACTCTCATCAGTGAAGACACAAACCTCATCTTTCACCATGCCCGTCGGGCAATTAAGGGCCACTCCCGCAGGGCGCGGAGGCTGAGGCGCCAGTAAAATACTGACAGTTAAGAATGCGAGCAAAAAACTCATCCTTAAATCCTAGCAAGAATTCCGTGGTGGTGAAAGAAAGACCTGACAAGTTTCATCCCATCAGTTTGCACAGATTCAACATCAGCCGAGTTATCCATCAAAGCTTCAGTGGAACAAAAGTCGACGGAGGCTTCGGCATGGGGTTGGGAGCCTAAAAAAGGGAGAGTTTTGTGGCGAATCAAATCAAATCTCAGTCCCACGCCAATTTCTTCCAGTTCAGGTGGCAGAACCTTCACTACCTGGCGATGGCTGACGGCCATTTTAAGAACAGTTCCGGATTTTAATCCAAACACATCCTGAGTGATTTTAACCTCGCGAGGCCCAGTGAGTTTGGTTTCGTCAGGAGCATAATAATCCACTACGCCTCCAAAGCGCTGACACATTAACTGATGGCCAAAACACAAACCCAAGACCGGGCGTTTTTCATGGAGCACATTAAAAAGAAAGTCTGCGAGTGGTTGGTGCCAAGGAAGATTTTGAAATACATGGGAGGCACTTCCCAACACGATATAGGCGTCGGCCGGTGCCTTCTTAAGCGTTGTTATGCCCTGCAACTGAGGTTGATGGTACTGCAGCTTTGCATCCAGGCTTTCTACCAAGCGATTAAAGCAGGGAAGAGCGGGGCTCACGATAAACGGATCGATCACAGCTATCTTTTTCATCTGCCAAAGGCCTCTTTGAATGTTATGCTCCCGGCCATTGTGCATGAGGAGAAAGGTGATGAAAAGTTCCCTGCTTTTAGTTTTATTCGTGGTCGCTTTTGTGACGGGGTGCACCCGTAAGTACACCGACTATGACGTCATCCATAAATTACAATTCCGCGACAATCCAGAAGCTCGCCCGATCGCTCCGGTCATGGCGAAAAGTCATCGTGATGATGTGGCCGAATGTTTTGGCCAATGGCTCTTCTTTAATAACGCCGAAAAAGAAAAAGACCGCTATTTGCCGGCCCTCGTGCAAGTGCTGTGTCCGGGCTCTGAATATCTCTTGGACACCACCATCACTCATCAGTGGTGGACGACGATTGTTTACAGTCGTTCATGTGTGGAAGTGAAGGCCCATTGCCCAGTGAAAAAACCTAAAAAATGATTCTTGTTCTCGCGCTCATAAGCCTCTTCTCAGCTCACGCTTTTCATCAGGTGGAGGCACACTTAAGTCACCAATCCATTCTCGTTCGTCTTGATCCGGGCCATGATTTTATCAAGGGTGATCGGGTGGTGATACTGACAAGCTCGAAGCAAGAATTGTCCGCGATAGGCATTGTAAAAGATGTAAACAAAGATGAATTTCCACCTACCGCCAAAGTTGAAATTAAAGAATTAATCGGTCGCCAGATGGTGCTGGTAGGCGATCCGGTGGAGCGCCTCACAGAAGAAGTGCTTGAGCAGTATCATGTCTCGGGCCACATCAGTTTGCTCTTAGGAAAAGACGATGAGATCTCTTCGCGTTTTAAAGAGCTGCCTTACTTAGGAGTCTTTAACTCCGATGGACACACGCTCGCTAAAGATGAATGGTTAGTGTCGATTCCACAAATTCAATATGGCATTGGCGAAAAATTCACCGTTAAGGTTTTAACAGGTCTCTACTTAGATGGTTTTGCCAATATCGGTGGCAAATATAAACTGATGGAGACACAGTGGGGCCATCTCACATTTAACAGTCTAGTCAGTCGACAAGTCGATCGTTCAGATTGGGCGGTGTTGAGTGGTCTGGTGCTCACGCTTCCATCAAATGAAAAATTTCAATCTCACTTAGTTATCAACGTGCGAGTTGAAGGAATTGAAGAAGACAATCCTGAAGTCGACAAACTCAATCTCTTCCCGGCGTCTGATATCAGAACCATTTATGAATATGTCACCGACGACTGGGACCGCTGGTTATTTGGTCCACTTTTTAATTTCGAAACCCAAACCGTCGGCGGCACTCTGAGCCACATGTGGATTTGGGATACATTCCATCTCAATCTCGGTTTTGCAACGAGCGACGTGAGTGAAGTCGAATTCCGCGAAGACGGCTACTACCTCGTCTTCGACTTTTTCTGGCGCTTCTAAAAGGTGTCATGCACTTTTTGGACTACCAGCGATAAAGCGCGCCACCCCAAGCAAAGCCTGAGCCGAAAGCCGCGCTGGCAACTAGAGAGCCTTTTTTGAGCATGCCTTTTTTCTGCGCTTCATACATCCCGATAGGGATCGTCGCAGCGGTAGTGTTGCCGTAGTACTGAATGGTGTTTAAGACTTTTTCGGGTGGGATTTTTAATTCCTGTGCCACCATTTCGTTGATGCGCATGTTGGCCTGGTGAAAGAGAAAGAGATCAACGTCGTTGATGGTGACTTTGTTGTGAGCGAGTGTTTCATGAATGACTTCGGCCATGCGGCGAATGGCGTGGGCGAAAACTTTTTTGCCATTCATTTTAGGGAAGTGCAGTCCTTCAGCGAGCATCTCCGGTGAAACGCGCTTAGCACCCAGGTTCATACCAGGGCCTGGAATCCAGAGGTCTTCAGCGAAAGCACCATCGGCGTGAAGATGAGTACTGAGCACGCGTGATGAGTTGTTAACGTCAGTTCTTCTCATGACAACAGCACCGGCACCATCTCCGAAAAGAACGGCGATGTCACGGCCATTGTTAGAGAGATCAAGGCCTTTAGATTGGACTTCGGCACCGACTAACAGAACAGTTTTGTACATGCCACTCTTGATGAATTGATCGGCGATGGAGAGGCCATAGATAAAGCCACTGCAGGCCTGACGGATATCGAGGGCCGCACAGCCTGAGAGACCGAGTTTAGTTTGGAGAAAACAAGCGGTGCCAGGAAAGTCGTGATCACCGGAAATAGTAGTGACGATAATGAGATCAATTTCTTCTTTGGAAATTTTCGCTGCTTCAATGGCCTGCAAGGATGCCTTGAGACCTAGATCACTGGTGGTGGTGTTGGCATCGACCCAGCGGCGCTCTTTGATGCCTGAGCGTTGGGTGATCCATTCATCGCTGGTTTCCATCCACTGAGAAAGATCATTGTTAGTGATCACGCGATCTGGAACACACATACCAACAGAAATGATTTCTGAAGCAAAGCTCATGAGGACTCCTTCCAAGTTAGTACCTAGATTTTAGAGGGAGATCAGGTTTAAGCCAAGTAAGGAAGAATAACTCCGACGAGACCACTCAGTTTCACGGCGAGAAGCCATAAAATGATAGCGAGAGTGCGCTCAATGGGTTTTTGTGCGGCAAGGAAGAGCTGTTGCACTTTAGTTTGGGTGAAAAAGCGGGTCACCAAGCAGAACCATGCGGCGGTGAGAGTCACCATGAGAAGGACGGCGATGAGACGAATATTAAGATCAATTTCGGGTGTGAGGACGTTGACGAGAAGACTGATGAAAAAAAGCATCGCTTTAACATTGAGAAGATTGGTGATGAGGCCTTCGCGAAAAGAAGCGAAATTACTTTGTGTCTGTTTTTGCGTTTGCTGTTGAAATTGAAAAGGGGAGGAGTTCCAGGATTGCCAACCTAAATAAGCGAGATAGATGGCGCCGCCGTACTTAAGGATTTCAAGAAAGAGTGGGAATTTTTCGAGGAGAAAACTTAAACCTAAAAGACCCCAAGTAAGATGGAAGGCGACACCAGCGGCAAAACCCAAGGCGGTGAAGTAGCCGTCACGGCGTGATTTTCCGAGAGCGTTGCGGATGATGAGGACGAAGTCGGGACCTGGTGACATGAGTGCCATCAAGTGAGTCAAGGCCACAGTCCAAAGTAGACTCATAGATTGAAATCCGCAAAACTGGTGATCGCTTGGTGAGTGGTAGGTTGAATGCCATCCCGGAAAACTTGCACAGTTTCTAGGCCCGCAAGTCTGGCAGCATCGAGTTCTTCTTTGATGTCAGAGAAGAAGATGATTTCGGTTTTGAGTGTTTCTTTGATGGTTTGATAGCTCTTCGCTTCGCGCTTACCACCGACTTTGGTATCAAAATAATTTGAGAGATGAGCGGTGAGATCTCCTGCTGTTGAAAAACGAAAGAGCAGCTTTTGTGCTGGCACTGAGCCGGAAGAATAGATGGCGAGTTGATGGCCTTGTTTTTTCCAATTAAGCCAAGCGGGAAGAACGTCAGAGTAAACATGGCCTTTGAATGCACCTGACTCGTAGCCTTTCAGCCAGATTTCACCTTGCAGCGTTTTGAGAGCACTCTGTTTGCGATCAGTTCTGATCCAAAGTTTAAGCGCCTCGATGACGTCAGTCAGGGAAGCCTGCATATTTCTCTCTTCAAGCAGAGTAACTCTGACTTGATTGATGGCAGGATGATGGGAGTTCTCACGCACATAAGTTTCGATGCGCTCGAGGGAATAGGGGAAGAGCACTTTATGGACAAAAGCAATATCAGTGGTCGTGCCTTCAATATCAAAGAGCAGCGTTTTCACAGGATGTACTTTTTCTCAATGCCTGATTCGGTGTAGCGAGCGACCCAACCTTCTTTGGTCATAAACACACGAATAGCCTTGACGTGGTATTTCGGAGCGAGATCAAACCAGTGCTTGTAGCCTTTTGGCACAGAAATAAAATCACCTTTTTGGCAAAGAAGTGAGAAGACTTCACCGTGGTTAAAGAAAAACTCGCCTTGGCCGTCGACAAAAAAACGTACTTCGTCTTCGTCGTGAGTGTGCTCGGCTAAAAACTTCTTTCTGATTTCTTCAATGTTTGGCGTACCTTTATGGACATTGATGACATCGGCGTTGTTGTAACCGTGTTTCGCCATATAGGGACTTAAGGAATGTTGATAGGCTTCGAGAATGGTTTCTTGATCGTCTTCGTCATTGAGTTCTTTAGAAGATTCCCATTGCTCGAAAATAATCCCACGCTCATTCATGAACTTCTTGATCTCTTTAACGTCTTTGATCAGTTTATTTTTCTGATCGAGTAGCTTGAGAACCGCCATGTCTATGCTCCTAAGCGTTGGAGTTCAAATAAGAACTCAAAAGTTTCGATATGTCTTTTGGCTTCGGCGACTGTCTTACCCCAAGAATAGAGTCCGTGGCCCGCGATCAGAAAGCCGTGAGGTTTTAGAGGCCAGTGCTGCTCCATCTCGGCAAGAATACCTTTCATGTCTTGGTTGTTAGAAACAACAGGAAGGGCGATTTCAGCAAAGTGGGTATCAATTCCAGTCAGGCCTTTCAAAATTTCCCAACCTGAAAATTTGATTTCAACACTCTTGGCATTTTTTTGGCCGATCCATGTTCCCAGCACTGAGTGTGTGTGGAGGACACAATTAATTTCCGGGAAGCGCTTATAAATGGCGGTATGAATTTCAGTTTCGGCCGATGATTTGATGCCCGAACCTTGTGAGCGAGCGAGAACAGTTCCGTTGCTATCGATTGAGATGAGATCCGTCGCCTTGAATTGAGATTTATCTACGCCTGAGCGAGAAATAAGAATTTCTCCGGGAGCTTCCAGACGAATGGAGTAGTTGGTTGAGGTCGCTGGGCTCCAGTTTTTTTGCGAAAAAAACTGAATCGCCTCCAGCAGCTCCTGTGCCTGACCCTGGTCTTTAAAGCTCAAATCGGTCATGAAATTTGTCCCTTTTTTATCCTCTTGGTGTCGCTAAAAAATCATTCTCTGAAAAGTCATATTTTATTAAGTAAATAACGCCGGGAGTCTAATGGGTTTACCCTCACTTGGAGAGGAGGTGATTTTTGTCAGAAAACAGCAAAAATGGCATTCTTAACAGACACACGGCCAAGGAAGGCCTCGAAAATCGAGAGATTATCTATGAAGAACCCCTTCCTTGGAAGTCAATTCCAGTCCACTCACGCCGACAGTTTTGTCCATTTGCATCTCCATACGCAATACAGTTTGCTCGATGGTGCCATTCGTTTGGATGATTTGTTCAAGAAGGCGAAAGAAATTGGTGTTCCCGCCATCGCCAGTACCGATCATGGCAACATGTTTGGGGCCATTGATTTTTATACGCGTGCTTTGCAGGCCGGCATTAAGCCGATTTTAGGATCAGAGATTTATTTTACGCCGGGCTCACGTTTTGATCGCCGTCCGCCTAAGAATTCTAAGACGCTTGATTCCCAAGATGAAACCGAAGCTAAGCACCAAATTCACCATTTAATTTTGTTATGCAAGAACCTCACAGGTTACCGCAATCTTTGTAAGCTTCTCACTAAGGCCTATCAAGAAGGGTTTTACTACAAGCCCCGCGCTGATGTGGATCTACTTAAAGAATATTCAGAAGGCCTCATTGCCACTTCGGCCTGTTTGAAAGGGGAAGTGGGTTTTAATCTTTTCACCGGCCAGGATGATCGCGCTTATGCAGCCGCGATGAAGTTCAAAGATATCTTTGGAGATGATTTTTATCTCGAGATTCAAGAGAACGGCATTCCTGAGCAAGTCGATGTGAATAGAAAAGTTGTCGCCTTCGCTAAAGAAAATAATATTAAGCTCGTGGCAACTAATGATTGTCACTATATCGATCGCGAAGATGCGGCCGCCCAAGAAGTTTTGATGTGTATTCAAACGGGTAAAACCTTTGAAGATGAAAAGCGCATGAAACTCACCACTACCGAGTTTTTCTTTAAGACTCCCGCTCAAATGCGTGAAGCCTTCAGCTATATCAAAGAGGCATGTGACAATACCTTAAAGATTGCCGATGAATGTAATCTCGAACTCACTTGGCAAGATGAAAAAGGTAAACAGATTTATCATTTGCCTAAATTTGATATTCCTACTGAAGAGAGCGAAGAAGAATTCTTTGCTCGCGCCTCGCTGGAAGGACTTGAGAATCGTTTTGCCGGACCACATTTTCGTGAATTGGTCGTCAAAGAAAATTGGGCGACTGAGCTTCGCCCGCGCTATATCGATCGCTTAAATGAAGAAGTGCGTCTGATTAAGCAGATGGGTTTTACAGGTTACTTCCTCATCGTATCGGACTTTATTCGTTGGGCCAAGGCCCATGATATTCCAGTCGGTCCAGGGCGAGGTTCGGGTGCCGGTTCATTGGTGGCGTATAGTTTAGATATCACCAACATCGACCCCCTTCCGTACAATCTTCTCTTTGAGCGATTCATAAATCCTGAACGTATTTCCATGCCGGATTTTGATATCGACTTCTGTCAGGATCGCCGTCAGGAAGTGATCGCGTATGTAACTAAGAAATATGGTGAAGAACGCGTCGGTCAGATTATTACCTTTGGTAAACTCCAAGCCAAAGCGGTTATCCGCGATGTCTCGCGCGTGTTTGCTCTTCCTTATTCAGAAGCTGATGCTCTAGCGAAACTCATTCCTGATGAGTTGGGAATTGAACTCCAAGAAGCGATCGATAAAGAGCCCAAGCTCAAAGAGCTAGAAGACAACGATCCTAAGATTCGCCGAGTGCTACAGATTTCAAAACGCCTCGAGGGACTCTATCGTCACGCTTCGATTCACGCTGCTGGTGTTATTATCACCAACGAACCACTGGTGACTTACTGTCCGCTCTACAAAGGGCGTGAGGGTGAGCAAGTTGTTCAGTTTGATAAAGACTTCTCCGAAAAAATTGGACTGGTTAAGTTTGACTTCTTGGGACTAAAAACTCTGACGGTGATTGATAATGCCGTGAAGTTTGTTCGTCGTGACCACGATAAGAGTTTTAATATTGAAGATATCTCCATGACTGATAAGTCAGTGTTTGACTTGATCGGGGATGGCGATACCACGGGTGTTTTCCAGCTTGAATCTTCAGGCATGAAAGATCTGTGTAAGCGTATTAAACCCGACTCGATCGATGATATCACTGCGATTAACGCTCTTTATCGTCCGGGCCCGATGGGTTCAGGGATGCATGATGAATTCGTGGAAATCAAACACGGCCGCAAACCAGAGCAGTACTTGTTCGAAGAATTGCGTCCGGTTCTAAAAGATACTTACGGTATTATCGTTTACCAAGAACAGGTCATGAACATCGCTCGTACCATTGCGGGCTTTTCGCTTGGTCAAGCGGATATGCTTCGTCGAGCCATGGGTAAGAAAAAACCTGAAGAGATGGAGAAGTACAAAAAAATCTTCATCGAAGGCGCGAGTGCTAAGGGCTTTGATGTTGATAAGAGTATTTACCTCTTTGATTTGATGGCGAAATTTGCGGAGTACGGCTTTAACAAGTCTCACGCCGTGGCCTACGCGGTGATTGCTTATCAAACCGCCTTCTTGAAGCGCTATTATCCGGCCGCATTCTATGCTGCTCTTCTCGGTACCGAGATCAGCAATATGGATAAAGTCACCATGTATGCACAAGATGCCCGTGAGCATGATATTGTTATCCTTCCACCTGATGTGAATGAATCTCTCTGGCTGTTTAACGTCATCGGTAACACCATTCGTTTCGGTATGGGGGCGATTAAAAACGTCGGCGAGGGTGCTGTTCAGGCGATTATTAAAGAGCGTGAAGAAAATGGACCATTAAAGGGTCTCATTGATTTCTCTGAGCGCGTGAATCCGAAGGAAGTGAACTCGCGCGTGATGGAATCACTCGTGAAGGTCGGTGCTTTTGATTCGGTTGAAAAGTACAACCGCAAAACGCTTCTTGAGAACCTCGAAATGATCACTGCTTACGGTGCCCGCAAGCAAGAAGAGAAGAGTATGGGGCAAACCAATCTCTTCGATATGGGTGGCAGCTCGGAAGCTTCGGCGGAAGAGGCCTTACAGATTCATGAGACAGAAGAGTTTACCGAGAAAGAACGTCTCTCAACAGAAGCTGAACTTTTAGGAATCTATATTTCTGGTCATCCGTTGAATCGTTATCAGGATATTTTAACCAAACTCGCCAGTATGCCGATCGCCGATGTGCAGGCGCTTCCGATGGTCAGTCGTCCTGAAGGTTTCAACCCACGAGGCCAGGACGCTGATCCGAGTCGTCGCCCAATGGTGCTGGGTGGTCTGATCACAGGTCTTAAAACCATTATCACTAAGAAAGGTGATAAGATGGCGTTTCTCACTCTAGAAGATTTGACTGGAAAAATTGAATGTCTCATTTTTCCTCGCATCTATGCTGAGTTTGAAGCGATGCTTTCTAGTGATGAACCTATTCTCATGAGTGGACAGGCCAGTCTTTCGGAAGATCCTAAGAAATTCTTCCCCGATAAAATTACAGCTCTCAAAGAAGCCTCAGATGATCGCGTGACAGCTGTTCGTGTGAATCTTCCGATGGAGCGCTTGAATCCTCATTCACTGACTCGCGTGCGCCAAATCCTTTTAAGCTACCGTGGCACAGTCCCGATCCATTTTGTTTTTGAAACTCAAGAAGGCCGCGCGCGCCTACCACTGGATGATAATTTCTTAGTGGCACCCTCGCCGCAAATGGCCGCGAAGATTAATGAAATCCTTCAACATAATTCTGTGAGCTTTATTGTTGATGGTCGCGCCGAAGAGGTTCGTTCATGAAAAAAATTGGCTGGCTCATTATTGGTTCTCTTTTAGCCATTTTTCCTATTTTAATGGCGCAAGCAGGTACGGTTTCTGTTGAAATTCCTGCACACGAAGCTCCGGAAGAGGAAATTCGCCAAGCGCTTTTACGCGCGGCCACTGAAAAGCTCGTTGCTGAAAGCATGAAGGGCCGAAACCTCAATGAAGCCGTCTATCAGGAAGCCTTGACTCAGAAATTTGATCCTTGGTTTGCTGAAATTGAAAAAAGACTCAGAGAAGAATTAACTCAGAAAAACACTCCGGCCGAGCAGATTGAGCAAAAACTTGTCTGGGAGAAGTCTAAGAGTCGTTTCACTTTTGCTAAGTTAGATAAACTGATTAAGCGCTACACCATCAAATCCTTTTCGGCCCATCCTGAAACAGTGGGCGTTTGGCAGATGACACTAGAAGGGGAGGTTGACGAAAATCTCTTACCGATTCATGTGCAACGTATGCAAGATGAGTCGCGCGCTTTTCGCCGACTTTGGATTTATCCGCAAATACGATTGGATAACTTTAGCTGGGAAGACCTGAAGCTTTCACAAGCTTCAGATTTCATGACACCTGTTCAGAACGAATGGCTAAAGTGGTTTCAAGATCGCCCACCTGGTGATGTAGAAGACATTGCGATTTGTGATGAGGCCTGTGAAAAGCTTTTAGAAAAATGGCGTGCCCACGATGAAAAAAATATGGGCAGCTTTGTTGAGCCTGAACTCATTGGTGGTCTCTTGTTAACGGTAAATATTAATTTGAGCCGTGAGCAATTGATGGGTGCAGTGAAAGAATCAAAGATCACCTACAGCGGAGGTTTGATTCTACAAGATCTCAACACCAAGCGTGTCCTCCATTGGGCCGATTTGCCCAAAGAGATTCAAACTCTCAAACTTAAAGAACAAAAGAAATTCAACTCGGGCCTTGCCACCCAGACCTATCGTTATCCCTTGGGTAAGTTTGAAGAGGTAAAAACCCAAGTAGGGAAGTCGGTCTCCTTAACGAATTCCATTGTCCTTCGCTTGGTTAATGCTCGCCATCTAGGAGAAGCGATGCGCTTAGTGGAATGGATTCGCGTGAAAGGTGCCCCTATGCAGGCCCAGGGCAAGCTTGATTCCTTCAATTCTAAGAATGCCCGAATCCTGGTGCACTTTCGCGGAGAGGGAAACAAATTCAAGGCTTTGGTGTCAGGCGTAAAAGAGTTAGAATCAGAATGGGGCCGTCCCCTCGCGATTGAAGAACAAAGTAACGAACTCGTCATTACTTTGGAATCAAAACCGTAAACGTTTAACGGCCCACCAAAGGTGAGCCGTTATGACAAAAATTTTGTGTTTAATTCTTCTCATCACTTCCTGTGCAGCACCCATTCGACGCACACCACTTGATCCTGGTCGCATGACTAATCAAAACACTAATCGCAATGTAAAAGACTTCAATCCCATTCGTAAAAAAATCGCACTCTTGAGTTTCTATAATGAAGCTCCTTTCGGCGGTGAAGACTTGGCGATTCAAGCGACTGAAGAGTTTCGTCGAGAAGTGATGCGTTCACGTGACTATCTGGTTGATCCCACTGCCGCACAAATCTTTGGTAACTCAAAAGAAATTTATTCAGGTGGGGGAGTGAAGCTCGCTCAGCTAACTCGTAAAGCAAAAATGGCCGGCGTGAATTTGGTTATTTTTGGACGTATTGTTGATGCTCGTGTTCGCCAGGCCTCTGATGAAATTGGTTTTGTGAGAAAGACAAAAGCTCTCGCTGAAACAAAAGTAGAGATCAAAGTTTTTGATGTGATCTCAAGTAAAGAGCTATTGAGTGACACGGTTGATGGCACAGTTCACGACGATAACTTTCGTTTTCATTTATCTGAAGAAGAAGAGAACTTGGCCTATCGCCAGGATCTGATGCGCTATTCAACTCGCGTAGCTGTTCGTAAGTTTCTCCCACGCTTAATTAGCCTTGGTTCAAAACTCGACTGGACCGGGCGAATCGCTAAGATTATCGGTACAAAAGTTTACATCAATGCCGGCCGCGATAGCGGAATCAACATCGGTGATATTTTAAAAGTTATTACTGAAGGCCAAGATGTCTATGACCCTGAAACAGGCGCACTCATTGGTATCTCCAAGGGGGATATCAAAGGCACGCTTGAGGTGATGGATTATTTCGGGCCAGATGGGGCGATTGCCATTCTTCACTCGGGTGGTTCAGTCACTGAGGGTGATTTCGTACAGCTTTATTGATTATTTTCAAATTCGCCCGTCTCATCCTGGCGCACAGAACTTCTTAAGTAATGAAATTCAAGCCAGGATGAATCAATCATTAAACGAAGACTGCACGAGGCGTCCTCAAGATGTTTGTCGCTACTAAATAACATACTTAGCTTCGGACTTTACGGGCGAATTTGAATGGCAAAAAACTACAAATTAAACGTACGGAATCGGATCTTTCATGCCAGCTTCAGTAAAGCCGCGCATGCGAAGGGCGCAGGAATCACACACACCACAGGCCTTATCTGAACGTGCGTAGCATGACCAGCTCAGCTCAAACGGAGCTTTGAGTTTTACTCCCAGCTCAACAATTGCTTTTTTCTTTAAGAGAATAACCGGCGTCTCGATCTTGATGTGGCTGGCCTTAGTACCAAGGCCCACCAATTTATTAAAAGCTTCATAGTATTGCGGACGACAATCGGGGTAGCCGGGAGAATCTTCCCAGTTCGCACCGATGTATAAAATGCCCGCACCGACAACTTCCGCCCACGAGACAGCGAGTGAAAGAATGATCGAGTTTCTGAAAGGCACGTAGCTATCAGGAATAAGATCTGAGTCGCCTTGATAGTCTTTCACACTGATCGAAGCATCAGTCAGAGAGCTGCCGCCGATCTGTTGCAGAAAGCGCATATCAATAATTTTTCGCAAATGTTTGGGGATCTGATAGTGATCAGCGATTTTAACAAATGAGTCGTACTCACGAGAAGAAGTCTTCTGGCCATAATCCATATGCAAGAACGCCACTGACTTGTGCTTTTTGACAGCTTCAGCTGCACACACAAGAGAGTCCATTCCACCGCTGACCAAGACAATGGCATCAACCATACTAAACCTCAGCGCACGTCGCGAGGACAAAATCAGTAATCTTTTTGATTTTATCTTGTGCGCGTTTCTTCTTATCGGCGAGGCTGCCTTCGTGCTCGCCTACCATGATATAAAATTTAATCTTGGGCTCTGTTCCTGAGGGACGCAAGAAAAGTTGATCGCCGTTTACAAAAGTAAAACCTAAAACGTTGCTTGGTGGCAGACCTGATTCAGGTTTTAAAAAGTCGGTCAGATTTTTAATCTTAAGCGAAACGATCTCAGGATATTTGTAATGACGGAAGTGCTCCATGATACGCTTAATCTTTTTGCCGCCTTCGATACCTTCGTAATCGAGAGACACGAGATGCTCCATAAAGAAACCATACTCGTTGGCGATTTCATCCATGGCGTCCATAAGAGTCATGCCGCGCGTTTTGTAATGAAGCGCAATTTCACACATCAGCGCCATCGAAGAGACGCCGTCTTTATCGCGAGAAGCATTGTGAGGCATATAACCAAACGACTCTTCTGAAGCGAAGACAAAGTTATAAGGTGATTTCTCAACTTCCAGGCGACGAATGAGATCGGCCATCCATTTAAAGCCGGTGAGGGTCGCCATGATGGTGCCACCGAATTTTTTGACGATGGTGTCTTGCACCGGTGACGTCACAATACTTTTCACCACCAGTGGATTTTTAGGCAAAAGGTTTTTAGCTTGGCGAGTTTTGAAAACGTAGTGCAAGAACAGAGCACCCAGTTGATTACCGTTAATATAAAACGGCTCTCCTTTGTGGTTTCCTACGACTCCTAGGCGATCACCATCCGGGTCACTGCCGAAGACGATATCGGCATTGGTGGCGAGCATTTCATCGACTGCCATTTTAAGAGCGGCAGGCTCTTCCGGATTTGGATATTTAACGGTTGGGAAATTTCCATCTGGTTTTGCTTGAGCGGCAATAGTTGTGAGTGTGGTGAAGCCTAAGCGTTTCACAATAGTTTCACACGGGACAAGTGCTGTTCCGTGAAGTGGAGTGAAGACGACTTTTAATTCTTTCCCGCGTGACTGACAGAGTTCGCGATCAAGAATCACAGTCTCTTCGATCATTTTATAAAAAGCTTCGTCGACTTCAGGACCTGTATCACTGACGAAACCTTGGGCTTTTGCTTCAGTGAAACTCATGTATTTGAGCTCTGACCAATCCGTGAGCGAGTTGTAGCTATCGATGATTTCTTGATCCATGGGAGGCACCACTTGGCCGCCATCACTCCAGAATACTTTGTAGCCATTGTACTTAGGAGGATTATGACTGGCGGTGACCATCACTCCGCCTTGAGCGCCGTAAAAGCGGATGGCGAAAGAGAGCATGGGAGTCGGAGTGAGAACCGGGAAAATACGGCCCTTGATACCGAAGGCCGCCATGACGCCCAGAGTTTCTTCGGCAAATTCTCGCGAGCCATTTCGACAGTCATAAGAGACCACGATACTGGCACCAGTGGGATAGTGTTTTTTGAGGGTGAGTGCAAACGCCTGGGCCGCGCGACGAACGGTATAGCGATTGATGCGATTTTCGCCCATTCCGAGCACACCTCGCAGGCCTCCGGTGCCAAACTCAAGGCCTTTGTGAAAGCGCTCAGTGAGTTCACTCTCTGTTTGAGGGAGATTTTTGAGTAAATCCAGGATTTCTTGGCGGTCGTTTAGTGCGATCGCCGGATGATGACCCCAGGCCTCTGCCTTGCTGATAATCTCTTTAGACATAGATATTTCCTTAATGCACCGTAGCGTAGTCCACACAGGACTTGTCGAGAACGGCCATCCTCCTTATAGTGAGTTTTTTACAATAACATGGCAGGAGAGACCATGGCGAACCCCAAGAAAAAGCACGAAAAAAATATTCCCGGCGCCTTTTATTGCACCGACCCCGATGATGATGCGGGTGAAGGGTGTATTGCCTGTAACGTCTGTTATTCTGGAGCCCCAGAATTCTTTGCAGAAGATGATAACGGTAATGCCTACGTCAAAAAACAGCCGACCAATCCTAAGGAAATCGAGCTGTGCCAAGAGCAAATCGACGCATGTCCTGTGAACTCGATTGGCCGTGACGGTTGATCAGGCTTTAAGCTTTTTTAACAATTATATTTCCGCATAAAATTCATCCTTAAGTTAAACTAGAGATAGTCTAACTTAAGGAGCCCAAATGAACCCTAGTCTCGTAGAGTTGGGAGCGACCATTATTTTCGCGCTCGCCATCTTGCACACCTTTATGGTGTCGAAGTTTGCAGAAATGGCCCATCACTATCCGGAAGGATCAATGGGTGAAAACTTGTTTCACTTTTTAGCTGAAGTGGAAGCCGTTTTTGGTATGTGGGCAGCTGTCTTTATCGTCTATATGGCAGCCGTTGCCGGAGTGAGTGCTCCAATCCCTTATCTTGAAAGTTTGAATTACACCGAGCCAGCTTTTGTTTTCGTCATTATGGCGATGGCGGGAACTCGTCCGGTTATTAAGCTCGCAGAAAAAGTGATTGTCTTGATTTCAAGTTTGCTACCTATTCCAAAAAAGATGGCCTTCTTCCTCACTGCCTGTGTGGTCGGTCCTCTTTTGGGATCATTCATTACAGAGCCTGCGGCGATGACAGTCACTGCGCTTATCTTGCAGAAGAACTTCTTCTCTCGTGAAATGAGCACCAAGTTTAAATACGCCACAATTGGTTTGTTGTTTGTGAACATTTCAATCGGCGGAACGCTGACTCACTTTGCCGCTCCTCCTGTTCTTATGGTGGCCGGTAAATGGGGTTGGGGTATGTCTCATATGATGACTCAATTCGGTTATAAAGCCGCCATCGCTTGTATCATCAGTGCCTTGACGATTACGTTTATGTTCAAAAAAGAATTGGCCGGCAGCTTTGAGCTACGTGCTGAAAGTGGCGATAAGATGCATCCACCAGTTTGGGTCACCATCATTCACTTGATCTTTTTGGCGATGGTGGTTTTAACTGCTCACCACATGGTGTTCTTCATGGGTCTCTTCTTGTTCTTCCTAGGTTTCACAACAGTGACGCAAGAATTCCAGGATGATCGCATCAAGATTAAAGAATCATTGATGGTTGGTTTCTTCTTGGGTGGATTGATTGTGCTTGGATCTCTTCAGAAATGGTGGCTCCAGCCGTTGATTTCATCATTGGGTGACCAAGCGCTCTTCTTTGGTGCAACTGGTTTGACGGCGATTACCGACAACGCCGCTTTGACTTACTTAGGCTCGTTGGTTGAGTTGAGTGATTCTGCGAAATACTTCTTAGTTGCTGGTGCAGTGACGGGGGGTGGTTTAACGGTTATCGCTAACGCTCCTAACCCAGCAGGCTACGGAATCTTGAAAGAGAACTTTGAAGGTGGAAATATTTCACCTTTCGGTCTTTTGAAAGGTGCTCTCTTCCCAACAGTGGTAGCGATTATCTGTTTTGAAATTCTGCCAAATCTCTAAATGAAAAGGGCCTCGAAAGAGGCCCTTTTTTATTTTTACAAATTTGCCAGTAAAGTCCGAAGCTAAATCTCATTTATATTCGAAGATTATTTAGAGGACGCCTTAAGCTTTCTACTAGAAAAGATAAGTTCATCCTGGAAGCCAATCCAAGCATTTAACTTCTACATAGCCAGGATGAGACTGGCAAAATTGTAAAAATTAATACTCGATTTTCGGAACAAACGTCAGCCAACCTTCCGGTGGTGGTACGCGGCCTGCCTGCACACCCTGCAACTCTTCTTTAAGTTCTTTGGAGAGTTTTCCTTCCGGCTCACGTAAGTGATAGGTGCTGCCGTCTTTGAATTTAAGGCTGGCGATGGGAACAAGCACTGAAGCTGTGCCACAGACAAAGGCTTCACTACATTCACCTGATTTAATTTTAGCGAGGAGATCATCAATATGGATGCGCTCTTCAATCACTGGCCATTTGCGGCGCTGAGCAAGCTCCATGAGTGATCGGCGTGTGACACCTTCCAAAATACTGTCAGAGAGTGGAGGAGTGACAAAAGTATCGTTGATGACAGCAAAGAAATTCATGCCGCTCATCTCTTCCACGTAAGCATGCTCTTTCGAATCAAGCCACATGGTTTGATCACAGCCTTCATTCAATGTGCGTGCGTATGAGTGCAAACTGGCGGCATAGTTACCACCCGTTTTGGCAGCACCAATTCCACCGGTAGCTGCGCGGACTTCATCGCGCTCTACATACACCTTCACGGCTGGATTACTAAAATAGTTTCCTGAAGGTGAGGCGACGACACAGAAAAGAAATTCTTTCGATGGCTTAATTCCTAACCCTGCTTCTGAGGCAATCATGAATGGACGAAGATAAAGTGACTCACCTAAGCGGCGAGGAACTAAGTGATGAGAATAAGCAGTAAGAGTGGCACAGGCCTCGACAAATAGGTCTTCGGGAAATTCCGGCATCGCCATACGACGAGCTGAAAAATTAAATCGGCGAGCGTTATGTTCTGGTCTAAATAGGCTGATCTCACCTTCGGGGTGGCGATAGGCCTTAAGGCCTTCAAAAATTTCTTGAGCATAATGAAGAACTTTGGCGCATGGATCAAGTTGGAGGGGGCCGTAAGGGATCAGTGCGACCTTGCCCCAAGTGCCTTCTTTGTAGTGACACGTCACCATAATCGGCGACATATATTTTCCAAATCCCAAATTTACGTCGTTAATTGTAAATTTTTTTACGATCTCGACAGCTTCTGGGTTGATTTCAATTCTTTTCATAGGGAACCTCATTCTATAATCAGGGGTATCTTACCCCTGTTGGGAGCACTTTTGGCATGAAAAACCTCAAAAACCTTTCTCTTTCCTCAGGAATTACTCTGGGCATCATGTTTGTCGCCATGCTGGGCTACAAGACGATTCCAGAGGGAAATACGCTGCACCGTTTGATGCAAGTCATCGGTGGAGATATTGTCGGTGGTGGCTACATTCAAGCGCTGACTTATTTTGCTTTTTTCTTGGCTCTTTTTGAAACGCGTCGAAGAATTCGTGGTGTCCATCGTGAACGTCGCGCTTTTACCATGAACGTTATTCCTACCAATGAGAAAAATGTTTTTCTTCCTAACGATATTAACAATCTTAAATTTAAATTAGTGGAGCTAGCGAAAAAAGATCGCTTCATTTTGATCGATCTATTGAAAAAAACCTGCACCAAGTTTCGAAGTGCGGACAATCTGGGTGAGTTGATTGATATCGTTTCTATGCAAGTAGAAATTTATCAAGACAAAGCTGAGTCTGATCAATCTGTTATTCGTTATTTAGTTTGGGTTATTCCATCGCTGGGATTTATCGGTACCGTTATCGGTATTTCCATGGCGCTGGCGATTGCTAACTCAGGTGACATGGAAGCGATTACTACGGCCCTCGCTGTCGCATTCGATACCACTCTGGTGGCACTTGTGTTGTCAGTCATCATCATGTGGTACTTGCATGAGTTGCAAGAAAAGTACGACAAACTTCATTCTGATTTGAAAGAATTTGTTATTGAAAACTTTATTAACAAAATTGAGCTTAACTAAATGCCTCGTCGTCGCGAGATAAATGCTTTTAGCTTGTCCTTTCTGGATATCATCTCAGGTGCCCTAGGTGCGGTGATTATTCTTTATGTCGCGGTTCCTAAAGGTAACCCACAAAACGATACAACCAAAAAGATCGAAGAGCTGGTGAGAGCGAAAGATGCGCAAATGCAGGAAATGCAAAACGAGCTAGCGGAACTACGTGAGCTGCGTGAGAGTGCGAAGCTTGCTATCCAAGAAAATGAAGCCCTCAAGACTCAGGTAGCTGCGACTCCACCTGTAGAATCGAAAGAGCCTACTGAAGATATGACGGGAATGGATGTCGGCTTTAAGTTTAAAGGCAGAAATATTGTTTTCATCGTCGATACTTCTCGTTCGATGTTAGACGAAGATCGCATGGGGCAAGTGAAGGCCGGTCTTAAAATGCTTTTGACTTCCATGCCACCACAATATCGTATTGAGATTGTGCAATTCCCTAATGGTTCTCGTTCTCCTTACCGTGCTTTGTTTAAAGAGATGAAAGAGCTAGGGACGGAGACAAAGCTTGATGCCTTCGATTTTATCTATGCTATGAAGCCTGATGGGGCGACACCGACGCGCGATACGCTCAACTATATTTTTAAAAATTATATGCAGATGACGGACATCGTTCTTTTAACTGATGGGGAACCCAGTCTGCATCAGTCACCTATTAAGGATGATATCTACGATTTGTTGGGTCACATCCGCGAGCTGAATAAAATCCTCAAAGTGCAAATCAACACAATTGGTGTTGGCCAAGAAGTCCTGCACGACAAAACCGGAAAGCCTTATCAGTTTCTACGAATGTTAGCTGAGCAAAATAGTGGATTTTTCGTCGGTTTCTAATTTAACCTAAATTTAACCGGTGTAATTTGCCCAAGCCTTGCACAAACTCTTGGCGGCAGAGATGCTATGAGTGACGCTAGGAGGCGCTCATGCGTTTTATTTTACCTTTATTCATTATTGTTTCGAGCTGTGCTCACCAACCGGTCACCGGCTGGAATCCGCAAAAAAATGCGGCCACTCAAAGAGTACACGAAGAGACACTCAAGGCCTTGGCCGATGATGGGCGAGTGCCTGCATCACCAGTGCCGGATCTCTCAGTCAGTCTGAGTGATCTAAATCGCGTGAAGCCTGGAAAATTTGAAGTCTATGTTTTCCCAAAGGTGAGCGGGATACAAAATAAAACATCTGATCCAACGGATGTTTATTTAAGTCAGCCTCGCGCTTTTGAAGTTTCAGTGATTGCTGAAAATCCTTGTCGCCAGTTTATTCAGCGTGGGCTTTTCGCCAGTCTCAAACCGAAAGATGTATTCCCTCAAGCTCTTGCAGAGAACGCCACTCGCCGCTGTGCCATTATTGAAGTGACTGATAAACGTCTTAAGGCAATTGGTCGCGGAGAATTGAAAGCAAATGATCAATTGAGTATGCGTTTATTTGTTGATGACACTTACCGCGTTCACGCCGTTGACAGCACACTTTATGAAACACCAAGCAAAAATCGAGTTGTTCGAATTGTGAACGAAGAAAATCTTTCGGCTTTTTCTGGTTTGTCTTTGTTCCCAGTTGATCTCCCATCAAGTCGCGCTAAGTTTGTTGCTGGTAAACCCAGTGAACAATTTAGTTTGTTAGATGGAGTAGCAGTTCATCAAATCCGCAATCGCTTCTCTCGTAATTTCTCTCCTGTACAGTGTGATGGAGGCGTAACGACTGAGCGTGATGATTATGGATCACTGGTTAAAGTGGGTTGGTGTAAAGGTATGCCATGGCCTTCCTATACAGAGAATGCCAGGTTCTTCTCAGTCACCCAGCCGCTTTCAGTAGGAGGTGCTCGATGAGAACTTTATTATTGGCACTCTTCTTATCTACCAGCGCCCTAGCACAAGACACGGGTGGCTTTGAGATCACAAAAAACAGTTTCAAAGACCTTTATAATCAACATCGTATTGCTCAACCCAAAATTACTCCTTGGGCAGGCAACTTCTTTCCTTACTCAAGTAAGGGGACTGCCATCAAACTTGATAAAGACGGCAATGATGACAGTGCTGGTCGCTCGCCGATGGAAGTCTATGGTGTGCTCGCTCGCATTGGTAAAGAAGCCCATGATTGGGAAAAAGAAAATCACAGCTGTGACAATCTTACGGGAGAGTTAAAAAAATCATGTGAATCATGGTGGGGCCACTGTAATGGTTGGTCAGCTGCTGCCATTAAAGAGATGGAGCCTCGTAAAGCGATCAAAGTGGGAGCTCAAACTCTGAGTGTCGCCGAACAAAAAGGGATTTACACTGAGCTCTGGCTCTCAAGTGCGAGTCTTAATGCTGGCTGGACAGATAAAAATAAAAAGACCGGTGCTTGGGTGCATGATCACAATCGCCCAACGGAATCTTATAAGATGTTCTGGGACGTTAGTCCTCGAGCGTTCTTTTTAATTTTCACCAACTATGTCGGCGCACAAAAAACCGGTGTTGTTGTTGATCGTTTTACTGGTGATGAAGTATGGAACCAACCGATTGTTGGTCACCGATTCTTGCCCATCAGAAAAGAAGATATCTCGCAGGTTCGTGACGGCTCTCGCAGCTACTGGAGTGCGCTTATTCGTGTGAAGATTTACTGGGCCAACGATCTAGGAACTGCTCCAGGACATATCAGTAAGCCCTTTGATATTAAGAAAGTGAAAGACACTGAAGATGTGGAGTATTTTGGTGAAGACTACGAGGGCCGCTACTTGGCTTTCCGATTGAACTTCGACAAAGAACTCGTGATGTCGGCCAATGGCACGACAGTAACTTCAGTGGGTCGCATGATTGGTGATGGTATTTGGGAGCACCAAGAAAATTCTCGCCAAGCGGGAAATCTGGATGAAACACATCCTGATTTTATTTGGCTACCGACTGATCCGATTCAAGATTACAACGGCAATTACGGCAACCCGTATATGGATGCTTCGGTTGTCGCAAAAATTTCACGCGGTCAACCTCCAGCGCCATCGACCCCAACTGCTTCGCAGTTACGTCTGATTTTCCCTCCGCGTGCTTTCGGTGGAGCACCACTTGAAGCTGAAGATGTGAAGAAAGCCGTTACGAAAGTCATTCGTCGTGAGGCGATTAAGCATGCGATCTATCTTAAAGATATCGAGATTTCGCGCAATCGCGTTCTTGTCCCAGTGCGTTTCCCTCAGGGAGTAAACGCTAAGGCACTAGAATCGCTATTCAAAGCTGCCGAAATGGACGTTCGCATAGAGTAGTTTTATACTTAACCCCGTATGAAGGCATGTTTACTTGCCTTCTGCGGGGTTTTTCTATTTATGACTACCGCAGAAGCACAAAAAGTTGATTGGCGCGAATTTTCTCACACGGTGGGAATCGCGATTGAAAAGGCCGGCGGCCCCACGACTTGTTCTGGAATTCTTATTTCTCCCACCGTCGTTTTAACTGCAGCTCATTGTGTGGATGGTTTTCTCAAAGCGCGCGTGACCACTGAGCGCAGTTTGCGCAAACAAGATGTGAAATTCATCGATGTCACCCGTGGTTCAATGCATCCCGGTTATCGCGGCAATCTGCCTGGCGGAAGTGTTGATGTGGGCCTGTTATTTTTAAAAGAAGCCATTCAAAACGAATTTAATCCTACTCAAATCGGAACACTTAAGACGGATCTTCCGTTTGAGCGTATTGGGTTTGGAGGACGTGCTGGAGAAAATATTCGTACTTGGATTCTCTCATTCTACGAAGGTGAGTTCGGCGATTATCTACGTGCCCGCGATGAGCTGGGTGTGTTAGGTGATTCGGGGGGACCTGTATTTCAGCGCCAAAAAGAGGGCCTGCGACTGATTGGTGTGCATACAGGTCGAGAGATTGCCACCAGTGGTATGCTCACAAATATTTCTTATATCCAGCCACTGACATCTAAAGTTTTAAGCTGGGTGACGAGCGAACTTAATAAGTAGTTACTCGTCGACTTCGGTGCGCAGTAATTTTCCATTTTCTGCATTCACAATATAATCCACGTTCTTTTTATTCTCGATACCTTCCAAATCATAGAGCCAGTCACCATCGTCACTTTGCTCAAAGATCCATTCACCTTGTAATGTTTTGCCGGCTTTCTTAAGGGCAGCCACAACATCTTTCAGTGGCAAACGCTTTTCACCAGGTTCGAAGACATCACCTTTTTCAGCTGATAATCCTGAAGCTTCTTCCAGGTCACCGTCTTGATCAATCCCAAGTTCCACTTCAGTATTTTGAGCAGTGGTGACTTTAATTTCAAAGCTTGTTTTGGATTTTATTTTTCCACCAGGCACGAGCTTCAATGCATCGACATCGGCAAAGGCGGGGAGAGAAATAAGAGTGAAGATTACGGGCCAGAACATGAGGGACTCCTTGTAAGAAATCCCTCATAGGCTAAATGAATTTCTACTGGTTGAACAGACCGTTCATTTCTCTTTGGTAGTCACGCTGTTCTGTTTGTCCTTCAGCATCAGATGCTGGATCACGATCAGACAAAGAGGCGCAGGCCGTGAATGCAAAAAGTGTTAAGAGTACTAAAATTTTGTGTGCCATAAACCCTCCTTCCTAGATTGGTTCTTTAGGTCATGGCCTATTATACAACAGTTTAGGAAAAATCACTTAAAGAAGCAGTAAAGTTAAGGTTAATTCTAGGCCGCAAAATGGATTAGTTGCCTGGTGAACTCGGTGATTTCTGAAGAGCAGTTTCTAAGTCTAATAAAACACGTTCACTCTCTTCGGGGTAATCGTCAGGCGTAATAAGAATGGTTTCAATCTGGGCAAGCGTAAGCTCTTCCATTAATTCATCAGTATGCAGACCACCGACAATGAGAATCGGATTCTCTGCGCGGTATTTCACCAGCATCTTTAAAAAAAGTGTATTGCGCTCACTGATAAATTTTCGAAAATTCGCCAATTCAATCCGACCTTGCTCCCGTGCAGAATTGATAGGATCAGCGGTTTTCTTTTTGTGGGCTTCTTCCAGTGCTTGGTGATAGCGCTTAAACATCACTGTGCCAGGCTTCGCTTCTGTGAGGCGAATATAAAAACCAAGATTGCCTTTGGCATCACTCAAAGCGCGCTGATTTTCAGTAATCAACTTCATATCATCGGCACAGATGGCTTTTACTTGCTGAGGGAATTTGGCACGCAGCTTTAGTGGGATGGAGGTAATGATATCTGCATAGTCACGACGAGAACTATAGCCTTTCAGCAAATCGTAACTCCAACCATTCACCGCCACAAAACCTTTTTCAACGGGAAGTTCGGCCTGGCAACCTTCCACTAATAATGTGATGGCTCCTTTGCTCTCAATTTCACTGACGAGATAATCGTAAATTTCTTTTTGGTTATTATATTGTGGAAGTTCGCGGCTGGCAGTCACATCGGTAGTTTGAGTTGATGGAGAAGCATGCCATTGCTTGATGAGTGTAACTGTTCCTGGGGGATTTTGCTTATGACTGCAACTAAAGAGAATGAGAAGGACTAGAAAACGCATGCATCCCTTAGTATCAAGTGTGATGTGTTTGGGCCTTTGTCTCTGGATGATCTTCACGCCATCCGACACCCGCAATCACACCAAGAAGAATAAAAACTAAACTTAGTTTTATCTTAAGTTCAAGCTTGTATTCAATCAAGAAATAACTCAAGCACAGCACCACCGCTAAAAGTGTTCCGCCCCATCTTTTAATTGTCGGCGCCGGTTTTACTTTCGGCAGCGGCTGCCAAAGTTTGGGAGCGAACATAATGAAGTTTGAACTGAAAGGATTCACTCGCTCTTTAATTCCACGAATACCATAACGAACCGGCTCATTTTCTGGTTCATAAGTGCCAAAGATATAATCCCAAATGCTAATGAGGCCTGCGAAGTTTTTGTCGATGTACTGGGAATTTTTGCCGTGATGAACACGGTGATGTGAAGGTGTAACC
>JBKHVI010000010.1:0-66089 GCA_046570105.1 Bacteriovoracia bacterium
GGCCAATAACGTGAGCGAGCTGCGCCGCCAGCTCAAAAGTTTTCAAACGCAAAGACTCTGGGGGCTTCATGCTCTTGATGCCGCTGGAGTTATGTTGGTGATGGATATCGCTGGTCCTCAACTGGATGTCGTTACTGCTAATATGCGAGATGCCAAAACGCTCGTCTTTAACAACTCTCCTCTGGTCAAAAATAAAGAAAGACCTTCTATGGAGCCACCAGGCTTTGTTGAATACTGCCGTCTTCGTCGCGAATGGTGCTTGGAGCGTCTACAAAAAGCCTCTACTGAACCAGCGCTTATCAATCTGACTCGTGCGCAAAAATTGCATCGTGCTGCTTCGCCGGTTATTTCTCTATCCACCATTCATGCCTTAAGCTTTTCACCCGCTCATCAGGCGCTAGACTTACTCTGTGGCGATGCTCCCATGTGGCAACAAGGCAAGATGATACGCTGGACAAATCTCTTTCAAACTAGCATGCGAAACCCAGAAAATTTAGAGTTCTCTTTTCCCAAAGAAGAACGTCATGAATGGAGCGTGAGACATCATTTCGCTCTGGCACAGAAATTTATGGATCTCAAAGATATCACGGCGGCCTTCCACTATATGCAGATGTCACTGGCCCAAGCGGAGGGCGAGCTACGCTCCCAATGCCTATGGGTTTGGAGTTTCTGGCAATGGCAACAACTTAAAACCAAACGTGAACGCTTAGTGGTCTACCAACAATCGACAGAAGTTTTGCGTCGTACCTCAGTCACGCATCGTCAGCATGTGCTGTTTTTACGATTGATGTTAGAAGTCGACCTCGCGCTTTCGCCAACCGTCACGCTGGCCGAACTCTCAGGAGTTATTCAACAATGGGCGGAGCAATACTTGCGTAGCAGTGCTCAGATTCGTGAGGAATGGGCACAAAAACTTGATATTCGCTTGGATATCAAAGACATCATCGCCCCACAATCCTGGACGAATACCACTGATTTGCGGTAAATAGAGGCATGGGCCTTTTATATCCATTTCCTGTTTCTACCTCAGAATCTGACTTCGTAAGTCTTACCCAGAACGAGCAAGGTGTGCGCGTTCAAGTCAAAACCTACGGTCTCCCCTATATTTTTTGGGGCTATGCTCTCGCCTCACTTTCAGTACTCTTCTTTCTCTGGCTCGCGGTGAGAGCACCACTCAACAAACTAAGAACTTTAGGTGACAGCTTGGATCTCGTTTTAATTCATGGTCTCGAGACTATGTTGATTTTAACTCCGCTGACTGTGCTGGCCTTTTTCTTTTATGAGAAACGCTTAATCAAAAATGGAGCTGTGTTGATTGTTCAGCATCGACTCTTTGGTCTGCCTTGCTATAAGCGCACAATAAACTTAGCGACCCCTGCTTTCCAAGTGCAACACCATATGGACGCACCGAATGTGGCACGTCTTAAAGGCGGCGAAGCGGCCGTCGGTTTTCAGAATAAAGGTTATTTCGTTTTGTGGGCAAATCAGTCTGCAGAGAAATCTATTGCGATCGATCGTCACTCTCGTAAAGCTGATCTGGAGGCCTTGAAAACGCTCTTAGAATCGGCCAGTCAGTCCAATTGAGAGTCTAGGCCCCATAAACATCGGACTGAATTCTTGGAAGGGACTAGGACGTTTAATACCGAAAAGTTTCACCGCCTGAATGCCACCGGCCACTTCAAGTCCCCAGGTCTCATTAAAATAATAGTTCGCACTTAATTGTCCGATCGCTCCTAGCCCGTAGCCATTGAGAGTAAATAATGGGGCCGCTTCATACTGCGCCCATGGCACCAACAGGCCCATCGCCTCAGCACGAATTTTAAAATTACGCGTGTTCACCATCGCCCAACTCACACCCATACCAAGTTCGAAAATTCGGAAGGCCTCCTGTTGAGATTCTCCATAGAGATACTCAAACATAAAGCCCACATTAAGGCGTTCACTCGTTGTGCGAATCTCACCTTTTAATTGTCCGCCTTGGAAATTCCATTCTTTCTCTAAACGTCCAGCTGCTGTATCGGCCGATTCTGTGGCATTGAATTTCACAACAGCAAAAACCATTTGATCGCGGTAGCGTGGTTTAGTGGCTTCTTGAAAGCGTGTGAGAGTGACTTCTTCGATATCGATTTTTTTACGATCTTCATCAATCGAAATATCTTCCACCGAAATGTAGGCGACTTTTCCAGACACGATAACCGAAACCACCTGTCCTTTTTCGCGTTCTTTATCTCCCACTCTCAACGTGCGCCCTCGACGGGCATACCCCAAAGGTGCACTTCTCTGAGCATCGGCCCATATAACGGCACGCTCTTTTATGACAACGGCATCCCTCGCCGCCCACAAGCTCAGAGGAGAAAACATGAGTAAAATGCCCAAGAAATAGGGCAAGCCATCTAGCAGGGTCTTATGACAGGCCTTAAAAGACCCCTGTAAATTCTGAATCTTATGGAACATCACCCGACTATCCTTGTCTGGTCTTACAATAAAATCAAAGCCTCTCTTATCAGTCTAACTGGTTTAGTAAAAAAGGAAAGTGTGACCCTTAAACTCTCGCCAGTTTACGCCGATAGGCAATTGAAGAAGTTGGTGAAAGGACGCCTATATGAAAAAAACATGGATGCTTAAATTTGGTGGACTCCTCTTAATATTCGCAATGATTAGCGGATGTCAGGAGAAAATTGCACCGGAACTCTCTACCCCTGCCTCGACCACGACTGGTGGTGGAACCACAACTACAACTTCCACCAATCGCTTTTATGTGACTCTAACTGATACACCAGCAGAAGGCGTACCCGCTGAAGATTTAGGTTATGTTCTGCATAAAGCAAATTTCGGTAGCGGCATCAGCTGTCAGGCCGATGATGTGGTCGATACTCCAGAGACACTCGATTCAACTCGCGATATTAGCTGTTTCGTGGAAGCAGAAGAGTTTGCTCTTTACTATCATGGTTTAGAAATGCAAGCGCAGTCTGATGGCAGCACCTGCGAATATATTGCTAAGGCCCCATTTAGTTACTGGAACTATAACCCAGGTCTCTCACTTCGAATCAATGGTCAACCTCGTCAAGTGGTGCGCTTTAACTGCGATGATTCGGTTGTGGAGCATCTCTCTGGCAACGACATACCAGCATTATACGGTAACCCATCACCTACCTACACAACAGTGGCACAACTTTGTAATCGCTTCTTCAATCTTAACGATAGCGGACTAACTCTGCCTTTGAGCTTTGGACAACTACACTTAGATGTGGCACCAGACTTAGCAGGGGCCGATATTGATGAAGAAAATCTTTGTACTTATAACTACGGCGAAACCATGTGTGATGAGGGTCGAATCCAAATCCATGATGTAACCGTTACGGGAACTGATACTTCAGATCCACCAGATAATATTCCTGATGTGATCTCGGTCACAGGCTCAACCCCTCGAACCAGAGAATGTGGTGGTAGCGTTTACAATTGTATCGGTGGCGCCATCAGAGATGTCATCCCTACTGCAAACAAAGGTTTCACTTCGGTTGTTACAAGCCTTGAGGAAAATGAAGGCAAAGTAACAATGACTATCAATCAATCGATTGAAAAGCGCGGAACAAATCTGCATGCCGCAAACTTTATGCGCCAGTGCTCGGGTGTCGCAAACTACAATGCCGCCAATAGCTTCACTCCACTGCCAGGAGTTGAGTTTGATCCCAATGTCTTGGCTTCTTATTCGAAACTTGGTGTATCAACCACCGGTACACAAGAGAAAGATACCAATAATCTAGATGTGATTCCATTAGCAGATCACCCCTTTAGAGCAGGCATTCCTGGAAACGTGGTGGCCACCTTCGCCCCAAACAGTCCTTTGAGAAAATTTAGTGCCGCCAATATGAGCAATCAACCTTTCTATACTTTCTCCTGTCTCGACCATGCCTATGATGTGAAAGCACGCATTAGAGTTGCTGTTAGAGAATGGAATAGAAACTTCTCGCCAACGACACAAAACTTTCAATTCGTCTCAGACGTTTATAACCGCGCGCTTCCTTACGCCACTCGTACAAAGATGGACGCAGGCTCTGCCGTGACATTGCTGGAATATCCCACCATTTATGATGATGATTCGAGTAACGATATCATTGACCTCGGCTTCAATAATTTTGAGGACTGGGATGATCGTTTAACCTTTAGCAACTCTGCGACCGGCACTTGTGGATCGGCGATCAACGTCGACGGAAACTGGGTCTTAACTCTTGACCCAACTGCTGAGATTGCGCCGAAAAAGAATTATTGGTTCCCAGGCGAAAGTACAGAATAAAAAAAGGCCCGCGAAAGCGGGCCTTTTTCGTTTAGGCTTGCATGTAATTTTTTTCTTTATAACGACTCGCCATGAAAGCGAAGATAAAGGCGAATACTCCCATCGCTCCTGCGAAGAACCAGAAGTAGCCTGAGCTGGCCACCGGATAGAGTTCGATCTTAGTAATAAACGACACCAACATATTTCCAAAGAACACCGTCAAAAGCCACATCGACATGATCGATGACTTCATCTTGCGAGGTGCTTGGGTATAAGCGAACTCAAGGCCTGTGATTGAGATCATCACTTCAGCGACCGTAATAACTAAATATGGGAAGAACTGCCACATCACATTGAGCTGATTGCCGCCATCAAGTTGCGTTTGAATCATGCCCGCCATCATAAAGGAGAACGCTGCCACGAACATCCCCACTGTCATACGACGAAGTGGAGTCATTCTAAATCCTAGCTTCTCACACAGCGGATAAATGCCAAAAGTGAAGAGCGGGATAAGCCCCATCACCATAATAGGATTCCAAGCTGAAATTTGAGAGGCTTCAAATTGAATCCCCATAAACATGAGATCCATTTTAGTCGCTTGAATCACCCAGCTTGAACCGTGCTGATCAAAGAGCGCCCAGAAAACCGAGACGGCGGCAAAGACTTTGGTAATATCCCAAACTGCTTTCGCCCCTTCAGCGGCTTCCGCACCGTGCTTCGCTGTTGAGCGATCCCAAAAACTTTTGCCCGATGAAGCTGACGTAAGATTGGTCCACATCACATTTAAAAAACCGTGACCGTCAGCTTTCGCTGGTGGCACGTGAACGTATTGCTTGCGGCCCAACCAGAAGATGAAAGTGGCGATAAACATCAAGACACCTGGAATACCAAACGCGACAGAAGCGCCGTAATGCTTCAAAGTCCAAGGCGTAATCATCGTCGAGAAGAAAGAGCCGAAGTTGATCATGAAATAGAACAAGTTAAAAATCTTTGCGAGCAAGGCTTCTTGGCCTTTTTTGAACTGATCACCGACGTGGGCCGAAACACAGGGCTTAATACCCCCTGCTCCTAGAGCGATTAAAAACAAACCAACATAAAGGCCGGTCATGTTTTCCCAAATCGAGAGCACCGCATGGCCGGCGCAGTAAACGAGCGAGAGATAAAGAATAGTTTTGTATTTCCCTAAGATACGATCGGAAATGAAAGCACCCAAAAGAGGAAACAAATAACTTAGGGCAGAGAACTGGTGATAGATCGAAGTGGCTTCTGCTTCATGCACCAACAATTGTTGAATCATGAAGATGACCAAAATCGATTTCATGCCATAGAAGCTATAGCGCTCACAGGCCTCATTTCCGACGATAAATTTAATTTGTGGGGGATACTTGGTACTATCAATTGATGGACTGGAACCAGCGACCGTAGCTGTGGACATGCACTCTCCTATTCTTCATCCTCCCGGTCTGTGGAAGGATCTTTGATGGTAAAAGGCTTCGGACGTTTGTTACCACCTAAGTGCTTAGGGCGCTCAGAGGCTTCTTTGTCATTGGGCTTTTCCCAATGACGGTACCAAGCGTCTTGCTGTTTTGCTCCCTCTTTTTCCTGACTTTTTACCTGCTTTTCTTGCACTTCTTCTTTCTTTCTAACGACGACTGATGGATTTTTTGACACCACCTTGGGCGCATCTTTAGAAAGTGAGATGGTTTTCTCATGGGCACTGATATCGATGACGGCATCACCGGTGAGCTTCGTCTGACAAGACAGGCGCTCTTTGGTGATATGAAAGACGTTTCCAAGCAAACGCAGTTCTTCAAAAGTCGGCGGAGTGAGACTCGTTTCGCCACCTTTCACCACGATCACACAATCCGAGCAAGTGGCACAACCACCACAGCTCGACTTAATCGCCTTACCGGCCTTTTTAAGCTGAGTTAAGAGTGGTTCAGTGCTGTTGACTTCGAGCACTTCACCCGATGGCCATAGTGTAAGCTTGTGGGACACGAGAACTCCTAAACGACTTTTTTAATTTGGCGCTCGAGGGCTTCTAGCACTTTGCCTTTCAAAGGGCGAAGTAAAAAACCCAGATCAACAGTGACATGGGCCTCACCATCTACGAAATGAATCTGTGCCTCAAAACCACTGCCTTTAGCAACTAACTTTGAGATGGCATCGTCTTGTTTTACATCGGCCTTCACACCAAATTTGGCGAGGGCCTCAGGCACTAGTTTCTTGGCCGCTTCATAGGCCTGTTTCTTATCAGTCACATTGGCGTAAGGAACTTTTAAATCCATTATTTCACCCCCGTTGAGCCGAAACCACCGCTTCCACGAGTAGTCTCAGTGAGATTTTCCGTCGCCACATACTTGGCCTGCCAAACCGGGGCAAAAACCAACTGAGCAATACGCAGACCATGTTCAATGACAAAGGGTTCAGTCCCAAAATTACCAATGATAATTTGCACTTCCCCACGATAATCAGCATCGATCGTGCCAGGAGCATTCACGACAAGAAGAGGCGTTTTTAGCGAGAGGCCAGAACGAGGACGAACTTGGATTTCATGACGGGCCGGGATTTCAAAAGAAAGCCCAGTCGGAATGAGTACTCGTGCCCCTGGTGCAACCACGACACTGTCTCTATTAGGGAGACAGGCCTTGATATCGGCACCGGCGGCATCACTCGTGGCATAAAAAGGCAGCTCAAGCTTTTCGTCAAAGTGAGGAAGCTTCCTCACTTTGACTTCAAACGTCTGACTCATGAATTAACCTTTCTTGGCCAGGGGAGCGATCGCCTTGATCGACAAACGAATCTTGCCGAAACGGTCGACTTCCATGACTTTCACTTTTACTTGCTCGCCTTCTTTCAAATACTGAGTCACATCTTGAATGCGCTCATCAGCAATTTCAGAAACGTGCACAAGTCCAGAGATACCAGGAGCGATATCAATAAACGCTCCGTATTCTTTAACGGTAGCAACAGTACCTAGGTACTCAGTGCCAGGTTTTGGACCTGAAAGTTGCAGCTCAATAAGGCTGACAACTTCATCAAGAACTTTAACGTCAGTACCAAGAACTTTAACGGTTCCGTCTTCTTCCACTTCAATAGAAACTTTGAAGCCTTCTTGAATACCTTTGATGTTCTTGCCACCAGGACCGATCAAGGCGCCGATCTTGTCTGGAGCAATCTTCGTCATCTTAATTTGTGGCACACCTTCTTTGAAGGCCTTGCGTTCAGTTGAGATCGTTTTCGCCATTTCACTCAAGATATGCAAGCGGCCTTCTTTCGCCTGAGTCATCGCCTTTTGCATAATTTCAGGAGTGATACCGGTGATCTTGATGTCCATCTGAATGGCCGTGATACCTTTTGAAGTACCAGCTACTTTGAAGTCCATATCGCCCAAATGATCTTCATCACCCAAGATATCAGTCAAAATTTTAAACTTTTCGCCTTCTTTGATAAGTCCCATCGCCACACCAGCGACAGGTCCCTTCAAAGGAACGCCCGCATCCATCAGTGCCATAGAGCCTGAACAGACTGAACCCATTGAAGATGAACCGTTTGATTCCAAAACTTCACAGGCTACACGCACGGTATATGGGAAAGTAGCGAGATCAGGCATAACTTTTTTAACAGCGCGTTCAGCCAGATTTCCGTGACCGATTTCACGACGGCCTACACCGCGGTAACCGCGTGCTTCACCGACAGAGAATGGTGCCATGGTGTAATGAAGGTAGAATTTATCGTAAGAAAGACCAGTGATCCCGTCTTTCATTTGCTCGCCTTCTTTACCACCGATAGTCACAGTGGCCAGAACTTGCGTTTCACCGCGAGTGAAAAGAGATGAACCGTGCACGTTATTCAAAACGCTCGTTTCAGTTTCAATCGGACGAACCACAGTCAAACCACGGCCAGCAATACGCTGCTCTTTCTCGATGATATCTGTGCGCATGAGCTTGTAGAGAATTTCATCAGAGGCCTTGGCGGCCCACTTACCAAACTCAGCACCGGCCTCAAGGCCGTACTTCGAAGGATCGGCCTTCAAGGCTTCTTTGATTTTCTTGGTGAAATTATGAGTAGCACGCATACGATCAGTTTTTACTAATACATTCAAAACACCACGAGCATCAGTCGTGAAGTCCTTATGAATTTGATTCATAAGTGTGGTGTTAGGAGCAGCTGATTCGAAAGCACGCTTCGGCTTGCCCACTTCTTTCGTCATCGTATCGAGAAGAGCACAGAACTTTTTGATTTGCTCATGACCGTAATTAAGAGCGCCCAACATATCCGCTTCAGAAACTTCGTTCGCCTCACCTTCCACCATCATGATGGCGTCTTTAGTAGCGGCAATCAAAACTTCTAGTTCACTTTCATGGAATTCTGCTGCGGTTGGATTCAAGACAAACTGACCGTTAATTTTACCAACTTTCGCAAAACCCAATGGACCTGCGAATGGCACATCAGAGATCGCCAAACAAGCAGCAGCACCAAGGCCCGTCAAAATTTCTGGATCACCTTTTTCTGAGTAGCTCAACACTTGAGCGGTGATGATGGTTTCGAACATGAAACCCTCAGGGAATAAAGGGCGCAATGGACGGTCAATCAAACGCATAGTGAGAATCTCACCGTTTGATGGGCGTGATTCACGCTTCATGAAGCCACCGAGGAACTTACCAGCGGCGTAGAATTTTTCTTTGTAATCCACCAAAAGTGGGAAGAAGTCTTGGCCGTCTTTGACTTCCAAAGCACATACCAAGTTAACGAGAACTTGTGTGCCTTCGCAGCTGACGAGAACAGAGGCGTCAGCTTGCTTAGCAAGACGGCCTGTCTCGATGACGATATCTTTACCGCCAAAATTAATCTTAAATTCTTTTTTATTGTTGATCATTGATCACTCCAAAATATGTGAACCTTCGGTGAGAAGCTCACGTCATTAAATTTTGGGGAGGAAGAGAGGGAACTTTGAGTGGTAGAGTTTTTAGAGATATATCAAAATGTCACTCGCGTGCTCACTCTCATATATCCCTATTCTCTTGCCCACCGTGGCCCTTCTACCTACACCGCCCCTATAGAAAAAAACAAAGGGGCCAAAAGGCCCCTTCATCATTACTTACGTAATCCGAGCTCAGTAATTACTTTTTGGTACTCAGTCTCGCTACGCTTGCCGAGGTACTTCAAAAGTGTACGACGCTTACCAATCATCTTCATCAAACCACGCTTTCCAGAGTGATCTTTTGAGTGTGCAGTGAAGTGCGAAGAGAGCTCGTTGATACGCTCTGTTAGCACTGCGATTTGCACGGCAGTTGATCCGCTATCGTTACTGCTTTTACCAAACTTACTGATAAGTTCAGCGTTCTTTGCTGCTGTGGCCATAATGTCTCCTTACTCCGAGTACTGATTCAGCGATCAGAACCAAGATGTAGGTCTTAGCGGGTCATCCGCGTAAGCCTGTTCATGTTATTGAAACTACGGGATAGTTTTAGCGAATGTGCTCAGACATGTAAATCTTTAATTGGTTAATCAGACGCTCTTCCACTTGGCGAATGCGCTCGCGAGAGACCCCGTATTGATCAGCAATCTCCTGAAGGCTTGGTGGAATCTCACTAAGAAGGCGTTTTTTAAAGATTTCTTGGTCACGGGGCTTAAGACCTTTTAAGAAATCAGCGAGATTTTCTTGCAGAATTTCTAAGCTCTGCAGGTGCGCAAGAGTCTCTTCAGGGCCATCCGCCGTGTCTTTTAACAGATCTCCCAAGACTCCCTTACCCTCTGCGTTATCGAGTGGGATATCCAGGCTGACCTCTTGTCCTGAACCGGAGAGACGTAAATCCATCTCTTCTACCGCTTTCTCAGAGACACCTAAGTTTTCCGATAAAAGTTTTACGCCTGGCTCGATACCTAAAGATAAGAGGCGCTCTTTTTCGCGCATCAAATTATAGAAAAGTTTTTTCTGATCTTGCGTGGTGCCGATTTTAATCAAGCGGAAATTATCTAAAATGTATTTCAAGATATAAGAGCGAATCCACCAACTGGCATAATAAGAAAGCTTCGCGCCTTTAGACGGATCGTATTTCGAAACCGCCTTCATCAAACCGATATTTCCCTCTTGAATGAGGTCCATAAGATTTTGCCAAGCGTGACGATACTCCATGGCAATTTTGACCACCAAACGAAGATTAGCGACCACCAACTTTTTGGCCACATCGATATCACCAGTCTCTGCGAGTGCTTTGGTTAACTCTTGTTCTTCCTCAGGTGAGAGCAGTTCATAACGTGCAATCTCTTTTAAATAGATCGCCAAATTATCCTGGGCGCCACTCACACTGGGGCGAGATTCACCTCTGAGAGTTGGAACGGCGGCTGAATTCGAGGTATTTACCTCGACTACATCCGGTCTCGTTTTAGGAGGAATTTTAGTTTTCATGGGTCTTAAGATGGACTCAGAAATTTATAAGTCAAGGGTCTTATGTTTTCCCTTAATAACGGCCTTGTAACGCATGTAGCTTAGAGCAAACATCCCATATTGCAGGCGTACCGGCACTTCGAGCATTTTGTCTTCATAAGAATCAAACAAGGGTCCTTGATAGAGCAGCACCTGCTCAATCAACTCACCTGCCAATATCTGCTCAAGCCCCTCGCCAAACAATGGCGTTGGGAAATATTTTTGCTTTCCATCAACTTGCGGCTTCAACCTCATGGCAATCTCATCAATGAAAGCTTCGCGCGCTTCTGGATCAGGGCGCTTATTTAAAACAGACCACTGCACCCTTAGCCAACGCAGCCAACTGCGAGAGAGCTTAAGATTCATGGTCAAACCGAGTTTATCATCATTTTCAATCACGCGATCGAGTTCACCTAATGTGACAGACATCTCTATAGCAAAAAGACGATCTTTAATAAGCGCGGGATCTCGACGAGGGCGAACTTTTATCTCGAGTGATTCTTCATACAACATATCTTTAGAGAAAACTGCCAATGATTTTTGTGCCCATTGATCCCAGCGCTCATCAATTCCAGCGCGCAGATCTTCTTTTAATTCAACATATGTTTTATTTGTCACCAGCAAATCAGACACATTGGTAACAAGTGAGACCAATTGACTGGCCATTTGTCTCTCATGCTCGGGATCAATTTTTTTGATCCAATCACGCACCAAAGGATGCTGATCTTTGGTTCCAGAAAGATCCTGATAACGGAAATGATGACACCACAAACGCTGAAGATCTTGCTTCAGTCCAGTCGATCCAACAGTGCGCGGAAATTTTTTATTAAATTCATGATTAGGGACTTGTCGACATAAATAATCCTGACAACTCACTTGTACAGCTCCCACTCCATCTACTAACTTAACCTCATTAGTCTTTTCATCCCAACTCAACGATTGGTTTACCAAATGACGATAGAGCCAGCTCATGACGGCCGGATTCTTCAACAAGGGAGGAAGTAATCGATAATTATTGGTATCCCCACCCCATGAACAAAAGGCCCTGAAAAGTTGGGTGGTGTGATGGAATTCATTTTCTTTGGCCGTTAACGAACTCACCTTTTCACTTAATCGTTTGGCATTGAAAGGCTGACCAGGTAATTGCGGCAAAGGAATCGTCGAAGATTGATAGGCGGCCACCAAATTTTGCTTAATGAGCTTAATTCCATAGACACTTAAATTTGGGGAACAGCTCGACTTAACTAAGTTCTCAGTCATCTTTTGGTATTCAGCGTCTTCCATTTGCAGAGTACGGGCGTAATGGCCAATCGCCTTAACTGTCAAATCTAGTCCGATATACTGAAAAGTGGCCACCACAGAACGGCGGGCGAGCGTTTCCTGTGAAGGAACAGCGTAGTTGGCAGTCGCTACATGGTCACAGCTATTCTTGAGTCTCTGAGCGTCTTCCAGAAAGGCCAAATAGCGCTTATGAAGGAGACGCTGGCCTTCAGCAGACGACTGAGGGATTTCGAATACGAGTGACATAGGATCAAACTGAATATCTTCTTTAACGTCACCCTTTAAAAGACCTTCCAGTGGAACAAGGGCAAATGAATTTTCGACACTCCAAAGAGCGCTGATTGCGAGCAAATAGCTGATCGTTTTGGTCTTCATAAAATTATCTTCTATAACCTTCTCGGCGATAAATGCCGAAGATTGAGACATGAAATATCTAGCGGTCATTTTCAGCATATTGCTGCTATCCCATGAGGGATGGTCGATGCCGCCTGTTACCCCCCAAAACCATGAGATGCGAGACCTTCGAGGCAGCATTAAAGCGCGCGATTTTGGCCTGGAGTATATTCTGATCGGTCGCATGCTCGAAGAGAATGTCACCAGTGAAAAAAAATCTCTGCGAGACGCCAAGTTCTTATTGCTCAATGGAGAAACCGAACTGGCCCGTCAGACGCTGAACAATCTTTTAAAAAACGATAAAAGCAAACTGCGTGGCATGCTCAACCGCTATATGGCGATCGCCTATTTTCAAGAGGCCCGCTGGAAAGAGGCGCTGGCGGCACTTTCAACACAAGAACTCAGTGTCTACCCACAGTATGGAAAAATTTGTCCGCTGAAAATCATCACACGTATCGCAGTAAGAGATACTCGCGGGCTAATGCAAGAATGGCTGAAGTGTAAAAATGAAAACGCCAAAGACGTTATAAAAAATGATGTCGTTTGGATGGAGATTTTAGTGCGACTTGCCTCTGATGCCCCAAAAGGTACCGCCGCAAAAGCGATTCGAACTACCTATCTGCGCAACATGAGTAATGAGCAAATGCGCTCCATGCTCAAGCTCGCTCTCTTTCTTAATTTAGAAACCATGCTCATCGATCAACTCGAACTCTTAGACTATGAAGCGATTCAAGATGAAGAACTACGAGGACTCGTGGCGCATATCTATTTCAGACAAGGCCGCTTGGCCGAGGCCTGGCGTTATATGCAGGATATTGCCCATCCCAATGTTGAAAACATGAAAGGCAATCTTTGGCTTTTGCGTGGTAATCAAGAGCTCGCTTACGCGCAATTCAAACTTGCTCTCAAGCAAAAATCAAATTCTCATAATGCTGTCGAACGCGCGCTCCCCTTGGCGTGGAGTTTGAAGCAATGGAAAGAAGGCGCAAAACTCTCCGAGCGCATTTACACCCATGAAAAAAATCGCCTCCAACGCCTCACGACCACGGCGGCTTTTGCTGTGGCCCAAGAAGAATGGAGTGAAGCGCTCACCAGACTTGAAATCGTTCATCAGCAATCAGGTGTCGGTACCGCCCAAGAAGTCAGCCAACTTTCTACCTATGTGGCCCTTCGCCAAAATGATGCTAAACGCTTGTATCGCTACAGTCTCTTGTCCTGCGAAGCGGGAGACCTGATGAGTTGCTGGATACAGATGTCTAAACTGACCTGGGATGATTTACCGAGTATGCTCAAACGCGACGACCCCTCAGCACCGGCCGAACCCATTTGGCGCGCTCTCGCGTCTCAAGAAGTCGAAGAATTCAAAGAAGAAACTTTTGTTGATCAGCGTGACATTGATGAACTTGATGATGCACTTATTAAATTAACTAAGTAAGCGGCTTCATCTCTTTTCCATCGAAATGGAAAATGACTTCTTTCTCTTCGCTAATCGTGGCCAAATTCACCGGACGACGCCATATACCGTAGAGATTTTTGAGTGTTTCATTGGCATATTGCATGTCCAGATCAACGCCATAATGGATATGACGAAGCAATAATTCACGACGATTTTTAAAATTACCGTCTTCGACTTGAATGACAGGCTGACCGAAATTCGTCAGCTGCATCAGAAGCTTCTGCTTAATCGCTTGAAAATCGCGCTTATCAATTTCAAATCGACCAGTGCGAGGATTATGCTTATAGGTAAAGAGCTGTTGACGCTCACAGAACTCGGGCGTTAAAAACTCATCAATAAAGGAAATATCATTGTGGCTTTTACGAATTTCAAAAATTTTCTCTTTGCCAAGTCCTAGGCGCTTATCCCAAGCGGCTTTCTCGCGCATATCCGTACAGTCGTTATACTCTTTGCCAAATTTGCCAGTATTCCAGCGATACTCAATATCTCTGAAAAGCTCGATCCCGACTTTGTAGGGATTAATATTCTGCTTACTCATCACCATCACACCGGCATGTTTGTCGGCAAACTCGATGATCTCAGAAGAATCAAGAGCACGTTCGGTCATAATTTTAGAGTGCCAGTAACTCGCCCATCCTTCGTTCATGATTTTTGTCATTCGCTGAGGGAGGAAATAATAAGCTTCCTCGCGTAAGCACGCGATGATATCGCTTTGCCATTCTTCACAAGGAGCATGCTCCATCAAAAAACCCAAGACATCTCGCTGAGGACGGTGAAGTGGTTTTTCTGGTGAATCATCATGAGTGGTGACTTCTTGCGATTTATCACGCTTTTCGGCGCGCGTTTTGGTGCGCATAAAAGCTTTCAATGCTTGTGAGCGATCATCGATGGTAAACTCACCTTCTTCGGTGGTTGAATCGCCCTCATTCCCCTGACGACGTTTGCGTCTCAGTTCGGGTGTCTCAAAGAGCTCGTTCATGTCCAAGAGATTTTCGAGCGAAAGCACGCGATCGATGAAAGTTTCCACCGCATCTTGCCCGTAGCGCTCCATATAGCGACGAATCTTAGTGCCATGATTGGCCATGACATCCATCATTTTGCGATTGGTGCCAGAGAACCAAGCATTATTTTTAAAGAAGTCATTGTGGCCATAAACGTGGGCCATCACGATTTTTTGATCAACCCAGTTGTTCGCCTGTAAGAGGTAGGCATAACAAGGGTCAGTATTGATCACCATTTCATAAATTTTTTGCAGGCCGTAGGCATAGCCTTTAGAGAGTTGATCGTAGTCCATGCCAAAGCGCCAGTGCGGGTAGCGCGAAGGAAAGCCGCCTTGGGCAGCTAGAATATTAACAGTGTCGTAGTCACAGACTTCAAAGATTTGTGGAAAAAAATCTAATCCATACTCAATCGCATAGCCCTCAATCTCATTCTTCAAATCAAGGAGCTTTCCACTAATGGGTTTGGTGCGATTCATCTCACTTACCTTTTCCTAGAAACTCTTTAATCGAGTCGAGGATCCCTTCTTTGTTTTTTATCTTGCTCAAGGTGAGCTTGTCGTGGGCCTGTCCATAGCGCGCCATCAAATCTTTCAAGAATTGACCAGAGCCGTAGCGACTTTCTACTTGGCCGTAACAGAACTGGTTAGAGGCCGGGAGGATATGGTTATCTAATAGATCCAAACAAAGCTTGGTATCATCGGCGCTCCAGTTATCACCGTCAGAGAAATGGAAAGGATAGATATTCCATTCTGTTGGAGGATAGTCTGCATCGATAATTTGCTTACACAAAGTAAAAGCAGATGAAATGAGCGTGCCACCTGATTCACGTGTTCTAAAGAAGGTTTGCTCATCGACTTCTTTCGCAGTGGCATCATGAATGATGTAACGGATCTCAATATCTTTGTATTGAGATTTAAGCCACAAGTTAATCCAGAAGCTCTCGGTACGAACAATTTCTTTTTGTTCATCACCCATCGAACCGGAAACATCCATCATGTAAATGACGACTGCTGCGTTTTCATTTTCAACTTTGGTTTGCCAAGACTTGTAACGGAAATCGCGACGAATAGGAACCACGGTTGGATTTTCAGGATTATATGAATCAGAAGCAATCTGACGCTTTAAGGCCTGCTTGTAAGTGCGACGCAAGTGGCGAAGTGAATCAGGACCTGAGGTGCCAATATTAGTGTATTTATCGACAGTACTTTTGAGACTTTTTTTACCTTTGGGCTCGATATTGGGAAGCTCTAATTCCTCTCCCAAAATACGCGCCAACTCTTCTAGCGAGAGTTCAACTTCAAGTTCCTTATTCCCTTCCCCTTCACCGGCCTCGCCTTGTCCAGGCTGGCCATTAGGATCCGGCTGACCTTGTACCGGATCTCCCGCCTGGCCATCACCTTGACCAGTTCCGCCTTGTTGCTTGTCACCAAACTTAAAGCGCGGAATATCAATTGAAGGCATGGGCACAGTGAATTTATCTGTGCCTTTAGGAATAATCTGTTGGCCTTGAGAAACATAACGGCGAAGATTATCCCGGATCTTACCCTTGATAATCTTCCTAAACCGCGCGTGATCTCGCTTAATCGGGTGGTCCAATCGTGCTCCTTAGGCCTTAATTGAATCGCCCTTGGCGAAAATTGAGGCCACAAAGTTCAAGGCATCAGTGGCACACACTTCACAGTAACCGAAGTTTTTGATGAGGCGGGTCTTAACCACTTCAATCTTCTCTTGGGTCTGCTTATCAACAACGTTAGAAATAATCGTCGTTAATTTAATAGTGTCTTTCTGATCTTCAAACAATTTCAATTCAAGAGCACGGTGCAAACGCTCATTCATTTTGAAATCGAACTGTTTGCCTTCAATTGCAAGAGCTCCGATGTAATTCATGAGTTCGCGACGGAAATCATCCTTGCGAGACTCCGGAATATCAATTTTCTCTTCAATTGAACGCATGAAACGCTCATCCGCTTCCTCGAGCTTATTCGAGTATTTATTACGAATTTTTTCTTTCTGCGTGTAGGCCTTAACGTTATCAACGTAATTAGCACAAAGAGTTTGAATAGCACTCTCATCTACTGAGATCGCCTTCTGAACGTCATTTTTGACAATGTCTTCATACTCTTGACGAGTGATCGCCAACACTTCTTTGTAATGCTCGAGTTGATCTGGAGAATTGATCAAAGCATGGTGCTTTAGGCCTGACTCAAGTTCATTGAACACCATAAATGGGTTCAAACAACCTACATGACCATTTTTTACCAAAGCATTGGAAATTTTATCTTGAATATAACGAGGAGAAATCCCCTCGAGACCTTCACGAATCGCTTCCTTACGAAGCTCTTTCACGTTGTCTTCGTTGTAACCAGGAAGAGTCTTGCCGTTATAAAGCTTGAGCTTTTGCAGCTTGGTGAGATCAGATTTTTTGGGCTCTTCCAAACGAGTCATGATCGCCCACATCGACGCCATTTCGAGCGTGTGAGGGGCAATATGAATATTCGGAATAGTGTCTTTATTATAATCCTTTTTATAGATACGTGCTTCTTGATCGAGACGCGTAATATAAGGAACATCGATTTTCACCGTACGGTCACGGAGAGCTTCCATAAATTCGTTCGACTGGAGCTTGCGGTATTCTGGCTCGTTGGTGTGGCCCAAAATAACCAAATCAATATGCGTCTGAGCGAATTTTTTTGGCTTAATTGATTGCTCTTGAGAAGCACCCAAAAGGTCATACAAGAACGCCACATCAAGCTTGAGCATTTCGATAAATTCAACCACACCGCGGTTAGCAATATTGAATTCACCATCAAAGTTAAAGGCACGTGGATCCGAATCTGAACCGTAGATGGCAATTTTGCGATAATTAATGTCGCCTGTGAGTTCAGTCGAGTCTTGATTTTTTTCATCTTTCGGCTGGAATGTACCAATACCGCGACGATCTTTTTCCGAGAGTAGCAAGCGCTTGACTCGAACGTGCTTCATCACACGTGTCCAATCACCACCATACTTCAACATGTATTCGTTAAGGATATAACGACAGGCAGGATTAACCTCGCCCTTGATTTTTACTTTGTAGCCTTCTTTGCGACCCTTATTGAGTTCCGCTAAGAATTTCTCGCGCACTTCATGAGGGAGAAGCTTCAACGGCTCTTCGTGCATCGGACTAGCAAAGATTTTCTGACCACCTAAGATGGGTGAGCCATCATCATCCACCCATTCATACGTATAGAGAGCGCCTTCATCGGTGCGCGAGTAATGCTCAATGCCCTTCTTTAACAAACGAGCAATCGAAGACTTTGCCGATCCCACTGGACCGTGCAACAGGAGAACACGTTTTTCTGTCCCGTAGCCCAAGGCGGCAGACTTGAAAAAGTTTACCATCTTCATCAAATGCACATCGATACCAAAGATGGCATCTTTGCCGTTTTCAATTGGATCGTCGAAGAAGTGATAACGAACCACATCTTTTTTGTACTCAGTGTATTGAGATGTTCCGTAGGACATCATCATGTCGTAGATACGTTGAAATGAATTGCGCGCGACATTGGGTCGCTTCATCACAAGTTCAACGTAATCTTGGAATGTCCCGCTCCAGTGGAGATGAGAAAAATCCTTAGGGTTGTAGTTCTGAGTAATAAATTGCTGAATGTCGAAGGCCATCCTTCCTCCCTGGACGTGGTGGGGCGAAGCCCCGAATAGTTTCATTTTACACCCGAAACACTAGGAGTCCCAAAGCCTTTATTACGAGAATCTTTTATGTTTAATTCCTGAGCAAAACCGTTCTTTTGACTTTGATAACAGCTCGCTTACAATAGTGAGTAATAATTGTGCACAAGGACAGTGACAGTATGGGTATTATTCATGCCGGTGATAGTGATATCGGTCGTAAAAGAAAAACTAATCAGGACTCCATCTGCATGGATCCTGAACATCTTTTCTTTGCCGTTGCTGATGGCATGGGTGGCCATAATGGTGGTGATATCGCTTCTCAAATGACAGTGGCACTGATGCCCCCTTTCATCAAAAAACACAAAGATCAAATTGAACCTAAAGACCTTGTGGCGAAGTGCATTCAGTTTGTTAATAATGAAATTCACGCCAAATCTGAGATACAGCCTGAGTTGAAAGGTATGGGAACAACTGTCTCGGCGGTCATGTTTCGAGGCAACAAACTCCTTATCGGAAACGTCGGAGACTCACGTGTATACATGATTCATGACGGACAAGTTTTCCAAATGACGCGTGACCATTCTTTCGTGCAAGAAAAACTCAATATGGGTCTCTATGGCCGTGCTGAAGCAGCGATGGATAAACAAAAAAACGTTCTCGTGCGCTCAGTCGGATTTGAACCTGACGTTCAAGTCGACGTCTTCACCTATCAAATTTGCAAAAATGATCTGTTCTTAATCTGCTCTGATGGACTTCACGGAAAAGTCAGTGATCGTGACATTCTTTACATTGTGCAAAAGAATGTCCCGCAGCCCAACAAGGCCACTGTGCAAGATCTGCAACGTGCTGTGAAAGAATTGATCGCCCAGGCCAATGCCAACGGTGGTCAGGATAATATTTCGGTCATTCTTTCAGTCGCCCAAGAATAATTCTTATTCCCAAGGCTTCACTGCGCGATTACACTTATTTATGTCATTTTTCTCTCTACCCTTGAGGTAAGAAGCCATGAACAACTATTACACGTTGATGATTATTCCTGAGAAAGAAAAGGGTGTTAAATCCTTTAAGATTCCTGCGCTTTTTTTTCGCTCACTCGCGTTCTTCGTTGTCATGCTTATGTTGCTCTTAGGAATCCTGGCCTACGACTACTGGAAAATTCTTCAGCAAGTTTATGAGAACAAACATTTGGGGCTTGAAAATCGTCAGCTCAAAGAACAAGTGCAATTGTTTCAGATGAAAATGAATGCTTTGGCCGATGATCTTAAGCGTATCAACACTTTCGAGCGAAAACTGCGAGTCATCACGGGCCTTGAAGAATCCACAGGCACCACCCCGCTGTACAATCCTTTAGTTCCTACTGAGGATGGCGCTGACCCACGTCAAACCAACAACTCAATTCAATCACTCGAAAATGAATTGAACTTTTCTGATATTGAAGACCGACCAGAGTTCATCAATCTAAAAAAAGCCTACGATCAAAAAATCGCCACGACGCTCGGATTAGAAAAAAGCTACAACATCACCAAACAATGGTCGGAGCTTGCTCGACGAAGTTTTGGACTCTCTGGTGACTACGCTCGTTTTGATTATCAATACGCTCGTATCAAAGATGTTGTTTCAACCCTTGAACAAAATATTCATCACCTTGACCAACATCTGCTGGATAAAGAATCTTATCTCTCTTCGACTCCAACACTCCTTCCTGCGCAAGGTTGGATCACGAGTTATTTTGGCCAACGTATTTCTCCGCACTCAGGCAAACTAAAAATGCACGAGGGCATCGATGTAGGTGCTCCTTACGGTACGGCCATCGTTGCTCCGGCGGATGGAATTATTACCTTCTCGGGAGAGAAGGCGGGGTTTGGCAAATTCGTGCAAGTCGATCATGGTTTTGGAGTCGAAACGATCTACGCCCACAATCAATCGCTTCACGTTCGCAATGGACAAAAAATTAAACGCGGCACTCTCTTGGCCGCAGTTGGTAATACCGGACACTCAACCGGGCCTCACCTTCATTACGAAGTACGAGTCAATGGTATTGCAGTTGATCCACTATATTTCATTCTTGAATAAGCTTTTGGAGTTACTATGTTAGATAAAGCACTGAAACTTTTTTTTGGTACGAAACAAGATCGAGATCTTCGTGCCCTCAAACCCATGCTCGAGCAGGTCAATGCACTCGAAGCAAAGTTTAAGGCGATGAGTGATAGCGAACTTCAAGGCCAAACTCCTCTATTCCGTGCTCGCTTAGAAAAGGGTGAAACCACCGATCAATTATTGCCGGAAGCTTTTGCTTGTATCCGTGAGGCCAGTCGCCGTGTGATGAACATGCGCCACTTCGATGTGCAAATCATCGGAGGTGTGGTTCTGCACCAAGGAAAAATCGCCGAAATGAAAACCGGTGAAGGTAAAACCCTGACTGCAACTCTCCCCATGTATCTCAATGGTCTTACTGGTCGTGGTTGCCACCTCGTTACGGTTAACGATTACCTCGCCCAACGTGACTCTCAGGAAATGGGTAAACTCTATAACTGGATGGGACTCTCAGTAGGCGTGATCCTCGCCAACATGAACGATGATGAACGCCAAAAGGCCTATGCTTGCGACATCACCTACGGAACGAATAACGAATTCGCCTTTGATTATCTTCGCGACAATATGAAGTTTGATTTGGCCGACTATGTTCAGCGCGACCATCATTTCTGTATCGTCGATGAAGTCGACTCTATTCTCATTGATGAAGCCAGAACTCCCCTCTTAATTTCTGGCCCCTCAGAAGGCAACACTCAGCTTTATGCTGTGGTCGACAAAGTGATTCCGCAACTCACTAAAGACAAGCACTATACGGTAGATGAAAAAAGTCGCACGGCCGTCTTAACTGACGATGGGATTGTACGTGTCCAAGACATGCTTAAAATTCCTAACCTGTTCGACATTCGCCATATCGAAACACTTCACCATTTGAACCAGGCGCTGAAAGCACATACCCTATTCCACCGTGACCAAGAGTACGTCGTTAAAGACGGCAAAGTAATCATCGTTGATGAATTCACAGGCCGCATGAAAGAAGGCTCACGTTGGAGTGATGGTCTCCACCAAGCCGTTGAAGCTAAAGAAGGTGTGGAGGTTCGCTCAGAGAACCAAACCCTTGCCAGCATTACGTTCCAAAACTACTTCCGTCTCTACTCAAAACTATCAGGTATGACAGGTACGGCCGACACGGAAGCCGAAGAATTTCAAAAAATCTACAGCCTCGAAGTGGTCGTGATGCCCACCAACCTTCCGATGGTGCGTGAAGATATGCCCGATGTGGTTTATGCTTCAAAAGCTGCCAAGTATCAGGCAGTCGCAAACTTAATTGAAGAATGTAATAAAAAAGGCCAACCGGTTCTAGTCGGTACCATTACGGTTGAATCTTCAGAAATCATTTCAAATGTTTTGAATCAGAAAGGCATTAAGCATGAAGTCTTGAATGCTAAAAACCATGCTCGTGAAGCTGAAATTGTAGCGAATGCTGGACAAAAAGGTGGCGTGACAATTGCTACCAACATGGCCGGTCGAGGCACGGATATTAAACTTGTCACTGAAACGAAAACCGCCGGTGGTCTCTTTATTATCGGCACTGAGCGCCATGAATCTCGCCGGATTGATAACCAGCTCCGTGGTCGCTCGGGTCGCCAAGGCGATCCAGGTAAATCGAAATTCTTCCTCTCGCTAGAGGACGATTTGATGCGCATTTTCGGCTCCGACCGTATCCGCGGCATCATGGTGAAGTTGGGTATGAAAGATGATGAGCCTATCGAGCATGGCATGGTTTCTAATGCCATTGCTAAGGCACAGAAAAAAGTTGAAACCCATAACTTTGATATTCGTAAGCATCTACTCGATTTTGATAACGTCATGAATGAGCAGCGTAAGGTAATCTATAAACTTCGTCGTGAAATTCTCAACGATGAAGGCAATCATGAACTCCTTATGGAAATGATTGAGGACACCGCTTATCAGCTTGAAGACCAGTATCGTCCTGACAAGAAAGTCACTCTTTATGAGTGGCCTTGGAAAGACATCAATCAAGGTTTCCATAATATTTACAACACCAGTATGGAGCTTACTCCTAAAGAATGTGCCGAAAAATGTAACAGTGAGATCGCTCGCTACTTTAAAGAGAAAGGCCAAGAAATCTTCGATAAAAAAATGGCGGAGTACGACGCGGAACAGGTCAAACTGACTCTTCGTGAAGTTCTCCTTTCGACCTTTGATTCATTCTGGAAAGATCATCTCTTGGCGATGGACCATTTAAAGGAAGGTATTAACCTTCGCTCTTATGGCCAGAAAGACCCATTAGTTGAGTATAAGCGTGAGGCATTTACTCTCTATGAAGAAATGAAGAGCACCATTAAGCGCACGGCCGTTGAGCGTTTGTTCCATATGAAGCTCTACACAGCAGCTGAGATCGAAGAGATTAAAAAGCAGCAACAGGCGCTCCTGGAGCAACAACTCGAAGCTCATCGCCGTGCTCAAGAAGCAGCTGCTAAAGCTGAGTCGGAGAGCGCAGCGACAGGTGCAGCACAACGCCCACAACGTGGTACAATTAAAGTAGGACGTAACGATCCCTGTCCATGTGGTTCAGGGAAAAAATTTAAGGCCTGTCACGGAGCTTAAAAGTCGCCATGAGTGATCAGAAAAAAGATCTCACTCGGATAGAAGATCTAGGTGAGTTTCTGCATGAGTTGGATGAAACCGAGAATTATCTCGATCTCCCTGCTTTGCCTGATGACGAAGAATCACCTCCCGATCTTTTGCCTGAACTACCGAGCGAAGACTTCGCGATGGACGCACCTCCTGAACTGAGTGATGTACCAGAAGAGGTTCCACTCGAAGAAGAAGTGGTCAGCGAAGAAGCACTCTTTTCAAATGACTTCTCAACCGAAGAGACGCCAACAGAAACCGAAGCCTTTGAACTCTCGGCTGAAGAACCCCAAACTGAACCCTTTGAACTCAGTCCATCAAATGAAACTGAACCCGAAGAACAGCCAATTGAATTTGAGACAGTGGCCGAAGAACAAACTGTCACAGAAGAATTAGAAATTCAGCGCCCTGAACCAGTACAGGAATCACTTTCCAGTATTTCCTTGGTGCATGATTTTGAAAATTTCAGCAAAGATGTTGAACCTACTGAAGAAGAAGAAAAAGTAGAGGAACCTGCGGAAGTCTTTACGCCTAAGGAAGACTTTGCAGAAACACGCCGCTTTGCTGAAAGCGCAGTTATCAACGATGCCAGTGCAGAGTGCAATCCGGCCTATAGTGTGATGGCAAAAAACATCCGCTTCTTAGAAGACTCAGAAGAAATTCTATCGCTCTTGAAAGAAGCAGGCTTTCCCGATGACATGCGCGCTCAATTCCAGCGCCAAATTGAGAGAGGCACACTGCTTGTTCCACGAGTCTCTGAATTTACCGCCGTCTATCTTTGTCATAAATTGCGCCGCTTTCGCTTAGAACTCACCATGGCCTTGTCAGATCTCATGCATCCTCCGAAAAAAGCCCAAGACATTGATAGAGGACTTGTATCAAGAAAATCCTTGGGTCAAAATTCGCAACATCAATTCCAATTTAAAGGGGATGCTGATTCTGCTCGCAGTATTATCCTCTCCACACTCCCCCATCTAGATGGCCATGCAGTTGATCGCTATTTAGGCGTCGCCAGCGAACATACTTTCCTTGATTCGCAGATTGTCGAAAACGAAACGGCCGAAGCGATACACAAAAGCTATGACGAGTTGGCGCTAAAACTCAAAGGCCATGCTCTTCATAATAAGGCCAATGCCATTCTTGGCATTAACTACCAGCTGACTCCCATGCCGACCGATATGGGTTCTATGGGGCATTACCGCTACAAACTCACCTGCACAGGCAATCTCGTCTGGCTCCATAAACTGACAAACTAATCTATGCATCACGACGTCGTTATTATTGGCGGTGGGATTAACGGGGCCGGACTATTCCGCGACCTCGCTCTCCATGGCATCAATGTTCTACTCCTTGAGAAAGGTGACTTCGCGGCGCAAACCTCGCAAGGCAGCTCTAAGATGCTCCATGGTGGGATTCGTTACCTAGAAAACTTTGATTTCGGATTGGTGCAAGAAGCATTAGAAGAAAAGAACTTGTGGCTTAAACTCGCTCCCCACCTCTGTGTTGAGCGCCAGTTTCACTTGCCCGTCTATCGCGGTGGAAAGTGGCCGCTCCCTTTTGTTCGCATGGGACTGTTTCTCTACGATTTGTTGTCTCACTTTCAAAATAAACCTGCTGGTCACGCTAACCGTGAAACGCTCTTAGAGCGCTACCCCCAATTAAAACCCGAGGGACTCACAGGTGCAGGTACTTACTACGATGGCATTGTTGATGATCACAAATTGGCGCTTGAATGTATTTGGGATGGTGAAGTCGAACCCAATGCCCGTTCTCTGAATTATCAAGAAGTCATCTCTATAGAGAAAGGTTCTATTGTCAAAATCACCTATCGTGATCTCATGACAAAAAAAATCAGTGAAGTAACTGCTTCATATGTCATCTTTGCGACTGGCCCCTTTACTGATGAATTAATGAAACAGTGGAAGATTCCTTGGGAGCCGGCACTACTTCCTTCAAAAGGAATTCATCTTTGGTTGAAGGCCGACGCGCTTAAACTTCACGGCCCGATGGTTCTACCTTCAAGTGATGGTCGAGTTATTTTTGTTATTCCCCAGCGTGAATCAATTCTTGTTGGCACCACTGAAACGCCGGTCAATGAAGAAATGTTTAATATTAAAGCGACAGAAGCTGATGTGGTCTATTTACTGAAAGTGCTCAACGACTACTTTCCTACCGCCGCCATTACACATTCACAAATCATCAATACCTTTGCTGCGATCCGCCCGCTCGTACGCGAGGCAGGCTCAAGTGATCGCGGTAAAACGAGCCGATTCCATCGCATCTTTAGGCCCGCCCCCAACATGTATGCACTCTTAGGTGGCAAATACACCACCTTTAGACGTATGGCCCAAGATGTATGTCGAGAATTAGTGCCTCGCTTAGGAGTGGCCTATAATCCCAATAGAACACTCGAGCCACTACGGCGCACCAGTATTGTTGGAACTTTTGAAAACAATCAAGTCAGCGCCGAAAAACTCCATCAAGTTATTCGTTTGGAAAAAGTACGCACCTTCGATGATCTCGTTCATCGACGTCTTTCCTGGCTCACACCAACTGAAGACATGAAGGAATTGGCCGGAAAATCTAAAGATTATTGGGAAAAAGAAATTCTGAAATAAAAAAGGCCCCTTGAAGGGGCCTTTTAAATTAGATTCTGCGTTCAGATGTAAAACAATTCTCAGCTTTGATTTCATCAATCTTACAGAAGATACCGCCGCCGCGACGTTTACACTCATTAAGGGTATTCATCTGAGCTTCTCCCAGAGATCTTCCTTCTGCTTCAACATTTCCAACACTGAAGAACTTCACACGACAGGTTGTGATGGTTTCAAGACGAGGACCTTCTTCTAACTGATACACTTTATTTTGCAGTTCACGAACCGCCTGTTCTAGGCGACGGAGACGGCGAAGCATATCGCGGTCATCACGATCATCTCCAACTTCGATGCGAATAATTGAGGGGCCATCATGCAAACGGCCAGAGCCACCGCGGGTTCTGTCGTCTCGGTCATCAAGATCACGGGCATTTGCTTGAGTCATAGCACCCATCAATGTCCCAACTGCCAGCAAAAGAGCGATAAGCTTTTTCATGAAATTCTCCTAAGTAATTAACTTAGGAAAATTCTAGAAGGAGAACTGATACCAAAGGATAAAATGCTGCAAATCGTGAAAAACTTACCAGCGATAACCCAGCCCCACCCAAAGACGAGGTCCAGAAACAATCCGTGTCCAGGTAGAAGCGGTATTAGAATCCGTGAGCTTATCAGAGCGCTGATAGTAATCGAGGATGGCACGGGCACCCCATCCTTTAGCGGTATAGAACTTAAAACCGCCCCCAAAACTATAACCAAAAGTCGAGCCCTGCGCCTCTTCGGCCGGGGCCCCGGCAGCTTCATCACCCGGCTCGTAAGTACTAGTGACATTACCCATCGCCATTGAAAAGGTGAAAAAGGGGATGAAATCGTTAACTACACTGGGCATCGACCATGGATGCCAGTTCACGCCGCCTCCAAATTCTGTCATGGCTTCAGTCTGTTTCGATCCCTGATAGACAATGCTTGAGCGACCTTGAATATTAATAAACGCCATAGGTGAGAAGCGCGACCACCAACGTTTTTCATCTGTAAAATAATACTCACCGTTCAAGGCCAACTGTGTGCGTGAATCGTTGCCGGTAAATTCGGTAGCACCGGCCTGATCGCTGGTCGTCTTAGCACCCAGACTAGAGATACTTAAGGCCGTCCAAAGCTCCAAATTTTTCTCACGAATATTTCCTGGCCCCATCATTTTTAAAGCTTCGAGTTCTGCGCGAGACGATGCTTCCATACTATTGGGATCTACACCCTGTGGTAAATCATTGGCCCCGTCTGCCAGCGGAATTCCTACGGCATTGGGATCACCTACTGCCACATTGGTAGGAACATCTTCTTCAACGATCATTTTAGATTCATCTTGAGTGACTTTCACTGCTGGTGTGATTTTAAGACTCATCACCGCATCGGCGACGACAAAATCTGCGTTTACTAAACGATAAATTGACCAGACTGAGCGCGAAGGTGAAACTTTTACTACGACACCACGAGCAACCACACCTGCTGAAACGTAAAACTTAGCGTGATCTCCTTCCGCCAGCCCATCTTCTGTGCCCCGATTCACCAACATCGTTTTGCGAGTATCAGACAATTTGAGAACTCGCATGGTGAGTTTTTCATCAACTTCCAAGGCCCATGCATTGAAAGTAAAAATCAAAACAAGAAGAGCTAATTTTTTCATCTCATCATCCTAGTAAAATTTGGTCAAACCAAAGCTTAACCGTCCATCAAGTATTTCAGATCGTGCCGGTAAATTTCCGCCCGGACGATTCGCAGACGTTTGCTCCAACATTAATTTCTCAAAACTGAGTGCCGCTCTAAAACCCATACCAGATCGAAGATTATACTTCACTCCCCCGGCAACTTGAGGAAAGGCCACCACAGAATAATTTCCCTTCTCACCCACACTCGGAATAGTCAGGCGAGCAATACCACTTCTCACACCTAATGAAAGAAAGGGAATGTTACGTCCAATGGCAAAGGGAGAATGCAAGAGATGCCACGTCCCACCCACTCCAAAACTGTACTCTTCCGTTTGAGCGTTTAAGTTTCCAATTGAGACACCATCGATCACATAACGAAGAGTTGAGAATAGCGCCAACTGACGAAGTGTTTCCCCGCGAGGAACTGGAAACCAATCAACTCCGCCTTCTAGGCTCCATTTGGCCTTGCGAGCATTTTCCGCATCAGCACGGTTTTCATTATCAAGGGCATTCAGACCCAATCCACCAGAGAATTGCACATCATAACTCTTATAAGTGGCATTACGTCGACGATCTTGCTCGTAACTTACGCCCACCTTATTTAGCATCGTTTGGAGTTGTTCGTCAGAATAGTCATCTGACCACCCCTGCCCTTTTTCAATTATTTTCCGGTGAGCAACAATCTCTTCTTCGTTGGCCTTCTTTTCTTCTTCACGCATTTCATCGGCAATAGATAACGATGTTGTTTTTAAGCGAAACTCTCCACCAGCATCTTTATTTTGTTCCCAATAAAAATCACCGTAATTAAAAGCGGGATCATTGATTCTACGGAGGTAATTCACAACCACTTTCTCAAACGTCTCGAGACGTTTTTTGATGGCAAAATCATCTTCATGAGGTGAACGCCAAAGAGCACGGGCATATTTTTGTTTGCCCTCGCGATCAACAGTGACCCACTCATCGACATCATAAAGAACGCCATCTTTATCCCAGTCTTCACCGATCTTATGTTGTTTACGATAGAGTTCGTATTCGGCCTTACGAAGCGCCAACAAATCTTTGTCGCCCGATCTTCTTGCTGGAAGTGCAAGAGGAAGATTCTTTTTTTCATCCACCACACGCAGACGATCATTCTCTAGAAGTCTGCGACCTGAAAGCATCAGTCCTTCAGTCGTCACCACATATTTCTCACGCATGATGAGAGAGACAGGGTCGGAAATTTCGTAGAGATACCAAAGAGAGCGAGTTGGACCAGTTTTGACGACACGACCCTTGGCGATGGGAATCATGCGAAGAGCGTTGGCGTCTTGTTCTTTTAATCGGCGCATGATCACTCCGTGATCACCGACTTTAATTTTTTCTAAATCACCCACATTAAAGAGTGCCGTTTTACCGGAAGTGGATTTAGAAATAAGACGCGCCTCAGCAATGCCCCCGCTTTGCGCGAGTGCTACGCCTCCCATGGCGAGCCAAAAACTCATGATGATGACCAGCATCCGTGCGATCCTCTTTAATTCAGGGTGACATAGGTTTATGGCCTTGAAAAGACGTGATAACGCAAATAACAAGAAAAATTGCAAGTTCTTGAAAAGTCGAAGCAGAAAAGGCATACTCTCGACCTATCGAAACATACGCGAAGGACACATTGTGAGACGTAAAAGAGAACGCATAACTTATGACTACGAATGCTCACTCACTGGTGAACAGTTTGTTCGCACAGAAAAAGCACAAAACCCAAAAGAACTTCTTTCAGTTAAAGCTTGGTATGAGATGAATCCTGATAAGGATGATCGTCCAGCGGTAATTAAAAAGAAATTGGGCTTTATTAAAGACGAGCCCGTCGAACCACAACAATAATTCTATTTAAGGAGTGCGACCATGGACGTCCGCCCTGTCATTATCATTGGAACTGGCCCTGCCGGTTTAACTGCTGCCATTTACACTGCTCGTGCCACCATGAAACCTCTCGTTCTTGAAGGCCATGAACCTGGTGGTCAACTCACACTCACGACTGAAGTCGAAAACTTTCCTGGTTTCGCTGATGGTGTGATGGGCCCTGAGTTAATGAGCACCATGAAAAAACAGGCCGCCCGCTTTGGTGCTGAATTTCATCCAGTACTCGCCACTGAAGTGGATCTTTCCAAGCGTCCTTTCAAAGTTGTGACTGACAAAGGTGTCACTCACTATGCGCAGACTTTGATCATCTCAACTGGCGCCTCAGCTAAATTCATGGGTCTGCCGAAAGAAAAAGAACTCACCGGCCGCGGCGTTTCGACCTGTGCGACTTGTGATGGTTTTTTCTATCGCAATAAAATTGTTCACGTCGTAGGGGGTGGTGACACTGCTATGGAAGACGCGACATTCTTAACTAAGTTTGCCGAAAAAGTTTATATTGTTCATCGCCGCGACACGCTTCGTGCTTCAAAGCCGATGCAAGAGCGCGCTTTCAAAAATCCTAAGATTGAATTCGTGTGGGATTCTGAAGTTGTGGAAATTCTCGATGATCAATCAGGTGTTACTGGCATCAAAGTAAAAAATCTTAAAACTGGTGCAGTCACGGAGAGAAAAACCGACGGTCTCTTCTACGGCATCGGCCATACGCCCAACACCGGTTTCCTTAAAGGCCAATTGAAAGTTGATGAACACGGATTTATTCAAACTCATGACGGCCCAGAAACGAATGTGCCTGGCGTGTTTGCCTGTGGTGACGTGCAAGATTCCTACTATCGCCAGGCGATCACAGCAGCAGGTTCTGGTTGCCAAGCAGCGATCAAAGCGGAACGTTGGTTAGAGAGTAACGGCGGCCATTAAGTTACGGGTTTTGTACAAAACTTGCTTCGCATTTGAAAAACTGTTAGCCTTTAAAAAGTCAAAGGGTGGGAGTGTGCTCGATACACACCCCCCAAAGCCTATTTGGTGAGATCAAGTATGACAGCTAAAAGCTGCAAGACTAATCCCACCAGGGTCAGCACCCCAATGACGTCATCCATAACATTGCCTTTGTTACAAGGCCTCCCTTCATTGGGAGGTCATGGATGATTATTGGTGGTGTATCTTGCAGGAGTAATTGTTGGCGGAAATCAAATTCGCCCGTCTCATCCTGGCGCATAGACCAGTTGAAACCTAAATACTTATGCCAGGATGAATCAACTCACAAAAATAGAAAGCTTAAGGCGTCCTCAAAACGTTTTATAATTAAAGTAAAATTTAAGCTTCGGACTTCACGGGCGAATTTGAATCTCTATTTGCAAGTCTTTTTCAAAACATCATGTGCTTTTTGAATCAGAAGATAATTTTCATGAATGCGCTTCTCTAAGCGCTTTTTCGTTTTTGCATCAAAATCATTTAATTGAAAACTATCCGGATGCATCTCTTTGGCGCGTGTTTTAAATGCTTTCTTTAAATCTTCAGCATTGATCACATTTTTAAGACCAAGAATTCTTAAGTAAAACTGCTCTTCTGTTTCTTGTCCCAAACGTTTTGGATCGAACAGATAAACACGCTGAAGGATTTTTTTCTTCTCAAGTTCTTTGGGATCAGTTGTTTCTGCTAAAAGCCCTGCGGTTTTGTCCTCGGATTTTTCTTTGAAATCTTTGGGAGCCATGGCCTTCCCACTGGCCCTCCCCTTACCTTGAGTCATCAAGCGTTCTTCTTTTTCGATCAGCTCATCGAGAGTTAAATCACGCTCACGTTTGCGACCGAACAGGTACTGCTCAAGCCAAGCGAAAAGAGATTTGGCCATAATGGCCCCGGCCAGCACAACCGCCAGGCTAATCGCCGCATAGATGATGATTTGCTTTTTATCCATGAAATGAGTTTACCTGATCGAGCATTTTAGTACCCCTCTTTTCCCATTTTCACTCGTTTACCTCTGCTATGGGGGCAAAAACCTGACGGCAACGCTTTCCCCTTTGACGAGGCTTCGCAAGGTTTGAAACAATCTTCTTCGAGACGAAATCCATGGATTGGATTTTGTAACACTTAAGCTTACCAAGGATGGAAGGCCTATGTTTCCGCTATTCAATTATTCGACGCTCGCTACTCGTCTTGAAAAAGGCACCCGCACATTATTCGTCACGTTGAATCGACCTGATCGTGGGAATGCTCTTCATCAAGAGATGCTTTTTGAGCTTGAATCACTCATGGCATGGTGTACGACTCGTGTTGAAATCAACACCATCTGCATCGACTCTTGTACTCCTTATTTCTCAACCGGCGTTGAACTCGCCCGTCTTCCAGAAGCAAGTGCCGCTCAATTAGAAAAACTCACCGCTCGCCTTCATAAAATTATTTTCTCACTCATGCAAATGCCACAAACTGTCGTTGTTGATTTAGGCGATGGCGCCGCCAATTGGGCGATGGAATTAGCACTCGGTGCTGATATACGTATTTGTTCGGTGAATGCTGAAATGAAATTTGATCATGCGCGCTTGGGCCTTGTCCCTGCTGCCGGTGGAATGACTTTTCTCACTCATTTGATTGGAGCTACCTACGCTCGTCAATGGCTTGCGACTTCGGAAAATATCGCCATGGAGCAGGCCCGGGCCTCTGGATTGATTCATAAGACTTATGACTCAACTTCACGTCAGGATAGTCTTCACGAAGTGTTAAAGGCTGTCGCCCTTCAAGCACCGGTTCAACGTATCCAGACTAAGCTTGGGCTATTTGAAGCGCAGCGCCCGCAAATTGAAGCTTCTCTCACCGCCGATCTTAAAATCGCTAAGGCCGCACGTGTCTCTGAGGATTGGAAAAATCGCCCACAAGACAACGTCACGGAATTTATGCCAGCAAAAAGCATGTCTTATTCGGTGAAATTGAGTTTGGTTAAATCAGACGAGTCGCCTAGACCTGAACTCGATCACTAATTACTGGCCGGAAGCTCCTGAGCTAGGAATGACTTCAATCGCAGGAGCTCTAACGTCTTTTACTTCACGAGTTGAATCATCGAGCACAGCTAGGCCCTGGCATTGCGCCTGGAATTGACCTTTGATGACTGCGTCTTTGACTACTTTGCGGAAATTCTTCCAGCGTGAAAATAGCGGACGTTCGAGAGATTTATTTTCAGGACAAAATGATCCGTCATCCATCAACTCAGTGAGTATGGCGCGGAACGTATCAAACTTTTCGTTTTTATCTTCAAGCGGACAAATCTTTTTAATGTCTTTGTAGAGGGCCTTGAGCGTATCAAGGCGTGGATCAGGCTTTGATGAGAACATGATCATCGGACCATATTTGATAGCGTATACAAAGTCCTCGGCCCAATTATCAATATCGGCAGCGACCTTGATACCTGGCCAATAACCAAGGCTACCTTGGTGCACATAAATCTGCCCACCCACATGAGTGCTATAGCCATCTTCTTTATTAATCTTATCAGCTTCATCTTGATAAAGTTTCCAGCAAGATTCGGCCGAAACTTGGGTAGATAGTAGTAGTGTGGTGAGTAGAATAAGTGTTTTCATGGCCATCTTATCGGCGGCCCTTGGCTAAAACTTGAGCACTCCGCTCGGAACGTTTTTTAAGCGGTATCCTAGGAAATAACCCCCTCCACCCGCACCACAGAGCTTTAAAGCAAACTCGCCGCTTGCTAGCCCCTGCTGCCAGACCGTCTTCACGCTGGCAGGAATCATCTCATCAAAGGCCTTCAGTTCTAAGGTCGAGAGCGCTCGCATCGTTTGCCCCATCAGAGCTTCATCCAAATGCTCGTAGCATTCAATGGCTTCGCTTACCAGGGCATCGAGATACTCCATGGTGGCGGCAAATTCAGGATCTTCGGTTTTCTTTTTATAAAGCGCCACGAGCGGTGCTGAGTAGCGGGCGACACCAGAATCATAGAGAAACCAGCGATCGAGTTTCTGCCACGTTTCTACCGGCATCACGGCGACTTCAGGATCATGGGCCCCTTTAAGCAGCAAAGGCTTCCCGACCCAAGAAACCAAAGGATCCACACCTGAGCTCTGGCCGTGGTAACAAGATTCCAGGGCAGCTAAGCGTGCGCGCACTTCAGTTAGACTCCAATCTCTTACGGGTCCATAACTTGCCAAGAGTCCGGCCACCAGAGCGCCCGAACTTCCCAGTCCCTTTCCTTGAGGGATGGTGGAAACAAATCCACCACCGTTTTGCAGATCATGCTGCAAGCGTTGAATATCAATTTCAAGTTCCGGATGAGCACCTAAAAAACGCAACAGTGGATTCCAGTCTATCGCCGGTGCTCCTCTGCCCCAATGTCCTTTGAAATTATCAAAAGGGATAGCGAGTGCCTGTCCGCCGCGAATGACAGTGTATTCACCGAAGAGAAGAATTTTGGCGCTAAAAGTTTTCAAACCGGCCCCGTTCCGAGGCGATCCCAGATGACACCGGCACCCTTCTCGGTCAGACGAAGAAGCTCGTGCCTAACGAAGGCCTCGACTTTAACGTGGGCCTCTTCAGGATAGATCAAATGAATATTTGGACCAGCATCGATGGTGAAATAAACCGGCACCTTCGAAGCTTCACGGAAAAGTCGAACCAGACGGATAATTTCAAGAGATCCTGGTTCAAGCAAAATAAATCCAGGATGGCCCGTCATCATGAGAGCATGAAGAGCTAAGGCATCGGCCTCCATAATGTCGCCGGCCTTCTGCCAATCACCTGCTTTAAGTGCAGAGAGTGTTTCATTGTAATGAAGATTCGCTTGCTGAGTGCGAGCGGCGGCATAAGGATGGGCCAACATGTGTGAGTGACCCTGACGAGAAGAGACTTCTTTCTCTTTTGACGACACAATTAAAATACAGTCACGGGTTTGTTTAAAGTTGTTGTGAATCTCGACGACTTCAGTGGCGTAAAGATCAGACGCTTCGGCCAATCTTCCCGTCTCACCCCAGCTAACAAATCCACCCATTAAAGAGCGGCAAGCTGAACCTGAACCTAAGCGAGCAAGACTTCCCACCGCTTTCATATCCAGTTCACTGTGACTGGCCTGTGAGAGCAAGCGGCCAAGTAACATCGCTAAAGCCGCTTGCGATGAAGCACTTGAGGCAATGCCTGAAGAGTGAGGAAAAGTATTTCGTGATTCAATCTTGTAATGATAGCGGCCTAGCAGGGGCAGATCTTTTGCCAGAGAAGCTAAGTAGCTTTCAATCTTTTTACCAAAGGCCTCACTGGCATTGCCTTCAAATATCAGCTCCACTTTCAAGTGGTCTGCAGGTGTAGCGATTAATTTTGTATGAGTGACGCTTTCTTTGAGAGTCAGACTCAATGAGGGATTGGCCGGTAATTGATGGCCTTTCTTTCCCCAATATTTTACCCAGGCGATATTGGCGGGAGCGGAAATTTCTGATTGAAATTCGATTGCGTGAGTGGCGGCAATCCAACTTTTAGGGAACATAGCGAAGGTCCTCGTGAGGAGCACAGATGATTTCCTTAAAGGCAATCATGGTCGAGAGTCCCTTCGATTGGAAATATTCTCGGGTATCATCCATTGAGCGCTCAGATGTGACCAAGGCAAAATCGCCTCCCCAGGCACCCAGAGATTTCACGCTTCCCCAGTAATCACTAAAGAGCTCTTCTTTAACGGTCGCAAGCTTCAAGGCCTTACCCACCAATGCTTCATGTTCATTGATGACTCTTTCAAAATGACGAAGATCACTCGCCACTGTCATTTCGCGAGTCAGAGATGTGATCATCTCTACTGGAGCTTTCCGCTCTTCCGGAGTGAGTGCTTTAAATTCTTTAATGGCCTGTCGCGTATCACGCTTGTGACCGAGATAAACGAGGAATAACTGGTCTTGGCAGCGAGGCGCAAATGAGACGGGTTGCCAACGTGGGAGATGATCGACGAGTTGATAATGAATCGGCCCCATGGATTGAGCACAGGCAATATCATAGCCCGAGCCACCAAAGCTCTTCATCGCCAATTCAAAGGGAGAAACATAGGCCCATTGAGCGATATTATATAGCAGCGATGAAGAAGAGCCCAATCCCCATTCACGAGGAAACTCGAGTTTTGTCTCAACCGTAATATCCATCTCATCACGCAAGAAATGCGGATTTTGACGACGCACTTGCTGAAGAATTTTTTTGAGATCTTCTGCGACTGTAGGATTATTTGTACTGAGCGCATCGAAATGCCAAAAATCCATTTCAGCTTCAAACCAGCTGGCACCCTTATGATCCAATGCATGCCACTTCATTGTTGGCTGGTGAGAGTGACGATGTTTTACTTTTAAACTTTGTCCCACCGTCGTAGGAAGCGCGAGCGCCTGCGCTCCTTCAAGCACGAAGTATTCACCGGTCAGAAGAATCTTGCCATGGCCATAATACTGCTGATCGCGCACATTGCTTCCTAGAGTGATGGGTTCGACTCAACCAGACTTCTTACCGCTGAGTAGGAAACCACTTTATCGGCGAAGTAAACTTGCGCCGATTGTTTTTGGGCCTCTGTTGCTCCTAACTGCTGCAAGATATTCAAAAGATGCAACTTCATATGCCCTTTTTGAATACCAGTTGTCACCAAAGATCGCACTGCGCCAAAGTTTTGCGCAAGTCCCACTGCCGCCGCTACTTGCATGAGCTCAGGAGCGCTTGGGCGACCGAGAATATCGAGAGAAATATTGGCGAGCGGGTGAAGATTCGTGAGCCCTCCCACCGTCCCTAGCGCCATAGGAAGCGTGAGTGAGAACTTAAAGCGCTCACGCTCAAGCGTACATGTTGAGAGCGAGCGATACTGGCCATCGTTGGCGGCCCAAGCATGGGCACAGGCCTCAATGGCACGGAAGTCATTACCGGTCGCTAGAATCACCGAATCAATGCCATTCATGATGCCTTTATTATGAGTCACGGCACGTGAACGGTCCACGCGAGCAATCTCTACTCCAGTATGAAAACGACGCGCAAAAGTTTGTGCATCCATGCCTCCAGCAAAAACACCCAAATCTTCAATTGGACATTCCACTGATACTTCAACCGCACAGTCGGGCGTGAAGTTGGAGAGAATGCACATAATCACTTCAGCAATGCGCTCATCGGCCGGAAGATTTGATGCTTCAAGCTTCGCCTGAAACTGGCGCGCCATCTCTTCTAAAATTGAATTGATAAAATTGGCACCCATAGCATCACAGGTTTCAAATTCCATCTTAAGCTGCCAGTAATCGGCCAGCTCACTGGTGCGATCAACCAGCTCCATTCCGAGAATACCACCGCCACGTTTTTGCATGTTAACGGCAAGACTGGCGACACTTTCTAAAAGTGCCGGACGGGCATCATTGAAGAATTTTACTAAGCGAGACTTATCTCCACGCCACATAAAATGAACTTGGCCCACTTTTTTAGTTGAGAGAACGCGGGCCTTAAAACCACCACGCTCAGACCAAAATTTTGCTGATAAAGAAGCTGCTGCGACAACAGAGCTCTCTTCAATCACCATCGGCACGCAATAAGTTTTGCCGTTGATAAGAAAGTTAGGAGCGACGCCAAAAGGCAGATAGTAGTTCGTCAGAGTATTTTCAGCAAACTCATCAAAACGCGCCTGAATCTTTTCACTTGGATTCCAAAAGCGTGTCATCTCAGTAATTTCCTGAGCGGTCTTTCCTTCAAACTGACTGCTAAGCCAATTGATCTTTTCAGTTTTACTCATTTTAGAAAAACCAGAAACCGTTTTCATATCGACTCCTATCGCAGGCGCAAGTAAGCTTGCGCCATTGAGAACTGATTCATTTCATTTTTTAAATAACTTCTTAAGGCCTCTTCACCATTTTGAGCGTGCTTCAACACTCCATTGGCCATACCAAAGAGCGAGCCAGGTAAGCTTTGCGTGAGAGCAAATCCTTGCAGCGAATCTTGTACGCCACCAGAAATAATAAAACGCTCACAGCGGAATTTCTCACCTGATTTTTTTAGCTCATTCACAAACCCCACCATCTCTTGAGCGCTATGGCCGACATTAATGAGTCCGGCGGGCAATGCTTCATTGTTTCGGCGAGCTTCGAGCAAAGAGAAATTGGTGCCACCAAAAGCTGCAAACTCGATCGCCCACAAAGGCAGCTGCATAAGGGCCTTAAGAGATGCGGGTCCTATGCCATGGCCAACTTCTTTGACGATCACGGGATAGGGAGCAAGACTCACAAATTGAGTGATAGTTTCAAGCGGAGATGCTTTCAAAAGATCCCCACCAGGCTGATACCATTCTTGTAAGGGATTAATGTGAATGATAAGTCCTGTTGCTTTGAGCTCTTCCACCATGGAATGGATGCGACCCAATTCTTTCGTTGCCAACATTTTTTCAATTTGAGCAATTCCCAAATTAGCAAAGAGGGGTCGATGGGGCATATGTTTGCGCATATCAAAATCTGCGCGCGATTGACGATCTTCCAACAGAGGCCTGCATGAACCTAGTCCCATTCCTAATTCAAACTCATGACAAGCTTTCGCAAGTAATGTGTTCAAACCTTGCGCGTGTTTCGCTCCACCAGTCATGCTGGAAATCCACAACGGCATAGTGAATTTAAATTCAGCAAATTGTGTTTCTTGAACAGTACTTGGATGAGCAGCTAATAGTGGTTCGTAGAAAAAACGAGTGTCACGAGTTGAGCTCGCAGTTTGAGAACCCTGGGCCATGCTCAGGTGATCCTCTTTACGGAGGCTTAATGCTGTTTCGCTTCGCGTTATATCGCTACTCATAAGTGTAGTTTTTACCATGAATCTGGGAGGTGGTTAAGCAATGAGGCGAAGATTTCAGGGTTTATCTCACGTCTGTTAAAGCCTTCTTCTTAGACATTTTCCTATCTAAGCTAAGTGCTTGAATAGACATTAGTCTAAGCGCAAAAATAGCTCGGGCCGATGAAAGTCAGGACGCTCTTCAGGGTTGGGATTTAAAGCATAGTACTCGCGGGGTGCTTCCCCTAAGCAAGAAAACAGTCCGCCCCATAACTCTTCCCCAACAAAATCTGCAGGCAGCTCGACTTCAACGTGACTCGCTAGCCCACCCTCAAATAATTCCACGGAACACTTTATGGGGAGTTCTAAGGGAGTATAAAACGCTTCGCGAGGACGTAGAATGACCAAGCAAAGCGCTTGTCCTCGAGGAGAAATTTGCAACTCGAGATAGGGAGCTTTTGTGTCGGCCGCATGAGAGCGCAGTTGCAGAAAAGCTTCCACCACATCCCAATTCCACAGCTCCCAATTTTTTCGTGGATCCTCACCAAATTGAGGATTCACATACCACGCTCGCACTGGAGTGAGATTCATCTTCCAGATGATCTTTTGGCCCAGGCGCTGAATTTCCCCACAAATTTGTGTCTCATTAATTGGACTGGAGGCATGAGGTTTAAGGACAAGCTTCATACACTCATGATAACCTCGCTGCATCATGCGCGCATCTCAAGAATGGACATTTTTTTGTGTTATCACTCCAGGGCTCGAAGCTTTGGCGTTGCAGGAATTGCATGAGAAAAAAGCTGCCTTGGGCCTTAGCACGGAAGAAATTAAAAGCTTACCTGGTGGTATTGAGCTCACTCTCCCGTGGAACAAGGGCATAGGCCTTGTGCATCTTTTAAAAATTCCTACTCGTGTGATTGTGCGATTAACCACCATTACCGCGCGAGATTTTCCCAAGCTTCACCAAAAAGCTCTCAATCTGCCATGGACGAAGTGGCTTGCTCACCCTACTCCCAACTGGAAAATCACGGCTCATCAATGTCGTCTTATGCACACCGGCCGCCTGGAAGAGACTTTGTGTGAAGCGCTCAAAAAATCTCATATCAAAAGTCCGTTCTCAACTCGTTGGCAAAAAGAAAATATTGCTCCAGAAACTCTCTATGTTCGGGGAGTGGATGACGAGTGGACAATCTCCCTCGATATCACTGGCGATGCTCTCTACAAACGCGGTCTCTCTATTGTGAAAGGTGAAGCTCCTTTGCGCGAAACACTGGCACAGGCCTGCTTAAAATTTCTATTCACTGATTCTCCGCAAGAGGCGGTGACTTTATGGGATCCGATGTGTGGCTCGGGAACATTTTTATTTGAGGCCCTCACCGCTCATTTGCCGAGTGATCGCTCCTTTAGTTATCTTGCAGGTGAACTCAATCGTGGAGTTGCTCCGTGGAAACCCTTTGCTGCTCCTCCTGCGTTTCCGATTGCTCTGGCCCATGGCTCTGATTTAAATCGAGAGCTGATTGCCAAACTTGTTCCCTTAGAAAAAATGAGTTTTTCGTGCGCGGATTTGTTTGGCCATCAACAGCAAAAATTTACCGCACCACTTTGGATTATCTCCAATCCGCCCTATGGTGAAAGGATAGAAATTAGCGAAGGTATTTCGGAATTCGTCAAAAAGCTGAGCCATTCTCTCGGAGAAGCCCATCCTGAAAAAGTTCTTCTCTTGGTGCCTTCTTCATGGCCACATTTCAAAATTAAGGGTCAGAAATTTAATACTTATTTACGTTTTCTTAATGGAGGGCTCTCAGTGGAGGCCCGTCTCTGGGACTTTTCAGGTCTCACTTGAAGTAAATTCATTTTATGTGACCATAGAGATATCTACTTGAACCAAGGTAACTCGATGGCGAACAAAATGACTGTAAACGCCGGCGATTGTCTCCTCTATGAAGGGGCCACCAGCAATACCATGTACTGGTTGCAGGCCGGACAACTGCTCGTCACGAAACGTAAAGGCTCAGGTGATATTGAACTTGGTCATATCTTTACTGGTGAGCTTGTCGGTGAAATGAATTTTCTCGATGGAAAACCTCGAAGTGCTACCGTGAAAGCGGTGACTGATTGTGAATTAATTGAAATTCCGCGCGAAGCATTTGAGAAAGTTTTTGATGGTCAGCCGCAATGGTTCCAAGGATTGGTTAAAACTTTGACTGATCGCTTGAGAAAGACCAACGCAAAAGTGCGAATCTAATCCACCAGGTGTAACTGACTTTTAGCGGGTGCTCCTGAACTCCAAGGAACAAATCCGACTTGTCCTTCGGCTAATTCAGCAACAGCTTCAAAGGCATCATCCTTTAACCAAGCAAGTTTTAATCGACGTACCTTACCAAGCGGACTGGTGACATCAAACTCCGCACCCACCTTGATGCCTTTGCCTATCACTCGAACCGCTAGCCATGCTTCTTTCTTCCCTTCCAGGACTTCGGCACTGGCACTAGCGCGCTCTGATAAATGTTGATTCGTGAGTTTATCAAACAACACATTTGATTTGTTCACATCCCAATAGCCACGCATCCAAGCGCGACTCCAACTTTCTTGAATCATCTGCAAATTCGCCTCAGTCGGCCGAGTCAAGAACTCTGTCAGACGAGAAAAAGTCGCTGGATCAGTTTCATGACGATGATCAATTCTAAGCCAATCGACTCCCACCTCTTGGATCTCGTTATAGCGCTCGAGGATAGAGAGATCTTTAGGATGAAACATCAAAGTTCCATGTTGATTTTCAAACAGTGGAAAACCTTTATGTGGAGATTCTTCGCTCGCTCCTTCGGCCATCCATTCATCACCATGAGGAGCAGTCTCGAGACTTGAGAGCAGCGCCCTCGGTGAATGAAAGAGCAACAAAGGACCAAGCCCTAAAACTTCCATTTCAAGTTTGAGTTCTTGACGCCAAAGCTTAATGGTTTTTGCCGGCAACTCGGGAGACAAAACAATGCGCTTTAAGCGAGCGCCAAGTCGCTCACTCCAAGACTTGAGGGCCATAATATTGTGATGGCCTGCCTCGAGTAAGAGATGAATCGGCTCTTGCATGTGATCTCGAACCCACAACACGGCCCCTGCATCACGCACTCGGATAGCATCAAATTTAAAATCGAGCGTCATCAAAAGAGTGATCAGTTTTTTAAAGCGAGGCTCTTCCATCAGAGCATCCCACTCCAGAACAACACTCAACTTATGTTCACGTGCTCTTTTGGCCAATTCAACTCCATCGCGCAACTCCAACGTGCCTCGACGAGAAAATTCTTTGATCCCGATGATCACCTCTGGTGTCTGAGATTCAACAAGTGCCTCAAGCTCGCGCGGATGAGTGAGATAGAGTGTCGTTTTCATGGCTGCCACACTCGTACCACTTGGCCAGCAGCGGCTCCCTCGACCCACGGCAAACGTGCAAGGCCCGAAGGTCTGGTACGCAACAGAGGTGAAAAATCCGGGCCCATCATTTCATGAGTGGCAAGCGGAGTGATTTTTCCAGCAAACGTAAGTGCCTCTAGTTTTGCCGAGACATCAAATGATTGTCGGCACTCTATGAGGATACCGCGTTTTTCGCTGGCACTTAAAATAACTCCGGCCATTCCCCAGGCATGCTCCACATGGTCACGTTCATCGTAGATGGAACTCTTATCCGCCGGGGCTTCAAGACTTGCTAGAGTGGCATCGCGATGAGGAAGTTTGCGCAGCTCCTGGGTCCACATCTCCCAAGGAGCGCTATCCCATGAGCCGTGTTCTTTCCAAAAATCCAAGGCCAAACGATAAACTCGTGTTGTGGTGGCGGCATAGAGCGGACTCTTCATGCGGCCTTCAATTTTCAAAGAGACGATCCCCTCTTGCACAAAGCGCGGCAGGGCCATCAATCCTTCTAAATCTTTTGAACTCATAAAATAGGAGCTTTCACGCTCAGTCTCAGAGAATTTAATATCGTAACTAAAACGACAACTGTGAGCGCAACCACCACGATTTGAATCACGGCCTTGGGTAAAATTGGAAATCACACAATGGCCTGAATAGGCCATGCACATGGCCCCGTGGACAAACATTTCCATTTCAACACCGCTCAAGCGTTGCAGCTCTCCCGCATCGTGAACCGTTACTTCACGGCCCAAGACAACACGGGTAGCACCCAATTCTTTCCAGGCCATTACACCCGAATGATTGAGCACGGAGGCCTGAGTAGAAACGTGCAGCGGAATGGGCCCATGCTCACGCACCAACAAGGCCACACCAGGATCAGAGACAATCACTGCATCAACAGCAATTGATTTTAGAAAACGGATGAAGTCAGGCAATTCGATTAAGTCTTGGTCGTGCAAAAAACCATTCAACACCACATAGACTTTGGCGTGGCGTTCATGAGCAAACGAGACCCCTACCGCTAACTCATCACGCGTGAAATTATCCGCTGCGGCCCTGAGGCCATAGTCTTGTCCGGCACAGTAAACAGCATCTGCTCCGTAGAGCACAGCGGTTTTAAGCTTGTCTAAATTGCCGGCCGGGGCCAGGAGTTCTGGAGTAAATCGCATCGTCATAACGTCAACGTTTACCAAAATGGATGCGTTTGTTAAACTCATTCCAAGATGTTGAAAAAACTCCTTATTGTGCTCCCCCTAGGGTTTCTCGTTCTCCTTGGAATGTCGTTTTTCCAGCGGATTGAAAAAAACCCTCACGGGGTGATCCCTGCTCCCTATAAATTTGCTGAATTGGGTGAAAAAATCCAAGTCGACGCCCCGTTACTCATTGCTGGCGATCGAATGGCCCAACGATTTGGGCTGTTTAAGGAAACCCTTTCTCTAGAAATCTCTCAAGGATTGAGTAAAGCGCTTAAAGTCGGTGTTTTGGCCAAAGAGAATCAAGGCATGCATCGGACACTCAACCAAATGGAAAATCTCGCACAATGGCCAAAAGTTGTCATTTATACTGGTGGCTCAGAAGAAATGGTGGAAGATAAATTTTTAATTCAACAGATTCCCATCATCCGCACTAATTTTGAACGCTACCAAGACGACCGTTGGCGCACACTGATGATGCTCATGCCAGAAAGTGCTCGCCTGATTTATGAGCCACTGGAACGAATTATTTTGGCAGATTCTCCTAAAATTGCTGACGAAAAAGGCGAAGAAGAATTTCAAAGAGGGCTAGAAATCAGTTTACGACTTTATGAGATTGAACTTTTAAGATTTATCGAAGAAGCACGATCACACGATACACTCTTAATTCTTATGACAGTGCCAGTTAACTTAGATATTGCTCCTAAAAAAACTTGTGAAATAACTCGCACACCGGAAGCTGTGAGTGAGATGGAAGCGATTCGCACTCTTTTGAAACAACAAGATTATAAGGCGGCCTATCCTCGCTCCAAGACACTCATGGAAACCAGCCTGGCCAATGCCGAAGTTCACTATCTATTCGGTCAAATTGCCCATCGAGTAGGTCAGCACGAAGAATCAAAAATAGCTCTGAAAAAAGCCGCCGCTTATGATTGTAAATCTTGGCGTGCCAATGAAATGACTAATAATATTATTAGAAAAGTCGCCGATTCTGAACGAGTGACGTTGTTTGATTTCTCTGCTTTGGTAGAAGAAGATTGGAATCGAAACACCACATTTTTCGATGAGATTTATCCCCAAGACCTCTATTACGAGAGGGCGAATAAGGCCTTGGCGGTGGTTTTGAAGCGCTTACTTAAAATTTAACAAGGATCCCCTATGAAGACATTTACCATTCATCTCGAAAAAGACGATGTCCTCTGCCATGAAGGCGATCAAGAAACAGATCTCTACTTGGTTATCAAGGGAGAGCTGTTAGTGTGTGTGCGCAAAGAAAGCCAAGTCACAGCTGTCGCTCGTCTGGGTGCGGGCGAATATATTGGCGAGTTGTCATTTTTTGATAATGAACCTCGCGGCGCCGATATTATTGCCCTTGAATCGTGTCAGTTAGTTAAAATTCCCGCCGAGGAGATCCGCGCCAACTTCCCCCACTGGATCACCACCTTAGGCCAAACCCTGGCACAGAAACTTAGACTGCATGATGATGTCATTCGCCAGCGAGGCATCAAGAAATCAAAAGTCGAAACCATCAAACCTTTGTCGATGGACGAACAACGACACTACTTCCAGCTTTTGAGTAAATAAATCCGCTTTTATCCCCTTTTGGCCCCATGCGTCCCGAAAAGGCACCGCTTTTCGGCGCCAAGCTGTCTCCGGCCTGGCAAATTTAGGCCTTAAAACTTGGCACGAGACTTGAAACACCTTTGTTGAGGATGAGGCCATGAAGGCCCTCCTAAGGCCATCTGGCCTATAACCAACACGGAGGTTCCTTATGAAAATCACAATGCTTATTTTGGTCGCTTTTTTTACTGTCGCTTGTGCCTCACCTTCTCGCGGTATTAACTCGCAGGAAGAAGGACACGCGTCTAACGAACCTCAGGGTCTTTCACCCCGTGATCATGCCAATTTTTACACGGCCGGTATGAGATACTAACGGCCCTTGTCAGACACGTAAGTCCCACTTATAAATTCATCATAATAAATTGATGATCGCCGCCCCCCTTAGGGGGCGGTTTTTTTATGAGCTTTGGGGGACACCGGTGAAGCAATCTTACTCACAGTCGGCCACTCGTTTTCAAAATGTTGATGCATTTAAAGAGTGGACTGTTGAAGCGGCGGATGAAACCTATCAAATCTCGCGTTGGGGTGAAGGCTACTTTGCCATTAACAGCATAGGCGATCTTTGTGTTCTACCAAAGAAAGACCCGCAGGGTCCGCGTATCAACATGATGGAAGTTCTTGAGGAAATGAAACTTAAGAAATTAGCGTTCCCAGCGGTGATTCGTTTTCACGACATTCTAAGATCTCAAGTCGCCAACATCAACAAAACATTCCGCGCTACTATTGAAGAAGCACGCTACAACGGCCAGTACATGGGTGTTTATCCCATTAAGGTGAATCAGATGCGTGAAGTCGTCGATGAAATCGTCGATGCCGGCGCACCTTATAACTACGGTCTAGAGGCCGGTTCTAAACCTGAGCTCATCGCAGCTCTGGCGATGAATACTAATCAAAACTCACTGACTATTTTGAATGGCTACAAAGACGAAGACTTCTTGCGCCTGGCCCTCTTGGGTAACCAGCTCGGTCGCAAAGTTATTGTTGTTATCGAAAAATATTCTGAACTCACTCAGCTCTTGGCCCTTTCTGAAAAAGTGGGAGTTGAGCCTATCATCGGTATTCGCGCCAAGCTTGCCACTAAGTCGACGGGTAAATGGGCCGGCTCTTCTGGTGATTATGCCAAATTTGGTCTGACTATTCCTGAAGTGCTCCAGGCCGTGCGTCACATGAAAAAGATTGGCAAAGAACATTGCCTTAAACTTTTCCACTTCCATATCGGTTCTCAGATTCCAGATATCCGCACAATCAAAGACTCAATCACCGAAGGTGCTCGCATCTTCTGTAAATTAGTTAAAGAAGGCGCCAAGCTTGAGTACTTCGATGTCGGCGGTGGCGTAGGTGTTAACTACGACGGTACTGGTTCAATTAACTACACTCTTAAAGATTATGTTGGTGACGTCGTTTATATCTTAAAACAAACCTGTGACCTAGAAGATGTCCCCCATCCTAATATTGTTTCTGAGTCTGGTCGCTTGGTGACAGCTCACCACTCTTGCGTTGTTACCAATGTTTTCGGTGCCATCGAAATTGGAAAATCAGAACTTCCGACCGAGAAGGCCATGAATGAGCACGTCCTAGTCACAAACATCCGCGATATCTCTGGTGACCTTACCGAGAAAAACTACAAAGATGTCTACGCCGATGCTTTGAAAATTAAAGAAGATACTGAAAGTGCATTTAAGCTCGGGGTACTCTCACTTGAAGAGCGCACTAAAGTTGAAACGCTCTTCTGGAAGATTACTCGTTCCGTAGTTGAAGTATCAAAAAAAGATGAATACGCACCTGATGAAATTTTGATGCTCAGAAATCAAATGGCATCACAATACCTCTCCAATCTTTCTATCTTCCAATCTGCTCCAGATACTTGGGGGATTGGCCAGATCCTACCGGTAGTACCAATACATCGCTTAAATCAAAAGCCAGAGGTATTGGCGAGTATTGCTGATATAACTTGTGACTCTGACGGCAAGATTGATTGCTTCCTCTCCCCCGATGGTCCATCTAACACTGTGCCATTACATAAACTAACCGAAGGTGAAGACTACTACCTCGGGCTCTTTATGACGGGTGCTTACCAAGACATCATGGGTGATATGCATAACTGCTTTGGTCGCTTGAATGAAGTGCATGTGTTCTGCGACGATGATGATCCAACTGACTTCTATATTGAAGAAATCATTCCTGGCAATCGTTCCGACCAAGTACTGAAGACGCTTCAGTATAATCCTGAAACGATGGCACAAACCATGAAGGCGAATATCGATCTACAGGTTAAACGCGGTAAGATTCGTCCGCGTGAAGGTGTGGATCTGACAGACTTCTATGAGAATTGTCTCGGCAGCTATACTTATTTGCGTAAGTAACTACTGCTTCACACATAGAACCATAAGAAGCTGTAACACTTTCGTTTCAACAGTTGATCCTGAACCACTCTCGACATCACTTAATAGGCCAGAGTGAGTAAGGGCACGATACCCATCGGGACATGTCTGTCCCTCTAGGCGAAAACCTCTAAATGCGTCGATGAAAACACATTTCGGCTGGGTCATCACATGTCCCTCACAAAATGTTCCATCCGTCTGTAATGCCGGATGAGTTGCAATATATGGAGTGTGACCTACAAAAGATCCGCTGCATTCGTAGTTGACCACACCGCATACGCTTCCAACTGTAATTTCTTTAACAATCGTTTGAGTAAGCGGTTTTTCTTGGGGTGGCTTCTCGGCAACAGCAATAGGTTGAGGCAAAATGACCGGCGCAGCAGCGAAAGTATCATTTTGATAGCAATCCTGAATCAACTGCCCCGTGCTTTCAACGACTAATTGGAGTGGAATTGGTTTGGCGAGAACGGGTTCACCCCCATTAATTGGCTGCCAGACGATTTGTAAGCCTGCTTCCATCACATTTGAACTTCCCAAATTTTTAATGGGAGTTTTATGCTCAGATGTAAAATAGATATCTTGAACCTTTTGACCACTGATCTCTTTATCGATCTCCAGTACTACTTCATTTTTTAACATCACTTTTACAATATCTTCGGCGGGTGGAATCTCTTCCGTATTCAAAAACTTTGCCAGCTTTCCTTCTCGATTTATAAAAGCGGATTGGCAAACACCAGGCTTTTTTAACTCTTCAGCAAGCTGCACGAGCCATTCCTCATGTGAGAGGCCAACAGTCCCACCCTTAGCGGAGTCGGGTCTTGGTGCAGGCGAATTAGTCGCCGAAGGTTCGTTCGCTTTAGCTTTGTTGTTAACTGGGATCGTTTGGATTTTTTTTATATCATTGAGGATGTAATACGTAAGACTGGCCAAAATCACTAACATGACTGCTACCGGCTTCAAACTCATGCCATTTTGATTAAGGAGTTTCATTCAACATTGCCAAATATTGGTCTTTGTAATTGAGATAAGATTTATAGTGATTTCCATAACGCTCTTTTTCTATTTCTGTCAGCTCTCGCTGAATGCTCGCAGGCCTTCCCATGATCATGCTCCCTGGAGGAAACACTTTTCCGGGAGGAACTAATGTGCCAGCAGCGACTACAGAATTTTCACCAATCATCGCCCCATCTAAAATAATGGCACCCATTCCAATCAAACAACTATCCCCAATAGTACAGCCATGCATAACCACACTATGTCCGATGCTGACATTTTTTCCAATGGTCAGATCATTCTTCTCGGTCACATGGAGCATACTCAAATCTTGTACATTGGTATTATCTCCAATCCTGATAAAATTAACATCCGCTCGCACTACGGCGTTGTGCCAAATAGAAACATGATTTCCAAATATGGCACGGCCGACAATTTGTGCGCCGGGAGCGATATAAACCTGTGCGCCAAACTGATGTGTCCAATGTAAGTAACGATGAATGGGCATGACGACTCTCCGTAGTCTCGACAATATCTCTATTCTAGCGCAAGCTGGATTCTGTGGGGAAACAGATTACCCTTCCTCATCTCTCAAGTATGTCACTCGCGAACCCAAATATTCCAAACGACTGGGGACTAGATCCCTCATCGCCGCATAGTAAAAGACTCAATGAACAATTGGGAGCACTCGCCCGTCGTCTTGTAAAAAGTTATCATGAAACAGCTGGCGATAAATCAGCGCGACAAGAAGTTATTTATCGGTTTTATCGTAAATTCTATACTATGACGCTCTGTAAATCGTGCCAGGAAGCAGGTGTGAATCGCACACCTGCACGTGATCGAATTCTTGATTTCCCATGGTGGGAATTAGAGGAAAATAGATTTATGTGTCTTAAAATCTGGGAAAAGATTAACAAATGAAATTATCTATCGTTCTTGCCAGTACCTCTCCTTATCGACGCGCATTACTTGAGCGTCTCGGCTATCACTTTGAAGTCGAAAAACCGCTGGTTGATGAAGAGAGCTTTAAAAAACTTAAACTCTCTCCTGTTCAACTGGCAACACGTTTAGCACGCGAAAAAGCTCTTGAAGTGGCCAAGCGTTGTCCCGGAAAACTTATTATTGGAGGCGATCAAGTAGCGGCTATCAACACTGATATTTTGGGTAAACCGGGTAATATCGAAAATGCGGTGGCGCAACTCTTAAAGCTACAAGGACAAACCCACCAGCTCTTTACGGCTCTTCATCTAATGGGTCCTGGTATCGATATCGCTCTCTTGGAAACAACTCATTTAACAATGAGGCGGCTCGATTTTCAGGCGATCAAAACTTATGTTGAGCTCGATCGACCACTCGATTGTGCGGGAGCCTACAAACTCGAATCAAGAGGAATAAAGTTATTTAATAAAATTGAAGGTGGTGATCACGATGCCATCGTCGGACTACCATTGATGCAATTACAGAACAAACTTATCGAATTAGGTTTTAACCTTTTTGATAAGTGAAGCCAGTTCAATGATTTGTCTGTTCTCACGAACAAACATTCCTTCATCACCTTTGATAGCATCTGTCAGCATCGCTCGAGCGACTTGTTCGGCATCGACTGGGGCCCTTTTAGGAAAATAGCGCTGAAGAAAGCCGGCCACTGGGGCAAGAGTTTTTTGGGCAACCAATTCACCGAGACGTAATTCAGGACGAGGCGCTAATAACAAGGAAGGACGGTAGATAAAAAACGCTTGAAAGAAATGATCCTTTAAAACTTTTTCCACTTCGGCTTTAACTTTTAAATACTTTACCCAAGCATGAGGATCAACGCCTTGAGCACTGACTAAATAGAAGCGTCGCACACCTGTTTGTTTTGCAACAACTAAAGCTTCGTGGGCCACGCGCAATTCAAGTTCACGGAATTTATCTTGGTCACCGGCTTTTTTTAAAGTACTGCCGAAGCAATAGAAAAAATCTGTTAATTGAGCGTCCAATTTCCAAGGGCGATAAAACTCGGCAAAATCGTAAGTGACAATTTTTTTATGCTCAATAGACAATTTACGACGTGTTGGCACGTGCACTTTAGAAAATTTGTCTGAATCTACTAAATGGCGCAAAAGCTGTTGTCCGACTGCGCCCGTGGCACCTAGAATAAATGCATGACGCTTATTTGCTGCTGACATTTTCCATCCTCCAAGCTTCAGGACTATTGTATGACGAGATTTTTTAAAAGATTACTAATTGTTTTCATCTTTATAGGGGCACCGCTCTTTTCTGCCACCGCAGCCTTTACCCCAAAGGTTCCAGCCGGCTATAAAGTTTCGCTCTACGCCACAAGTCCTAATGCCCGACAAATGGCGCTCTCTCCTACTGGCCTCTTGTATGTCGGTAGTATGGCAGCGGGGACTGTAAATGTTGTAGAAAATGGCAAACACCGCACTTTGCTAGAAAAACTCTCTCACCCTAGCGGGATTGTTTGGCACAAAGGCGATCTCTACATTGCAGAAATCTCCCGCCTATCAGTTATTCGCCAAATTGATGAAGTCGTGAAGAAAAAACAAAAACCGACACTAATTGCTTTAAAAACTGACTTTCCCAGTGACTATCATCATGGCTGGAAATATTTGGCAATCGGACCAGATGAAAAAATTTATATTCCGGTTGGGGCGCCCTGTAATGTCTGTCCAGCAGAAGATCCTTATGCTGCCCTTCATCGACTCACATTAGACGGAAAAAAGATGGAGACGGTAGCACGTGGAATACGCAACACCGTTGGATTCAGTTTTCATCCTGTGACGAAGCAACTGTGGTTCACCGAAATGGGCCGAGACATGATGGGTGACAATATTCCGCCTGATGAGATTAATATTCTTACTGAGGGTGGGCATTATGGTTTTCCCTACCTTCACGCCAAAACAGTCAAAGACCCCTATTACTTCGGACAACTGCCCCCCAGCTTAAAACCCATCACACCAGTGGCAGAAATAGCCGCGCACTCTGCTCCTATTGGTTTGCGCTTCACTCATAACTCTCAATTTACCAAACAATTCCCTGGCTGTTTTTTCGTTGCACTCCATGGTTCATGGAACCGTTCTAAAAAAGTAGGTTATGAAGTTGCAGTGGGCTGCCCAGACAAAACCAATAACGTTGCTAGTTTGACACCTTTCATGACAGGCCTATTTGAAGGACAAACTGTTCATGCACGCCCCGTTGATTTAGTTTATTTAAAAGACGGAAGTCTACTCGTCTCGGACGATCATGGCGGTAAAATCTGGCGCGTGGAGAAAGTGAAATGAGATATCTCGTACTCCTTCTCCTCTTTGCTTGCGCTCATGGGCCAACACTGCATCAGACAGGCGCCAGTATCCTGCAACTGGGAACCACTGAAAACTCTAGCGAGTTTAACATTCTGGCTAAAAAAAATGAAAAGCTAGAAACTTTAGTCGTGACAGCTGAAGGGGAAAACATCGCTCCTACCGCACATGAAATAGTTTCTCGCGCAGATTCGGAATGGGTCATTCATCAGTTTCAATTTGCGGGTCTTAAAGCAACAAGCGAATATTTACAATTAATAGTAAAAGCCGACAACAAGCTCATCGATCAACGCCAATTTAAACTTTTCTCCAATCAAGGAGAAGGCCTTAAGTTTATTGTCGGTTCATGCTCTGATCATAGGATGCATGAAAATCAGGCCCAAATGTGGCAAACGGTAGCGGCCCAGAAACCAGAGTGGTTATTCTTAATTGGTGACAACCTCTATGCTGTTTATAAAGAAAGTGAAGTCAAAGATGAGCGCACACTATGGGAGCGCTATGTTGAGAGCAGGCGAAGTCTCGAACTCTATCGCCTTAAAGATCTCATCCCTGTGCATGCGACCTGGGATGATAATGATTATGGCCAAAAAGATGGTGGACAAAACTTTGCCTTAAAAGAGGCATCCCAAAAAACTTTCAAAACTTTTTTTTCACCGCGGTTTACCGTTGAATCCATGGAGCAAGGCCCCGGCATCGCCACTCGACTTAATCTGCGAGGGATGCACTTCACTTTCTTAGATAACCGCAGCTTTCGTGATAATGAATCAATCGACGGTGAGCACTTTGGCAAAGATCAAGAGACTTGGCTCTTCAATGATCTCAAAACGGCCCAATTACCCACCTGGATTATTTCCGGGGATCAGTTCTTTGGAGGTTATCAAAAATTTGAATCTTTTGAAGGACGACATCCTCGAGCTTTTGAGAGTTTTCTCACCCGTCTTAAAGATGTCTCAACGCCGTTTGTATTCGTTTCAGGCGATCGTCATATGACAGAGATCATGCAGTTTCCCAAGGCCCTGTTTGGTCAGCTAAGCTTCGAATTCACCTCGAGTCCCTTTCACGGCAAGCTCTATCCAGGGCCCGGTGTCGCCAGTAATAATCCATGGCGAGTGGTGGCGCGAGATGATCAGCTGAATTTCATGTTGATACAAACCACGCTTGAAGAAACCAGCTGGAATATTGATATTCGCTCAATGAATCATGAGGGAAAGGAGCTTTTCCGTCGTGATCTCTCACTCACAACTGAAGCACTAAAAGACTTTACAATTGAGAAGCGTCAGAAAAGAAGACGTTACCGACGGGCCCGCTGGCGCCGCCGGTAAATCTTTTATTATTGAGCAAAGATTTTCTTTAAGGCCTCTTTCTCAGGATCAGTGGCTTCTTTTTTGCCATCTTTCTTAACTGGCTGAGTGCCGGCTTTTCTGACCAACACTCGATCAAGATTTCGGAAATAGGCCTTAGAAACTTTTTGGAATAGTGAATCGTCTTCTCCACTTGAGAGTTTATTACGATCACGCTGCGCACTCTCTAGCATATTCTTGAGTTCACCCTCTTTCATGCCAGTCATTCGTGCCCCATCAGCCAGGCTGCTAGTACCCTCACTGCCCGCACCATCACTCGCACCTAAACTTAAATCACTCCCACTTGAACTTCCAAAGCTTGAGTCACCAAAACCCATGTCTCCTGAGCCTAGTGAACCGTTGCCATAACTTCCTGCGCTGCCTGCTGCACCCTTATTATCGACGGCACCATATTTTTGGTCGCCTGAGTTTCCATCCTTACCATTTCCTGCGACGCCGCTATTAGCGCTGCCGCTGAGAGTCCCCATCTGTCCGCCAATACCAGAGTATGAAGAATTATCCCCGGGCTTAGCAAGTCCAGGAACGGCCGACAGTGGTGAGTTCAAACCACCAAAAAACTTTGTGGCATTTTTGAGACGATTAGCAGCTGCTGCATCACCTTTAGTTTGTTCTTTAAAGTTTTTCCATTTGGCGTTGTCTTTAGCTACACGCTCGGCGGTACGACGAGCAGCCGCGAGAGCATTACTTTCAAAGCTTGAGAGCGAAGTTCCTTTCGCTGTTCCACTACCTGTTGCTGGCAAACCCCCGCCAGCAGGTAGCCCCGCAAATTCAGCAGAGAGTGGGAATCCAAGCGCTCTGAAATTTCTGAATACACTGCTCGTGGTGTCAGCACCACGCGTACGTCCATCATCACCCATCTCAAGACTGTATTGATCACCATTTAACTGATAGCGAGAACGACGAATAGCAAGGTCCTCTGCGTACTTGTTATAGGCATCGTCTAGTTCAAGACCGCGACGAATAGAAAGTGTGGTCAACAATCGTACATTGTGTAAAAGAGCAAGATAGTAGTTTTCTAAATAGGCAAGTGGATACCCAATACCGGCCTGACCGGACATATGTCTCCACTTGAAGTGAATCTGGTAAACGTAATTTGAGAATAATTCAGCGTTCTCTTCACCTTCAACAATATCTGCGAAACCAATTGGGTTAGGATGTTTACCGTCATAGTTTTTTTGACCGCAGGCGGAAAGACGATCACATTTGGTATATTTCTTCACCGCTTGTTTATAGGCATCAATACGATTCTGGCTAAACTGGAATTCCGGTTTGAAGTTAAATGATCTATCAAGATATTTATCAAAGTCAGGAAAGAAATTTTTCTTATCGGCCGCTTTAGGCTTTGCTTTCCCGATGCCTTTAACCCACTGACACCCCTTCTGGAAACCTTGATGAAGAGCTGGAACCCAACCGTTATTTAAGTTTACTTCTTGGGCAAAGAACTCAGGAAGCACTGGATCCATGAGCATCTTATCTTTCATTAACTCTTTCCAAGGCGCAAACTCACCCTTATTAGCAATGGCTTGATCTGGCATTGGACGGAAGAAGCTGCGTGCGCACATCGTGCTCTTGAATGGACCTGAGCAAGGATTTGGATCCTTACCAAGATAACTCACCGCTGTTTGATAAGTCATATCACAAGTACGCTCTTCTCTTTTTTTCCAAGGGAATGAATTCTGAATTCCAGGGTTATTACTGGTCGCTGGCCAGTGCAGAATTCGATAAAACGTTTTGCAATAAAAGAGTTTTAAGAAGCCACATGATTTCTTTTTAACCAAACGGTCTTCAATAATTACATTGGGAAAATCTTTAGAGAAGCTATCTATCACTGAATAGCCAGAACTGTCTCCACTTCCACCTGTCATCATTATCCCTACCGCAAGAATACCCGCAGCAAGTAGAGCTGCACCCATAGTGACAACTGCCAAGATGGCCAAAATGATAAAGAGTAAAAACTTGAGAGATTTCTTAGTCCAAGAATGCACCTTACTCTCAGTGTGAACATATCCACGATACCAAGTATCTTTATGTGGATCGTTACGGAAGATGTTAACGATTCCCGCACTCACTCCTCCGCCGGACATTTGACTCAGGCGAGAATTCCAATATGAAGTTAATTGTGGGTTTGGCTTTCTAGCGCGGTTCAAGTCTTCAGCAATTGTCTGCAACTCACCTTCAACTTTCTCTGTATCCATGAAAACGTCAACTTGGTTACATGAGCGCAAACGTAACCAACGAACTAAGACCTCTTCATGGTTAATCCCGGCCGCCCCAGCATCGATATTATCAATATCATCTTTGCCTTTGACCGCTTGCCCCGCCATTTTTTCTAGTTTTTGCAAATAGAGTTCAACGTAATTAGGAAACTCCTGACCATCTCGAAACGGAGCTTCTTGAGAGTCTGGAAGCGCTAGGCTGTTGCGCATTTCTCCATCACGACAGATTTTATTTTCTGGTTGACCAGTACACTGGCTATAGAAGAAGGCCTGCTTTTCAGCATCAAACTTCTCTGGCCCAAAGGCATACATACACTGGCACGCCATGAGTAGATCGAGATACTTAAGCTGATCGCGTTGCATATTGCGATTGTCACGAATTTCAGACATCAAATATTTTGTGCGAGTATAAAGATTATCTTTGTTAGGCTTGCCACTTTTATCAAGCAGGTGCCACATATCTTGAGTACCCTGGCCAGAATAACTCACCTCAAAGGCACGCAAGAAAAGCTCAGCATTTCGTAATAAGTTCGAAGAATCAATCCAGTTGTCTTTACCTGTATTAAACTCACAGCGCTCTACATTCGAACGCTCTTTAGGAGTAATTGATGGAATATTATAAGTCGCAACATACTCTTCTTGAGTAAATGTTTTTCCAATTTTTTGCCCTGCTTTAATGGCAGCGGCATTAGCGGAAGTCATCTCTTTTCGTTTCGCATAAACAGAAAGTAGGCGCTGCTTACGTTGGGCCTTGTCTTTGATTTTGAGAACTTCTTTGATCTCGGCCTCAATCATGCTTAATTGCTCTGGCGTGAGAGCATCATCATTAACCCAAGTGCCTTGAGAGGTATTAGATTCTTTGGTGGTTGTCGACGTGGCAGTTGGATTGGAATTTTGTGTCGGTGTGGTTGGAGCTTGAATCTCAGTCGCATGGACAGAACCAATTAAACTAAAAGCAGCCGCTAGATTGCGCCAGAAATTTCTTTTAACCGAGGTTGAAGAAGGCAAAATGAAAGGTGGCATTTCACGAGAACACTGACCATCGAGATCTTGAATCAGCCCACGACAGCACTGCTGCTTGCCAGTTGGCTTAACCCCTTCTGGGATACAGTTTTCACATACAAATTTTTCAGAACATTTTCCACTGGCACATTTTCCTGAACAACATTCCACATCTGTAGAACAAACGGCTGCATAGACCTTACACTCAACGCCTGGAGTTCCTAATTCTTGCATACGGCAAACTCCGGTTTGGCAGTTAGGGTTCTCTGGTGAACATTCTGCTCCAACTGCATTGTTGGTAAAACATGTGATCAATGGTGAGCACATACCACTGACAGCTCCGTCGTCTTTTAAACAGTTCTGAGATGCACATTCTTGGTGAGAATTACAAACTTCGTTGATTTTTTTACCAGTAGTTGTTTTTTCTATAGAAGGTGAAACACCTGGAATAAGTCCACTGCAGCATTCTCCACCGGCCAACGGTTTATTAGCTTGAATACAGGCTGGAGGTGAGCTTTTTAGTGAATTAAAATCAATTGCTGCATTACATTTGGTGTCGCGCTGCTGGCGGAGATACTGGTGATAATGCCAAACTCGCATATGGTCTTCGTAGCCTTGATATTCTGTCTCATTCATTGGAGGTGGGTTACGAACATTTTTCTCGGCTTCAATACAACTCTCTACTTGAGCTAACTTCGTATTAAGCTGTGCCAAACTAATAAAGCCTTGTTGATATAAATTCTCACTTGTGGTGGTGAGAAATTCTGAGAATTCTTCGATCGCCATCTCTCTGGATTTCATGCCGACGAGCAGACTTCCCCCAGAACTTACAACACTATCAAATGCTTGATTGCGAGTGAGTACTTTATCCTCCTGTGCTCTCAGCTGCGGAGAAAGTAGCAATAGAACTAAGCTCGCAAAAATAATGGACTTCATAATGGCAACCTCGTGATTATTCATCTACCATTATAAGTCTTTGATGTTCTTGCGAACAAGTAAACTGCCACAACTTAAAGGATTTAGGTGTTTTCTCAGGATTAGGGGCGCCCAATATCTCTGGCAGAAGGCCTAAGGAAGACCAATGAACGACGCGCAAACCCCTTGGGGCGGTCCCACCCAGTTCTTTTACTCACTTACGCCCGACGTGATCGATCAGGCAATGCGTGATCATGGCCTGCGCCCTTTGGGCCGAGTCATGGCGCTCAACAGTCTTGAAAACCGTGTTTACGATGTAGAAGTGGCACCCATTGCCATACCAGAAGGGCCATTTTCACCTGATGCCGTTGTCGTCAAATTTTATCGTCCAGGCAGATGGAGTGAGGAAACGCTGCTCGAAGAGCATCGCTTTTTAAATGAACTCTCCCAATATGAAATGCCGGTCGTGTATCCTCTCGAACGCGACGGAAAAACACTTTTTAAGCATGAAGCTTCGGGACTTCTCTACACCGTATTTCCTAAAGTCCGCGGAAGACTCAAAGATGAGCTTAATATTGATGAATCAAAACAGATCGGCAGACTCATCGGCCGTCTCCACAACATCGGAACTCTGACTTCATTTAAGGCCCGCCCTACGCTCAAAGCAGAGCTTTGGCTGAGTGGTAATTTACCAGCAGTGCAATCTTTAGAATTTGTGCCAGATGATTTGAAGGCCAGCTACGCTTTTATGGTTCAGCAACTAGAAGGCCTTATTAAACCATTGCTCAACTCGCTGCCTATTCAGCGTGTTCATGGTGATTTTCACCGTGGCAATATTCTCTGGACGATTGATGGGCCTTGGATCACAGATTTAGATGACTGTGTCATGGGCCCACGACAACAAGACCTTTGGTTACTTTTCTCAGGTCGAGACGAGTGGTCACTCTCCATGCGCGCTGAATTCATTGCGGGCTATCACGAAATGAGCCGCGAACCGATTTCTCTCACTCCCCTTTTAGTAGAAGCCTTAAGAACTCTTCGTCTCGTTCACTTTAACGGCTGGATCGCCAAGCGCTGGGCCGATCCCGTCTTTCAACATATGTTTCACACCTTCCCAACAAGGGCCTACTGGGAACAACAGGTTCTCGATCTCAAAGAACAGATGGGACTTTTGCAAGACCATCTCAATTCTGGCACGGGATTTGGATATTAATAACCTGTAACCCATGACTTTAACCAATTGTTCGCAGCTTATCTCGCTGTGAGTGTTCAAGGTTTAGTCAGTTGAGGTGGAGGTTTGACATGAATCGATTAGGATTGGCCTTAATCTTAGTGATGCTTTCAATTTCGATTGCTCGTGCATCAGTGGGGAATAACAAAAAACAAGAAATGCTCAAACGAGCTGACCACTTAAGAGTCATCTCTTTATCAGGTGAAGAATTCTTTGATGAACATTTATTAGCAGATGGCTGTGGGATGGTAGAAGAACTCTTCCGTGGGATGCCTCATCATTTAACAGACGTCATGTCTCGTATGGACGCATTTGATAGAAAAGTCATTCTGATGAAAAATGAATCACTTGAAATGCTCAAGGAAACTCATCGACTAAGTAATCGTTGTAAAAATGGCGTTGATCATGAGTTTGTTGATGCCAGCAAAGCTGAAAGTCATATGAAAAAAGCTGCACGCATGATGAAGAAACATATTGGACTCATAGAAGATCGATCTACTGATTATAGTAATAGTTATTACTATCACTACGATTTTGATAACTAACCTTGATTGCTACTGGGAACTTCGTCGATAAACTTGATTCCCACTTTCCAACCGACATCTTCGGGCGCCAGAGATCGTACTGACATAACCTCACCTATAAATGGTTCATCTAGATCCTGACCTTCCATCGCCGTGACTTCTACGTGCTGACCTTTTTTAAAAGTGTCCTCAATCAATATCAATAGACCTAGCCCTCCTCGTGAGAGGTCAAAGAGCTTGAAGTTCTGCGAAGTTTGAGGTTGCTGGGCCAGCTGACAGGTGACGATCTTATCCACTTTTGGCTTAGCACGTGGAGCTTCACGCTTATCAGCAAAAAGTTTCTCCTCTTCACTCAAACTGATACTATCTAATTGTTCATTAAAGATGGCCTCATCACGCTCAGAGCGTCCGAGACGTTTTACTTTCCAAGGAGCATTGGATAAATCAATGCCAACAGCTCCCTTTATTCTAAAAATGTCGCTCTCATCTAAAAAAAGCAGCTCGTCAGGTATTTTGAGTTGCGCTAAACCACCACTTAAGGCCAGCGCCTTTGACTTAAAAATCGCGCCACTCTTCTCAGAGTAGCAGTAAAGCAAATTTCCGGATGAAAACTGATAATCAACTTCTTGAATTGAGGAAACTTGAAAGAAGCCTTCGTCCACTACAATTTCTTTAATCTGGGAGCTGTGAATAATGCGCTGTCCGCTAGCTGATAGCTGCCAGACGACAAGTGGTGCCTGGAATTTAACCAGATCAGTAAAAAATTTCTGAAAAACTTGTGAGCCTTCACGTGCCGTGACGTTTTTCATCGCTCACCCATCGACAAATTCATGAATAAAATTCTAGCATAGACTCATCAAGGATGATGTCATTTGTCTAAAAATCACCCGACCACTTTGCGCGGTTTATTTGTTTTCATACTTTTCTTTGTCTGCCTGGGCAAGGCCTGGTCTCATCAAATAGCACTTCGCCATCAGTACTGGTGGCTCAAAGGCCCAGAAGTAAAATCTTGGCGCCAAGATCTTTTGACTGAGTGGAATCTCAACCAGAAAAACACATTGCTTGCAGATACCTCACATTTTGAACGTTTTAAATTTGAAGAAAGAGTTATCCGAATAGGTTGGCGCCAACAAACGGCAATAGGCTACTGGGAACTCACCCATGCCGACGGCGGAGCGAATAGAATCTTAGCGATTCGTGACTCTCAAATAACCTATGGCCAGGCTCTCACCAGAGGACTCTCAGGCTGGTTAAATCTCAAAGCGCAAGGCTACTCGACTAACGATCTACATATGCTCACCATGGGACTTGAAAAAGAATGGCAAGGCGGATTTTTTGTCGTCCCCTTTCTCAGTTTAGGACGGGCCAGTTTCTCAAGGCCCGCTGACACCCGAGATGTGTGGGCGGCACAAATAAAAGTAGGAACATATCGAGAAGGCCGCTGGAAATTGGCGCCGTTTCTTGCCCAAGGTGAAGAGTACCAGGCCTTGATCGCTCTTAATCAAACAACAGCACTTAAAGCGACAACTTATGGCATGAGTGGAGACTATTACCTCACTCCATTCCTAAAAGCTGGAATACTACTTGAACGCAATTATTATCCTGCCATCAATACACGGTTTGAGTCGGCCCAACTCTTACTTACATATGACTGGGGCCGACCATGACAATTGACAAAGATCTTATACTGCTCACTCTTGGACTACTGGGCGGCTATTTCTTAGTTATGACTTTAATGCAGATTTTGCTTCAGGCACTTTCATACCTACGCTTTCAAAGACAGTCTAAAACGCCCTCCCACAAAATCCCTTCACTGACCTTGATTATTCCAGCACGCAATGAAGCGGAAGTTGTCGTCGAGGCGATTAATCGCGCCCTGCAAATTCCTCTGGAAGCTTTTGAAGTATTAGTTGTCGAAAATGCCTCTACTGATAAGACCTTTCATTTGTTAAGTGAGATGTTTCAATTAAGAGTTAACGGAGAGCCTCATGTTTTTCGCTCAGTGCTTTTCCCTAAATTGAAAATATTAAGAAGTCCGCTTCCAGGAAAAACCAATGCGCTCAATTTGGGACTCGCCCACGTCACCACAGATATTGTCGCCACTCTTGATGCAGATACATTGCCGCAAAGTGAGGGGCTAGTTAAACTTTTGTCTGAATTTGCCTTAAAGCCAGAACTCCATGCCATCGGTGGAGTAGTTCGAGTGATGAATAGAAGTACAACATCTGCCATGGCACAAGGTTTTTTACCCTCACTTCAATCACTGGAGTATCTGCGGGCCTTTAGTGGTGAAAGACTTGGATGGGGATTACTTAAAGCTAATATCTATATGGCCGGGGCCTGTGCTTTATTTAGAACTCATTCACTCAAAGAGCGAGGAGGTTTTCAAGGTGACACCGTCACGGAAGATCTCGAAACATCGCTAGATTTTGTGAAATTTTATTCTCACCCCTCTCACCCGATTGAAATTCTTCCCGTCTTAGTCGCATCCACGCAAGTGCCTCACAGTCTTGGTAGTTTGATTCGTCAACGCCGACGCTGGCAAGCAGGCCTATGGCAATGCTTGTGGAAATATCGATCACTCTTTTTAACCGGACGAGGCCTAGTGGGAACTCTTACACTGCCTTATATGCTGTTGACTGAAGCCCTCGGACCATTTTTTGAATTGATGGCGATTGCGACATTAGCGCATGCCCTTTTTTACAATCTGATCGAGTTTCAACCTGTTTTGATTATAGCAGCGATGGGTCTAGTTATGTCGGCAATCCTGGTAAGCTGGACTGCGATGGTTGAGAACCGCTATTTAAAAGGCACAGGCAAATGGCCTATTGGAGCCGTTTTTTTCCTCAGTTTCATATTGAATATAATTGTTAGACCGTTGATCAATCTCGTTCGTATTGATGCGAGCTTACGCTTTCCTTGGATCAGGAATTGGGGAAAAGTGAGACGAGGTATGCTTTAAAAGCGAAATTCGTAACCTACAGCAAGATGATGTTGAAAATCAAAACGGCCGTGGCGCTGATACTCTTCTTGCCCGTAAATACGGGAATAGCGATCGTCTTCATGGGCAATCCCCATCCGCATATAGAGAAAGCCATTTTTTGAAACTTGCACACGTCCAGTAATTTCAGCTCCAAACATACGATCAACTTCACGATCTCTGTGGGCCTTCACTCCAGCATAAACCCTTGCTTCGAGACCGGGATAACGATTGTCCTTATCAGACCCATCGAAAGATTGAATGCGAATATCCATCGCCGTACTGACATTGGAAAAATTACGATGAGTGGAGAGACCAAGACCTAGACTGGCATCCGACCTCACCATGTAGCCATCACCTTCCACAACGATAAAATCTCGTCCAAGTGCTACACCCGCTTCGTAGTGTGTTTCTTTACGCGTGTGATTCAAATAATGATACTGAACAGTTCCATGCTTCTCTTGCATGGCATGCCACTTCTCCTGCAGAACCTTCGATAGGCCACTTTGATCATTGGTGGTTTCATACTTACCTGAAACTCGAACATAAACATCCTTGTATCCGAGTTCTTTTCTGATCTCGAGTTCAAGGCCATCGACACTCATAAATTCTTGATATGTTTTGCCGTCAGCATCCTTCTTATAAAATGTCTCGTACTCTTTGCCATTCAAAATGTATTTGGAACCTTGCGGTTTTAATTTACCAAATCCTGTAGAAGTTCTACGGATAACAAGCTCACCTTCCTCAAACTCAAACTCTAACTCTCCACCGATACCAAATGTTTTACCTCGATCATCTCCATCGATACCTTCGTTATATTTGGTTAGACCAAGAGCGAGTGTTCCACCATGCAATGGATTGTCATTGCTACTTGTAATCTCAACCTTCATTCCCGTAAGTTTTCCTAGTGGGAAAAAACCATCTTCCGCGAGATCTTGCTCAATAATTTGATGCGAGAGCTGCAAACTTTTTTGAGGAGCGAGAAACAAGCTGTAGCGACTCGGTCCCTTAAGCTCTCTTCCTTCTCCACCACAGGGAGCGGTACTTAAACTCATAATGTCCAAGGCCAGGCTTTGAGCTTTAAAACCCTGATCTAGTATTTCTTCACTCGTGGGAGCTTCCAATCTTTTCAATAACGCATGATTGGTAAGGCTTTGCTCCAGATCTACATCGTTAATGGCAAATAGGCTTTGTAAATCAGTGATGAGCTGAGTGTAGCGATGACGAGGATAAACTCTTTTCTCACCAGCGACGGTATCTAAATGATATTCGGCCAGCTTTTCATTATAAGAAATGGTCAGCGATTTCGCTTTCCAAGCTAGAGCTGTGGCAGCCTCTTGAGTAAAACTCGTGAGAGGTAGCAACATTAGACATAAAATAAGAACCAATATCTGGCGCAAATTCATGTCTTCTTGTCGGATAAATTAAGGAGAAGATGAAAACTTTAAATTCCTGCCAAAAGCGGTCGGGTTACCCGCCGGCCAGCTTCACTTTGAAGCCGAGCTTTTCTAGAAAGGCTTTCATTTTATCCCGGTGATCACCTTGAATCTCAATGGTACTTTGTTTAAAAGCACCACCAGATCCGCAGTGTGTTTTCAACTTGCTTGTCAGTTCTTTGAAATAGGCCTCGTTATCAGGCAATTCAAACACAACTGTTACAGCTTTGCCGCCCCGACCATTGGTCTCGCGGCGAATTTTAAGCGTGTAATCACTTGGCAATAATGCGCCGGCCTTGGGACATTTGCAGGGATGCTGCCCACACTTTGCGCACTGAAGTTTGTGTGATCCATCACTGGAGTAGAGGATGCGAGGCTTGTCCGTCATATGATACAATCCTAACGTGAAAGAAACTTCCAAGTCAGGCCCTCTTCGTTATGTTCTCTTTAACAAACCCTATGGGGTTTTGAGTCAATTCACCCCAGAAGATGGGGCCCGCTCACTCGCTGAATTCAATCTGCCAAAAGAACTCTACCCTGCTGGACGCTTAGACAAAGACTCCGAAGGACTGCTCTTACTCACGAATGATGGACCACTCATTCATCGCTTGTTAGAGCCTAAATACGATAAAGAAAAAATTTATTGGGTTCAAATTGAACGTATTCCAACTATAGAAGCGCTCCAGACGTTGGCGCGTGGAGTGAAAATTCAAGACTACCAAACGCTTCCCTGTGAAGCTCGCTTAATTGATGATCCCCAATTCCCACCTAGAGATCCACCCATTCGCGTTCGACTGACAGTTCCTGATTGCTGGATTGAGATAAAACTGAAAGAAGGCAAAAACCGTCAGGTGAGAAAAATGACAGCAGCGATTGGCCATCCCACTTTGCGCTTAGTGCGCGTGGCGATTGGCAAATTACTTCTTGAGAATCTCGCTCCCGGTGAATGGCGCGAGATAGAGAAACCCTCTTTAAGTGAATGAAGCTAGGTAAAAACCTAAGTTAAAACCAAAGTGTAAAAGTATCGCACTTGTTACTGACTTTGAATAATGTCGGCGATAGCCGATGACAATACTAAGTGGAATTACGTAGAGCGATTGATAAATGACAAAGGGTGCAATCGAACTAGGTACCACCAGATAGGCCACCAAGTGACCCAAACTGAAAAGCAAGGTACTCGCAACGATGGCAAAAAGAGCTTCGTCACGCATCGCTTTTAAACTCTCCCAAAGAGCAAGTCTAAAAATAAGCTCTTCAAGAATAGGAGCAACCACCAACAAAAAAATCACTGTCTCAATGGCAGATAAATTATAAGGAACACCCATTCCTAAAACACCAGTCATTTTATACGCGCCCATACCAGCGAGCATCATCCAACCAGTAAGAATGGCATCCGTCTTTTGGGGAAGCTGAAACCATGGTCTGTTTTTGCGATATAAAATCATCATCCCAGCGACAAAAAGTATCTCAAAACCGTATGAGAAATAGGGATTAATCTTACTCCACAAATAAAAATCGCCCAGCATTCGTATGATGACGTAACTGACAACGACCAGTGCCCCTAGATATTTTTGATTCATCACTTAATGATATTATTTTTCTACTGAAAGGCCATCTTTCTTACGATCAACCCACTTCTTCTCATGGCTGAGTTGACCCTCGGTCACGCCGTATTTCTCTGCCACTCCGACAGAAGCCACCACTTCCTCGAGATTCTTCTCTCCTGCAATTAATCCAAGATAGCCCTGCACTTTGTTGATTAGAACTTCGCCTCGCTCATAGAGCGCCTCAAAGCGCCAAGCACCGGGTCCAGAGGACCATTTATGAGTGAGGAAGGCCGCTGATTGGGCCGTGCCACGATAAAGAGTATTGCGACATTCCTGGTCGGCCTTAAGATAGTGCATATTTCCATAGGCATCTTTCAACTCAACTTGATGCTTTTCGCAAGGCTTGCCACAGTCTTTAAAGCTTGATCCCTTCGACATGAAAGCAGCAAACACACAATGCTCCATATGAAATTCAGGCATGTACTGATGAAGAGTGATCTCTAAATTCTCCGGAGAACATTGTGACATTAAACTTTCTAGCTGATTTTGATTAAGATCATAAGAGGCACATACACTCTTCAATCCCTTACCTATTAAATAATTGACCGTTTTGTGATTGGTGGCATTGAGTGAGAAATCTCCCATCAATTCTACACCCTTGTCTTTTAACCAATGAAGGGCACCCAGATTGCGCACGAGGATGACATCAGGATTGGCGCGCAAAATAATATTGAGGTTATAGTATTCGCGAGGCTTCAAAATACGAGTGGTCGCAATGCCCGCTTTAAATCCATGCTCTTTCAACATAGCAACTGAACTTGCGTAGTCTTTGCCAAATTCATAATCTAGAATGACACAGGCCAAATGAGAGCGATTGATTGTATTTGCTGATTTAACTAAATCTTCCACTTGCGCTTTTTCGCGTAAAACCAGATTGAGCTTTGAATTTGTCGTTGATTTTGTTGCAGCGATATTTTCTATTTTCACTTCATGCTGCAAATGATTAGTGATCTTCAAACGTTCAAGCGTGATCTTCTCCACCATCTCTCGACGCATGACTTTTAAATCTTTTTGCGAAAGATAAACACCACTTCCGACAAAGCTCTTGTGAGCTAATTTATAGGCCGTGGTACCAAGCGCACCTAATTCATCCCAAAAAACACTCTCAGAGATTTCTTTTTGTGATGCCTCTCCGACTGGTCCTAGTATTTCGACTTTACGACCTTCTGGATCACTCACTTGTAGAACAGCTTTCTCTCCCACTCTCAATTTCAATTCTAAATGGAGAGGGACTCTGCGCATATGGGAGCGATCACTGGTGAGTTTTTTAACTTCTTGAGTCACTTTTTCATCAGAATTAATCCAAACCCGCATTTGTTGTCTGACGGTCTGATAATCAAAAGGCATCAACAGTTTAACTTCGAATTTTTTATCTGAGATACGTTTGGCGAGATAGATCTTGGCTCCCACTGTGCGATCACCATGGCCCATGAGCAGTCCAAGTCCAGCACTCAAGACTCGATTCGAAGTGATGATCAATCCATCCTTAAGAATCTTCTCCACCACGCCTACTTCAAGCCCGCGATGGGCGGAGTAACTGCCTTCTACTAAACGCTGATGATCCACCCCATGAAGCCATCCGGAAAAGAAACCACGACTATAACTGGTGGCCATCTCCACTGTGGAATATTTCTCACCATGGATCGCACGCTGATAGTTGAGTCCGGCACTGGCAACATACTCAGGGCCTTTGAGTCGACCTTCGACTTTAAAAGAATCAATACCCGCTTCAATGAGTGAAGGAACTTCTTCGATGCCACAGAGATCTTGTGGGCTCACGAGATATTTTTTATCACCCAAATCACGCTTCT
>JBKHVI010000011.1:0-60449 GCA_046570105.1 Bacteriovoracia bacterium
AGCGACAAAAACACCGGACACGTTAGAGCTGCCTCTTCCAACATCTTCAACTGTTCCGCCGACAGAGACTGCCCCTGAAGCTTCACCGTCACCTTGATCTCAGCGACTTTACGAGGAGAGGCCTGCATAATTTTTTCTACTGCGCAGGTGGTTCCTTCAATTTTTATTTGATGAGTACGGGCGCGAATACCCATGATGGTCAACATACAACTAGCGAGCGAGCTGGCCAAAAGATCAGTGGGAGAAAAAGCCTCTCCTTGCCCTTGGTTATCTTTGGGAGCATCAGTTAAAATTTTGGTTCCTGAATCTAAATGCACAGCTTCTGTGCGCAAATTTCCCAGATAACTTACATGCATTTTTGTCATAAAAAACCCCTCGCCCAAAGCTTATATCTCGGACGAGGGGCCGGTCAAACCGAAGCTCACTTCTGGGAGGAAGAAAAGCTTTGGGTCTAGTTGATACTGATCTTGCGAGTCACCACTTCAGTTTTAGGAATAGTGATTTCTAACACACCGTCCGTAAACTTTGCGCTCACACCTTGCTCATTGATGCCCTCTGGCAAACTAAAGGTGCGGTGAAACTTTCCAAAGCGACGTTCTTGACGCAAAACTTTGTCCTTCTCGCCCCAATTCTGGGCCTCACGAGTCCCAGAAACATGCAAATGACGCTCCTTTAACTCAATCTCGATATTTTCCTTCTTAAAACCAGGAATATCCAAGGCCACCACAAATTGATCTGCGCCATCAATGATTTCACAGGCGGGGGCCAACTGATCTTGAGGTGCCAGCCCATCAAATAATTTTTCTACTTCTTTATCCCACTGAGACAAGGCATTCCAACTGCCGCGGCGAGATGGTTTTAATTCAAAGTGCAACATAACTCCTCCTCTAGGGTTGTTCTCTCAAGGACTAAGATGGGCGGGGTTTAAAAAACGTCAAGGGTGAAAGATAAATCATCAAAAAATCATGCATTCATCACTTCAAAAATAAGGCATTCCGTGGGAGCATTCCAGGACATCCCTTTCAAATACTTTAGGAGTACGCTGTGGTAAAAAAAGCGACCAAAAAAACTGCTAAAAAAGCAGTCAAGAAAACTGTTAAGAAGAAGACCATCAAAAAACTCTCTCCTGATGCTCAGGCGATTGAAACACTGGTGGAAATTATTCGTGTGACCAGCACGATAATTCCTAACGATGTTGATCGTGCCATTCGTAAGGCCCAGGGCCTTGAAGTAAAAAATACGACAGCGGCTTACGCCATGGACATCATGTGTGACAATATCGAGTTGGCCAAAACTAAAAGCCAACCTCTCTGCCAAGATACCGGCACGGTCATCTTCTATATCTATCACCCACCAGGCTTTCATCAGACTCCCTTTATTAAATTAATTCATAAAGCGGTAACTGCTGCGACCAAAAAAGGTTACTTGCGAGAAAACTCTGTTAATTCATTAACTGGAGAAAACGCCGGAACTAATCTTGGAGCGGGCCATCCTTCTATCAACTTCGTTGAACACTCGGGTAAAACGCTAGAAGTTAAATTAATGCTCAAAGGTGGAGGATGTGAAAACGTCTCTACCCAATACGCCCTCCCCGATACAGGTCTTTCAGCAGGCCGCGACTTGGACGGTGTTCGTAAAGTTATTCTCGATGCTGTCGTGAAAGCACAAGGTAAAGGCTGTGGTCCCGGTGTCTTAGGTGTATGTGTAGGAGGAGACCGCGGAGATTCTCACAAACACGCCAAAAAGCAATTGCTCAGAAAAATGGGTGAACGATCAAAGATTAAAGAGCTCTCTGCACTTGAAACTGAGATCGTTGAGACCTGTAACAAACTTGGCATCGGCCCCATGGGCTTTGGTGGCAAGACCACCATTCTCGAATGCATGATTGATCATCTCAATCGAGTGCCAGCAAGCTTTATCGTCAGTATCAGCTATATGTGCTGGGCCTTCCGCCGCCAAGGCGCCATTGTTGATCCCAAAACCATGCAACTTAAAAAGTGGCTCTACTAAGAGGTCTCATATGATTGAACTTAAATATCCATTCTCAAAAGACGAAATTAGAAAACTCAAAGTGGGAGACATGGTTCTCATCACGGGGAAACTCTTCACTGGCCGTGATGCTGTTCACAAACACCTGCACGAAGGTCATCCAAGCCCAGTCGATTTAAAAAACCAAATCATTTACCACTGTGGTCCGGTTGTCTTAAAAGACAAAAAAGGCAAATACACCGTAACAGCGGCAGGCCCCACCACGTCTATTCGTGAAGAACCCTATCAGTGGCAAGTCATGCGAGATCATGGCATCGTAGGGGTCATCGGTAAGGGCGGCATGGGACAAAAAACTCTCGACGCTTGCAAAGAGTATGGCGCAGTTTATTTCCACGCGGTGGGTGGTGCGGCCCAAGTTCTCGCCGAAAGAATTTTGTCAGTGGATGGAGTCTATCTAGAAGAATTCGGCTCACCGGAGGCGATTTGGGAATTATCAGTAGATAAATTCCCTGTGGTTGTGACCATGGATTCCCACGGCAACTCACTTCACAAAGTTGTCGAAGACGCCTCAAAGGCCAATCTTAAAAATTTAGTCTAAATTCTGAGAGGGAGGACTCATCCTCCCTCTACTCTCCTAGTAAGAGACTGGCTTCATTAGAACTGATTCCCAAATGTGTGCTCATCCACTTATCACTAAACGCCATCGCCTTAGGTGTTTTAAGCATGCGACATCGAAAGACGTTCTCAGCTTGCTCTGTTGGGTTACTTTGGCTTTCACGGCAAAAGCTCTCTTCCCAACTTTCAGATAATTTTGTTAAGACGCTTTGTTTGAGTTTATCCAAAAATAACAAATACTGTTCGCGAGGCTTAGTAAGATTGCGCGCTTTGGGTGCCAGGCCAATCTGTGGAACATTGGTTTCATGAGAGATAACTTCTTCACTAAAATCGTGATTACTTACAACTGAGACTTTATGCCCACTCCAAGTTAAATCTCCATCCAAATGAAAACGCATTTCATGAACATCTTTTAGGGCAGCGTAAGGGAAGAAGCGCTTCACTTGGCGCTTCTTTTTGACTTGTCGATACTCTTTGTATTTTTCTTCTCGATACTTGGTTACATTTTGATAAGTACACTCTTGGGGATTCTGAGTCGCACAGACTTTCTCTGAGACGGAGTAAGGGACACTACGCTTTTTCACCACTTCTTCATTATCAAAATAGCTCTCCTCCACCATATATTCATGAACGAGCTGCACGGGAGTGGTATTTTTAGTCACCACAAAACTTCCCTTCAGCTGGGCTTCTGGTTTGATGAGACCTTGAGGATGAAACCACGGTGTTGCCTTCAAAGCACTCAAGACCGACTCTTGCGTGATACCTGCAAGATCAGAGGGCAGCTCCAGCATTTGCAGATTCATTTTGAGTGGCGCCAGCAATGAATCTTTCAATTTCACTGGGCGAGACTTTTTCTCGCCAAAATAGCGACAGAACTGATTTTGAAAATTAACTGTCGCTGCAAATTTTTCTACCGTCTTAAACTGACGACACTGGGCCACGCCTGCGGTCTTGATTTTATTCCATTCACTTGTCAGTTCAAGACTTGGAACAAAACTAAAAAGGTGTTTCAAGTCTTGATAGCTATAGGCAGCCAAGAGAGGTTTGTTTTGCTCTAGAGCGAGCGAGAGCTCACTTTTAAATGGATTCCATAGTCCCTGCGCCTCTTTACCTTGGAACTGCGCTGAATTTACATCGAGTTTAAATTTCCAAGCTTGTTGTAATTTAACTAGATCTCGGAGAGCGCGCAGCGAACGGCCGTACTCTTTCGAGTTGCGCAGATTTCTCACCTCTACCAAACGCAAATTGATCGCCCCTTCTTGCGCCTCCTTCAAACCAACGATAGCTTCTTTGTCTTTAGGATCGTCTTTGAGTGCCTTCTCCCAATGCTTAACCGCTTCTTCGTATTTACCTTCTTCACTTAAGGCCTTCGCCGATTTTTTGGCGGAAGAGCAGGCCGCCACAACAATACACAAGAATAGAAATACGACAATTCTCATCAGAAATTCCTCAACTGTTTTTTATATTATCTTGGGAAATGGTTAAAAAGGCCCCCAAGATTTGGAGGCCCTCACAATTTATTTATCAATACTGATTAATTCAGGACCATAGTCACCAAGTTGCCAAGGAACAATATTAGGCGCTGTTTGTCCCGCTAACAGGGCCGCATAGTAATCGAGGATTAAATCCAAATCGGCTGGATCTGATTCATCCAACACTTGTCCAAACCACGGAGAGCCAGCGTAATCAAAATCAGCGATCGTCAAGTTTTGACCAGGCTTAACTCCTTTGAAAGGAGCGATAGTGATATCACCTTGAGCACTTAAAAGAGACGAATCGTAGTCTTGTACTAATTTTACTTGATCCATCGATGTAATTCCTAAACTCGCACAGGACTCTGAAAGATCTAAGCGTAGAGGCAAAGTTCCTGCTAAGTTCGTCGCTCTAGCCAATCTGGTATCACCCTGATTCTCAACCACTAGCCACACAAACTTTGAGGAACCAATCGCTGCATCCCAATAAGACCCCCCACCATCAAATAAGCCACTGACATAATACCCAGCATTGATTGTGAGCTGCGAGCCAGCACAACCCACATTGGTGCCAATGCTGGTATACAATAAGCGTCCTGCAGGACTCAAATTCATGAAGGACTGAACTGTTCCTGCGCCGGTTTTTACCGCTTTGCCAGTCTGAGCAGCAATACCTGCAATCGAATAGTCTTCGTTGTACATTTGACCTTTATTGACCACGCGCTGAATTGTACCCGTATTATTTAACGCCACAATCGCCCAATCGAAGTTTGTACTTGGAAAGCGCCAGCGCGAAGAGCTTTCAATATCAACATCTCTAATAGTGCCCGTATTGGTATGGGCCACTATTGCCATCTGATTGAGGGTAAAAGTTGTCTCGAGTACGCTCTCAACTGTTACTTTTTCAATTAGGCCTGTAGACAAATTATTATATACAACTCCACCTAATTCATTGGTGGCTGCTGTTAAGTTAAATGTTCCAGACATCCAAGAAGAACGCAGAGTGTTTGAATTTGTATAAACCAAACCACCTGTCTGGCGGCGGCCCTTCAGGAGTGCATCGAATTCAATATTTTCAAGAAGCCCGTCATTTTGAATGACCATGCCAGCATTATGAATATTTGTCGTTGTCTCCTGACTTCCGATCTCACCACTCTCAACCGCGACATTTCGTACCACTCCAGTTGATGTATTAAGTGTGAGGAAGCCGGCAACTGTTCCACCGGGGTTTGTTAATGTGGTGGCATTGCTGTGAATATTAGCGAGCGAGAGATTTTGAATTGTACCACTATTACTTAAGATTGGTGCGCGATCAACAGGAATAGTCCCCATCGTTCCTTCTCTTACATAGCCTACTAGTATACCCGAGCTGCCATCTAAAACTGTTCCTGCTGCAACATCAATGGGTGTATAGGCACCGGTTAACACCACAGCAGACTGCAAGTGCGCCACTCGGTTAGTAACGCCACTCATACCCATAAATTGATCTTTGTGACAAATCGTAATAGGTCTAGTGGCTGTGCCACGGCCTCCAGAAATTTGATTGGCGACAGTGGCGCGATTGTTTGTCAGTGCGTCTCCCGTCGCTGAGCAAGGGTGTTGTTCAGTCACAAAGCGTGGCAGATCTCCTGCGACGTGAACATATGGAGCGGTAGCGAAACTACCTGGAAGGTAAGCGGCATCAAAAAGATTACCAGTCGTGGTATATGTCACAGGTGTAATTGTAAGTGAACCATCACCAGTGCCTGCTGCGGCAATTAAGTCATTAGTCACAACAACTAAACTTCCCGTCGTGTTTGTCCCACCTTGGCCACCTACGACTCGCCCAACATTACAAGTGGTGGTACATTGATGAGAAATATGTCCCAGGAAATAACCTGCATCGACATAACCGTTATATGTGCTTGCCCCAAAGACACCCCCGATATCAGTGTTTCCTGTATTCGTTGATGTCACACCACCCACCACATAAAAATGCGTAATGCTAGAGCCCGTGACTGTCCCAAGAGAACCAATAAGTCCTCCCACAAAAGAACCGCTCGATACGACTGCTCCTTCGTGACTGACCGCCTGAAATCCGTTGGTAGCCATTGTGTTAGAAGAGAATTGGCCACCGACACCACCCATGTAATCCGTCATGGCGCCACTGTAGCGATACTTCACAATTGAGCGTGAATGGACGTTTTTAATTTTTTGAGCATCGAGAATCTCACCAAAGATCCCACCGGATCTCGTTCCCTCTGTATAAACCCTACTTCTCAACGATTTAACATTTTCAAGACTAAGTCTATTACCATAACCTACGACTCCTCCAACCTGAGCAAGCGTTTGTGAGCGGGCCTCAACTTCTGCATCATAAATTTCGATATCTCTTAAATAGTTCTGAGTGGTTGAAGCGGCAGGTTTTTGACCGATAACCGTGCCCACTCTACTGAAAGCCGAAACACTTGGTTTGAAAAAGTTTAGCTCTCGAATCTCATCAAGTGCAATGGTTGGATTCCAGCTGGCAATAAATCCAACATCCGAAGAACTTTCCATTCGCATGTTCATACCTGAAATGCGATGTTTGTTGCCATCAAATGATTTGGTAAATTCCACTGTGCTTGGAGAACAACTCGGAGCTGCTGTAAAAGTGGTACCGATAGGTTGCCAACTTTGTCCCATCTCCCAGCACTCTGATACGGCAGGCATGATTGTATCGCTAGCAATTCCTTTCCTATAATTTGAAAGATTGATATCGGCCGAAAGACGATAAGAGGAACCGTAGCGACCTGCCACTCCATCATGGATGCTAAAGAGCTGTGGAGCCGAACAAATTAAAAATGGAAAATTATCCGTCCCATCTCCACCAGCAAACGGCGTTGCTGTCGCTCTGCCATTGCCACACACCATTGAATCGGGAACAGCAATAGAGAGAACGTATTCACTTGTCCCAGAGAAAAAATGTTTTTTTCCGGGAGTGGTTGAAACAAAACTATTAGGTAGAACAATCTTACTTGGGTTGGCATCTGTACAGGAAACACTATTGTAGAAAAATTCAACTTCAACTCTAAAGGGCACAGCTGCAGGTCGAGTGGGATCACCAGAAGGAATAAATAAAGTGCCAGGTCCTGGTGTCATCCACTGGCCAGACACACCATTGGTCATTTGGATACAGCGAGAAAGACCCTCACCTGGTGCAACACCCACACCATTTCCATAATCGGCCAAACGAATACGGGCCGACATCACCGGTGCTTTATCACTCTTGCGATTAATATCCGTGCGATCGTTTGTGCAAGCATCACTATCTGCAAGAATTCCATCCACTGATTCACAGGCACGTAAGCGCAACATGGTAGAAGCAATACTCCCACTTAAAGTTCCCTTAAACATGACGTCGTTGCAATTTGTGACAGTCATTACAAGAGCAGGGGCCTGTGGAGCACCGTCGAGCTTAATGGGCAAGCTTTGCGCACAACGGGCAGCTCCTGTTGCCGTACTCATTGGGATACTGGTTGAAGTATCCCACGCCATGGCATAAAACTTCCAATCACCATTGGGTAAATCAAGCGTAAGAGAATCTGTATCATTTAGAACTTTACCAAAACTTTTCCCATCACCACTCATCCCCCATACCATCAATCCGCCTTCCGAATAACTGGCGAGGCTGGCTCCACCAAAAGCAAAAGAGCTTGAGAGTTTGAGACTCACCTGAGAACTTTTCTGAGCGCAGCTCACGAAAAGAAGTGACAGGAGAACAAGGAAAATTGATGAACGCATACAGCACCCCAATAGAGACAGAATAACCCACTAACTTATCGGAAATTTAAGGATGCCTATGAGTGGAGACTTAGAGTTTTTGCCCGACAAGGACACTTGGGCTTTGTGCCCATTTTTTGAGCAAAAAAAAGGGACCCCCTGAGGGATCCCTGCTAGTTAGAGCTAGAAATTAAAGATGTCTTTAAGACACACTTTCACCGTGTTGCGAGAGATCGAGGCCCAGGCGCTCTTCCTCTTCATGCACACGAAGTGGCTTGATGGCATTCGAGATAAAATACAAAGCGTAGGAGCCGACAAAACAGAAGACCATCACAATCGCCAAAGCAATCAAATGCATAAAGAAAGTTTTCGTCTCCCCTGCAATAAGGCCCACATCTTTCGCAAACACCGCCGTGAGAATCATACCGACAATTCCACCTAATCCGTGACATGGGAACACATCGAGCGTGTCATCGATTCCTGATTTAGCTTTTACTGTGAGAGCGAGATTCGAAACCACCGACGTAATAAAACCAATTAAGATCGCCGCACCGACACTGACAAATCCAGCGGCCGGAGTAATACCCACAAGACCTACCACCGCGCCGATACAAGCACCCATTGCTGAGGATTTTCTGCCGCGCAAACGATCAAAGAACATCCAAGTAATCATCGCTACGGCCGATGCGGTATTGGTATTTAAAAAGGCCAGCACGGCAGTTTCATTGGCCCCCAAACTTGAACCTGCGTTGAAACCAAACCAACCAAACCACAGAAGGCCTGTGCCTAAAATCACAAAGGGAATGTTAGCAGCATCGTGCGAAATTTCTTTACGAGGTCCTAGATAAATTGAGCCTGCCAGCGCCGCCATACCTGCTGAAATATGTACGACAGTTCCACCTGCAAAATCCAACACACCCCAGACGCGAAGAATGCCTTCCGGGTGCCACGTCATATGGGCCAATGGAGCGTAGATGAAAATACTAAACAGCACCATGAACACCATGTAGCTGGAAAACTTCACTCGTTCAGCAAAGGCACCTGAGACAAGTGCCGGTGTGATGATGGCGAATTTTAATTGGAACAAAGAGAAAAGTGCGAAAGGGATAGTGGGAGAAAAATCCGGGTGCGTCGCCATGCCGACTCCGCGGTACATGAAAAACGTCATGGGATTTCCAATCACTCCCCCAATCGATTCACCAAAACACAGCGAGAAACCCACAGCAATCCACGCAACGGTGATCACTCCGAGGGCCACCACTGATTGCAGCATTGTTGAGATGACGTTTTTTTTACGAACCATGCCTCCGTAGAAAAACGAGAGGCCAGGAGTCATCAGAAGTACCAGACCCGAGGCCGTTAAAAGCCAAGCGGTATCTCCGGTGTTGATGGGTCCCGCGGTTTTAGTCTGGGCAATTTCAGGGAGAAACGTTGCGAGAATTCCCGCTACGAGAATCAGCCCCAAATGAACTAAATATTTCAAACGCATCCATGCCTCCATGCACAGGTTTTCTTTAAATTGTAAGGGCTTAAGCCAATATACGCTAGGGGTCGCCGCAAAAAAGTGCTTGTCAGTTTGATATGCCAAACTTAAATTGCCCCCATCAAAACAATCGAGGGATTCATGCTCTTTTTGCTGCTCACACTGTCGGCCTTCGCCAACGTTGATCAAGATCTCCAAAAATATATCCAAGAATTTGAAATGGCCCCATTAGATGCACCCGCGCCTAAGCGTGAGGCGATTTATAAACTCGGCGCACGACTTTTTCGTGATCCGCAACTCTCAGGCAACGGTAATATTAACTGTCTCGATTGCCATACTGTTCGCTATGGCACCGGTGACACGCTCCCTTTGAGTGTTGGCGAAGGATCATTTGGTCATGGTGTGAATCGTCGTCAAAATGGCGCTGACATTCTTTTACGCAATACTCCTCCGCTCTATAATTTGGGTCTCGACTCGGCCACTCACCTCTTCTGGGATGGGCGAGTTTCTAAAGACGGAGCCGGTTTCTGGGTTTCTCCTGAAGCTGATTTGAATGGCGAAAATCCTAAACTCAATGACATTGCCACCACTCTGGATTCAGTGCTTGCTTTGCAAGCTCTCTTTCCTATCGCTGATCCCAAAGAAATGCTCGGTCGTGGCTCGCTGCTTTCGCGCGCAGCCGCTTGGGAAAATGTTTTGAAGCGCCTTTTTGAAGGCAATCTTGGTGAGAGCTATCAGGTCATGTTCCAAGAAGCTTTTGGTGCTGGCCCCTACAACATTGGCCATGTCGGTAATGCGCTCGCTGAATTCCAGCGTCACGCTTTCTGGTCGGGTAATACTCCCTGGGATCAATATCTCAAAGGTAATACTGAAATTTTAAGTGATGAAATGAAGGCCGGTGCTATGGTGTTTTTTGGCAAAGGCCAATGCGCCAACTGTCACGGTGGCCAGCAACTCTCAGCATTTGATTTTGATGGAGTCGGTACTCCTCAATTAGGTCTTCCTGGCACTGATGATGTCGGTCGCATGGCAATCACGGGTTTAGCTGAAGATCGTTATATGTTCCGCGTCTCGCCCTTAAGAAACATCTCGGTGACAGCACCTTATATGCATAACGGTGTGTTCAAAGATCTGTGGGAAGTCATTGAGTTCTACGATATGCCGGAGAAAACCTTGATGGATTTTGTCTGGCGTTCGGTCATCAATGGCTACGACACAGCTTTGACACTGGATAAAACACCTGAGAATCAGCTGGCCCGTTTAGCCGCTATGGCAGAAGATTTACCACGCGATATTAAATTCACTGAAGAGGAAGAAGCCCAATTATGGTGCTTTCTCACAGTGGCCTTCACAGACATGAGTCTGCAAAGACAACTTCAAGGAGTAGAAAATGAAAATCCTCGCTGCCATCCTGTTCTCGCTCGCCGTTAACGCTTTTGCTGTAGAAAACGGCAAACTTGCTCCCGCCTTCGCACTTGAAGGTGCTTCAGGCAAAACTGTTTCTTTGACTGCGCTCAAAGGCAAAATAGTAGTACTTGAATGGCTGAACCACGGCTGTCCGTTTGTGCGTAAACACTACGACTCAAACAACATGCAGAGTTTGCAAAAAAAATATAAGTCCCAGGGAGTTGTGTGGCTCTCTATCGTCTCATCAGCTCCAGGCAAACAAGGCCATGTTGATGCGAAAGGTGCCAAGGCCGATATCACTAAATACAAGTCAGAGGCTTCTGACGTTTTGCTTGATACCGACGGAACTGTTGGCCGTGCATTTGGCGCAAAAGTGACTCCGCATATGTACATCATCAACAAAGACGGTCTTTTGATTTACCAAGGAGCAATTGATAGCATCCGCTCTGCTGATGCCGCCGATATTCCAAAATCAAAAAACTTCGTAGCGTTGGCGCTTGATGCGACACTTGCTGGAAAGGCCGTCGCCGAAGCTAAGACTGAAGCTTATGGCTGTGGTGTGAAGTACTAGTCTTTAAAAAATCTAAAAACGTAAATCTCATATTCACGTACTTTCTGGGGTTCAAGCTCATGCTTGAACCCTTTAAGAGTCATCTCATCGATAAATCTTTGTAAATAACCACGACCTGGATCAGCGAGCCACACTTCCCCACCCGGTTTTAAGAGACGCTCAAATCCATCGGCAACATCACTCGGGTGCTTCGGTTCATAAAGCACGTCCGAGCCAATCACGACATCAAAGCGGCCGAGTTTTTCCACATCATCGCGCCAGTTAAAGCGCTGATAAGGAACTTCTAAACTATTGTGGCGCTCATTGCGTTTTAAAAAGTTCGGAACATCTTCATGAAAATCTGTCGCTAAAATATCGACTTCAAAATGACGAGCAACGACTGAAGGGAATGCCAGACCACAGCCCACTTCCACCACTTTTTTGTTTTTAAGTTTGGCATTGTTAAGCGCCAAGTATTGCGCCAACCCTTCGGCCGCGGGCCACAAGACACCATAGTAAGGACAGAGATCTTCAGCAAAAGGATTAGGGTGATCGCCCAAGGTTTCGCAGAGCTGCTCAATGGCCTCATCGAGATCAAAAATGGTCTCCATCACAAAAACTTTGTCATGCAGTGTGCGTTTTTCGATTTTGGTGCGATAAGGAGGGGCCATGGGAGATATTTAGCATGGTTTGGGCTTGAATCCCAAGCCTTGGATTGATAGTTTGCTCAATATGTCAGAGACTCCCCGGCTTTTGCGCCAAGGTAAATTCAAGAAAGTCCTGGTTCCGGTTGAGGAGCTTACCCGTGAGGCCTCTGTCCTGGCCCCACGGCTGATAAAATTACGCCAAGACTACCTGGATGGCGCCATTACGCCCGCACTCTATGGCACCCTTTGGTGTATTCAGTATCTGCGCACTCGTCATCCCCATGGCTGGTGGGGCGCTCATCGCCGTGATCGTGTCACGCCCATTGATTGGGCGATTGATCTTAAAACTCTGCCCTACTTCCATTGGACTGCAGAAGAGTTCAAAATGTTTGAGCGCTATCCGACTTTGGGTGAGCTATTAAACCACCGCGCTTTCCGTGCCACCCCTGAACCGGTTCATCGCGCCCTTTTAGAATGGCAGCAAGGCAGCTATCCACTTGAACTGATGGATCGCATTCCCGCGGTTGCTGAAGTGCTCGCCCAACAAATCGAAGGCCGCCGTTGTGTCACGATGTTTTACCAAGAAGCTCAATTAGGGAAACTGGTTTTAGGCGAGCGCGATCCGTTGAGTTTTGCCTATCATGATCTCATTCACGCTGATCACTTCTTTCATAACAACACCATGAAGCAAGGCCAGGTGGGCTTTTATCGCCAGATTCATAAACTCCACTCTGAGGGAGTACTGGATCACTGGCTCACGTTTGAGAATTACCCAGGCCAACTGGAATACTTAATGGCGGATATGAACGCCCATCCGCTGCATTTATGGAAATGCTTCAAAGCAATCTGTCATATGTCGGATACACCTAAAACCGTGCCACTCTTTGCCGAAACTATTCCGCGGGTACTGGATATATCCCAAGAATCGCAAGAGGCGCTGATGAAACTCAATACGCCTGAATTTGAATTAATGAATCATGGTGTGAATATCACCAATCTCTCGGAGGCGTGGGGACAGCAATCCAATTAATCGATTGCATTTATCGCATCTATCTATTTTAAATCTCGCCCTCCTTGTCCTACAACTCGCTCACTTTCAATTAATCACAAGGAGCATTTATGCGTTTTTTACTCGCTTTAGTTTTAACTCTCTCTCAAGCAGCATTTGCAGGCACTCAATTAGAAAATTGGCAGAATGGTGACGGCATTCGTTTGGTTGTTCGTAACGATCAAGGCAAGTTCATCTCTCACGGCGAACTCACACTTGAAACTTGGAACGACGGTGACGACGTTTCTGAATGGGTCGCTCGTCTTGATAACGGTCAATTCGTTTCAGGCTACAAAGGTCAACTTGAAAAATTCAAAGTTAAAGGCCTTGCTAAAGAACAAACTCGCCTCGTAATCCGCAACAGCAAAGGTCATTTCGTGACTTGGATGGCGATGGACTCTCTTTTGACTGCTGGCTTTGAATCAATGGACACCAACCGCGATGGCGATAAAGAAACTGTTTATGTTGTTCGCTATAACGGCAAATTCGTTAACTGGGCCCAAGCATCTCTAGAAAACTGGTCAAACTTTGCTCACCCAGTGCTTGTTGTTCGTGACACAGCTGACTCACACAACAATGGTAAGCTTTTGGCCTGGATTGCTCCAACAGTTCTCGCAAACGGTAACGTGATCTACCGCGATGCTGAGACTGGCCGCTTTGTAAGCCACAACCAATAATTGTGTTATACTAGGGCCATGCGATACGCGTGGCCCTTTTTAATTTTAATTCCTCTCCTGATTTGGTGGATGACTCGCACCCAGGATGTTGCGCCCCTTACTTCCACTCAAGATTCATCTCCACAACTCCCAACTAAATCTCCTGTTCATGAAGTAAAAAAAATCTCTGCTCCTATTGAGAAGATTTCGCAAACTGCTCGTCTCAAAGAGATCCTGGCCCGCCATCCAATTGATGACACTCGTGTTGAGGATATGGAATGGGAGGAAGCTCGAAGTGAAGTAATGGAGTGGATGAGTAATGTGACTGATGAGGTAATTGAAGGAACTGATGCTCAAGGAATGATCGGCGCCATGCGGGAACTTTATCATCCGGAAGCTTCACCCTACTTTAAATATATGTATTTTCAAATGGAGCTCTCAGAAATGGATTACACCTATGAGAATTCGCTGAGAGTGCTAAATTTGATGGCGCAAGATTCATTCTTTGCGAAAGCAGCTACTCCAGAACAGACGAACAAATCTGAACAAATTGCGAATATGAGTGAGATCATTTTACTAAGACATCTCAACGATTTTCGTGCTGGCCTTGACGATGGTCAATTTGAAAAAATAAAGAAAGAGCTCTCCAAAAATCCAGGCCCTGCTACAGATGCTATTCTCTATCAATTAAATCGTCCTTAAGGCCGAAAGATCGCCGAATTTTTTTCGTTCTCGCGCACTTCTACTAAAGTCACCCAGGCGCGATTTTTCGTTTTTTCTTTCACCATCTTATTCACTTGTTGATAGAGCCACTCCGCGGTGCCTTCCATGCTAGGATTTGGCAATATACGTAGCTGGATAACACCCTTTTTATCAAGTTCCTGCCAAGTCGTAAGTTCTGGATCATCTTGAGCGGCCAGAAAAGTATGATCAAAATAATGCTCGAGCATCTGTTTCACTTCTTTCAATCCACCAAAATCCACGACCCAACCTTCGATGGTGCGCTCATTACAGGCGAACTCAAAATAAAATTCACGAGAGTAGCCATGAACAAAACGGCAATGAGACTCAGCTCTCCACTGGCGGTGAGTACAAGGAAAGCCAGTGAATTTTTTAGTCGAGGTAAAATGTTTGGGTTCCATAGATCCTACTTTAGGTATTTCGCGCCTAAGGCGCACCAATTTGTTTTTGCCTTCTTCTTCCCTTCATAGCGCACTCCGAGGGAATGTGCCAAGAGAGAGTCCGTGAGACTTTTGCCATCGTACAGTACTTCGGCGAGCATTCGGCCGTACTTTTCCTTGCGCATCTTCCCTTTTTTATTAGCAATGAGCTTCAAATCAATCCGTTTAGCATGAGAGAGATTGCTTTCCACTAGTTTGCGAGCCTCACGGGCCAAACGTTTTTCACAACTATCTTTGGATTTAGACTCGGGAGTATCAATGCCATAAAGACGGACATCGACCTTAGAACCAAAATAGGAATGCACGCCAGGAATATCCACCACAATAGTATCACCGTCTTTCGCGCGGACAAACTCGACACAATTGAAACGATCACTGCCATGTGGACAGTCGGCGGCGTAAAGAAAATTAAGTAGGATAAAAATTAGCATGTCACCTCTTTGAGCTCGCGCCAGGACTCAAGCTTGATACGTCTTTCACGATGCTCGCGCAAATAACGAATCGCCAATAGCTCGAGACGCTTATCGGCTTTTTTCTTCACAGCACTCTCGGGGTTTTGCAGCACTTCTTCAGGCGAGCGCTTATCAATACCCATACCCCACAATTTTCCACCGCGCACAAGCATATAGGAATACTCTTCACTCGTGGGGCCTGGCCCCCAGAAGAGCAAATTGTCGCAAGGAAATTGCGTTTCGCGAATCAATTCATCAATCAGGCGATTATGTTCCAGAATTTCTTTTTTAGTTTTTCCGCCTTCGGCCCAGAGCATTTTATTTTGCGGCAATTTCTTAAGTATTCCTTTGAGGGCCTCTTCAGCTTCACGTCTATTATGAAAAACCCAAAGCGCTGTGTGAGCGACATACGGCTTCACAATAAGACTCTTCTCACCGCCATTTTCTGCGAGTGTAATCATCCAGTGCCAATTAAGCGGAAAAAAACGCGCTTTTTTAAACTGGGCCATCAACTCCGAACCGGTGACTTCAAACTCAACTGTTTCACAGCGCTCGAGTATGGCGCGATTCTCCGGCTTAACTTGTAAAAGCGTCTGTGCCAAAATTAATAGATCAGCGGCAGCTTCGATATGAAACGACACCCCTTTCTCATCTTTAAGATAAAGCACACCGGCCTTACGAGGAATTTTTTTTAATAGGGCTTCGTGCTGTGGCAGGTAGCGCGGTTTACTGATTCCTTTACCACTGGCGAGCTCTCTTAACTCTTTAAACAGAGCAAGCGCCATCTGGGCATCGGGAAGCGCACGATGCCTTTCACGAATTTGCAGATGAAAAAACTTACACAAATCTTCCAAAGCATAACTCTTGAGTCCCGGAATCATATTTTGTGAAAGCTCAAGCGTGCAAAGAGTTTTACATTTCAAAGGGCGACCTAAATCGGAAAATGCTTTCTCCAGCATCGGCCAATCAAAAGCGACTTTATGAGAAACAAAAACCGCCCCTTCAAGTCGCATTGCCACTCTTTCAGCGATCTCATAAAACTTAGGGGCCACATCTAGTTCACGTTGCTGAATGGTCGTCAGCTCACTAATGAATTTACTGATGGGCACAAGTGGATTGATAAGCGTTTCAAAAACGTCAGTGACTTTGCCATCCTCAAAAGTGATAAGCGCAAGCTCGATCATTTCTCGATCGCTTGAAAGGCCTGTCGCTTCTATATCCGCGATGACATAACGCATAGACTAAATGCTACATTGACCTCTCTCCGGGGGACAAGGTATTTTAAGACGTGTTTAAGCTAAACTCCTCTTGGAAAACTCATCTTTCTGACCAATTCTCTCTGCCCTATATGCAGGAGCTCCAAGACTTTCTCTCAAGTGAATTGAAGAAAGGTAAAATCATCTATCCTCAACAGAGTGATATCTTTCGCGCTCTAGATGCCTGTCCATTTGAAAAGGTTAAAGTCGTGATACTTGGACAAGACCCCTATCACGGTGCAGGCCAGGCCCATGGTCTCTGTTTCTCTGTGCAAAAAGGCGTTAAAATCCCACCTTCACTGGTCAATATCTACAAAGAACTGCAAAGCGATATGGGCGTGACTCCCCCAGAGCATGGCCATTTAATTGAATGGGCGCAGCAAGGTGTTTTACTGCTTAATAATGTTTTGACAGTTGAAGATAGCAAGGCCGGCAGTCATCACAGCAAAGGTTGGGAGCCATTCACGGATAGGATTGTAGAAATTCTGAATGAAAGAAAAGAAAACTTAGTGTTCATTCTGTGGGGCTCACCAGCGCAGAAAAAAGCCGCCAAGGTGGATAGCGCACGTCACTTTTTAATTAAGTCCGTGCACCCTTCGCCACTTTCAAGCTACCGTGGTTTTTTTGGTTCAAAACCTTTTTCAAGAACCAATGACTACCTCAAATCTAGAGGCCTTGCTCCCATCAATTGGCAGCTGTCACCTTAAGCACTTTAAACTGTGAATAGAAGCGATAGAGCTGCCAAATCACCAGTGCGTTCATGAGATGCCAAATAGCATGGCCTTGAAGGTAATGGTTATCTGGATCGCACCACCAACCGCGCAGATCACCATTCCAGATAATAAAGGCGACGACAAAAATCCCGAGCGCTTTGAGCATAGGACGATAATTTACATCGCGGGTTTTCATAAGATTCAAAACTTCGAGTGTAATCACCGCGAGTGTCCAAGTACCAAACATCCACTCGCCGATCTTTCCTTGCACTATTCCCATTCCGACCATGGTGGCCGCAAGTAAAATGAGATAACACGGCCAGATGAAACGAGTCGGTAATTTATTAAGCCGAACCAGATTAAAACAAAAAATCAAAATGATCAGCATGCACATGCTGGAGACATCGAAGAACTGCCAGAAGAATGTCATGGAAGCGTGATAAACCGCCGAAGTTAGCCCAATGAGAAGACTCGCCCACCCAATCAGTGAGAAACTGGTTTTAAAAAAGCCTTCACGTTGAAAAACAAAAAAGGCGGTAATTATAAAACCGATATTAGAGAAACTATTGGCCGGCTGACGAATAGTGCCACACAAAAGGGCCTCACAAAACTTCATGCTGGCCGGTTGCCAATCAGTCCATGGACACATTTTTTACCTCTCAGCCAATAGGTGAACAGATTTCAACAAGAAATCCATTTAAATCTCTAACATATGCAACCGTCTGTCCCCAAGGCTTGGTCTTGGGCTCACTGATTGAAACTGCTCCTGCTGCTAGCGCTTTTCTAAATGAAGCAGTGACATCAGTCGTAACTAAACCAATCTCAAAGGCAGTAAGTTTATTTTGTAAGCTCATCTTTTCGTAAAGAAAATCATGTGAACTGGCCGTCTCGTGGTGAACAAAACCCAATTTGGTTTCGCCCGTTATCATTTCACCGTACTGACCAGATTCATGAAAAAAACCTTTCTCAAGTCCAAAAGCGCGCTGATAAAAATCCATCGAGGAAGCGACGTCATCGACATAAAAAAGTGTATAGCCTAATTTCATAATAATCCTGTTTCAATAATGAACTAGTCCTAGATGCGCCGTTTCTTCAAAACGGATGTTACTAACATTCCCACGTCTTCAAATGAACTTCGCCATTATAGATCTCCACATAGTGGCAACTCAACAGCCATGAGCCGGGATTTAAATAGCGTTTTCCATTCTCTAATTCCACTTCACCGGGATGATGAGTGTGACCGAAAACCACCACATCAAAACCGCGACGAGAGAGTTCAAAAGCGGCTTCTTTAAATTGTGGCGGTTCACCCACAATACCAGAGCGACGAGCGCGCCAATGGGCACGCCATTTTTCAAGGCCTATCCATAAACGATAGAGCTCGGGATGAATTTTTAAAAACCAACCGGCGGCATGAGTGAGAAACTCATAGAGATTAGGCCATGAGACAAAAAAGGGGTCGTAGAGATGGCCATGCTCGACGCGTACGCGTAAATCGCCGGAGTGAATATTTAAGAACGGAGAAACTTTAAGTTGACCCCAATCATCCAAGAAATGCTCTAGGGCCATGTCATGATTGCCAACAATGTAATAAATTTGTTTGCCCTGACGAGCGATGTCTTTAATGGTGCGAATGACCTCAGGCATCTCTTCACTCATTTTTTTAAGTGACCCTTGCGCCATCTCTAGTCCATCGCCATTAATGCAAATATCAAAACCTTCACTCGCGGCCCAACGTAGAAATCTGAGAGTTTGATAAGTCGTTTTAGAGAAAGGATTCCCCATATGGAGATCGGAAATGATCACCATCTTGGGAGAGCGGATGGTGGTGATCATTTACCCTCAATGGAGTTGAGCACTTCTTGCGCCATCTCATGCGAGATGCCACCCTTATGAATCAGACCCAATACTCGTTCATTGGAGACTTTAATCCGCAGACTCAATTGCTGAAGCATTTCAAAAGCAAATGTCGGATCACGACGAATTTTTAAAAGAAAGCCACCCGGTTGCAAAATTAATAAGCGCGTTGCTCCACGGGCGCGGGCACCAGCGAAGCGAGGACCACCTTGTAAAAGGGCCATATCACCAAAAAAATCACCCTTCTCAAAAGTCGCAAGCTTCATCTCACCTTGTGGTGTCTGTTTGATGATATCGACTGAACCTTCTTGAATAATATACAAATCACGATTGTGATCACCTTCAGCGAAGACCCATTGGCCATCGTTAAAGGTTTGAATCTTTTCAAAGGTGAAGCGCTTGTCTAATAAACTCATTCCCCTATTCTAGCGCGCTTCTAGAAAAATTTGGGGTCAGTTTATACCAAAGCCTAATTGTCGGTTTTCATTCAACCTAGGTTGTTAAAACTAAATTTATCTCTCGTAGAATAAGGAAATTCGCCAGAGGTATGCTTCTTCACAGCATATCCTGGATATTGGCCCTTTCTGATGGCCTGTATAAACTCTTCCTTGGTGAGAACAATACGTCGCTTCATGTCTAAAAACTCGATATTGGCACCAGTACGATTTTCTAGAATCTTAATAACAAATGTTTTCGGTTTGCGTTTTATTGCTCTATCGCCGCGATACTTTCTTTCATCACGAGGATCAAGGATCAAACTACCCTTCTTCAATTCTATCAAAAGTAAGTCGAACAATTCACGTCGTGTCTTAGCTTTTTTTGCTATTTTTCTACCGATTGCATTATTCCATAAATCCATATTGTCGGCGTGACTGCCTTCAACTCCATAGTCGAAATCGATCAACTCATTTAAGCGACCAAGCAGATCTGAAGTCTTTTCACTGTACTCCATCGTATAAACACCGGCGACATAAGCATGCCTCAAGGCATCTACATCATTATCAACTAACCCAAGGGCCGCTGGATCAATTGTCCCATCTGGCTTTTTAGTTAACGGTCGAACTTCTTTATCGAATAATGCATAAAGCTCTCTAAGAGCTTCATCTTTTAAGCTGAAAATTTTAGTCAATGTGCTCATATAAAAATATTATATCCAAATGAGAATAAAACTCATCAGTCTTATCCTTTTAATTGCTCTTGTTTTGGGAGCAATCTATCTGCACACCATCTCAATTGATGTAAGTCATCACAAAATTCATCTCGGAAAAAGTGGACGAATTATTCGGATAGCTCATCTCACTGACCTGCACACTCAAGGACTAATGCGCATCGAGCAGAAGATGATCGAAGTGCTGGAAAAAGAAAAACCCGATTTGATTGTTATTACCGGGGATCTTGCAACACCTGATGGAACATTTGAAGGCTACTATGCCGTTCTAAGTAAACTCCATGCAAAGCTGGGTGTTTATTTTGTTTCTGGCAACTGGGAATACTGGGAGCCTATCCCTGAATTTGAAAAATTACTGACTTTAGCTAAAATTGAAAATCTAAACAACAAAGTAAAAGAAATCGACAAAGGACTTTGGCTCGTTGGATTTGATGATGCCTTAGAGGGACAACCCGACTTAAGTATTTTAGATATTATACCCCAGAGTGATATTAAAATTTCACTCTTTCACTCTCCTGTTTATTTCCAAGAAACAAAATCTAAAATTCAACTCAGTCTGGCCGGACATTCTCATGGAGGGCAATTATTGATTCCGTTTATTGGAAGCTTCTGGCTTCCAACAGGCACAGGCAAGTATGAACAGGGTTGGTTTAAAGAGAATCAGTCTTTGATGTATGTATCAAGAGGCATTGGAACCTCAATTCTGCCAGTCAGGTTTAATTGTTCACCTGAGCTGGCAATTATTGAAGTCCACTACTAAGCTTTCATCATCAAATCTTCAAATGAACTGAGACCCGCCTTCGCTCCCTCTCCCATCGCGATAATGATCTGCTTAAATGGCACAGTTGTTACATCACCTGCCGCGTAAATCCCGGGTACATTAGTGCGGCATTTGGCATCGATTTGAATTTCGCCAAATTTATTCATCTCCACCACATCTTTCATAAAGCTGCTATTAGGGACTAATCCAATCTGTACGAAAATTCCGGCCACTTCAACAGACTTCATTTCACCATTGGAGCGATCCTCGTATTTGAGCGCCTGCACTCCTTCAGCATCACCCACCACTTCAGCGGTACGAGCGTTTTTAATAATGCGTGCATTCGGCAGTGACATCAATTTATCGACCAGCACTTTATCTGCTTTAAGTTCTGGCATAAATTCAAAGAGCGTCACAGATTTTACAATCGCCGCTAAATCAATCGCCGCTTCCACGCCAGAGTTACCACCACCGACAACTGCAATGTCTTTGCCTTTGAAATAAGGTCCATCACAGTGCGGGCAATAGGCCACACCTCGGCCTAAGTATTCTTTCTCACCTGGGATATTAAGATTTCGCCATTTCGCGCCGGTCGCAACGATCAGTGATTTAGCATCAAGCTCTTCCCCACTCTCCAAAATGATATGAGTCACATCACCTTTCTCGACGGTTTTGACTCGTCTGTGCTCCATGACTTCGATGGGATAATCGCGCATATGCTCCATCAATTCATGGGCAAGCTTTGGCCCTTCGGTATATTTTTGCGATATTAAATTCTCGATGCCTTTCGTGTCTTTAACTTGCCCGCCGATTTTTTCTGCAATGATAGCGGTCTTTAATCCTTTGCGTGCGCTATAGATTGCTGCTGATGCGCCGGCCGGACCTGATCCCAGAATGACCACATCATAAGTGCCCAAATCTCGCTTCTGTACTGACGCTTCTTTTTTTCCAAAGAGTGCTTCGAGTTTTTCTAAAAGATCTAAGAGACTCGCTTTACCTGAACTGATGAGTTTATCGGCATGAATCACACTCGGAACACCTTGAATGCCCAAGCGTTTAATATCGCTTTCAACAAACTCTCCATCAATCATCGAGTGATGAAAGTTCTCATGCAACAGACTCATGAGATTCAAGGCCTGCACCACCTCGGGGCAATTCTCACAACTCAAAGACACATAAGTCTCTAAGCGAATTTCACCTTTAAGGTTTTTGATTCTTTCTATTAAATGCTGATCAGGCAGTTTTCCTTTCAGATCAGCATTTAAAATCGCGAGCACCAGCGAGGTGAACTCATGTCCACCAGGTATTCCCTTGAATCTTACGCCCGTAAGTTTCCCTCGGTATTCCAATTGAAACTGCGGAAAGTCTGTCGATGCTTCATTCATACGCAGACTTAATAAGGGTGAGCACTCTACGAGACCCTTCAGCATCTCGAGAAGTTCAGCTTGCTTAGCGTGAGTTGATTCACTCACCACAAGACTCACTGGATTCTCGAGTTTTTGAAACACACTCTTTAATTGCTCTTTTAATTCCTGGTCCAACATAAATCCTCCTCGCGTAAGACTTTCCTTAGATTTTTCCGACGAGATCAAGTCCTGGCTTCAAGGTCTGTGATCCTGGCTTCCACTTCGCTGGACACACTTCATTAGGATGATTGTGAATGAATTGGGCCGCCTGAACTTTACGCAACAACTCTTCAGCATTGCGACCGATACCGTTGTCATTGATCTCTGCCATCTTGATCAAACCATCTGGGTTCACTAAGAATGTGCCACGGTAAGCAAGCCCTTCTTCTTCGATATAAACACCGAAGGCGCGTGAAAGATGGCCGGTGGGATCAGCAAGCATCGGGTAATTAATTTTCTTAATTGATTCCGAAGTGTCATGCCATGCTTTGTGAGTGAAGTGGGTATCAGTTGAAACTGAATAGACTTCTACTCCCATTTTTTTAAATTCTTCATACTTTTCAGCGACGTCCACCAGTTCTGTAGGACAGACAAAAGTGAAGTCGGCCGGGTAGAAGAAAAAGATCGCCCACTTACCTTTAAGGTCAGCATCGGTCACTGTCTTAAAAGCATTGTTGTGGTAAGCTTGCGCCTTGAAAGTTGGTAGTTTGCTGTTAATTAATGTTGTCATAAAAGCTCCTTAAAAATTTTGTTTGCTCTTCACGTTCCCCATCTTCGGCCCAAAACGATTTTCTTTCCAATCCTTGTTTTCTATGACGAGATAGCTAATATCTATCACTTGAAAAGTCATTAATTTCATATACTTAGACAAATACTAGCCTGGGCCTTGTCACACCCATTGAGTGTGTTACGTTAACCTTGTAAGCGAGGTATCTTATGCGCCTACTTTTATTGTTCTTAGGACTGATCTCAATGGCGGAGGCACGAGTGAAAACAGAAACTGCAACGTTGGCCGGAGGATGCTTCTGGGGCATGGAAGAAATTATTAAAGGCATTCCTGGTGTGATCTCTACCCAAGTGGGTTACACCGGAGGTAGTACAGAGAATGCCTCTTATATTCATGTGAAGACTGGCCAAACTGGCCATGCAGAAGCCGTACAAATTGAATTTGATCCAACGAAACTCAAATACGAAACACTCATTGAGTGGTTTTTCCGGATGCATGATCCCACCACCAAAAATCAGCAAGGCAACGATATCGGGTCTCAATATCGCTCAGCTATTTTTTATCATTCACCGGAGCAGCGAGCGGCGGCAGAACGTGTGATCGCTCGTGTCGATAAAAGTGGCGCTTGGAAAAAACCTGTCGTAACGGAATTGGTGGCGGCAAGTAAGTGGTATGATGCGGAAGAGTACCACCAGGATTATTTGAAGAAGAATCCCGGTGGCTATACTTGTCATTGGGTCAGAAAAGTTGATTTCTAATTAACGAACATCTTTCAAAGCAAAAAACTCACCAATCATCTCGGCGCCGCAAACCTTGGCGTCGAGAATATAGCTTTGCGCTTTTCCGCAGCCGGCACTTGGATTGACCGGAATACCGTGCTTCATATTCGGAATGGTGATCGCTTTTACAACTGTTTTACCTGTGGCCGTTTTGAAGTCTTGCACATTGTGTGTGCCCAAATTCTCTGTGCTCGAAGGAATGTTCTTGATCTTATGAACTGCTGTCCATTGATCCACTAAGAATCCTGCGTTTTTAAAGTTCACCACTTCATCACTGGTTCCGTGCATGATGAGAACTTGTGGCCATGTGCCAGCGAAGTTACCGGCAGATTGCATCACAAGACGTGCGCGTTCAGCGGGAGTTGTGCCTGCACCAACAGTGGCGTACATACACAAGAAAGCATTGCCCATATTAGTTCCACAGCCATGAGGAACTCCGGCGATAATGGCGACACCTTTAAAGACTTCAGGATAATTGGCAAGAATCGAGCTCGCCATCGCTGCTCCCGCACTAAAGCCCACCAGATAAAGCTTCTGTGCATCGATGGTGTATTCGCGCGACATATAATCAATCATTGAGAAGATCGAAGCGGCTTCCCCTTTCTCACGAGAATAGTCCGCGGGCTGGAACCAGTTAAAGCATCTGAAGTTGTTATTGCCGCTCTTCTGCTGAGGAAGCAAAAGGTAGAAACCTTTTTTTTCTGCTAGCTGAATCAGGCCACCCGGAGCAGCGACATCTGCTGCACCTTGAGCACAGCCATGAAGTGCGATCAACATGCCTGGAGTGCGCGCCAATTTTTTCGGGATATGCACCAGCATTTCAAGATCACCTGGGTTGCTACCAAACTGTGCAACACGAGTCAGTGTTTGAGCAAAGGCGGGAGCTGAAATCAAAACAAGTATGAGACTTAAAAGACGCATCGTTCACCTCGAAAAATAGACAGAGGTGACCAACTACCATGCCATTTTGAGTCTTGAAAGCTGAAGATGCGCGGACGCAAATAATGATTTCCACATGTTGAATTCTGACCGACTTCCTTCTTACCAACTTCTTGAAAGAACTACACTCTCCCTAGTTAACGCGAAGCTCTAGAGGCATACTCCGGCCATGAGTAAACGAATCTTCTTGGCACTGCTTTTGGCCGTTTTAAACACCGCTCACGCGCAAATCGTGAAAGGTTTTACTGCCCAATCACTTAGTAAATCTGAACTCACTACTACCGAAAAATTCTGGCTCAACCCGATGGGTCCTCTCGCCCGCGGCCGAGGTGTGACTGGAAGCTATGGCCCACTAGGAACATTAGGTCCCTTTGGAGATAATTTTTGGAATGCCACATTTGTCATGAACATGATGGGCAACTGGCAAGATTTTGCTCAGACTCTCACTCACCTCTATGGTCCTCTTAGTCAACAAGGGCCACTTTTTCTCACTTCTGAGTTAGCTCAAAACTGGGCAAGCTTCGCATTGCCCGCTTCAGTTCGAGAGATACTGGCACCTGGTGGCGTACTTCATGCCGTTGGAAATGCAGGTCCATTGGGTCCACTTGGTATTGCCGGTCCGTTGGGCCCAAATGGGGCCCACGGCTTTGATCGAAATGAGCGAGGTGATTACCTCAACAAATCAAACCGCGTGGTTAAAAGTGTCACGGTGGAATTAAATAATAAGAAAGAGCGTTTTGATCTTTATGAACTCTACGCTAGCGATAAGCTCACTCAGACCGAGGCACTAGATACTTCGTTTGCCTCGCGTGGTGAACTTTCACAACTATCAAGTGTCTCGTTTAAAATTAAAGCCACTCGCTCCGAGTGGATCAATCTCCTTGTCGTGAATGAATACGAGCTAGACCGCTTTGCGCTCAAAGTAACTGATGAGCGAGGAAAGAGTTATCTTTCTGATTCAGTTAACCTGAGTGCATTTGTGAATGTCTTGGTAAAGGCGGGTACGGTGCTTTCAGTTGAGGTGAAGCATGTTGGTTCTGCACATTTTTTGGCAAAAAAACCTTATCGCTTGTTCGTCACAGGCTCACGTGGAATGCCAGCTGTAGTTCGTGATTATCAATTCTGAGGGATGAAAGGAATCTTCGTCTCGTTATCCCAACCATCAGCAGCAGTTTTTTCGTCCCACGCTTGAATTTCGGCACCCCAGCCTTCTGGCCCATCTTTCTTTTGGGGTCTTCCCCAACGACAGACGACCTCAAAAGTTTTTTGTGGGAGTGTTCCTCGATCGATGACCAGTTGAAAGAGTGCGCCTACCTTTGGCAAAGGACCGCCCGGAACAAAAAATCCACCACGCCCGTAGCTAAGCTTCTCTTCACCAACAGTCGTGATTTTGTCGCACTTCACTTCGCGCATCCATCGCTCGGTCAAAGGCTTCACAAGCTTCTCACAGAGTTCAAAAAGTGAGTCCATATCAAAGGGTTTATTGACGACGGCTTCAGCACCGCGACCTAAGGCCTCAGCGACTGTAATATCCGCAAAACCGGTGATCAGAATAACCGGCAAATTCACTCTTGTTTTGCGAATTGTATCGAGTAATTCAACACCTGAAGAACCTGGCATGCGGATATCCGAGATAACCAGCGCTACGTCATGGCCCTCAATAAGGTCTAATGCCTGCTTAACATTGTGGGCCATGAGAGTATTCGCCCCCAAACTGGCCAGTTCTGTCGCCAGAATCTCGCAGAGATCTTTCTCATCATCGACGACCAATACTGTTTTACCCTTGAGTTCCATAGGTCTCCCAGTTTAACCTGGAATGGGCCAGTTCACCAAGGAGCGTACACGTGAAAATCTCACAAAAAATGAATTTTAAGAATTACTTGCGACTCGCGTTTGCTGCAGTACTTAGTTTTGGGGCCTTAAATGCCTTAGCGCAAAAGAAAGTGCAAACGGCTGCACCCAAAGTCGACATGGGGCGTTTGGTTTTTCATGCTTGTAAAAACGAATGTTCGGCTAAAAAAGCGGTTAAAAAACTTACGACTTTCAGCATGCCTAAAGCGAAAGAAGGTATGAAAAATCCTCTCGGCATAAATGTTTGCCAAGAACAACTCAAAGGTCAATTCGCTTTCATCAAGCTAAAAGGTAAAGAGCGTGGTGTTTGTCAGTTCACTGATGGCAGCTCGGTTGAGCTGGCCGGTCTTCACACAGAATCTGAAAAATTTATTCAGCCATAAATCAAAGGCCCCCAACGGGGGCCTTTGTTAGCGAGTTCCTGCTGGTGCCGGAGTAATTTCCGGTAGAGTGGGTTTGTCTTTCTCACACGCCATCGCTTGCGAAAGTGAAGCAACGATTAGCAGGGCGGCCAATAAAGAAATATTTTTAAACATAACGACCTCCTTGATAACTCTAAGGTAGGCCTTATCCGTAGTTTTGGATAATCGATAAAACTGATGATTTGATTGTTAAAAACTAAAAGTAGATACGAAGTCCCGCTACCAAATGACCTTCTAAGTCGGTTTTAGAAATGAAATCAATGATAGGTGCCACTTCGACATAAGTTTCAATTTGTCGGTCATGAAAATAAGCGGCAAGTCCTATCGGTAAGCGCACTCCAAGCTCGATTTCATCATCAAACTTCATGCGTCCACCTGCACCAAAATAAAAATCCAGTGGCTCAGTGTCTTTAAAATAAAGTGCATCGGTTTTGTGCCAGAGATAATCACTAAAAAGCATAAAATGAGGATTGGGACCAATTGACCAAGCGGCACCCACGTCGATCGCTTGAGCACTCTTCACCCATTTCTTGGCGGTAAAGCCCACTGGGTGGCCAATCATCGCACCTACCCCAATATCATGAGAGGAATGCGCTTGAGTGATCCAACATAGCATTATAAGGCTTAAAAAGAGCTTCATAGCGCCATTTTCACTCTCTTGAGGAGAGCTTGTAAACTATGAAACATCTTCAATCTTTCACCGCAAAGTCATGTTTTGCGTCATAATGGCGCCCTATGTTTTTCATCCTTCTGGCACTCTTAAACTTGTCCCAGGCCTCTGACAAAGTCATCGTACCCTCACGACTTGAGGTGCCGTTTATTGCTGTCTTTTCAGGTGTGAAAATCAAAAATGACCAGGCCCACTTTCAATCGGCAACGCTGGTGCGCGAAGGAAATAGTCGTGACGAAAGTGAGAACTGGAGCTTAAGCTCAAATCATAAAACCGTAAGCTACTCCTTAGACTTCTATGAAAAAGTAAAAACTCTCACCTCGGCAGTCGTTGAAACGCAGATGGGCTCAAGCTATGGCACTGCTTTTCATATTGGGGATGGTTTATTTCTCACCAATCATCACGTACTTTCTAGCTCCCGTGCCAACCTGACTAAGTGTGATGGGCTGACTGTTTACTCACCGCTGACCAAGGCGCGATACGCATGTGAGTCAGTCAAATTCTGTAACAAAGAAGCTGATTATTGCTTGATTCAAATGACTCATCACAAGAGCTGGTTCAAAGAAGGCCCCTCTCCTCGTGAACTTCCCTCTTTGAGTCTGCGCTCGATCAAGCGGCCAGAGTTAGAAGGATCTTACGCTGCCATCGGTAATCCTGCCGGTGAGGGACTTAAGTATTCTCAAGGCCGCGGTATTAGGCCTTATAAAAAAATGAATTTCTTGTTTTTTGCTCCCGTCCATAGTGGCAACTCCGGTGGCCCACTCTTAAATTTGGAAGGTGAAGTGATTGGTGTGGTCTACGCGCAAGGACACTACGGCATCAAAGAAGATAGCCAGAATTTTGCGGTTTCGATTGATTTTATTTTTTCAGATCTTAAAGAGAAACTTGGCCCCGATCATGAGGCCTATATTCGTTTTCAACAGGCCATCATCGCCGTTGAGTGAATTATTCGCCTTCTAGACCTAATCGCGCCAACTCCATTTCAACATCCAAAACATCGATCTGCTCGGAAATACCGGCCATCACAGCTTCTTCAATTCCGTCCATCTGAGTCTTTTCGAAAAATCCACAAACTCCCAATTGACTAACCTCGTTGATGATTTGTCGACTAGCAAAAGCAGTAAAAAAAATGAAAGGCTGCTGATGACCCCGCTTACGAACTTCTTTGATAAATTCAATACCTGTCATGCGCGGCATTTTGATATCACATACGACTAACTGAATCTCGTCGTGATGCAAGGCCATCATTTCTAGTGCCTGTAGACCATCGACGGCGCGATAGGAAACATCAAAAAACTTTTCCAAACGATGAGAAACGATGTCATGAATCATCGGTTCGTCATCGACAATTAAGAGTGCTTTAGCCATGTTGTCCTCACAATTTACTCTTACCTTTCTTCACTCGGCAGCGAATAGCTGGTAAGATGGCCACCTCTGACTCAACAATAGGGCCCACTACTCTATTATCCTGTGTTGTCATTTCAGATTCCACAGGATTTTCTTCAACAACTACCACTTCCTCAATGATTCCAAATTGTTTCGGTGTTGAGAAAATACTCGCATTAACATAACTTCTTAAAATCTCTTCACCATCATGATCCAGTCCATGAATGATGCCACGATAAAGTGTCCCTAGTCCCTCTTTGACCAAAACTTTGTGCGCAGGAATAATCATCACATACATCAAGACAGGCCGCTGCAATCTGAGAACAGTAAACATCGGGATTTCACTTGGGCAGAAGAAACTTATCTCGTGTTCCGAAATATTTTGAACCGTTATCGGCAGATCAAAACTCACCACTCGATCAGGGCTATTCCAAGGCATACAAACTTCGGGAATCACGCTCGAGAGTTGTAGTTTTCGACTTGAGACGAGGAGTAAATCCTTTAGTATATTAAATTCTAATTTTTTGTCATAGGTGATAAGTCGTTCAGACTGAATACTCAAACGCGCCATCTCCAAACTCAAAGCAGTATTATAGAGAATGATAAATGGCTTCCATTCCGGCAGAGTCGCCAGTGCTTGATTAACTGAATTGAGAAGCTCGGCAGAGTCGTCATCATTAGAAATTTCTAGGCACATTAATTGAGGCATTAAAGAAACGATTCGGGCGCTTAAACGCTCATCGTGATTAAAACAAAAGACGTTGTATTTATCCACAATCGGCTCACGAATAATTTCTCGAATAAGCTCAATGTTTTTGGTGTAGATAAAAGCAGAGGCAATCGGTGGTGTTTGATTTTGTTCAACCCAGGTTTCGACTGTGTCTCTCATAAGCGTGGATTCTTTCACTTCATCCCATGGGCCGGGATAAGTAATGGTATAATCCATTTTATAGAAGGTATCACTCCAACGTCCACATTCCGCAGAACTGACTAATTCAAGCCCGTGGGGAATCTGGTCTCCAAAAGCCAAACAATTTATGTTGCTTGGATTCTCGGAAAAAACATCTGTATCAATAACAAGTTTTTCTGCACTCAGTTCAACGAGGGCCGACAGCACTTCAATATGATAGGGAAGAAGCAGATCCTTACAAGTGGCAAAATCACCTAAGTAGGCCTCATTGCCGGTAATAAGCCAGGCACAATCAGAGCTTAGAATACTCGCATCGGCGCCTTTGATATGTGAGTAACTTAATCCGAGAGTAAATACAAAACGATGGCTTTCTAAATGTTCTAGCGAAGAAAAAACTCCCACTAATGGCACATATCTCCAAGGCACCTGAGAGCGAAAGAGTTGCATTTGTAAGCAGAATTTCTCACTTAAGACAACGTCTTGAGTGAAGTCATATACCACTAAGCGCAAATCTGGAACAGTCGTGAGAAGATGAAAGCTAAATTCTGACGGATTAAAAATGCTTAGCTTCCAGCTGTTCGCTCCACGGGTTTGTGATTCAACCAGCAGTTGCAGCCCTTTAATCATGTCAGGATCATCTCCCACATAGGCCATCACGACATTCATTTATTTTTTTCCTTTTTCAACTTCTCAGGAGAAATGAAACAACTAAGGAAGGCTTTGATAATTGTTGGATCGTATTTTTCTAATACACCTGGTACACGCAAAAATTGCTTCACTCCGTCCAGGGGACCGATTCCTAGTGGCTTAAGAAAATCTACAAAGTCATTTGCGAATGACACAATTTTAGCTGGAGGAAAAATCTTTAGGCCAGTGAGCCCATTCGGATAACCTGTTCCATTAACTAATTCGTGATGGTGATAAACTATTTGTTTAATTGCTTCTGGCAACTGCGTTGAGCTATCAAGCATATCAACACCGATTTTTGGGTGTTGTTGGTATTGTGCTAATTCTGTCGCTGTCATTGTATCAACCGGCTTATCCCGCAGATGAGGAGGCAGCTTCAGTTTACCAATATCAATTAACAGGGCCCCTTGAACTACTTTCTCAATCGTTCCTTTAGTCCCCCAAGGAAGTTGAGCGGTAATCATCGAAGCGAAAAAAGCCGTTAAAAAAGAATCAGAGAAGGATTTCGAATCCATGCGTTCTAATTGAGCAAGGATGATATCAACTCCTTCCTTGCTTTTGATTAAAGTATGGACATTATCGCAAAGCTTTTTCCCTTCTTCAAAAATCTCTGTGCGAATTCCTTTCGTGAATACTTCTTGGACATATTGATCAGAAATGCTTTGAACCATCTCCACTTTTTTGTCCATGCTAAGATTTTGTGACTTCAAGGCATTCGTGGCAAATTCATTGAGATAATTGAGAAAAGCTGCTCGCTCAGAGGTTAAAAAATATAAAAAGTCCGCCTGTCCTTTCTCCTGATATGTCTTTATCCGATTCATATCATAGAGTTCACCTCGACAAAATATTTTGAGGTATTTATTGGCGTTGATTCGTAGATAAATATCAAAGACTGATGTTTCACCATTAAGGAAATCAGTGATCTTAATGCGGGTAAATTTATTATCCGCCATTTGCATCTCTATCACTTCGTTCGTTGCCGAGATTTCACTGACATTGCGCCAGGAAGACTGCTGCTGCAACTCTTCCACTAAAGCACTCACCTGCTTGGTTGCAAATGGCTTAAGCATGGTCTTGATTACTCCAAGCTTTTGCATTTCTTTTTTTGTGAAACCGAACTCATCAAGTTGCTCATGAGAGCGACCAATTAAGACGACTCGCAAACCCGGATGTGTTGTTTTGATGTAGCGAAAAACTTCAACGGCACTGTGATTTTGTAAGTCGAGGTCTAGAAATATTAATGAATATTTCTGACGGTATATTTTTACTTGTGCTTCTTTGCCGGTATTAGCAAAGTCCCATTTAACTTTATCCCCTAGACTGGTCTGCAGTCTCTGGATCGTCAGGGAGTCCGATTCACAGATAAGTACGGGAGCGTCCATCAATTGATGATCGGTCTTTTCTTGCTTTCTTCAAACTAAAAGATTTGGCCCCGTAGCCTTAAGATGGCCTATTGTGGAGTTCAGGCGCTTGCGAGTTTGACCTTTAGCTTAAAGTAACCTTCAGTGACCGAGACACGCCAAGAAAAAGTGGAGACGTTAAGAGATTCCTAATCTAATAAAAAAGGGACAAAGGACTCACACATCCTTTGTCCCTGGAACCGCAGGCCCAAACACTATGGGCCTAGAGACTTCTAACTTCCGCAGCTGACACAGGCCTCTGGATTATCCAAAGAACACATCATCGCTGCTTCTTGTTCTGCTGCACTTACCGCTGGCATTGCCACTGGTTGTGGAGCTTGAACCGCTGGCTGCTTAATGGTGAACTTAATCGCATCCACTGCTGGGCGTGTACGAAGATAATACATTCCCGTCTTAAGGCCCAACTTCCACGCTGTGAAATGCAAGCTTGAGAGTTTACCAAAGTTGGTATCTTCCATATGGATATTAAGTGATTGAGATTGATCGATATAAGCACCGCGATCGGCCGCCATCTCGAGAATCGACTTCTGCTTAATTTCCCAAACAGTTTTATAAAGTTCTTTCACATCTTGCGGAATCTCTTCGATGTACTGAACAGAACCATTGTGAGCAATGATCTTGTCTTTCATCTGCTCATTCCACAGATTCAAACGAATCAAATCTTTCACCAAGAACTTATTCACAACGGCGAATTCTCCAGAGAGAACACGGCGAGTGTAAATATTCGAAGTGATCGGCTCGATACACTCGTTATTACCCAAGATCTGGGAAGTTGAAGCGGTTGGCATCGGCGCCAACAAGAGAGAGTTTCTCACGCCGTACTTCTTGATGTTGCTACGAAGAGTTTTCCAATCGTGCTTCTTAGTGTCCTCTACTCCCCACATATCATGCTGGAGTACACCTTTTGAGATCGGAGAGCCAGCGTATGAGTCATAAGCGCCGTGCTCTTTGGCGAGATCACATGAGGCACTCAATGAGGCAAAGTAAATCGTCTCAAAGATGTCTTTGTTCAATTGACGAGCTTCCGCTGATTCAAATGGAACACGCATTTTGAAGAAGGCATCGGCCAGGCCTTGAACACCAATACCGATCGGACGGTTTTTGTGGTTCGAATAACGGGCCTCTTCGACTGGGTAGTAGTTCAAGTCAATGATGCGATTCAAGTTACGCGTCACTTGGTAAGTCACATCGAACAATTTCTTGTGATCGAATGTGCCGTCTTTACCGATGTACATCGGAAGAGCGATAGAGGCCAAGTTACAAACCGCGATCTCTTTATCAGAGGTGTACTGAATAATTTCAGTGCACAGGTTTGAAGACTTAATAGTGCCCAAGTTCTGCTGATTCGACTTGCTGTTAGCATGGTCTTTAAACAACATGAACGGAGCGCCCGTCTCAATTTGTGACTGGATAACTTTGAACCAAAGATCACGCGCCTTCATTGTGCGGTTAGCGCGGCCTTCTTTCTCATACAACTCATACTTCTCTTCGAACTCTTTGCCCCAGCACTCTGAAAGACCCGGTGCCTTATTAGGACAGAAGAAGCTCCAGTTGCCATCAGTCTCAACACGCTTCATGAAAAGATCAGGCGTCCACATAGCATAGAATAAATCGCGGGCGCGCATTTCTTCTTTACCGTGGTTTTTCTTAAGATCGAGGAAATCTTCGAAATCTGGGTGCCATGGCTCAAGATAAATAGCAAACGCTCCTTTGCGCTTACCACCGCCTTGATCTACATAGCGTGCGGTATCATTAAATACGCGAAGCATCGGCACGATTCCGTTCGAAGTTCCGTTAGTACCCTTAATGAATGAACCCTTGCCGCGAATATTATGAACCGCAAGACCGATACCGCCAGCACTTTGAGAAATCAAAGCACATTGCTTAACCGTCTCGTAAATCCCTTCGATCGAATCATCTTTCATAGTGAGAAGAAAGCATGACGACATCTGTGGCTTGTTCGTTCCGGCATTGAAAAGTGTCGGTGAGGCGTGCGTGAACCAGCCCTCAGAGATGAGGTGATAAGTTTTCATCGCTTCTTCGATATTGCCCAGCTGAACACCCAAAGCAACACGCATAAACATGTGCTGAGGACGCTCAACGATTTTGCCGTGAACTTTTAGCAAATAAGAGCGCTCAAGGGTTTTGAATCCGAAATAATCGAATTCATAATCACGAGAGTAAGCAATTTCTGCTTCGATGCGATTTTTATGCTCATTCGCAAACGCGTAGAGTTCTTCTGAAATCAAAGGTGACTTCTCTTTCGTGAAAGCATTCTCGAAATTATAAAGCACACCCAAAGTTTCAGTGAAACTATCGCGGGTTGAACGATGAAGGTTCGCTACCGCAATACGTCCCGCTAAGCGAGCGTAGTCTGGGTGAGCAGAAGTCATATAAGCAGAAACTTCCGCTGACAAATTATCGAGTTCTTCCGTTGTGATGCCATCGAAGAGACCTTGAATGGTACGTTTAGCGATTTGAGTCGCATCCACGTGGTCTTGGTCGAGGCCATACACTAACTGCGAAATGCGGTGAGTGATTTTATCAAATTGAACAGGTTCGCGTTTTCCAGATCGTGTCGCTACAAACATGGCAGTCTCCTAAAAATCCATTGAAGTTGAGAATTCGAAAGCATTTCCGCCATCGGCCTTAGTCGAGTTCATCACTCCGGCCTTTTGGTATTCAGCGACACGCTTCTCGAAGAAATTAGTTTTACCTTGCATACTGATGAGCTCCATCCAGTCGAATGGGTTCTTGGCGCCATACATTTCGGCATAACCCAAAGTGCGCATCAAACGGTCGGCAACAAAACGAATGTACTCTTTCATCATGTCGGCATTCATACCAATCAAAGAGACTGGCAAAGCTTCCGTGATAAATTCCTGCTCGAGTTCCACTGCTTCTTTAATCAAGGCTTGAATGCGCGCCTCAGACGGCTTGTTTGTGATGTAATTCCGATACAACAAACAGGCGAAATCTGTGTGCAGTCCCTCGTCGCGACTGATCAACTCATTCGAGAAGGTCAGGCCCGGCATGAGGCCACGCTTTTTAAGCCAGAAAATAGAACAGAAAGAACCCGAGAAGAAAATCCCCTCGATGGCCGCAAAGGCCACCAAGCGTTCAGCAAAATTATCGTTTGAGTAGATCCAGCGAAGTGCCCAGTCGGCTTTCTTCTTAATGCACGGGATATTATCAATCGCGTGGAAGAGATACTGCTTCTGCTTTTCATCTTTAATATAAGTGTCGATCAACAAACCGTAAGTTTCCGCGTGGATGTTTTCCATGGCAATTTGAAAGCCATAAAAAGAGCGCGCTTCAGGTGACTGAACATCGTTATAAAAACGAAGCGCCAAATTCTCGTTAACGATACCGTCCGAGGCACTGAAGAAGGCCAAGATGTGCGAAATATAGTGACGCTCTTGGTCGTTGAGGTTTTCCCAATCTTTCAAATCAGCGTAGAGATCAATCTCTTCTGCTGTCCAAAAACTGGCCATCGCCTTTTTGTACATATCCCAGATGTCGTGGTCCTTAATCGGGAATAAAACAAAACGATCATTGGTTGGTGTGAGTAGCGGTTCCATGCTCATAACTTCTCCTCTTGAAAAGTTGGTTTAAGTTTCTCGCGTTGTGTGTGCGCTTACATTAAGGCTAGTGACGTTTTTGACATTTGCCAAGCGGAAACCACTACATATTGTGGTGGTGGCATTTTCCTGACGCAGTTTCTTACAACATCTAGCGGGCCCAGCCCCTCATTCTGCCACTTATTTAGTCAATTAAATCACTCATAACGCACTTGAACGAACGGGTATTCAACACTTAATTATGTGCGCCAACAAAACTAACAAATGATGACGGCCACCACTTCGAAAGAAACTTCGTCGTGTAATCGAAAAAATTTATTTTCAAAAAAACATTCAAATCACTCACCGTGATTCATACGTGAAGCAAATTTATTGCCGAATTATCTTAAGGTAAAAACAAGAAAAACTCGCTCAGCTCTAGGAGAAAATCACCGAAACGCCACTACCAAACGGAGGCCTCATGATTCTCTACTCTCTCAAAAATGCCAGTTTCACTATGGATGTTTATGAGGACAAAGTAGTGTTTCACCCACGCCTCTGGAAAAGCCTCACGGGAAAGCGCTGGGAGAACGCTCGTATTCTCAGCTATTCACAAATTCAAAGTGTCGAACTGAATAAAAAACTCTGGCCCATGAATCATCAACTGATTTTGCATGCTGCTGAAGGCACCATGGTTTTCCAATTCCGTAATCTCTACCCTTTCTTTGAGCGCTTGAAGCTCTATATGGAGAGACAGATCATCCGTTACTACAACCAACCTGAAGGTCGTCCACGCCCAATGCAAACGGTGATTGATTTGGTGGAAGAGAAGAAAGCGCGTGGTAGGAAATCCGCCCACGCCGCCTGAAAGGCCTTAAAATGAAGCAAAAACTGTAAGCTTTACTCAGGGCCCTGGGTTTTAATCCCGATTCATGGGATATGCCTCCCCTATGAAAACACTATTTATCGCCTTTGTGGCCCTCTTGGGCTTCTTACCTACTTCTCATGCCCAGTTGGGGATTCCCATGGACCGCGCAGTCATTACGACTGACCAGCCCGGCTTCATTCTTATCACCACACCTCAAACAGGCATGGAAACAGAGCTCAATCTCACCCGCGTATTTTCTTGTCGCCAGTACGATGAAGTTCGCTGTGTTGATTACTCTGATAAAACCATGGCGCACACTGTGATCGTGCGTTTTGCTTCGGATTTTTGGATGCCGGGAGATATGTTTCGCTTCCATGTTGAGCATGACGAAAAAAATGGTGGCTTCAAGATCCAATTTAATGATTTTCCTAACGCAGACAGAATCGAAGTTTCACGAATCGATCAAGAATTTGTGAGTATTTTAATAATCTCTGCCCTTCCTTAGTCTATCTTGTTGAATTACTGAAAGCTGCCCGCTGGCCAAAGATTATTCTTCTGATCTAGCATTTTCACTAAGTGAAATTAATAGGTCTTATCGTTTTAATCTTAAGCGCGTCCGCTTGGGGACATGTCCCGCTCAAAACTTTTGAGCGCGTCGATCATTTTGCATTTGGATCTTGCAATCGCCACTACAACAAACAAAAGCTTTGGGGCGAAATTCTCTCGACCAAACCGCAGCTTTGGATTTGGGGTGGTGATAACGTTTATCCTCCCAATAGCGCCACTCCTTATGCACTTCGAGAGGCCTATGCCTACCAGGCCAGACATCCCGGCTATAACGAACTCGTTAAACGAATTCCTATGATGGGAACTTGGGATGACCATGATTATGGAATTAATGATGGTGATGCCAACTACAAATATAAACGGGAATCACAGGACTATCTTCTCACCTTTTTAGGTGTTTCTGAAAATGATCCACGACGTTTACGCGAAGGGGTTTATCACTCAGAGATATTGGGGCCAAAAGATCAGCAAGTGAAATTCATTATGCTGGATAATCGCTACCATCGCCGCCACGGTAATATGTTAGGAGAAGAACAGTGGCGCTGGCTGGATGATGAACTCGCCTTTTCGGATGCTAAAGTTCATTTCATCGTCTCAGGTCTCGCAGTGCTGGCCCCTAGGATTTATGTCTCGGAAGAATGGCGCGATGATATGGTGTCCTACAATCGTTTGATTGAGATTTTCAAAAAACATCAAGACAAAGGGATTGTGCTTTTGTCTGGCGATAAACATTTTGCTCACTTCTTTGAGCGAGATGGTTTTATCGAGTTTATGTCGTCAGGCCTGACTCACACGGTGCGAGTTCCGTTGCGTCCGATAGTTCGTCAGTACTATAAGAATCCTTTTATCGGCCTGCACTGGGGCGAGGTTCATTTGTACTGGAACGAAAAACCCATGCGGCTTAAAATGAGTTTACGCGCGCAAAATGGCCGCATCCCTCAGGTGCGCCATTATCATTTACTCAACGGCCAATGGTCGCTAGTAGATCAGTTTAATGAGGGTGTGATGCCTATGCAGATACTTCCGCGCACTCCCGCGATCTCTCCCGTGGAAGAGATCGAGGAAGTTGAAGTTGAGCGCGAAAATTTTGATCCGACTTTCTAGATTTTTTCTGTCTCAGCAAAGAAGTTAAGCGGCTGACGAACATCGACCACACCGCCACCCTTTGGTTTTGGGAACTCGATAATCTTCAAGACATTCGCCATACAATCAGTTCCCTTGCGAGAGAAGCGGGCATCTTTTGCTTTGATATTAGCGCGACCGACACGGCCATCAGGTGAGATTTGGAAATCGAGATCAATCACACCTTTAATGTCTTTCGCCGCTGCCATCAATTCTTGCTGATAACAGTGACGGAACTGCGGCAAATACTCTTGCAAGATTTTGCGCAACAACTCCGGATCCATTGAACCAAGCACAACTGTTTTTGGTTCAAGATAAGAGTGATCGAAACCTTTCTTTGATACAAGTCCTTTAGCACCTGTTGAGGCGGCCCCTGAGCCAGAAGCATCACTACCAAGTTTCCCTACGCCCATCGCTGTGCCGGTGGCAGAACCTGACAGTGCAGAGCTCGAAGCTCCCATACCTTTAGCGGTTGAAGCGGGAGAGCGACCAGTCGCTGCCGCATTAGCAGGAGCAGCGTCAGCGACGACGGCATCAAGACTCACGCTAGAATTAAACTTGTAAGCTTTTGGCTTGGCAGGAGCAGCTGCGGCCGGTGCTTCGGCAGCTGGGGCGGCCTGAGCAGGAGCGGCCGATGCCGCCATCTGTGGCTGAGTTTTAGGTTGTTCAGTGGCCTTTTGGCCGGTGTTTTCTGTTTTCGAAGTCACCTCTGTGGCAGAAACTTCTTGCGCCGATTCGCCATCAGCTTTTTGAACCGCTTTATAAACGATGGTGATCTGTTTCACTTCTTCAGGTTCTTTTTCAGGAATAGAAATTAACAAGAGTAACAAGAACGGCAAAAAGATACTGGCGGTCACACGCGAGGCATCTTTATAGAATTGACGATCGCGCCACAAGAAAGGCAGTGGCTTCACTTTGAAGGTTTGTTCAACTAAGCGTAGAGAGATTTGATGAACACCTGAAGTGAAGAATAAATGCGAGCGGGAAAGTTCAATCTTATCCGCACTACAAGCAAAGCCTTCTGGAGTATTCACATGCCAGCGGCCTTTGTCGTGTTTCACTAAGACAGTGTCTTGAATAATGCCAGGGAACCAGATCTTGCCTTTGGCAAGATTGGGACTCAAAACGATATCACTGGTTTTAAGATCCACAAACTGGATATCGAGTACTTGCCCTGAAGAATAGATCACCACTTCTAAGCGATTGTCGGCCCGATCTTCCACCAAGTCTAAGGGAGCGACAGTGGAATCAAGTTCCTCACCGTCTACATCCCCATGCAAAAAGAAGGGAGGCTTAGTGATAAGGTCTTTCTCATTCGCTATCAGGGTGAGATCGCAATACTCTTGATCGATCAGAGTGAGGCCTGCGCGATCAGGCACATGGACATGGGAATCTGAAACAGCTGCGGCAAGGGCGGCGACTTCAGCTTCACAGTTATGAAAGACTTCGTCTGATTCGAAGAGTTCAAGATTGTAAGCAATATCAGCAATGGTGAGAGTGTCACCAGGAAAAATTTCTGCTTCACGAACACGACGGCCGTTCACGAAAGTACCATTGGTACTAGCAAGATCTATAACGCGAACATTCTCCCCTTGAATAAGGAGAAAACAGTGTTGCGGAGAGATACCACGACCAGAGAGAACGACATCACAGCGCACATCCGAACCGACCAAGAGCTTTGAGCGATTCAAAACGGGGGCCTCTTTCGATCTGGCATCCATTGATGCCAGTCTAAAGAATGTCCTGTGTGGTCTTACTGCCATCTACTTGGCCTCCAGTGCCGCCAATTGTTGTTTCGCTTCACGCTCAAGGCGTTCTGCTAACTTTTGCGGAGAACTTAATCCAGTTGCTTTGTAATTATCTAAAAGTTCCAATGTTTTCTGCGGACGCCCTTCCAGCAAATGCCACTTTGCGAGAGTCAAAGCAAAGTCCTCACGATTCTGTAACTTCGCGGGGATTTGTGCCAAATAAGGCGAGGCCTGTTTCACTTGTCCTAATTGCACATAGGCCAATCCTTTCAAGTGCAAAATTTCAGCATCACTACTCTTTTCAAATGGCGGCTGATTAAGAATTTTGAGGGCCTCTTGATTTAAATTTTGACCGACATAAAGCTGGGCTAAATTGAAGGCCGGAGTAATAAAGTGAGGAGCAAGTTCGCGGGCCTCCATCAAAACATCATAGGCGCGTGAGACGCGGCCTTGGCGAATATAAACCACCGCCAAGTTATTTTTAACCATGGCATTGTCTTCTTTCGTCTTCGCAAGCTCCTGCGCCATTCCTAAAAAGAAGCGCGCTTCACGAAGCTCATTATGCCAAGCAAGGCAGTTACCGACCCACGTCCAATAGCGAGCGGTCTTCGCACCTTTTTGATATTCTTCTCGGGCCTTTTGCGTAAAGCCTTTGAGATCACCTTGGTAACATCCACGCAACCACTCTGCTTCTTGACCTTCACGGCCGGCGACTCGCCACAGACTCTCGTCTTTGAATAATCCTGACTGCTGGTCAACCGCCAGATTTTGGTGAGGATTAGAGGCACACGCACCCAGGAAGGCCAGTGACGCTATCACAATTAGATTTTTCATTTACGGCCTCCAGCAGAGTACTGATCCATTGTCGAAATTGAGATCTTGGCCTGAACAGGAGAAACGAACTCAAGATCTCCTGATGGACGACGAGTGGCTTTTTTGAAGTCGACCACTTTCGTTTGGAAAACTTTGGCAATCTTGTGCATCTCTGATTGAAACGAAGCCACAAAGTCTTTGTCTTCATGAACCACATTCAACGTTTGGAGCTTATCAGCGACTTTGCCATAGAAGCCTTGGAGCTGCTGATTCGTTTGCTCACGAATTTTCCCATGCTCGCTAGCAAGCAGTGGCTTCACCTCTTCGCTGACTTTCTTAATTTCAAGCAAGAATTTTTCCAAACGTGGGTTAAAAGCTTCAGGATCAAAAGGCTTATCCAATTCAACCAACGAGAGTTTGAGAATTTCTTCACGGCGCTTCAAGAATTCTTCTTGGCGCTTGAAGTCACCCATCAAAGCGGCGACTTTAGCATGGTCTTTCACTTCAGTGAGTTCGCGACGAAGACTGCGCTGCCCCTCTTCATTTTGATCCCAGTATAGATCTAGTAAAAAACTGACATATTCATCTTTATCAAGATTCTTCTTTTGTGAGTCCCAGAATGAAGTCATGCGACTGACATCGTTATGATCCCAGTAGTACCAAAGAATGTGCGCTGCCATTTTCTGAGTCATGCTGGGTGATGTTGCACATTTGGCAGCATCTTGGAAGTTGCGCGTGGTGATCCAGTCATCGGCCAAAACCAAATGGAAGTTGACTGAGAGTTCCCACAAGCGATCTTGCGCTTTTGATTGAGTCGAACAAGACTTTTTCAGGAGAGCATCTGTCATTCGAACAGCACCACGGAACTCGCGCATATAGGCCATGCGTTCAATCATCGCGGTTAAGTGAACCGTTTTTTCATCTAGCTCTTTCTTGTCTAAAAGTTCGAGGGACTTTTCCATCCAAGGGAGTGCGGCTATTGGGCGGGCCAGATCAAGTTCAAGGTCTGCTGCCTGAATACCAGCAAGAGCGCGAACTTTTGTTGGATAGATCGTTGTCTTGTAAACATCTTCAAAAGTTTGCAGGGCCTCGCGACGTTGACCTCTGGCGACTTGTTCTTGAGCGGTTACGAATAGAATCTGACCCAAGATGATTTCTGTCTGTTCAATAGTCTTACTATCAAACTTCAAGAAACCTTTTTTAAATTCTGCGATCCAGTGAGTGATTTTTAAGACCGCTTTTGACTTAATGAAATCATCCATTAGACCTTTCATAAGGTCTTGTTGCTTCACAAGATCGCCAGGATAGTTTTTGCGGTAGCGCTCAATGGCGCTCACTGCACGATCGTCTAATTTGTCTTCGCGATGAAGTTGGAACAATTTTGGATAGATCTTCAAACTCATGTCATCTTTAGGAAAAATATCGACATGGTTTTCATAAGTATAAACCAGCAACTCACGCTGAGCTTTTTTCTCAAGCACCTCTTCACCGGTCAAGGCCAAGAGCGAGTTTAAGATTTTGCGACGACGTGATTCTTCTGGTTTCTTTTGAAGCTTAGAGTCTTCTAAACCTAGGCGATAGGCCTTGGCGGCTTCTGGAAATTGGTTAACCGCATAATAGGTCTCACCAATGAAATAAGCGTATTCATCTTTTTTATCACTATCGAGCTCACGTAAAAGATTAAAGTAAGCTACTGTGCGAGTGAGATCACGTGAAGCAAACTCGTGGCCACCCTTCTTTACGTCTTTGGCGGTTTGGAGTTGCAAGAAACCAGCAACCGAGCGCACTTTTTCGACACCATCGTCTTTCGCCTTCACTAGTTTTAGCTCAGGCTGACGAAGATCTCTTTTATGCAGGTCTAATAATTTCTGAGAGACGCGTAAATGATCATCCCAGCGCTTGTAGGTGCGGTAGAAATCCAGTTCATAAAGAACCAGATCTTCTTGGTGCTGAGGTAGACCACGGTTGTCGATTAAATCTTGTGAAGTTTTGAGAATATCTTCGGTTTCTTTGCCATGGCCTTTATCAGCTGAACGACGGGCCAGTGACAATAGATGAACAATGGGGTCTTTTTCATTTTTTACATAGAACTCACGGCCATCATTAATCCGGTTACCAAATACGAAGAATGGCGCCAAATGCTGAAGTGTTTGTTCACTGATATCAACATAACGTGAATCTTTACTGAGTTTGTAAGCAAGCTTCAAAGAATCGATCGCCTCGTCGTGGCGATTGGTTTTCATATAACACCAACCTAAGTTGAGGAGGTGCTTCGGCTTCCAATCATCGTTATCATCACGCACCACTTTTTCATAGTAGCGAATTGATTCTGGATAACGTTTTTCGTTGTAATAAAAGTCAGCGAGTGAAGTTTCCGCGTGGTGACGCAAAGGAGTGCCTTCACGAATCAATTTAAGCGCATCAAGCATGTAGCGTTCAGTTCTTTTGTCACGGCCATAATCGCGTGAGTTAAGACCTAGCGTGTAGTACATCGCTCCACGACGTGGAGAATCAGGATATTTTGCTAATAGCTTTTCACCATACGAGCGCGTCTCTTGGTATTGACGAAGAGACTCTGTGAAATAGGCATCTTTGTTATTATGTTTTTTGCCATCTTTGGCTTCTAAGAAGGCCTTGTTCTCGCGCTCAAGCGTGAGTTTCAAGCGCTCAGAATAAAGCTCCAGCAAGCGGTAATGAACTTCATCACCTTGCTTACGTGCTTTCTCCAGCATCTCCGTTTCAGTGCGAACAAGCTTGGTCAGTTCATGCCAGCGAGCTGACATTTTTTGAGCAAAGGCACTTGATGAAACCAAACAACTCATGAGGAGGATGGTATTGAGCTTTTTCATTAATTAGTCCCCTTCACGATGAATTTAAACTGGGTAAAACCAACTTTGGCAGAGGTTGCCATGATTTTATCCACCATCGCATAATCAGTATCGCGGTCGAAAACTAAATTGATTAGCGCCCCTTCTTCCGAGTTGCGCTCTTTTTCGGATAGTTCACCATGACGCTGCTTGAGTGCTTCTTCTAGTGCACCTAATGCCTGAGCTTCACCTGCTGGCATACGGCCAATTTCTTTTTGATCGAGAAAAATGGCATTTTCATTATTTAATTGAACCACGGGAGCATAGTGAGTAATTCGTTGTGATTCCGAGTCGGCAATCTCAAGATTTTTCACCAGATCAAGTTTCAAATCAGAAGCATTATAATTCATCAACAGAAACACCAAAAGGATAACCAAGATATCTAAAAGTGAGGTGATATCCAGATCCACCATCTCAGCGGCTTTTCTACGACGAAAGGTCTTTTTCATATCGCCCCCTTCCCATCAAACACAATCTCCTCAAAGAGTTTTGTCTGAGTGGCTGGGTTTTCTTTGGCATGGTCGATAACTTTGACCAAACGATGAAAAGGAATTTTTCCTTGTGGACGAAGCTGAGCGACTTTCTCTTTAGGATATTTAGTCTTGAGAGTTCCAAGCAATGTACGCATTTTGTCCAAGTCGGCATCTTTAAAAGTTCCGACCTTTGTTCCGTCTTTGCCTTTTTTAACAATAACTTCCTCGGCATGGATCTCAATCACCAAGTTCAGAGGATCTTTGTCAATTTTATCTTCTCTGACTTCTCGAACCATCGGCACACTTGAGCCGATTTCAAAGACGTTGATGAATTGAGCACTCATCAAAAGGAAGAAAATAAAAATGAAGACCGCATCCATGATAGGAATCAAATTGATACGTTCGGGCTTTTTCATTTCATGGCGTGTGCGCATACGGACCTCAGGTGCCTGAAATTAACTTTAATTAAGCAGCGTCTTGATCGTTCTTATAAGCTTTTTTCGTGCCCAAAAGATCCATCAATTTAACTGAGTTCTCTTCGATTTCTTTAATCATGCGCTCACCCTGTGACGAGATCCATGCGTGTACCATCATTAAAGTAATTGCGGATACAAGTCCAAGAGCTGTGGTGTTCATGGCAGTGGCAATACCCATCGCCAAGAGCTGAGCTTTTTGCGCCGCTTCGGCGTTGGCCACCGCTGCGAATGATTGAATCAAACCTTGAATAGTTCCTAATAGACCAAAGAGCGTTGAAACGTTGGCCATCAATGCAATCGCTGGCAAGCGACGTTCAATCTTTGGTACGACTTCTAAAATTGTTGCTTCGAGTGAGTCTTGTACCTGCTCTTTAGATTGATTGGCGCGCTTCAAGCCATTCTTCATAACCAAGGCCAAAAGTGAATTTGATTCTGCACAGGCCTGAATGGCGGCGGAGATTTCGTTACCTACCACAAACTTACGTATCGTTTGCATGAGGCTTGCTCCGTCAATATCGTAGGTTTTGAAACGGCGCCAGCGCTCAAGTGCAATCGCTACACCTATCGCCCAAATACCAAGGATGACCCACATGAAAACTCCACCCTCAGACATAAACTTGGCCAAGAACTGAAACGTGTTCAATTCAGGCTGGGCTACAGTTGTGGCCAAAGCATCACTAGCGGCTTGGGTGGCGGTATTTGAATCCATAGACAGGCTCCTTGTCGACTCTATCTGAGAGTTTGAATATCGTGTTTAATGTTTTTATCAAAATCAGTACGGTTATAAAGATCCAGCTCAAAGCGACGGCGATCACGTTCACGAACCGAGAGATCACCCGGGGCAATCAACTGACCTTTCACTTCCAAATCTCCGAGATCGAATTTTTCATACTTTTTATACTGATAAATCACTTTCTCTTCGGCAAAAGCCGTTAAAGACATCACTAAAATACAGAGTCCCAAAATTTTATTCTTCAAGCGGGACCTCCTTTCGAACTGTTGCGCAGTTGTTTTCCAGGCCAAACGAGAAGTCACCTAACTCATCCGCCCAAAAAGCTCCGTGGAATTTCCAAAAAGCTTCAAAACGAGAGCGCTTTACTTGGTCAAAATTCCCTCGTCCGCGGTCAGACACTAGGCGTTTCGAACCATAAACCAGATCTTTCTTGCGCGAGATGATTTCCAACTTCACTTTGAAGAGCTCTTCCGAGAGGCCGTAAACATTCGTGACAAAAGCGAACATATCGCGTTTGGCATGGTAGTTTATGCGCCCTACTAAGTTCTCTTTCATCGCTTCAAGTTGTTTCATACTCTCCTGCATCCAAGCTCTCGCTTGATGCTGGGAAGATAAACCATGGAACACCCGAGCTAATCGGTCACCCTCGTGCTTAACTTTAGCTAAAGCTGAACGGTCGAGGGCAAAGCGGGGACGTTGAGAAACCTGCGTGGCCAACTGAGCGATAAATGGATGGAGCTTTTTTCGCTGTTCGGCCGACATGTACATAAGTTGGTAGAAATGCGTTTGTGAATCCTTGTGGGTATTCAGCATCGCTTCTAGCGCCTCAGTACGTGGTTTGTAGTTGTTATAAAACTGATCGATCACCACCAGCGCATCGTCATACAAACACATGCGGAAGTATCCCAAGGCGGTAAGGATCTCGGCCTCTGGAAGAAAGTACGACGCTAAAAGTGGTGACTTGTAAGTCACTAAGAGACCAAGTGAGCGGTTGTAGTCCTGAATATTATAATGGGCCCAGGCCTTCTCTAATAAAAGATAGGGCCACTTATATGAGCGCTTATCAATTTTTGAGTAAGTATCAACCGACTCTTGATACTTCCCTTCTTTATAAAGTTTACGGGCACGAAGAGCACGGCAGTCTTCTGAAAGAACTGTGTAGTAACGCTTAAGAACCGGTGACTTCACTTCCTCAGCGCGTTCACTGGCAACAGCCTGACATTGCTCTTCGAATGCTTCACGTGCTCCGGTTTTACCAGCGTCAGCCGCCATATCCGCTAGCAAAAAACGTGCTTCTGGATAGTAGCGATGCCATTTAGGAACGTTCACTAACCATTGACGGGCCTCTTTATTCTTTTTATCTTTCCAGGCTTCACGTCCTAACAAAAACTGCACACTCGCCACCGGAAGTTTCGCGAGGACTTTGCGATCATAATCCTCCAGCGCTTCCACGTTGGTTTTCATAATCAAATCTTCTAGGAGTTCAAGGTCTGAGCTCTCGAGATCTTTTTGTTTAGCAAGTTTTCTGACTTGCACATCAAGCGCAGCAAAAACAAAACCATGTTGGGCCAATACTTCGGCTTCCGCACGGTTTTTCCATTTTACTTCTTCATCCGCCCAAGCGAGCTGACTTATTAAAGAAAGCAGCACGAGATATTTCATGTGTGCCTCCTTTAATATGAAAAGCCGATCTGAAAAATCAGATCGTTATTTGAGCGCATTTTATCTTCTTTTGGATTCTTGGGGCCTGGCGCCATATAGCGCGTCCCGACCCATTCAACACCGATATGAACATGCTCGTTATAGTGGAACTTGACTGCGCTTTTAAGATAGCCCCCAGAATGTGATTCTGAGGCATAAGAATCTTTGGCAGCAGCATCGCGGACAGATTTTAAGTTACTTTCGGTTTCAACTTTGGCGACACCGACACCGAAACTCCAATCAAAATAGACGATCTTGTTGAAGGTGTTGATCTTACCGTAGAACGGTGACCACACGATACCCAGACCAGTGGTTGCTACGTGACGACGAACAAACGGAACCGATTCATTAATCAACTGAACGTTGCGGTAGTTGTCGTTGTTACTGTTATCGTAACCTAAGTACAACCCCTCAATCGCCCACTCTTCATGAAAGTACCAACCCGCTTTAACCGCCACACCTTGAGTGTCTTGGAAAGCGGACGTGAGGTTTGTTAAATACCCCACGTCCATATAGATTGTGTTCTCTTTCTTATGAATCTTATTCTGCAGAACATACACGGCCTTGTCTGGATCTAACCACAAAAAGTCGTATAGGTTCTCTTCTCCTGCCCGTGTTCCTTGGGCCAACAACAGCATCCCGCTTATGAGCAACAACTTCAGCATGAACACTCCTCAAACTAATACTGGTAGCGAACCTGAACAGTGGCACCCACTGCAGGAACTGACCCAGCGTTAAACTTCAACTGACGATTTTCGATTGTCCAACCATTGGCCTGAATAACACCGTTCACACGTACTTCTACCGAAGCCAAGATTGGATCGTGAGCAAGTGGGAAAGTATCAAGAAGGTTAATGATCGATTGACCCATATCTTGCAGAACAGCTGCAAAATTATCTTTAATATCAGTTACTGTCCCAGCTGTTTGATTGGCCTGGTAAGCATAACGTTCGTATCCACAAGTGATTCCGTTACCAGTCTGACAAGGCTGAGTATTAACAATCGAATAAGCTTTCACATAACCAGCACCTGCCGCTTGCTTCGCTTGTAAATAACGGGCCAAATACTCTTCTTTAGTTTTAGCAGATTGGTCTTCTTCATCAGATACAAAAACCATCACTAAATAAGCATCTTGGCGCATCCAAGAAGTTTCATAACGATTCAAGAAATTTTCCATCGCAGCGAGACCTTTCTCATTACCTGAACCGCGAGTACCAACTTGAATTTTGTTCTTGAAATTAGAGATAAAGGCTTGCTCGTTAGCATTGGCCTGAATCGCAGTCAAACTTTCAAGTGATCCTGGAACAGCAGCACCTGCCATAGAAGGATGAGAAGTATCAGTCGTAGTGATACCCATGCGGAAATCAAAGCCACGATAGATAAAGTCACGAATGAAAACATCGAAGTTATTGGCAAGAGAAGCTTGTTCGTCGCCCATAGAACCCGAGTTATCGACAACCCAAACGATATCAAGTTTTTTATCAGAATCTGCCACTTGGTTAAACGATTCGTCGGCCCATTGAGTGGTTTGGCCAGTTGTACCACCAGTCGATCCACCATCAGTCGATCCACCATCAGTTGATCCAACAGTTGTACCACCAGTTGTACCACCAGTTGAACCACCTACAGTTGCTCCACCATCAGTTGAACCAACAGTGCTACCGCCGGTAGAACCGCCGTCGGTTGTGCCCGCAGTTGAACCACCATCAGTTGAACCGACAGTAGAACCGCCCACAACGCCACCATCTGTACTTGATGTATCACCGCCAGTAGAACCACCGACAGTGTCACCTGTTACGCCGCCCGCTGAGCCGCCTACAGTAGAGCCAGCTACGTCACCACCAACGGTGCTGCCAACTACTCCACCTTCAACGCCACCAGTAAGTTCGACGTCTGGTTTGAATGGATTCTCGAGGTATTCTTTCTCGTAGAATTCATCCTTATTACAACCTGCTAAAACAATACTCGAACAGAACAAAAGAACACGAAAGTTAAGCTCAAAGGTCGTCTTCATGACGTACTCCTATAGAGCGCACCTAGACTTAAGGTTTATTCCTGTCACCTTCGTGACAAAACCTGTGTCTTGCGGTATTCCTCGACTTTGGGTTCAACTGACGTGCAACCTGAACGGACGTGCCACATCAAAATCGAAGGAAGATATATGGTGCGAGTGTAAGTCCACCTTCAGCTGGCCACAAGGTGGGCCTATTAATTTGTTAATATCCCCCAAAAATCCAAGAGATAGACTAGTGAGTGTCTGAATATTAAACGCTCCCCCCGTCAGTTTTTTAGACAAAATCTTGCGCATAATTTGTGGCAGCTCAGGACAAACTCTCTAAACTGACGTATTTTTCCCTCATGCTTACTCCCGCATTGGTCTCCCCTGATGGAACCGCCAAATTCTTGCTGACTCTTGAGGATCAACTGACTGTTGAGTCAGTCTTGGTGCCGTTTGCTCGTCGGGATGCTGTTTGCTTATCTTCACAGGTTGGCTGTGCCATGGCCTGTCGTTTTTGTCATACCGGTCTCATGGGTTTGAAGCGACACTTAACTGCCGATGAAATTATTGATCAGTATTTAAAAGTCAAAGCTTGGCGCCAATCGCTTGATCAAGATCGACTGCCCCCTAATATTGTATTTATGGGACAAGGTGAACCACTCCATAATTTTGAAGCGCTCAAAACAGCGATCAATTGGTTGATTGATCCGCATGGTGGAAAACTAGGCCCTCGCCAAATTACCGTTTCGACGGCAGGCTATGTGCCAGGCATTTTGCGCTTCCATGAATTAGGTGGAGTGAATTTCGCACTCTCCCTTCACTCGCCTTTTGATGAGGAACGCTCACAACTCATCCCTTTAAATAATCGCTGGCCCTTAAAAGATCTTTTCGCTGCTATTGATACTGTCCCTCTTCGTAATCGTCAGTTCATCAACTGCGAGTACTTGATGATGAAAGATGTCAACATGACTTCGGAGCATGCTAAAGGATTAAGCGCTTTAGTGGGCGATCGCCCCGTCATAGTGAATCTGATTCCTTTTAATCCTTTCCCGGGTGCTCCTTGGCAGCGACCGAGTGAAGACGAAATCGAGAATTTTAAACAAGAATTAGTAAAGCATCGACTCCGCGTTTTTTTACGCACAACTAAAGGCGATGAAATCATGGCAGCGTGTGGACAACTCAATACCAGCGAGGTGATGGCATGAAAGATCGTTTTCACGGCATCGGCCGCTCTTATGGGATGGCGGCACTTCCTGTGCTCGCACAATCGCGTGTGATGGTGATCGGTATTGGTGGCGTGGGTTCATGGGCCGCCGAAGCCCTTGCCCGCTCTGGAATTGGTCACATCATGCTCGTCGATCTAGATGATATCTGTGTCTCCAACATCAATCGTCAGATTCATGCTCTCGACAGTACCGTTGGGCAAATGAAAGTCGAAGCCACCGCCAAGCGTTTACGTGATATTAATCCTGAACTTGAGGTTGATGTAGAACTTTCATTTTTGAGTAAAAAAAATATCGATCGACTACTCGAATGGAACCCCCACGCCATCGTCGATTGCACTGATGATGTAGAAAATAAATGTCTCCTCGCAGTCACTTGTCGTGCGCAAGAGCGCCTATTAGTGACTGTGGGTGCTTCCGGTGGCCGTCGAGATCCAAGTAAGATCACCATGAGTGATCTCAGCACCACTCGCAATGATCGTCTACTCTATCGCATTCGTAAAATTTTGCGCCAAGACTTTGGCTTTCCAGGAGAAAATCTGGGTGAATTTGGTATCCCTTGCATCTACTCTAACGAGCGCCCCGTTTACCCTACTGCTGATGGCTGCCTCTCTCACGAGCCACAAGACCCTGGAAAAGGCCTCGATTGCGCAACTGGTTATGGCTCAGTTTCTTTTGTGACGGGGACTTTTGGTTTCCATGTTGCTGCTGTAACGATTAAGCTTTTACTTAAAAAAGCCCAAGTGCCTTGGGTTTAAGGGGCCACCATGAATCTATTTGCCACCACACAATCTTCTCTAAGTCTACTCTTTGCTGCCATCCTCACCTTCATTTATCTTGCGCAAAGCTTTTATGTTGTCCTTCAACGTTTCAAAGCAAACACTTCTCTTGGGTCGAACTCTGATGCCTATCATCCACTCTCACGCGCCATACGCGTTCACGGCAACTTCATTGAATACACACCCATTTTCCTGATTATATTTTTCCTCGCAGAAAATAATGAACTCAGCGCGACTTATCTTAAAATTCTTGGCTGGTCTTTTGTGGTGGGTCGTCTGGCCCATTGGTTTGGTCTCATTCAAAAAAACTCGGTTAATCCCTTCCGCCAAGTTGGAATGGTGTTAACCTTCACCCCACTTGCGCTCTTGGCCGGCTGGGCCTTGGTTAAATGTTTATGATGACGTTTGTAAAAAACATCGGAAAATTTCTTAAAGATGTTTCTGAAGATAAACGTATTCCTGAACGTGACAAGGCCGTCATCGTTGCCCTCTTGGTCCTCATTGTTTCGCCCATCGACCTTATCCCTGATTGGATTCCTGTGCTCGGTCAATTAGATGACTTTGTGATGTTGGCGATTATTTTAGATTATTTTTTTCGGGTGCTAGATGGTGAAATTCTTCTTTCACACTGGCCCTGGGGTATGAAATCTTTTGTGTGGCTTAGACGATTCGCGAAGAGCATCAGTTGGTTTGCGCCAGACTTTTTAAAAAAGAAAATCTGGAAGTATGTCGGTGCGCCCTACTAGATAGGAAGCCTGATTTCAAAAGTCGTAGGATTATTCTGCACAAATTGAATACCGCCTCCGTGGGCCATAAAAATTCCACGTGCCACTGACAGACCTAATCCCTGACCTTGACCCACATCTTTGGTGGTGAAAAATGGCTGAAAAATATTTTTCACATCTGTTTCCGTCATTCCATTACCAGAATCTTGAATACGTATAACCCAATTCTTTAATTCCACACTACAGGTTATACGCACCCATTTTTCAGTCACTTTCTGGGCCGCCTGAATAGCATTCATCACAATATGCTCAATTCCATGCACCAATTGCACGTGCTCACCTTGTAAGCTTCCTTCGATACTTGCAGGCCACTGTATTTTCACATTTTCATAATGACCTAAAGTACGCGCTTCGATGGTGAGTTTTACGTCTTCTAGCACATCACTCAGTTTAAGCGCTTCAGTATTCGGCAGAGTTCTGGTTTGAGAAAACCGACGGACATCTTCTACTACCGAAGCGACACGCTTCACCACTTGTTGTAATCGCCCAATTTCTCGCTCTGTACTTTCTTTCAGCGAATTTTTATGTTCCATGACTTGTAAATAACCGGTCATGATCGCCAAGGGATTATTTAATTCATGAGCGAGGCCTTGAGAAAATTGCCCAAGCGCTTTGATACGATCGTCTTTATCAGAAGTGGACTCATCAAATTTCAAAACGAGATTTTGTAAACCAAGATTGGTTTTGCGAATTTCAAATTGATTGACTACTAATCGCGCTAAGGCCATCAGGCCTTGACGTTGTTTTTCTGTTAAAGCTCGTGGTTGATGATCGAGCACGCAAATCGTTCCTAGCGGGAGTCCCTCAGGGGAGGATAGCACCGCACCTGCATAGAAGCGTACACCATCTACCGGAACCACAAATGGACTGTCCTTAAAACGATCATCCAAACGCAAATCAGGAATTTCGAGCATGTCTTTTTCTAAAATTGTTTGACTACAAAATGCGCTTTCCCGACTTCCCTGAGGAATTTCCAATTGATACTGAGCTTTGGGCCAGTATCTTTCAAGGTCAATGAGATTGATAAGTGCGGAAGGCGCTTCACATATGAGCGAAGCTAATAGGGCAAGATCATCGAACACTTTCTCAGGCAAGGTATCGAGGAGCTGATAGGCCTTAAGGGCCTCTAGGCGCTCTTTCTCGCGAGGATGATGTAATGAATTCTTCATAGCTCATTATGGAATGGTTTTGACTGGGAACCTACAAAAAGAAGTCTGATGTTTGTCGTTTTTTAGACAAGAAATCTTGAACAAACAGCTTATGAAAGGATTTAAATTCGGAAATTCTTGAGCCTAGCAAATTGTTAAGAGCAATCGAATATTCTTCTTCAACTGTAGAGAGACCGCGCGTAATTTTCGCTTGCATCTCTTGCCACTCTTCTTGGTCTTTCAATTGATCGGCCTTACGAATCAATTCCGTTTCATCTAGATCTGGGAAAAACTCGTTTCTGCATTTCAGGCGCCATAAAATTATTTTTGAACGTTTACCCACCCACAAAGAAGCATACTGATTAAAGCGCTCCTCTCCCGGATAAACTCGATCGAACCAAGCTCGAGCAAAACTTAACCATTCATCATTCAACTTCGACCAATCTGTTGGCGAAGTCTTTTGCTCTTTCATTGAAGCTAAAAAATTATTCACTCGCTCTTCAACTGCCACCGTCATACCGGATGTCGGCATGATCACTCCGGCGTGCGCATGAGTGGTTTGAATTTCATCGGTAAAAGTGAGACGTTCGGCCGGTCGCTTAAAAGACTGTGGTCCTTTCGCAACTACGGCGAGCACCATAATAAAGGCAGCTATCGTCAGCCAAAATCTTAGTCCTAAGCGTTGCCACATAAGAAAATTGTCGACTGATGCTTAAAGCTTGGCAAGCTTTTGCTACTTGGTAGTAGTGCGTTCCACTCGGTTTTGTTATGATCGGGGCATGTTAATTGATATGAGTCCGCTTAAAACCTATCCGCAATACCGTAAGGTCTTTTTTGGCCAGCTGGTTTCGTTTTTTGGCAGCCAAATCACCTATGTGGCGCTTCCCTGGCAGCTCTATCAACTGACCCATTCAACTTTTCAAGTAGGACTTCTGGGTTTGGCCCAACTGATCCCTCTTTTAGGAGTGGGGCTCATTGGTGGGGCGATTGCCGATCGGTTTGAGCGTCGCTGGATTTGTTTTTACTCAGAATTGCTTTTAGCACTTTGTAACGTGGCCCTGGTGTTGCTGACCCTTTCACAAAAAATTACGCCGACATGGATCTATCTTATTGGTGCTCTGATGGCGGGACTTAATTCACTCCATCGACCTGCTTTCAGTGCTCTCGTACCCCAGCTGGTGAAACGAGAAGACATGGCACGAGTCAGTCCGCTTAATTCTTTCCCAACGACATTTGGCATGATCGCAGGTCCTGCTGTCGGAGGACTATTGCTCGCCAGCGTGGGAATCAAGTGGACCTATGTCATCGATGGTCTGACTTACGTTTTTGCTATGGCGATGATGCTGTGGTTGCCTAAAATCGACGTTCCTGGAAAAGGAGTAGCGCGAGTTAATTTTATCGCCGTCAAAGAAGGTCTTCAATACGCTCTATCTCGTCGTGATCTCTTAGGCACGTATTTAGTCGATATGCTGGCGATGAGTTTTGCTTTTCCAAACCCGCTCTTTCCCCTCTTGGCCGCGCAAATTGCGGGGGCCGATAAAATTGGCTGGTACTACTCATCAATTGCTATCGGCGCCATGCTGGCAACACTCACAAGTGGCTGGACACTTAATCGCATCCGCCATGGGAAAATGATTACTCTGGCCGCTGCCGGCTGGGGCATCGGGATTTTCTTTTTTGGATTAACAAGTCAGAGTTTTTTACCCTCATTATGCTTTCTGATTTTTGCTGGCTGGAGTGACATGGTCAGCGGAATTTTTCGCGGCACTGTGTGGAATCAAACGATACCGGCCGATCGTCGTGGAAGATTAGCGAGTGTAGAAATGCTCAGCTACGCATCGGGCCCGCTCATTGGAAATTCATTCATGGGATTTATGGCCGATGCCTGGGGAGCAAGTACCGCCCTCATGGTGGGAGGAACTCTCGCAGCGGCAAGTTGCATGATGCTCGGACGAGCACTGCCACCTTTTTGGAGATACGAGGCCAAACATGGAACAGTGGTTTAAAGATACGATCCTCAAACTCAAACTTTGTCCCTTTGCTCAGAAACCATGGGATGAAGGACGCATTAAACTCGTAGATAGTTCTGCTCAATCGTTATTTGAAGCTCAACAAAGTTTTCTCGACGAGCTTGATACTCTCCACACCACACCTCCTAAAACACTCTCCACTACCTTGATCGGTTTTCCAGATTGGGTCATAAACTTTGAAGATTTTTTGGATTTCACTCAGAGCATGGAAGAACTTCTCGAAGAGGCCGATGCTTCTGAGCATTTTCAATTAGTCTGTTTTCATCCTGACTTTCAAATGAGTGGAGAACCGTCTGAGAGCATGGCCCATTGGCCCAATAGCTCCCCTTATCCTGTCTTGCATATTCTTCGTACAATTGAAGTGGCCCAAGTTCGTATGCCTGATCTTGGAATTGAAATTAGTCGAGCGAATGAAAAAATGCTGGCGAGTTTAAGTGAGTCCGAAAAGCGTCGCCATTATCCTTGGAAATTTTTATAGCTCATCATACTTACGTGCGTGCCCTTTGGATTTATCCACGGGATATTTGGCAGCATTGAGTGCCATTTTATGTTCAATCGCCTGAGCAAGATCGATTTTTAAAAGATCACACAGCCGTAAAAGATAAACGGCCACATCAGCGACTTCCTGACGAACGCTCTCCCCTTTAGGAGTTTGCATTATCTGAGCAGCTTCCTCATTCTCTAGCCACTGAAACAATTCCATTAATTCAGCTGACTCTACCGTCAACGCCATTGTTATGTTTTTAGGAGTATGAAAGCGCTCCCACTCACGCTCTTTGGCAAACTGACGAATTTTCTCTTGAAAGTGATTAACATCTAGCATGAGGTTCCTTTTTCCTTAGTTTACCTAACGCTTATCAGTGTTAAAATAAGGAGAATGCATGAAAACGACGTAATTCTCTTTTTTGATGGTGTTTGTGGACTCTGTAACGGGCTCGTGGACTGGCTTTTGCCACGCGACTCCCGTCAAAGACTCAAATTCTCTACCCTGCAAGGCCTGACTGCCAAAAAACTCTTAACCGACGAATACACTCAAGACCTCGATACCGTCGTCTTGTGGGCCCGTGGAAAAATTCTGACTCGCTCTGATGCCATCCTCTACTGTTTAGGAGAAGTCGGTGGCGTTTGGGCCTTGTGCAAAATTTTTTATATCGTTCCTGCTTTCATTCGAGATGCCATTTATCGATTGGTGGCCAAGAATCGCTATCGGTTTTTTGGTCAGCTAAGTACCTGCCGGATGCCCTTACCTGGTGAACGCCTAAGATTCTTAGATTAAATATATTATTGTTGGAGATTATTATGAAATTCATCGCACTGATTGTCTTCTTGAGCTCATTTGCTCTTCATGCTGGCACAGTACAGGTCGCCGTGACTCTAAGTCCTGCAGGAGACTTTAAAGCAGTCTCTAGTAAGGCACGCGGCTTTATCGAGAAAAATGGAGCCAACTACTCTGCAACCGGACTTTCAGTTGAAGTCGGCACGATGAAAACAGGTCTCGAATTACGTGACAAACATTTTTATGAACGCTTAGGTGGTGCTACTGCAAAAATTGTTATCGTAAAAGCTGTTGGAACAGGTGGCAAAGGCCAAGGTCAAATTACGGTAAACAAAATCACCAAACCTTTTGCATTCGTTTTCAAAGAAACAGATGGTCAGGTCCAAGCGAAATTTGCTCTTAAGGCCTCTGACTTTGGCATTAAAGATGTGAAGTACTTAGGCATTGGCGTTGAAGACAAGATTATCGTCAGCGCCACTATGCCTGTTCGCTAACAAACTGCCCCCTTATATTGGTGTTAATTCTGGGGGCAGTAACTTCTGATTATAAAACCACGCAAAAATCTCTAGGTGATCTTTGAGCCTATCAACACGCTTTGTGGTATTCCAAGTCTTTCGTATGAGACGACTCACATTCGCGCGCAACATTGCACAGGAATGATTCACCGTGAAGATCGGGTCAAAGCCTCCTTTCTTGAGTTCGCCCTGCCCCGCCACTCGTGCTCGCTCGCTTCTATAAGTTAAATGTTCTGCATGAGGCAGATGCTTTTTGATAACAGCACCGTAGCGTTGGTGCTCATCACTCTTAATCCTCGCGCGCGGATGCACCAATGGAGCAAGTTCACTGAACACACGCTCAAGTGCAGCCGGATGCTCGTCTGCACGTTTGCCATATTTTTGAACTGCCAACTTCGCGAGATGACCAAAGGCAGGTATTCGAGCGACTTCTAAAGCTAAAATTCGTCTTGAATCACTTTCTACCAGCAAGGTAACTGCCAATGGCTTGAGCTTCGAGTTTTCCTTCGTAATCAAATCATCCAGCTGCAATTCCTTGATCGTTCCTCGCCTTCTTTCGCAGTAACGCCGATTAAGACGCCGATACTTCTGCCCCAAAAAAGCCAGCTTACGCTCTACCGTTTTGCGATTAACGCCCAAGATCCACGAGCTTCTCCTCATCGATACATTCGACGAAAGCAGCTTCGCTAACGGCGCGTTAATTCGACGTTTTTTCTGTCGATAAGTTACCGTATGAGTTGCAGTGGAGAAGCGCGCCCCACAAGCACGGCAGCGCAGTCTTTGAATCAGTTTGCTGTCTTCCTGGCGTTTAAAATATCCGTCGCGAATGATTTTTCCAGGGCAGCCGACTTGATGATTTGGACAAAGGTGTTTCATGCCCTATTAATTGCAAGAACATGTGCAAAAATCAGAAGACTAAATTCATGAAATTAAACAACCTCAACCGAGGCATCGAGAGATTTTTTCCACTCGTGATGGAAAAAATCTCCAACCATAACACCACTCAAGTAAGGCAGTTTTGAAAAAATCTCCAACCATAACACCACTCAAGTAAGGCAGTTTTAAAGCTGATAGATTAAACCAATACTCCACAACATCGAACCATCCACCATCGCTGCAGTCGTTGTGAGGTTCATAGTCGGAGTCATCCGCCATCGGCCATCAACCGAGAAACCAAATGGGATAACCCTTCTTGATTCAACAGTGACTCCAGCAGGTTCCGTATAATCGACCGTACGAAGTAGAACCGGGACACCTAATCCAATTCCTGCCTCACCCTCGGCCATAAGTTTCCAATAGGTCGGCTTAACATAGAGACCTTTGCTTGAGACATCCTGCTGGAAATAGCGAGCCGGATTTTTTGCTCCGACGTTTCCACTCGAAGCATAGGCACAGGCATCGAGCGCCCATTCGTATTCCGTATTGCCGTAAGCAAACTGACCGCCGAAGCAAAGTCCACGCTGAGGTGAAGTGATATTTTCTTCTCCGCCAGCATCTTTCAGTAATGCCAGCTCTTGGTAACTGATATATTGCACCATCAAGCGCCAATAGCTATGTGTGATCGCTTTCATACGTTCGATACGAACAGTCTCCATCTTCGCCAAACGATCTTCCACTTTATCGATATTGTATTCGTAGGGTTCAATCGCTTTTAAGTAAAAGCGGGCCTTGCGAAAATTAGTGAGATCTTCGCGATTCTCTTCACCAGAGCTGTATTTGGTGTAGAGCTGAGCGTGGAGTATGCCGAGGAAATAGTATGACTTGAGCAAACGATTATTTACTCGCGGCATTTTCCCTTTTTTATTTTTAACCCACAAATTGATCGCACGCTGGTCACGCCCTAGCTTTTGTGATGTAAAGGATTCTAGCTGGCCAATTTTGCGTTCGATAACAATCTTGCGATTGACCTGAGCATTGATCATTTGCGGCCAAAGACATAGTGAGAGTAGTAAAATTCTTACAACCATACATGCACCTGCATAAGAACCTGCCACGCATCTTCGGGGGCCGCTGATTCGCTAAATATTCGACGATTCAATACATCTAAGCGCAGTTCTGTTTTCTGCCATGGAAACCACTGAAGGCCCGGGCCTACACCAAAACTTTCATCTTCAACAGTGGTATCGCGCTGATAATAATCAAATGTTCCAGTCAGCCACATGCCACGCCACCACAATAGATGAGTTTGTAACAGTCCATAGCGTGAAGTGGTGCTGTCTCCATTTTCTGGTTGACGAGTGATCTGGCCCAACTCCGCCATGATAGAATGCCCTTTCCCAAAGCCCACTCGATCATGAATCGCCATCGCTGTTTGAGAATCAAGCGTGGTCGAGCTGTTCATATAAGAAATCCCTAAACGCTGACGCTCCGTCACTCCCCACTCTAAAAGTCCGGAGAAACCTTGATCACGCAGATCTTCATCTTGTTCGTTCAGATCCCCGACAAAATAATGGGCAGCGGCTTCAATCGTCTCACCCACACCATGAATCATGACACCGTGAACTTGATTGAACTGTGCTGTTTTAGTCGCTCGACGAGAGGATAAGTTGTGATCGGGAATTCTTAGCCCATAGACCTTGTCCATCTTTCCTGCGTACACACCTACCTTAGGTGTCGGGCGCCAACCCACATAATGTTCACGCGAGTAACTCTTACTCTCCATTAAATTATTTTGATCCGTGATTTCTGTGGGACGAGTGCCTATGGTAAAGCTTGCGATGTATTGATCACGAGCACCACCTTTTAAAACTAAGTTGGCATCAAGCTGCATATTGATCCAACGCTTTTGTGAATTTCCGGTAAAAGCGTTGTTCTCAAGCCCTAAACCTCGATAGCCCAGAAAAGGCCTAAGCCAAGAATTTTTTTGTGGATCAATTCCAGGAAAAGCGGAATTGGCCACCAAGTCTTCTTCGGAAACATCATCAGCCGAAAACAGCCTTCCCGCTACGCCAGTGGCCCCGACACCTCGACCATAATCATTGATGGGTCCATTACCCATAGGATTGTAGTGACAGGTTAAGCACGAGGTATATTGCAAACCTATATATTGCGGATACGCCTGGGCCGCTGTGGTTACCATTCCCCAGATCAAAAGAGTTTTGCCAATCAACTGCGCTATCTCTTCTAACTTTTTCAACATGTCGCCTTCACGCAAGCGAAACTCCTTATTTTTTCCGGCGAGAATTTCTTCTACGTGCCGCTCAAATGCTAATACCGGTCCCATCATGCGATGAGAAAGCCAAACACCAATGATAAAGGCCACAGCCAGAAACAGCAGCGACAAACAGCCAAGTACGACCAGGTATTGTTCACCAAAAGTACTCGTCAGATCTCCGGGAAACGGTAGCAAGATTTGTTGAATAAAAGCATAACTGAAAAAACCTAGCATGCCACACATTCCGAGCATGATGGCGCAGAAGCGCAAACTAAAACTCAGTTGCTCTTTTGGATAGTGCCAGATCTGGCGACGCTGCTCTCCCGGATACCAAATATCACTCTCTCGACGAAACACCCACCAGATCACTGTGAGAATTCCTACCCACAGAAAACTATCGGCCAGATTAAAAGCCACCG
>JBKHVI010000012.1:0-54673 GCA_046570105.1 Bacteriovoracia bacterium
GGTCAATATCTTCGATCACTTTAAATTTTGCGAGGTAATCAGAGAAAGAGCCTTTTTGTGATTTATTCCATTTGTATAAGTTGATGTTGTCTGAAATTTTTTGATCAACGACACCAAGTTTAGATACAAAGTTTGATTCAACTTTCTGATTAAGCAACAGGCCGGTAAAAACGTTTAATTCTTTTTTCTTCCAAGAAGATCGCCACTTATTAATCAGGCTAATCTGAATTTCTTCGTATTGCTTCTCATCAGCAAAACAAGGTGCGTGAACATCGCGGGATTCTTCCTTGGCCGTTCCACCATTAAAATAAGCGATTGAGCTTAGTGGGGGGCGCTTTTTGTCTGCAGTCTTTTGCAGATTTTTTAGCACACTCTCGGCATTTTCTGGCGAAACGTAATATTTATCGGTTGGCTGAAGATTTTCATTGTTTTGAATTGCGAAAGCACTGGTTGCGAAAACAGCAGCTACAATGAGGGTCTTTGATCCTTTCATAACAGGCCTTTTATAGGAGTAATTAATTGAAATAATCATAACATGATATAATTGGAGCCATAGTAAAAACGAGGTTGTCTAAGGCCACATCAGCCTTAAGTCTTGATTATCCGTAGGTCGTCGCAAGGCCTAAACACATAAGTGCCAACTTTTGTTTGGCAATGCTTCAAGATACTCACGTAATTCCTTCAGGTATTCCTTAACTCACTGAATCTGTAGAATAGAGCTATCGCCTGAGGCGAATTTCATGGCGTAATATATGAGTGTTATAATAATGCGATATAACTTGAAAGCCAGAGGTTCACTTTGAGTAAAAAATATTTCATTCATTCCACTGCGGCAGGCTGCACCAGTAATCTATGGGAAAGTGCCGTTTACGATGATTATTTCAAAACCCAGGGCATGGAGAGAGTTCATAAGGCCAACGATGCCGATATTTTAGTAGTTAATACATGTGCAGTTACTCCTGGCTTTGAAGATCAAAGTGAAAAATATATTAACAAAATGATCAAAACGCAGCTCGGCCCAGACGCTGAAGACAAAAAGCTAGTGATTGCTGGATGCTACTCCGCGATACGTACCGAAAAAATTGAGGCTAATTACAAGCAAGGTGATCAAGTCTCTCATATCAAACCGGTAGAAATGGAAAAGTTGGCCAATAGTCTCGGGATACCATTTGAAAAGTCTTATAAACCAATTGAGACAAATCACTTTGATGGAATCAATCATTGTGACTCATCTTTGGCCCATAAAATTGTATGGTACGTTCGAAAGTTAGTTCACACTGCCTATGGCATTTTGAGAATTGAAAAAAGCTATTTACTAAATTTCCTTGATGCAATGATTTTTAATGAACAGTTCTTTGTTATTGATGTTGGTCACGGATGTGCCGGTGGGTGTAGTTTTTGCTCTATAAAGCAGTCTCGTGGTTTCATTAAAAGCGAAGGCGAGAGCGTTATTCTAAAAAATGTAAAACGTGGCCTATCAGAAGGTCGTAAAGATTTTTGGTTACTTGCTACAGATATCGGAGCATGGGGCCTAGATAGAAACCAAAATCCGGGTGATCTTTTAGAGCCCATCTACAGCTTAAAAGATGACTTCCGTGTAGTGCTAAATTACCTCGAACCACGCTGGCTACTCCATCATGAATCACTCCATAAGTTCTTAAAGGACAACAGAACAATTGGTGTTGCCGTTCCAATACAATCAGGCAGCACACGATTGGTTTATCACAGTGGACGTCGTTACGACCCCAAGATTGTCGCAGACTGTGTTATGGCGATTAAAGAAAAGAACCCACATTTGATCGTAAAAACAGATATCATTGTTGGCCTACCCACCGAGACCTGGCATGATTTTTTTGACTCCGTAAAAGCGGTGTTCAAGTTCGATGTAGTCGTTCCAGTGGTATTTGGAGTTCGACCAGGTACAAGAGCAGAAAAAGACGATGAACATATTAGTTTGCCCATTAAATGGCTAAGGATGGGAATTCTCTCATCGGTGGCCATTTCGTGGCAGGCCTATTTATGTGGCTCAGCTCTCATTGGAGATTTGCTCAAGGCCCTATCACCTAATGCTGCAAAACAATTAGGCATCCAGCAGAATATCAACTGATGTATGTCCATGTTGCTGTAAATAGTTAGTCTTAACTTTTACGTCGCATGGATTGCATTTCCCATAATAGGCACAGGGACGATACTCATCTTGAATTTTGAATTCTGGGTCAAGTAAGTTTCCAATTGGATTGATGCGATTATATAAATCATGATGACACCGGAAAATATCGCCGAATGGGTCAATCAAAAGCTCCGATGTTTTGCATTTACAAGACTGAATCTTTTCTGAAAATACAGCACCAGGGTAAGCATAAGTCCCATGAAGCTTACCCTCATGGAGCCCCAAGAACTCCTTGGTTCTAAAATCGATTCCCTCGCTTTCACAGATCGCTTTCGCTCGCATGACCTCATCATACTGAGAGGGATGCAATACTCCATACAATCCCACCTTAAATCCTAGCTCCATCAGTCGTTTAACTTTGGTTTTTGTTTGATCAAAATCCATTGTCTCTGGATGATAGCTCACTCGAATTGCGGAATATGGGGCCAGACGATTGAACTTACTTAGTGGAATATGACGGGCAAATTCATCTGGATCAAATTGAATATTTGTCAGCAGATCCATTTCAATTTCATCGGGGATCCGTTTTACAATCTCAAAAAAATCCGGATGAATCGTTGGCTCTCCACCCTGCAAACTGAGTGGGATATTTTTCTTTGATGTAATTCTTGCTAGGCCTTTTGCCCAGTCATCGGCCCTCAAAAGCTTACGTCCCATTTTGAGGCCAACCAGATGATTAATGCAGTAGGAGCATGAAAGATTACAGCTGAGCGTAAGAAACACTCCAATATAACTATAGCTTTCTGGTAATTCTATTTTGTTCATTTGCGTACCAAAACTTGTAAGCGATTTCCACGACGAGTGATACGAGCTAGCCTCCAAAGGCCCTGACGGATAAAACTTGGACCTCCTTGCTCATAATATCGAATGACCCCCTGTATACCAGTCCAAGAGCCAATCGTCTCCATGCCTACTTTATGGGTCAATCTTCTCATCGTCGCTGGATTAAACTGCCATAAATGATGGGGAAGACCTAATGTGTCCCCAAAAGGGTATTTCAACCCAACGACATTGGGAACTTGAATATAGAGCAATCCACCTGGCATAAGAAGGTCGCTGCATTTCTTTAGTACGGCATAGGGATCTTCAACATGCTCGAGCACATCACACATCGTAATGACTGAGAATTTTTTTTCTGTTTTAAAATTTTGAATGCTTACTAATTCAATTTCAAGCCCTTCACTCTGAGAAGATAAAAATGCTTTTTTCTCAATCTCGATTCCAAAATTTTTTTGATTTTTTGATACTAAAAACTTTTGCCAAAGACCATATCCACTACCTACGTCTAGCCATGGCCCCTCAATAACAAGATTTCTTTTTATTTTCTGAAAACGCTCATTGAAAAAGTGATTAAAAACATCAGCATGCTTCTTAAAATATTCGGGATAACCCCAATATTCGACCTTCCCCTCTTTGTCATCAGCAGCATCAGCAAGAAAGTCCTCAGCGGGAATCGCAACATGACTTAAGCGTATGAGTCGACACTCTTGGCACTTGAGTAATTCAAAACCATCAATCTTTTTAAAGACTTTCGCAGGGGTGTTGGCACCACAGATACAGCACACAAGAGATTTAGATGAAATTGACATGTGCGGGCTGATCGTGAATTTTCCAGAGAAATTGATTCGTGGAATGATGACGACAATAACTAATACAATTTTTTACATTAATCTCGTCTTCGATTTTTTTTGTTACCTGCTGAATACGATCTCCCGTAAATATCTCTTCAAAACTTTGTGTGTGTAGATCTCCGTAACAGAACTGAGGGTCTTTAAAAAACTGACTGCATGGATATATTTTACCGTCGGCCAAGATTTGAGTGATAAAAGGTGTTCCGAGACAACGCTTATATCCACGAGTACAATCGTTGTCCGAAAAATTGTTCCAACGAACGATCACTTTAAACTTATCATCACTCAATGTTTCGGCTCTCTTGAGTTCATCTATGGATTGTAAGTACAAGTCCTCCGGGACATCGTAATGATTATTCGGGTGCTTACTAAAACGTTTTACAACGTAATAATCAACTCCAAGTTCTTTTGAAAGTTTCGCCGTTTCATACACATCTCGGTAATTTTCATTAATCAGGATCTGCTGTGTTCCCAGAGTAACATTAAGTTTTTTGTCTCTTTTGACTTTTACCGCTTCCTGCACATTTTTAGTCGCACGCTCATAGTCGGTGCGGTGACCTTTATGAATCTCCTGATAGAGGCTGGGGTTTGAAGCTTGAAAAGTAAATCTGGCCCAGGTCAGGTGAGGCATTATGGCCTCTGACATTTCTTTCGTCAGCAACACGGCATTACTATTAATCGCCATATCTACGCCGTTACGATGAGCTTTTTGAATCATCGAAACAATTCCCTTGTTTGCTGTTGGCTCACCCTCGCCTGCCAAAAGGACACTTTTCACTCCCAATTTGCCAAATTCATCGGCAAGAGAATCCATAATGCTCTCATCCAAGAAACCAGCTTTGTGACCGAGGTAATCGACATAGCAAAGGTTGCAACGTTGATTGCATCCACTTGTAGGGCTAATTTCCGCATGAATTGGAAAAAACTTTTCACCTTTCTTCCATTTCTCCACAACGGGCAGATGATGAATGAGTTTTGATCCGTCTAAAAAAAGTTCAGCCATATTTTATCCTAGATATAGTTCACATGCTGTGGTGGCGTTTTAATTTGCCATAAAAATTCATTTACTGAATTTGGACGACAAAAAGGCATACACTTCGATACATCCACATTGCAACGCACGTGTTTTCTTACGGCAAGAGCTCTGTCTGAATTCCAGAATTCTCCAAAAGAAGTTTTCATGACATTTCCAAGCTTGTGACTTTCATCTCCAATGTATGGGCCACAACTATACACATCACCTAGCGCATCAATCTCGATCATAAAATCAGTTGAGAGGCATTGTTTATAACTTCTCTCAAATTTATCCAAAAAGAGAGTTTTCCTTAAAACAAAATTAAATTCACTTCCAGATATCTGTTTCCCAAAATCAATTAGGTCATCCAGTACCTGGTCGAGATTTTCAATCGTGTCATCGAACTTAATTTCTGGATGTTTCAAAAAAGGTTTTATTGATAAGTAATCAACACCGATGGATTTTACAAGTTCTGCCAATTGCTTGATCTCATTTTGATTATGACTCAGAAGTACGCACTGTACCCCAATCGTAATTGGGGATCCGGTAAGTTTCTTTTCTGCTACTAGTTTTTTAAGATTTTCCACAACTGCATCGAAATCGCTCGCTTGAGTGCCGTGGATGTGAGCATAGTTCTCCCTCGTTCCAGCATTCATACTTATTCGTATAAAAGATAGATCGCGGGCAAAGATAGGAATATTTTTAGCGTTTAATAAACGACCATTGCTATTAAGAGCAATATCAATACCAGCGGCCCTTGTAGCTGCAATCATTTCATGACAGCTCTTGTTCAATAATGGATCACCATCTCCCGCAAAAAAAACTGATCGTACACCTGCCATTTTCCATTCTTTTACCATTTCTTGGTATCTATCCAAGGGAAAGAATATCGGCTTGAATTCTTTGTAATGATAAACGCAGAAGATGCAGTGATGATTACAGTAACTGGTAGGGCTAAATGCAACATACACAGGTGTCGTGCTACCTGTTTTTGTCCATTCATTGACTCGGTCGAGGTGATGGATCAGTTTATTTCCATCAAGCTGAAGATTGGTCATTACTTCCTCTAAGCAAACTCCTGAGGCTACCCACAACCTCATCTACACTCAGGGATTTCATGCAATGAATGATATTATGGCACTCAGCTTTATAGCAAGGCGGGCATGCAAACGCTGATCTTTCAGATTCACTCAGTGCAATACCTTGTCCCAGATGAATTTCTCTTGAGGATGTTGGGCCAAATAGGGCCAAAATTTGCTTATCCAGGGCGCACGCAATGTGCAGCCCTAAGCTGTCATGAGTCACAAGCACTTGAACTGAATTAATCCAATTCAAATATTGGGACAAATCATCAAAACCCTCCTGCCAAGTAACGCTATGCAAAGAGCCAAGTTGGGTACTGAGCATTTTCCAGTTTTCTTGTGGCCAACTTTTTGTTGGCCACTTCACCCCAACCTGCCAATTGAGACCAATCGCAAAACGATTTTCCTGAGATTGGTTCAGTCTGGTTTTTGAGATAAGATAATTTTCGCCCTTCCATTCACGCCCTAACAACAGATAGAGCTTTTCGCTCCAATTCTTTTGCAATACCGCTGGTTGGGCTAACCACTCTTCCAGCATCACTCCCTCTTGAGAGTTATGAAAACACAGCTCCCCATGCATGCCACGAAATCCCACAATTTTATGTGGCGGAATGAGTTGGATAGCTCGAAGAATTGTCTCGTCTCGCTCGAGATTTATAATGAGATCATACTCATCAAAGGCTACCGTCGAGAGGTCTTGATGCAGGACTTTAATAGCTGGAATGCCATCCAAAAGTAAGAATGCAGCGGAATGTGTCAGCCATGACACAGAATGTTCCTTTAGGGCATGCAAGATGACAGTGCTTCGCAATACATCACCAAGACTCACAACGCCTTGATGAGCATTTGCTCGATCAAAAGTTTCCGTCAAACCCGTTTTAATTATGAGGACATTCATTCGAATCTTCATTGCTAGAATCCCGCTAGCAGCAATCATATTCCACCCTCAATGGACATGACAAACTCCCTAAACGACAAGGATAATAACTGGATGCAAATGGACCTTATTGATTTTTCAAAGCTCAAAAGTCGATTAGACCATCAAGGTGAAATACAACTTAACGTCGCATCAGATTCGATGCACCCCGTACTTAAAGTGGGACAGCTCATCACCGTGAAACCATCTCCCAGCTCGAGTCTTTGTAAGTTTGATATCATCGTTTTTTGGGGACAAGGAAAACTCATGAGCCACTTCCTATGGGCTAAACAGTGGGACGAAAGGGATAAAAACTTTGTCTTTATCACGAAGTCACTCAAGGAACCTACGTCACATGACTTACCCATCAAGGAAAACCTAATACTTGGAATCGTTGATTCGAAAATTTCAACTTTTTCTAAGATTTGTATATGGTTGAGGAATATTTAGAATGACTGGTTTCGCATTAAATTGGCAGCAGATTAAAGTTTTAACTTTTGCCAACATGAAAGCTCGCTATCGCAAAACGTTTATTGGGTTTGTTTGGGTCGTGCTCAATCCGATTTTAATGTTTTCTGTGCAGGCACTCGTTTTCAAAAAATTTTTGCAAATTGATCACCCCGATTATTATCTGTTTCTACTAGGTGGCCTGCTACCCTGGATATTCATTAATTCAGCCTGGGAAACTTGCACCACGACCATTGCCAACTCTTCTCAGGTCATTAAAAGTTTTCAAATATCGCCATTCGTTATTCTGGCTTCGGCGCTACTAGATTGCTTTGTAAATTTTGCTGCGGCATTTTTAATAATGGTAATCCCAACCCTAATGATTTCACAGAAAATTTCAGCGAGCCTTTTTTTACTTCCTATTTCTGTTGGAATTCTAGTCTTGTTTACCGTGGCCTCAACCACACTCTTTTCGGTTTTACATGTTTTTTACAGAGACATTAAATACGTAACTCATTTTGCTATGAGCTTACTATTTTTCCTGACACCCATCTTTTATCCTCCGGACTATGTGCCTCACTCTCTCCAATGGATAATAAATTTAAATCCTATCTATTTGATCATTGCACCTTTCCGCAGCGCTCTCTATGGCGGATCAATGCAAGAAATCTTAGCTTTTCAATTCAAGGGCCTACTACTTAGCTTGATATTCCTAGGGCTCTTTCTAAAACTCTGGCAAAAGAAGAAAAATGAACTCTTCCTTAAGCTCTAGTTACATTGCAAGAGTTGAGGGACTTCATCTCTCGTATATGATTGATCGCTATACGAATCAATCAGTACGAGACCTCTTTATCAACCTCGCATCATCCCCACTCAAAACATTGAGTGCCAAAGAGAAGTATTATCACGTTCTAAAAGATATCAACTTAGAAATAAAACACGGTGATAGGTTAGGCCTACTGGGAGTCAACGGCGCAGGCAAAACCAGTCTATGCCGGTGCCTCGCAGGCATGATTACACCACAAGCTGGCAGCATTAGAATTAACGGAAACACGCGTGCAATTTTTGATACTGGCGTCGGCATTATACCCGAGTTAACAGGTCGCGAGAATGCTGAAGTCATCTGCTCCCTCATCTACCCCGACATCAGTACGACAGAACGTAATCAGATTGTTGATGACGCCCTCGAGTTCAGTGAATTAGGTGAGTTCTTGGATGTGCCATTTCTTAAATACAGCAAAGGTATGCAGGCACGCTTAAGTCTTTCACTCATTTCTGCGAGAGGTTGCGACCTACTCATTCTTGACGAAGTTTATGATGGAGCCGATGTCTTCTTTCAAGAGAAAGTTTCTGCTAGAGTTATGCGGATGATTGAAAATTCAGGAGCTGTACTTTTTGTCTCTCATTCGATTGAGCAAATTAAAAAGACCTGTAATCGTTTGCTTATTCTCAATGAAGCAAAAATCATTTTTGACGGTGACGTAAGTGATGGCGTGAAGCATTATTTGAGCCTTACAAGAAATTGAATAAAGTTATCAAATACGGAATAATAGTTTTATGAAAGATGTCATCCTAATTAGGGCGCAACAAGAATCTGACTGGGTTAGCTGCAAAAGTATTGTAAGCAACCTGGAATCTGCTTATAACCAGGCGACAGATCTAAAAGTTAGCTCGATTATCTATTACAATAGCGGACTAGATGATTATCAATTACATCTTTTAGCCAAAAAAATAGTTCAAATTGCCGCCAGCCAAATTGTTTTCATAGATCACAAACCACATCCTGGTCGACTCGTTTCAGAAATTTTTAAAATTTCACCGAACTATCGTCCTCAATTAACTTTTCATATTTTTGGCGATTTCGTTTTAGACTCCGCGGCTTGGCAAGATAACAACATTCTATTGCAGAATTATCCAGTACGCTTCGTGTGCGCGTCCGAAAAACAAAAAAATCTTCTCGATAGTTTTTTAAATTCACCCCAATCAACTTCTATTGTTCCTTTTCCTGTTCAACAGGATTTATTCTACTTTGATGCAAAAGAGCGTTCAGAAGTCAGACAACAACTTGGGTTATCAGAGACCGATTTTCTTTTTTTATACACAGGCCGAGCGTCTTTACAAAAAAACGTCCTCGAACTTACCAAAGCAATGATGAATTGTTCGAAGCTTGTAGGAGAGAGCCTGCACTTTTATTTTGCTGGCCCCTTTGATGACTTATGTATCCCCTACAAGGGATATGAGAACCCTCCTGGAGTTTACTTCCAACGATGGAGAAAACTATCCACCAGCATTGGACACAATCGGATCCGCTACATTAATAATTTATCTGCAAACGAACTCCGCCGAATATGCAATGCTGCAGATTGCTTCATTAGCTTAAGCACACATAATGATGAAGATTTCGGAATGTCCCCTGCAGAAGCGCTCATGTGCGGACTGCAGACAATTCTTAGTGATTGGGGGGGGTATGGGGGGTTCAAAAAAATTATGCCTGAATTCACACAACTTCTTCCTGTCAGTCACCAAACAATGAGAATTTTGCCGGATTTGGCACAAGTTCAAAAAAAGATTCTTATGACGTATGGCTGCAGTCTCACTTCCGATCAACGTGAGCAGTTAGCAAAAACATCTGCAGCAACTCTTTCCGTTGAGACTGTCTCCAAAATGCTTACCAAACAAGTTATAGCTAATCAGCAAGAGAGCTTTAAAGGCTTTAATCCACATTTTACAAAACTTGCCTTTGTCTTTAAGTCCAACCCTAAAGCACCATTTGTTGCTGGCCGTGGCGACTATTCTGACTATTACTTTAAAATATATCGGCCCTACTTTCAGGAAACAGTATTATGAGCTCAATGACAGACTTAAGCTGGCTTACGGAGCAATCAAAAGACGAAGTCTATACATTTAATAATGTTATCCATCGAAAAGTTTCATATGAGAGTGTGGCCACTTTTCAAGGTTATATTGTTCAGCACACTCATTATTTTTTTTCACAACTTAATCAAATATATCTCTTTTTAATTGATGATCTAGCCGCTTTGGCTTTTTTTGATAAAGTATTTGTTCGTGACGGCTTATTAACTATAAAACTTTTTTTCCTACGTAATCCTCATCCAAACGGATTACAAACCAAACTTATTATAAATTCGCGATTTAAAAAATTTATTCCCAAAAATTGGGAAAACAACGTCTACTTTTATAACTACCAGTACAATACCCCTCAAAATTCTAAGAAAAAAAATCTTATAATTGCGTATCATTTAGACCAATTTCATTGTCCAGACGAATTGCTTTGCAAGGAGCTCAGCTCGCTGCAAAGCGAGAGTTATGATGAAATCATGTGCCTTATAACAGGCATGCCTCAAAATGCACCTACTGACTTTGTTGATAAAAATATCTTTAGCAAAGCTGCCATCACTGCTAGAAATCTTAAAACTCCATTTCGCACTGTCACACTGAATGAAATTACACCGCAAAAAATGGCAGAGTCCGATTTCCTAGAGATTAACCCTTATCACTTTCTTTTTTCGGATTGCTACTTGCGCTGGTATTTATTATACAACGGAGCAAATCCTCTCGATTCAAATTGGATATTCTCCGAACGAAATTTACAACCGATCCACCAAATGATGGTATCCCCCTATCACTCGGTAGAAATCTGTTCATCGCAAGGTTTATTTGACTCCGAGTATAATACCATTAACGAGCAACAGTTTTTCGCTGCTGATATGATTCCTAGCCGCAATCATCTCGTTAACCTTTGTTCAGATGGCTATAAACGCTACGTTCAAAGCTTAGTTCAATCAGATGCAAAAAATAGTAACTAACTTATTGGGCTTTCTTCCTGAGCAGTTAGCCTTGCTGCCTTACCATGTGGCACATTTCTTAGTCATAACAATCGCTAAGAAGTTAAACATTATTTGCTGGTCTCGTAATAGTTATCATCACAAACGAATTGTACCTGGTATTAGTGATCTCGACTTTACTGTACTCCATACAAACGCCTTGGGATTATCACAACTCAATCTCTTTTTATCATTCTATCATTTTGCAAAAAAAATCATACCCATACTGGGTGAAATAAATATCTATCGACATGAAATGATCGATCTTACTGCGAAATGGCTTAATCCTTTTGAACTACGCAGAGATCCAAAATTAAAATCTCATTTAGTTGCAAATCCCGAGGATGCATTCAATCGTTTTACATATCTACTTAGAATGCTCGAGTCTGACGCTAAAAACTTAAAACTTCGCGCAAGTTCTCGGCAAAAAAAATGGAACTTTCACTTATCTGAAGCTGGCCTTGCCTCACAGGAACAATTGAATCCTCAAGAGCTAATTCGAATTATCTCTACACTAAACCCTACTTCCCTAGCTGAGGAAGATGTCATTCTATTTTTACATCGCTACATACAAGATGGCACACAACTCACCTACTCCCACCTTCGTACAAATCGAGTCATCAAAGTATTTATGGTACTATATCCGCATCGCTGGCTTGTCCATGCGAACGGTCTGAACGATGTTGATATCTGCTTAGGTGCTAATAGTTTTGATGAAGGTGAAGTCGAACTTATATTAAATCAACTACAATGGGAACTTGTTGGGATACAAACACAATTCAGTACGAAAGTTGATCTGGCTAATACCCTAAGCTATTTACGACTTATTCATTATTTCTTGATGAATTTAAAAGCAGCTGACCCACGCACAAAAGTTTCTGATCTTGCAAAAGATATTCAATCTCTTATTAATGAAATTAATAACTAGACCTAGAAAAAGCATATCCATTTTCAACAAGCCATCTATTTCTTTTTAAATCAGACGATAGGACGACTACTCTTTCTCCCCTATGAGGATCGCTCACAACAATTTGATCATTCTTGATTTTAACCCAGGGGGCGATAGCTAATTCACCCATAGAGCTATTTTCGTAATATCGACTTCGGCCAGCATAGGCCATGCTGAATTGATGAAATATCACATCTTCAAATGAAGTAAAGACACGACAAGATTGTGGGTTATCCTTAAATTCATCCCAGCGATGAGCCAAAATTTCAATATTATCTGAAAACTCAAACTTTTTTTCCGCATTTGATAAATATACGCTTTTTAATTTTTCTCTAATGCTCTCAAGTTGATAATGATTGGGAACATCCATTAAACCGTTAGATGAAGAGCTATTAGCTAATTTTTCAATTTGTTTTACCAGAGAATCAACCACAACAAATGGTCCCGTTTTTGAAACTTCAACATCAACTAAAGTAACTGCATCTTTAAAATTTTCAACGTAGTCAGAATGCCCACCCCAATCACTCAAGAGAGCAGAATGGCCCATACTCAATGCACGAAGCGCGGCCATACCAAAGTTCTCATCAGCATGAAGACTGGTTGAAATAAGAACTTTCCTTCCTGCATGAATCTTATCTGCTATCAAATTTCGATTAATAAAACCGTGAAACTTCACGATTTCAGTTAAGGCTAACTCGCGAGAGAGTTGTTCTAAAACTTGTAAATATGAACCAGACTTTTGGCCCATATTAGGGCTACCAAGATTATCCTCACTGCCAAATATATCCAAGCTTATGCTGCAATTATGTGAATATTTGAGATATATCGATAGGGCCCATAATAAGGTGTGGAGATTTTTTTGTTCGGAGATGCGGCCAACATAGTATAAAGATAAATGATCGTGTGCACCTTGTTGCGTTTCATCCGGCTTAACTTCATCAAGCAGAGCAAATGGTATGACAAATGAATTTTCTGTTTTGATGGATAAGCGAAACAGTTCTAGGTCACGCTTTGCTGAAGAAATAAAGATATCTTGCTCTCTCCAGACATCAAGTAAGCCCCATTTTTTCATTGGCCAACAGGCGACACTGGCAAATCCATGGAGGTAGAATACAAATGGGGTGTCGACAAAATAACGAGAACGTAAATGAACTAGCGCCAAGGCGATCTGTGCATTAAAAGCTGTTACAACAATTTTTGATGATGAGAATGCAGCCTTGAATAACTCAGCTAGAGTCGTATCTTCAACGACGAGAGTTGTGACAGTAATGCCTTCTGAAAGTGCCATATCCCGCCACGATTGCTCGATAAACGGAATAATCTCCTCCATACTCTTCCAGACGAAATTCTTTCTGGTAGTCAAAATGAGGAGATTGTTTTTTTTCAAAACATCAACTCGCACAAAGAAGTGTTATTAATGAAAGCGTGAGCTTTACTTAGACTCTAATTTCTTCTCCAGAGACTTAATAGAAGCCTCAAGATTCTTAATCGTCTCAGCTTGTTGCTTAGTAATTGAAGCCAACTCCTGAATTCCGGAGAGCAACACTGGAGAAAGGCCTGCGTAATTCACAAAGCGAAAACCTTGCTCATCTTTTTTTACAAGCTCAGGCATAATCTTCTCAAGGTCTTGTGCCATTACTCCAACCTGTTTCCCAACTGGGAAATCCTGTTCAGAGAACTCACTAGTCTTGTACTGATATTGGTAAACACCAAGACCAGAAATAAGATTTAGTGCTCCATTGAAACTTTGAATATCTTCTTTAAAACGCACGTCTGAGCCTGCAAAAACATCCAGATAAACGTTGTCGTTTAAAATCTCAGCTTCAATTTCATCCAATTTGTACTCTTTGATCCCACCGAAATAATTATTCTCACTCTCTTGAGCAGTGATTTTGTTTTCAGTTTGTTTTTGCTTTGGATCTTGAGACATATGGAATTCCTTGAACTGGTTATTTTAAATATACTAACACCGTAATCTATTTCGATCTACTAAAATGATTTTGTTTATTTCCTGTAATTACAGTCACTTACCGTCGCTTTTAATGAGTTTTCACCCCACCCAAATAGACTCCAACAGGCCTAGCTAGGCTCGCCATATCGTTTAGGGGATCATCCTTAAGCACAACAAAATCTGCCCAACTCCCCTTCTCTAATCGACCAATTTCGCTCGTTCCTATCAGTTTAGATGGATAAGCTGTGGCCGCTCGAATGACCTCGATCGCAGGAAGACCACATTTATGCAAAAAAAGCAGCGCTGCTAGAGTTGCTTCTCCGAAACTGATACCCCATTTCTCAAGTGAGAAATAATTATCTGAGCCAAATACGATTCGAACGCCCATTTTGTAGGCCTCGGGAATTTTCTGACACAACAAATTTAACTCTTTAGGAATATGATCAGATCGCATCGATGCAAATTTTTTATCATTTAACATCTGTGTGCCAGTGCTTGGTACCCAGTAGATCTTCTTGGTGGCCATTAACTTGAACTGTTCTATGGAGGCATAAGTGCCATGCTCAATGCTATCTACCCCCGCTTCAATACTGGCCTGTATAGCAGAAGAATAAATTGCATGGGCGGCTACCTTCATACCTAATTCCTTCCCCCTGCTGACCCATTTTTTTAAAATTAGTTGATCGGTCTTTGTCCCATTTGGATCTTCATCTGCGTAGAGCTTAAGAGTTGATCGAGCAGATTTTTTCAAAGCCGATAAACTCACATCATCCAAGCGGGCATATTCATCAAATACGATCTTTTCTTCTGTTCCAATCGGAAATTGTCCCATCTGAGGGGAATGGCCCGCACCACTCGAATAGAATCTCAGATCAGACTTCTTAAGCTTTGCTATATAGGCAGAACCGCTATTTCCTAAATCTCTGACCGAAGTAAACCCGCTCTTCATCAATGAATGCGAACGTCGATTGGCGAGCATATGACGTTCTTCAATGGTATTATTTTTATAAAAATCTAATAATCCCTTAGCAAAATCTTTTCCATAAGTGGGATCTTCTAATAATAAATGAGTATGTGCATCTATTAGCCCGGGTATTAGATAATTTTGACTTAAATCCAGCTCTAATATTTTGGAAGGAACAGATTTGGGATTCACCTCAACGATTCGACCTTCCCGCACAAGTAACGTCTGATTCTTTTTCCAAATCCCATTTTCAATATCTAAGACATGGCCGGCGCGCACCAGCAGTAATTGGGCATAAGCCAATTGAGGAAAGAGTGTTAAAATTAACAAACACCACTTAAGCATATGGCGCCAAAATTTCATTTAATTTTTCACTCATTTTTTCAAGTTTTGATTTTGTCGCTTCAAAGTCTACGGCCACTCGAATAATGCTAGAGAGATGCATTCGATCCAATCGAAGGTCTGATAGATCCGAAGTGATTAAATCCTGCCATAACCAAAAACAATGAGATGGTCTGGCGTACAGTGGCTGAGATAGAATACCAGCAGTGGTGAGTTGCTTAGCAACTTCTCCAGCGGCAATTGGATCAGACAATTTAAAATGAATGTGAGTTCCACATTCTCCATGTGTATCTGTCGACTTAATGTGCGAACTATTGGACACCAGCGCATTCAAAAGAAGTCTGCGGTTCTCTCTAAGAGTTAAGATGATATTTGGTAACTTCTTAAACTGTTCTCGTATGATCACAGCCGAAATCTCAGACATGCGCATAGAATAGCCCACGTCGACTTTTATATCTGAAAGGTAGTCTTTGAACGAAGCACCATATCTAACAGGAAAATCATGAAGCTGGAGCGCTTTCTTATAAATTGACTCATCTTTAAATGCGACAAGACCACCCTCACCACAAGTAATAATTTTTTCCATATTGAATGAAAAACAACTCGCGTCACCAAAAGAACCCAATTTCCTTTGATTAAATTCTCCCCCAATCGCTTGAGCTACATCCTCAATCACGAAGAGAGAATATTTCTTAGCGAAATTCATCACGCTCACAATATTGACCGGAAGTCCGTCCATATGTACCGGGATAATCGCTTTAGTTTTTTTTGTTAGTATTTTCTCAAGTTGAACAGGATCAACCGTGAGCCCATCTCCAACACTTGCAACGATAGGTACGGCACCTACTTGCAAGACAGCTGCAACCGTTGCAACAAAAGTATAAGAGGGGACAATGACTTCATCACCAGGTGAAATGCCCAGTGCTCGCAAGGCCAGAACCAAGGCATTTGTCCCACTGGTCACAAATAGGGCATGGTTCACACCAAGATATTCCGCAAACTCGTGTTCAAAAGAAGAGCACTGAGTAGCGACATCTTTACCTTGATAACGAAAGAGCTTTTTCGATTCGAAAAGTCGTTTAATCGCCTCAAGCTCATTTTGATCTAACTGATACATGCTTACCTATTTCTCAATAAGATAGTTACCCACTACAGCAGTAGTGAGAATTGAACTTTCTAAAAATCTTTTTAAATCATTGATTGTTTCCACAATCGGTTCATTCATGACATTTAAACTTGTATTAAGAAGAATCGGCAAACCGATCAGCTTTTCCATCTCACCCAATAAATCATAAAAAATTTCGTTTTGCTCTCGGTGAAGAGTCTGCATTCGACTTGTTCCGTCGACATGAGACAGATCGGCCAGGATCGTTTTGTACTTTTCCCTTACAGGTACCGCAAATGACATAAATGGGTTTTCAAAACCCAAATCAATAGCAAAGTATTCGTGGGCCCTGTCCCATTGAACGGTGCATCCATAAGGTCGGAATTCTTCACGAAACTTCACATGCTCATTCAAGTACTTTTTAAGATCTTTTCTCGTTGGACTCGCCAAAATACTACGGTTACCAAGAGAACGCGGACCGACCTCACTGCGTCCCTGAAAGAATGCTATTATTTCGCCATCGACTAACATCTGAGAAACTTTTTTTAGCACATTACTCGGTTGACTGATTTTGTATCCCGCAAATACTTCATGAATCAATTCTGTTGTAGGCACGGAGCTCTTTAAACCCCTTGATGATGTTTGTAAGTTCCAAGGAGTTGGGAACCAAGCATTCTTGTCTTCTTCCATTAAAAAACTGAAAGCTGCTCCCAACCCAATCCCTTCGTCACCAGGATTTGGCGGGATATACACTTGTTTAAACATTTTTTTCGCAACCAGTTTTCCATTGAATGTACAATTCATGGCACAACCACCCGTCAGAATCAAATTCTCGATCTCTGGGAATTTAGTTTTGATTTCTTCAATATAAGAAAATAAAAAGTGCTCAAAGTTCTCTTGAACCGTCGCAGCCAGGTCTTCGAACACCTTCATATGCGGCACTTCTTCCCACTGTTTTTTTCCCTTACCTGAGAATTGTTTCTGCCAGTCTAAATTTTCTAGGAAATGTATAAATGACTTTTGTAATCCTAGGCTTTTTCCAAATGGCGCCAGCCCCATAACTTTGCCAGCTTCTGTCTTATTGTTAAAAATATATTCGGAAGCTTTCTCGTAAAAAATCCCAATTCCCTCTGAGAAAGTCTGCCCTGGAACTTTACTCTCAATAAATTCTAAAAATTTCTTATCAAGCAATTCCAATTTGCGATCTTTCCACTGAAACAGCGAAAGATACTCATAGCTCTTTACGCTGGCTGCTTGATCCTTGGGAGAGCCGGCGCCATCAAGAACTATAATCAAACCTGTTTCAAAAGGTGCAAAAGCTAAAGCAGCCCAGGCGTGGGCTAGGTGATGTGATACCCAACCAATTTTACTTTCAAGCGTTGAGAAGCGTTCAAGCTTCAATAGCTTTACTCGTTCACAAAAAGGCAGACGTTCATTGTAGTAGCTCTCGATGAAGTGGGAGGTTTGTACATCGCGATTCTCAACTATCTCTAAAGATTTACCAATGAGTTTAGGCTGCAGTGCGAGCAAAGGAGCCTCGGGCCAGGCGCCTGAGTTTTTCACCCGTGTTAGCCTTTCCGTAAGCACAATTTCGGTCTCATAAGGTGCCAATCGAGGCACAAAAGCCACAGAAGAATTGAAAATTGTCTTACCTAGTCCTACTAGATATTCCGGACGCATGGTGCCTACCTGCAAAGTGAATTTCTAAGCATGCGTTATCATAGCCTCTCACCTAAGAGAGCGCTAATTGAAAATCCAGCAGGAGTCCTTTATCATGACAAATGTCTGGATTAGCTGGTTTTTTGCTTAACATCAATTCTAACGAAAGTGACAGGTCACTCATGCCATCAAGTGTGTCGCCAGAACTCAAAATGGTGGAAATTGAGATCAATCATCACTGCAATAGGGCCTGCTCTTATTGTCCAAATTCTGTTGCCGAAAGAATTGAACAAGGCGAGATGGAGCCGGCCCTTTTCGAAAAAATTATGCAGCAACTCGTTGAGATCAATTACAAAGGAAGTATCTCGTACATGTTTTATAACGAGCCTCTTTTATCAAAAGATCTCAATCGTTTTGTACAAATGACTCGTCAGTATTTGCCTACCAATGACATCCATCTCTATACCAACGGCACACTTCTCACTCTTGATAAGTTTCGTGCGCTCTATAAAGATGGCGTCACTCGTTTTTTCGTAACCAAGCATGAAGGTGTAAAAAATTACGTTTTCGATAAAGTTTATGAAGAACTCAATGAAAATGAAAAGTTTGCTGTACTCTTTAAATCTTTTCGAGATCTGAAACTTACCAACCGTGGAGGCGCTGTTAAGGCTGGGCCACCAGAACCAGTTCAATTGACTGCTTGTTTTATCCCACAATTTCTTGCTGTCATTACTGTTTTGGGTAACGTGCTACCTTGCTTTGAAGATTTCCATGAAAAAAATATTATGGGAAATGTGGGAGAAACTCATTTGCGTGATATTTGGATGAACCAAAAATTCCAGAATTTCAGACAAAGTCTTAAGCTCGGTCTTCGACACACTCAAGACCCATGCGATAAATGTAATCGTACCCAGGTCTGTCACAGTTGATTAACAAAACTCTTCCTAAAAAGCCTAGACCTGATGTTTGTCAACGCAGCCTTGATTGGTTGGAAGATCATGCCATTAGTTGGTTTTCAAAAAACGTACCCAATCATGGCAAAATTTGGTTTTCTGACGAGAACAGTAAACACATACTCCAAGAATTTCCCAAAAGTGGTGAGCTTGTTGAAATTATCCTCACTGGTAGTTTTTTAAATCGTTTACTCGAAAGTAATCTTTGGTATTTTGAAAATTTCCGACTTTGGACTTTTTCTTCTCGTGTTAAATCATTTCTGGTCTCTTCATTTGGATTCTCTGAAGAACAGATCGGTGTTATTGGTCGCACGGCACCTTCTAAATTAATTGCAAAGCCGGATTTTCAGCAGGACATTAACCTTGTCTATGCCGGCCGACTTTCCTTAGCAAAAAATATTACTGCAATTATAAGATTGGCTTCTGAACTACAGACGAATCATCACTCTCAAGTAACACTCGATATCTTTGGGTTGCCAGATGACTTGGCCGATCCTTCCTTAGGCCGCTTCCAACCATATATCATTGAAGATGAAATCCAAAACCTCATCCAACAATTAACTTGGCAGAATAGGCCTGTCTTCCATCAAACCGTTCCGCAAAAAGAATGGCTTAAGATAAATCGTCCCTCCCCAGTATTTATAAGCCTATCAACGAGCATGCATGAAGACTTTGGAACTGCTGCTGAAATTGCTACACAATATGGATGGCCTTCTCTGCTCTCGGATTGGGGAGGGCATGCTGACGCTTGCTTCACTCATAAAATTCCTCATCAGCTGGTTGCCCGAACACACGAACCTGAATTTATACAAGTACAGAAAACTAAAATGCTGGCTAACCAACTCATGACTCAAAAATGGGAATTAAGCTCATATCAAAACATTTCCTTCTTAAGCCAACCTCTTGATCGGAATTCTCTCAAAAATTTAATCGATATTTTTGTGAAAAAATGGAGTCCAGAGATATTGCTATGCTTGCGAAATGAAATGATTCGTTTTGCCGACACAAACAAAGGTCGTGAGCTTTTCAAGTGTTATCATTCACATTTCGGAAAAAATACATGCCGCAAGGCTGTCATTGTTAACGACCTTAAGGCTAATCCACTGTATCAGCTTCCTAGTTCAAATGAACCTTATGAGCTTATCTTCGTACGTGATCTCTTTTCGTCTTTTTATATGAATCAATGGAATAACTTTGATTTAATCTCTCTCATCAATCTGGGTGATGAAGCTGCCTCGATAATTCATTTTTTTAAAACTACACTTGGTCTTTCTGCAAAAATTAATGTTTTTACGGATGATGAGGAAAAGTTAAAAAACTTTGATTTCTTGAGTGCAAATGATCAAGTCCTCAAACTCTCTGTTTAAACTTCGCATCGAGCTGATAGAGTCCCGCTATACGATCTATCTTGGTTAAACTATCTAACAACGGCATCAATACGCGCATAGATCGATAAACCTGATGAGTAGTAAGAGAATCTAGCAGACTACTAAAAACTGCCATTCTTTCCTCATCAGCTAGCGTGTTGAGTGAAAACTGAGAGGGAATATAGAGATATGTCATCAAGGGCACGATTCCCTTTTTCTCACAGTACTCAATCGCATATGACAACTCCGACCAGTTATCTTTTTGCGTCAGAAAATTAAGAATGAAACGAATGTCATTTAAACCGAGGCGCTTGCGCTCTTCGTTGTATTCTAAAAGTGCATCAATGTTTTTCAGGACAAAATCAATTTTTCCTGGATAGCGAATTTTATAATAAGTTTCTGTATTAAAGCTATCAACGCTCAAAATAATATTCTTGATATGAATCTTGTTCAGATCCGCTTTAATTTTATCTGTTAGTTTCCAATGTGCATTTGTAGTAAATATCCATTGGCATGCTGGATTCACCTCTGAAATATCGTTAATCAAACGATAAGTATCACTCTGGATGAATGGCTCTCCGGAGAGAAGATCTACCTCTTTGAGGTGAGGGAAAATGTCTTTCTTTGCTGGCTCCCAAAAATTTATTTGATCGTAAAGACCATTGGGCTTCTGCCAAATATCACACATCTGGCATTGCAGATTACATTTTCCATTAAAGTTAGCAGTGAGTTTCAAGATTGGTTGCGTCTGTATTTCCGCTAACTCGATGTAATCGAGCAATTTATTGTTCTCGGGACAATGCTGACAATGACGATGGCGAACCTCTGTCGCGCAAAACCCTGGCTTCCCTTCAAGAAACTCACGTCGCCATTGACGTGCCTTTTCGCCATTCCAAATTTCAGCAATGGTATTTTCTTGAATATAACCTATTGGAAAATTACTACCTTTATGGCGGCAAACACCCACCTTACCATCGGGTTCAAGAATGATGGTGGTGAAAGGAACCAGGCAAAAGTTCTTGTCATCGAGGCCTTTCGCCTTGATTCGCTGTTTGGTAACAAGAGTTTCTTTTGATGTTTCTTCTAAACGCCACTCGGCCATGTGTCTTCTCTATTTTATGAAAGGATAGATCAAACGACGGCCCAATGTCTTAGGATAATCTGCACTTGTGCCTAGCCTGTTTGGTTCCTGGGGCGGTACATGATGAGAACCTAGCCAACGATCCCAAATACTTAAGAATAGACCAAAGTTTTGGCCTTTTGACTTAATATTCTCCTGAGAATGGTGCCAACGATGATTGAGCGGTGTGATAAGTACGGAGTTTAGCCAGTTTGGGAAATGAATTTTAAGATTTGCGTGTTGGAAATAGCACGCAAAAGTTATCAAAATCGCCATTATTAATCGCACCTGGGGATCAACGATCAGCACACAAGCGAGAATTGTATTGCATGTGATGTGGTACAGCTCTTCAAGCCAATGATGGCGAAAGGCCGAAATGGTGGTGAGGGTTTCAGTAGAATGGTGCAGTTGGTGAAATTTCCACAAATAGTCATTCTTGTGTAAAAAACGATGAGAGATAAAACTAACAAAATCACTAAATATAAAAAAAATTAATAGCTGAAGTGCGACCGACTGTGACTCCAAATTGATATTATAATCTCCAAGCGCCCGCGAAAAACCGTCACCAAACTTATAAATCAGTACACCCCATAGATTCAAACTTATGAGTCTATTGGTGATTAACCAGAACACATCCTCGTAATGTGAACGTGATAGAAGAGAATATTTTTTCAAGGGAATTATGATTTCAAAAATCACAAGGAGTACAACGATTATAACGTTCGCTGTACCCCATGGATTATTTTGGACAAACTGTAACGTATCATTAAGCAAGTTACTTTTCTGCAGTCTTACTATCGCTTGCGATCTCTACAAAACGATGATGACCGGCTTCTACATCTTTAATTTTTTGAACAATTCCTGATGGCCAGGTGATGTTCAGTTCATCAATTTTTGTTTTGTCACCGAGACCAAAGTGAACAATCGCTTCAGACTGTACAGCTCCGTTATTTGCGGTTAAATGGCGAACCAATGTTTTACCATCGATAGTGGCTTTTAAGAGTGCTCCGATTGCATCTTTGTTTGATTTAATACCAACCAAGGCAACGGTGACACTTTTGTTTTTAGACTTCTGTTGGTTGAGGAAAACTTGAACTGCTGGATAACGATTTTGACTCACGCCTGGATCACCGTTACGAAGTACCAAGTCCATTTTACCATCTTTATTCAAGTCGGCAGTACCGATGACATAGCCATCGGCCATCGAATCAACACCGTGCAAGTACCCCACCTCTGTAAAAGTACCGTCGCCGTTGTTATGGAAGAGACAATTACGCTGAAAACCTGCCATCGAAGGATACATGCCACTCTTGCTCACCTGTGTTTCTACTTCACCTTGGAATCCAGTGAGAATTCGCATAAAACTTGTATTGGCTTCTTCGATCCCAGCACTTGATCCAAGTATTTCTTGGAAATCATAATTATATGTCGCATTGGCGCGTACAAATAGACTTGAGAGGTCTTGATCTGAATGAGTGCCTGACCAAAGTCCATTCGCTACGTAGATATCTGGCTTTCCATTATTGTCGTAGTCTATGACCTCAACTCCACCAATACCATCTCCACAGCCATTGACCCCAGTCAAAGCGGTGATATCAGAATAATTAACGGCATTACTAGATTTAAATACACGAATACCAAATGTTCCTGGATGCTTCGAATGTTCAGAGAAATTAGCCTGCAGAGAATTATGTAAACGCTCTGCTGGCAAGAAGTTTACGTTGGTATAAATGAACTCAAGCTTGCTATCATTATCGAGGTCAGATGCCGTGAAGCCCATACCAAAATCATAGTTCGTAAGACCAATCTTATCCGCCACCTGGGCAAATGTTCCATCTCCATTATTCTTATATAGCGGACTGAGGTTCGCCTTATCGTCGACCACCACAATATCCATGTCACCATCTAGGTCATAATCAAGACCCATAGAGGTGTGTGGAAAGACTGCCGCTGCTTCTGGATAACCATCCGTATAAGCATTTTTCTTTTTTGTGTAAGGCATCTTTTGACGAGTCACTTCTTCGAAACTCATGGCACCCAAATTATAAAATAGACCTTGGGGATTTAGTTCATGCTTAGCTTCAAAGCCATGGACTTTTTTGTCCAATACCGTGAAGTCTTTAGCACCAGGAAAACCGATGTAAAAATCTAGCATACCGTCGCCGTTGTAATCAGCAATCGCTGATGGCATAGCGTAGTAAGCTGGATAGCGATTCTTAATGGCATTCACTTTTTGGAAGCTTGCGCCGTTATTCTTATATAGAACGATATCCTTTCCTTTCTCTTCACTTGGAGCAAATCGCACGAATAAAATGTCTTTTTTTCCATCGTTATCAAAGTCAGCAATGACTGCACTCTTTACAAGTGTTTCATTATCGATGCCCAACTTCTGATTCGACATCTTAGAAAAAGTACCATCGGACTTACCCTTAAAGATTTCAACAGCTCCCAGATGACCCACAATCATGTCTGCTTGTTCGTCACCATCAACATCTCCGATCGCCATGGCATAACCGCCACGACGAATGGCTTCTTTGCGTAAATGATTTGAGAGTTCACCATCTTTAAATGAAGCCACTTCGCGGAAAGCGGCTTTATCTGATTTAAGTGTTTCGCCATTTAAAACTTCAAAGCTCTCTATCAACCACTGATTGCTCTTTAGGTTACGCTTCACTTGAATACGGGCCACGCCGCGTTCATGTACGCGCTCACCCTTGGCACTCACTAGACGAAAGTCCATACGGCTTTCAACAGTAAATGCATTGGGAAGAGAAGTAAGTGGATCACGGTGAGCAATCGATGTTGCAGTTGAAAACGGACTAAACTTCACATACTCAAGATTTGCAAAACCCTTGAGATGATCTGCCAATTTCTCAGTCGCTAAAACCGGTGAGATTTTCTGACTATCCTTCAGCCATGAAATCTGAGTTATCTCGCCAACTTTTTTAGCAGCACCCAATTTGTTTAACTGGAACTGCGCATTTTGTTCAGAAATTTTAGCAAAATCCAATGAGGAGTTTTTAAGCATCGCCTCAAGGGGATAAAACACATCTTTCATGACGTTTTGAAAAACTGCTTCGTCAGCCAAAGCCATTTTAAGTGCAACAGCAGAATATTCCTTTGACTGATGAACTGTGAGTTTGCGGGCCTCTCCACCAAAATTCTGAGGAAACTTTTTTAAAGCTGTTTCGTTGAACTTAGTTCCTGTATGCAGATCCTTGAGAATTTTTTTTGCTTCATTTACTTTAGTTTTTGGCTCCATCCCGTGGGCCGGTAGAACTAGAGCAGACAGAGAGAGTAGTACTAGAAAGTGCTTCATAGGGAACCTCTAATGTATTGATTTTCCAGATAAATTAATTCTAAGAGGGTATCAAATTGAATGCAAGTTTATCTTCCTTCAGCCTACAAGCCCTTAAAACTCCGTCTCCCCTAGCTCCCCGCCTTAAGTGAGAGGTATAGAAGCGCACAGTAAATGAGGCGATTTGATATGGCCCATGGAGACTGGTTATCCTCAGAATACTCTGGCATTCTAATCCAGTTTTCCATTGGAGAAATTGAGTAATGATCAAAAAAAGAGTGTTAGTCACTGGCGGAGCAGGTTTTCTTGGCTCACATCTTTGTGAGCGACTTTTAAACGATCAGCACCACGTTGTGTGCTTAGATAATCTCTTTACCGGCCAAAAAGAGAATATCGCTCACCTGTTAAGCAATCCAAGTTTCGAATTTGTTAATCACGACGTCACCATGCCGATTCAGATAAACGTCGATGAAATTTACAATCTCGCTTGTCCTGCTTCACCCAAATATTACCAACAAGACCCCGTGCAAACCGTTAAGACGAATGTGCACGGTGCGATTAATATGCTGGAACTCGCCAAACAAACTAAAGCTAAAATTCTTCAGGCATCAACCAGCGAAGTGTACGGTGACCCCGAGATCCATCCGCAAAAAGAAGACTACTGGGGACGCGTGAATCCGATTGGGATTCGCAGTTGTTATGATGAAGGTAAGCGCTGTGCTGAAACGCTATTCTCTGATTACCATCGGCAGTTCAAAATCAGAATTAAGATCATGCGCATCTTTAATACCTATGGCCCGCGCATGCAGCTTGATGATGGTCGTGTTGTCTCAAACTTTATTGTGCAAGCACTCAACAATGAACCCATCACTATTTTTGGTGATGGCAAACAGACGCGCTCTTTTTGTTACGTGGATGATCTTATTGAAGCGCTCGTTCGTGGCATGAACACCGATGATGCTTTCACCGGCCCCATGAATATCGGCAACCCCAACGAATTTACTATTCTCGATTTGGCCCAAACCGTTTTGCGCCTCACCCACTCAAAATCTCAAATTACACTCAAGCCTCTCCCTTCTGATGATCCCAAACAACGCCAACCCGACATCACACTCGCCAAAGAATTAATTAATTGGGAGCCAACTATTCAGTTGGAAGCAGGACTGATGAAGACGATTGGTTATTTTAGAGAAGTTTTGCAGAAGTAAAATGGTGGAGTCTGCCCTAAAGTGGTCGAACACCCTGTGATTGTTAAAAGATCACATTCAGTTCAATGGAAACGGAAAATCTTTGACTTAAGTCAGGAGAAGCTCGCAACTCTTCGAGCGTCACATGGGTGGACTATAGCTCAAATGGTGGAACATCTGGGCTATAGCGAAACAACCATTAAACGCTGCCTTTATGGGGTTGCTCGTAAAGACTTGAAGGGCAAGAGGAGGCTTCGTGGGTAAACTCATTTCAATTGCGGCAACATTGGCATTTCTAGCAGTCGCTTCTGGTAATTTACCTTGGATTCTGTTTCAAGTTAAAAAGGCCAAGATTCAGCTCATTTCAGATTCGAAAGCAAGTAAGTGGCCGAAGGCCATGACCTTGCCAAACCGTTAAGTAAGTCCTATAAAATCGGAAGGTTGGAAGCTGCTTTTCGGTGCTAAGATAGCACAGAAGAACGAAGGAGGAGCAGATGAAAAAAAGACCAAGTCTTAAAGAGATTAACGCTCATATGGATAAGCTTAATAAGCAAAAACCATCAAAAAAGCAAATTGAAGAATTGGGCGAAGTTATCCGCAAGATCAATGAAGAGAATGGAACTGATGAGAAAGTGATTCCTGCCAAGAAAATCGCCATCTCTGATGATCGTCCAGTGATGGAGTAAGATGGCCAGTAACAGAATCGGTTTTAAGCAATTCAGAAACAAGCTTGAAAAGGGACAACAAGTTAATGTTGTGATCGATTCTAATATCCTCATTGCTAACTACGATGAGCTTCATTCTAATCACGAACTCGTCCGGGCCTTCCTTGAAGAAATTGATGCCATTGCAGACATTACATTTTTTACAACTGTAACGACAAAGGCGGAATTTTTAGATTATCAGAGGAAGCGCTTTCTTACGGAAGGACTTTTTGATCTCGTTGATGAGTACAACAAGGATATTCCGCTGAGTGCTGATTCCCGCAATGCGATCAATCTCGCCAAGGGGCGCAGGAATAAGCGCCAAGGCGATGAAGAGGCTAAGGCCAACAAAGATCATGATTACGAATTTGATACTCGTGTAAGCTATCTGACTGATAACGAGATCAAAGAAATCAAAAAGAAATTCAAGGCCAGAGATATTGATAACGAAACCGGCTGGCTCAAGGTCTGCGATACATTCTTAAAAGAAAAGCTTCTCGAGCAAGAAAAGTTGATCGATATTTTTTGTGAATATCTTTCTCCCCATAGAGATGAGCAAAAGGCTCTGTTTAATCAAATCTCAGTCGATTGGAAAAAGGCGACTGAGATTTCAGGCTCGTCTGGGATGGGATTTTCTGATTCGCTAATTCTCAATATGCTTCTACATACCAAGATCGACTATATTCTCACTCTGGATTATGACATGATTTATGCAGCGGCTGTTTCGGCGAAGAATAAATGGGTGGTGTTGCCGGATTCAAGAATCGGGTCTTTTAAGAGTACGCTGAAGGGACTTCAGTAGGGTGTGGAACGCTTATATTCCCAGTCCCCTTGACTCTTCCTTGGATTTTTTTCCTATAGCTTCTTGTCTTGCCTTCTCAAATGCATCAAATCTTTTCAGATCTACCATAAAAAGCTCCAGCACCGAATTTCCACTTGCATACCACTCTGTAAAGATGGAAGACATGACATCACCATGGTAATGCCAAATGCCGTTGCATTGAGTGGTCGCACATTCAAAACGAAATTGATCATTAGAAAGAAATTGGACGACTTGTTCACGGGTCATTGACCTAGAAGGCTTGGTTTCATCATGAGTAAACTTACCTAATAATGTGTCTGAAATAGCTTGACTCCCATTGCGAATATTCTTTTCATCTTTAAATATGACCTCAAGAGTAATGAGAGGAAGAGATGATTCCAGCATTGAAAATTTAAGCTGCATGGTTTTTATATGAGGAGAGATGTTCTTGCAGGTATATACATAGGCGAGCTTCTCTTCTTTGTACTCCCCAGAGATATCCAGACATTTTGAAAAATCTGGGTTTGATTTAAATTCAGCATAGGTTGTTTTTGAGGGAACAAAACCTCGGAAGTCAGGTTGGTAAGTAGCTCTACCCAAACAAGATGCGCAAAAAACAAGTATGATGTATTTGAAAGGTCTGATATTCATATTACTCCTAATTCTTTTTACATCGTGATTAGGAAAAATCGAAGTAATGGTTTCCAGCATTTTTGTACCCTGTGGAGCGTTTCACGATATAACATCGTGGCCAGATGCTAAAATATTGATCTTCTGAGTTTTTCCCTGTTGAACCCTTCAATAAAATTTCTATAACTCCATTTTGGTGGGCATTGCTTATGATGCTTGTCAATGTGTTGCGATGGGAGGACGGTTTTTCTATTTCAAAAACAAAATTTCTGTCAGATGTCTCAAAGTAGAAATTTTTGGTTTCGCCTATTTTACTTCCCTCTGGAGTATCCAGAAGTGCTATGGCATCTTGTATCTGCTTCTTGCTGATATTCATAAAGTTCTTTCTCTCTGCTTTAAGGTTCAATATGTTTTGAAATCTGATCAAACTTAAACTCACTGAATAGTGCAGGGATGTTCACGTTGACGCTAATGTTGATAGTTTTTTTGTCTTCACTTCTATTTATATCTAGCGATGTCACACCAATCAGAAGAAGACTTGTAAGCTCAGTCCTCTTTTCTTTGTTAAAAAGAAGAGGTTTAAGAACCTCGTTACAGCTTCTCCCAAGGTGACAATCATAATAGGTAGATTTGTCTCTGTTCGCCAGCAGTGAAAAGTGTTGGTATGTATCCAGGGCTAAATCTCCTTTAGGTGCGCTAAGTATGTATTCGGAATGAGGTGATGAGAATTGTTCTCTGAGCTCTTCTCGTTTAATGGAAAGAGTGGAGAATTTGAAAGAGGTTTCTCGTTTATCGACAGGAAGGGGCGTGTGATCTTCCAAGTAGTCGAGGAAAATTTTTTCACGGACAAGTTCTGCTGCTCTATAGAGGGCATCAACAATGAATTGGTCTAGCTCTAAAGCTCTACTTGCAACAGCTTCGTTTTTCATCAACCCAGAATGGTTTGAATACTGATAACTTTTTTTGAAGTGGAGCGGTTCCTTTAAAGACTTTAAGCTCTCTAGCTTATTCTTTGGGCTAATACTGTCAATCGCATTAGAAAATTCTTTGGCAAGGGCTTCTGGGGTGTATGTCGTATACTGATCGTGTTCATAAAGTTCATCCATCTGTTCGCGGGATGGTCTTCCTAGGCGATTCTTGTAGATGATAATCTTGTCTGCGCGATCAATTCTGCTTTCCTTGCCTAAGAAGTAAATTTTTTCTCGGTTACAGAGAGAAGAGTAGATTTCTGTGAAATTATCTATATCGATAGGATTACTGTGGAGGGCCTTTGCCTTCAGGTCCTTCTTTAGTAAGTCATCTTTATAAAGTTCAGGGAAAACGGGCAGCTTTTCAAGAGTGTCTGTTGCCTTGGAGCATAATGGATATTCAGATATTGCCACACTCTTGAGTTTTGGTTTTGATGCACACCCAAGCAACAAAGCTAGAAGGATAATATATTTATTCATACAAAGACCTCTTTTTTGATTCTTTGGCAGCTTTCTTCTTCTGAATTACTTTTTCTTTTGCTGAGACTTTCTCTTTCTCTTCAAGAACAGCTTTTCTGACTCCCCCAAAACATTTTTCCACTACACCATTTTTATAGGCGGCATCTCTTAATTCATGGGCCTTTTCATCGCTCTCGAAGTCCTCATATGATGAGTTTTTTGCGTAATATTCACTGAGACATATGCAGGCCTTTACGACTTCAGGATGATACCCATTTGAATGAGAAAGTTTATAGCCACTTGATTTGTTATGAATGCAGAATCCGATCTCGTAGTTTAAAGGAGTAGATTTCTTGCCTGGCAGAACTTTTTGAATTTCATCCTTAAAATTATTTGGAGAGTATTTTGATTTTTCCGAGACCCAGTCGAGGTAGAAACCATCTTTATCTTTACCCAATTTAGGTTTATTCATTTGAGCGGTTTGAAACTCTTTTGCATTTTTTCCACATTTGTATCCAGAGGCAGCTTTGATATAAAAACATTCAATTTTCTGGCCGCTCTCTTTTTCCAGAGATCCCTTTATGGCATAGCAGTTACCGTCATTTTGCATCTTTTTTTGGTAGTAAGGATCATTGAATGCATTGTCGTTGGTGACTTGGCCTAAATACTCGTAAGACTTATTCCAGCACTGCTCCAGTTGCCCTAGGGATGCTCCTGATACCGTTGAAAGTCCAAAAAGTAGAATTACTGGTAAAAACAATAAGGTCATTTTCATAGCCGTAGCTCGCTTGTTATTTAACTCTTTATTTTTATTGTAGTTTAGAACTTCCTATTTCCAAATAAAGGCAAATATTCCTTCTGCTCTGAGTTGAATATGACTCGGAGTCCCATGACGGCTATTGATAAGAGGTGATTTAAGGAAATTTGGCCCGCAATTTTGCGGTTATTACTAAGGAGGCCGTTAAAAATGAAGCTTTAAAGAAGATGATCGGAAAATCTTCTTCAGTATAGAGCTTCCACAAACCACATACAATCCTTTTTCCTCATATCAGAAACTATGCGCGACTCCATGATGCCTTTTTACGGTTACGGATTTTTATTACCTAAAACTGGAGGTCTTCGTGTCAGAGCAAAATTTAAAGTGGCTATTTCTGCTGCTCCCATTTCTATTAGCTAAATTGATGGAATGGAGTGGTACGGCCACACCAGCAAACTTGATTTACAAGGGGCTGATCTATACCCAGTACGGAGTTGGCCTTTTCTTTGTCCTTGGTATCGGTTTTTACTTTGGGCTTTGGTGGAACGATAAGAAGGACCGAACTTTTTCAAAACTCAAAGAAGAATGTCTTAAGGAGATCGGTTACAGATTTGCTGACGTTAAGCACGATTATGTCCCGATGAAAGAGGAAATTTGTCGTCTCAAAATTCTCTTGGATCAAGTGGAGCGAAGAGAAAGATATTTCCGACAGCAGTTTGAAGAAGCAATAGTCCATTCAAGAAGAACGCCCGAGGATGCTAATAAAGCGGCACTCGCAAGTGTAGCGGAGGTGTAAATGAAACTTACTCCCCGTGACCTTCGTCTTCTAAAGTTACTAGCAAACTATGGGGTGCTTTCAACCCATCAGATCGAAAAGTTTGTGTTTAATTCCATTGCGACGACGACAGTGCTTCGCCGATTGCGTGTGCTTGAACGGGCCAATCTTTTGAAAAGGATTATAGGTCTTGAGTCCTATGAGCTTCTCTGGATGCTGACGGCCGAAGGCGGAAGAACGGCCAAAGTAGCCGTTTCAAAAAGCAAATGGGGTAAGAATATGCTGGAACATGATCACAAACTTGTGGGCCTTCGGATTGCTTTAGAAGTCAGTGGTATTTCTCATTCATGGACACCAGAGCATGAGATTAGATCATTCATTGTAAGAAAACATGGAATCAAAAACATGAAAGATCGGATTGTACCAGATGCTTTTATGGGAATTTCTGTGAACGGCTTTAAACATTCAGTGGCAATTGAATTGGAACTAACCCTGAAAAATAAAACAAAAATCAGAAAAACCTTGAGTCGCTACATTGAGAAAGGAAAGTTTCATGCTCTTTGGTATGTAGCCCCGAAAAAATCAATTCTTGATAGTGTATGGAGGCAATGGCTGTCTCTAGGCGGTCAGAGCAGTGGAATCATTTTCTATGCCTCATTGCTCCCTGAAGTGATGGAGAACGCCATCAAAGCAAGACTGATGGGAACGAAACCACATCGAGTAATTGAACAGATTTGGAATCAAAAAAGTGTTCTTGAAGCTGCTCAGGTGGTGAGCAGGCAAAATAAGATAAAAAATGAAAGTATCAATGATGTAAATCAAGATTATCACGCGCCTTTATTGCAAGAAACTGGATAACGAATTCGCCGCCTCCACCACTGACCTCCCACCCCCAACGATGTTGAAGGTAGGAGGTCAGTGCTTACGGCGGCTATGGGGGAATTAAGAGATATTGGCGCGTAGAGAAGAGAAATTAAAAACAGAGGGAACATAATGAAGGAAACAAATGAAAATGCTGTTTGCGAATCCCAAATAAAATGTAGGGGAATGGCATGGGAACGAAATGGAATCCAATTAAAACGGAGAGAAAGGTCGTTGAAATTGATGAAAAACTATTTGAGAGACGACTTGATGAATTGGCAGAACTTTTCTATGATGCTTTTTGCGAGCTTCATAAAAACCGTTCTGTTGAACCTAAACTTAAATCTTCTTGTGCTGAACAAGAATTAGAAAAGGTAGGCTAAACATGAATGAATCAATCTCAACACATTTTAAATGCGCTCTCTACGTTCGAGTTTCGACCGAAGAACAAGCAGAAAATCCCGAAGGTTCAATTAGAAACCAAGAGGAACGATTGCGTCAAACAGTCCGCTATCAGCAGGATATGGGCAAGTCCTCCGAGATAGCAGGAGTCTATGTAGATGCAGGTTTATCGGCTAAGGACATGAATCGTCCTGCACTTCAGCGACTTTTAAAAGCTGTTGAAGTCGGTGATGTTAATCTTGTGATGGTCACAGAATTATCTCGTCTCTCCCGTAGTACAAAAGACTTTGAAGGGATGTGGGAATTTTTTAAGAGCAAGGGATGTGAGTTCCATTCACTTAGAGAAAATTTTGATACAACCACCGCAGCGGGAGAACTCATGTTGAAATCTTTTGCAAACTTCGCTGAATTTGAAAGGAAGCAGACGGCAGAAAGAATCTCTGCGAGTTTTAAAGTGAGAGCAGAGAGAGGCCTGTATAATGGGGGAAATGTACCATTTGGGTACTCCTTATCTGCAACTCCCGGAAGGCTAGACGTAAATCCTGAAGAGTCTGAAATTGTAAGAATTGCTTATAAGACTTTCTTAAGAGAGGGAACACTATCTTCTGCCTGCCTTTGGTTAAATGGAAATGGTTATACCCTCCGAAAGAAAATGGAAGGAAGCGGATGGATGCGAGCAGGTCATTTCAATGTGGATACACTTCACAAGATTCTGACTAACAAGGCCTACATTGGGGTCAAGGTCTTTACTACCAAGTTAGGTAAAAAAGAAGCAAAGGCCGTGTGGAAAGCGATCATTGATGAAGTGATCTTCGCAGAGGTGAAAGAAAGACTTTCTAAAAATCATTGCGCCAAGAAACCAGAAGCTGCGAATCGTTTTCCATTTGTTCTTACAGAAGTCATTTATTGTGGCGTGTGCGGTGAAAAATTATGTGGAAAGTCTGCTCATGGAAAAACCAAAAAGCACCCTTATTATGAACATTCAAGACGTACAAAGATTCAGAGTGGACTAGCAGAAAAGATTTACAACTGCGATCCACATCGGATTCCTGCAGAGAAAGCCGAAGAAATGGTTTGGCTGGACATTGAACAGCTTCTTAATGGAAATATCGCGCAAAAGCTTCTTTCAAGTGTGATGACAAAGAGAAATAAAAACCAGTTTTCAAATGAGATTGAGAGGTTAAAAAACAAAACTTATTCCATCAATGCCCAGACCGATGCGCTGACACTTAGGCTTGCCGAACTTCCAAGGGAAGTTTCGGCGGCACCGATTTATAAACAAATGGAAAAGTTAGGGATTGAGAAAAGGAATGTGGAAGAAAGAATCTTGAAGCTTAAAGATGAGGAGTTGGAAAAGGAAGTTCCTGCTGATGCGATTACTTATGAAAAGTTTTTGGATATTTTACGGGATTTGAAGGCCAGTGGAATAACGACGGCCAAAAAGCAAAAAATAATAACGAGCTTAGTGGAAAGGATTGAGATTTTTCCTGACAGAATTGAAATTCATTATGGTTTGGGGATATCGAGAGTTAAACGGGAGCTGGCCATCGCCAGCTCTCTCTTAAATAAATCTCTGGTCGAAAGTTCGACCAGCTTGACAAGTGGTGGGGCCAACAGGACTTGAACCTGTAACCACCCGGTTATGAGCCGGGAGCTCTAACCAATTGAGCTATAGCCCCACGAAGGGTACACTTTACATTATGACGACATCATTCACCAAGTACTCGGCCAACGGAAATCACTTCATTCTGCTCGACCATATGCAAAATGGAGCTGAACTCACACCTGCACAAGTTCTGACTTGGTGCGACAGTGTTTTTGGTGTGGGCGCAGATGGCCTAGCGGAGATTACTCCTCACGATGAATTCGCTTTTCGTTTTCGCCTTTGGAACTCAGACGGTGGCGAAGCGGAGATGTGTGGCAACGCTGCACGCGCAGCCGCTTGGCACTTCCTGCAAAACAATCCCACACTCAAGACGGTGAAGTTCAAAACGATGAACGGTGTTTATCAGGCGAACCTGGAAGAGGGTCGCTTGTGGATTCAGATGAGTGAGCAACGCCAGGATCTCAATCTACCCCCTGACCTCTTTAACCAGTTCTCGCGTTGGTACTATGTGAATACCGGTGTTCCTCATCTCGTCCTGGAAGTGAGTGACGTAGAAAAAATTGATCTGATGAATGAAGCTCCAAGACTTCGTCACCATCGTATGTTCCCTAACGGTACCAATGTCGACTTCATTTCAGTGAACGATCCCGCTCAGCCGGTTGTACAGTTGCGAGTGTTCGAGCGCGGAGTAGAAGGTGAAACATGGAGCTGTGGCACAGGTGTCGCTGCTGTTGCGTGGGCCTGTCGCATTTGGCATGGCTGGATGGATGATATTCGCGTGATCACCAAAGGCGGAGAGCATCGCGTGCGCTTTCAGGATGGGAAACTCTGGTACAGTGGAGAAATTAAAAAAGTATTCACCGGAGAACTTCTCTGAGAGATCGTGCGGACAAAATTTTAGTTGAATTGCAACTCATCCCCACGCGCGCGCAGGCGAAATCACTGATTGAAATGGGCCGCGTTTCAGTGAATGGAACAATTCTCAAAAAAGCCGGTGATCTGATTTCTCCTGATGATGTCATCATCGTGGACTCTCCAGGATTTGTCGGCCGTGGTGCTTTTAAACTGGAAGCCGCTCTTAAAGAGTTTGCTATTCGTATTGAAGACAAAACTTTTGTCGATGTGGGTGCCAGCACCGGTGTATTCACAGAAATCCTCTTGCGTGAAGGTGCTGCCAAAGTATTTGCGGTTGATGTCGGCCGCGATCAACTGGCACAAAAACTGCGCCTCAATCCAAAAGTTGAGAATATGGAAGGCACACATATTCTTGATGTGAACTTTTTTGTGCCCATCGAAGGCGCGGTGATTGATTTGTCATTCATCTCACTCACTAAAGTCATGAGTCATATTGTAAATTTATTAGCACCAGGTGCCGATGTCGTAGCTCTTATTAAACCGCAATTTGAAGCAGGCCTTGAGCGCATCCCAAAAGATGGTGTGATTAAAGATGAAAATCTTCGCAAAATAATCCTAGAAGAAGTACTCGCTCACTTCTCTTCTCTTGGATTAACGATCAAGAAAGTAATCGACTCACCTATCGAGGGCAAAAGTGGTAATCATGAGTATCTTGCTTGGTTACAAAAAGCCCAATGAGTTTTCAGTAAGTTACTCATTCGCTAAATGAACTTAACATCCCAATATTATTTAAGTTTCATAGGAAGGTTCTTGAGCTCTGCACACAAGAGGACTAGCATTTCTTTATCGGCTTATGAGCACAAGGAGTGTGCCATCCAACTAAGCCTTCGTTCTTTCAAACCCTAAGTTCATTTAAATTTTCGAAAGCGTTTTTTAGAGTCCATCCAAGTTTTTTGTTTGGGCTTCTACAAGGAGGTAGCTATGGAAAAGTTAGAAAATAAGATCGTGTTCAATGACATTAAGCCGGATCGACATGATGTACGAGTCTTGCAACGTCAGTTGGACAATTGGATCGAGCAGCATGCCAAGATCAATGATCAAGCACCGGCCCAAAGCGAAATGATTATTGATTACGATGGGCCTCACCATTATATCTGTCGTGCTTTTGTGAAGGCCGGCGAGCATGAATGGGTGGGCCAAGATACCGGTCGATCTCCGCAAGATGCTGCCAGTAAAACCTTGAAGCACTTACACGAGAAAAGGTTTATTACTTCACACTAAAAATCGAAGTCGTAACGGACATTAAGAGAATTGGTGGTCACAACGCGTGGAAGATCGTTGAGACGACGAAGTTGAGCATCATCTAGCCACAAGAACTCGTAGTCGAGATGAAGTTTACTCACAAGACGCCAACTGGCCACCAATCTTTCCTGCATTAAGTTGTCCGACATATCTATGCCCCAACTGCTGAAGTCTTGAATAGGTCTCCAGCGCAGATCACTGGTAAGTGTAAAGTCGGGGCCAAACTCAAACTGCAAAAAGAGACGGAAAGCGTGACGAAGGCCACTCTCCTTTCTCTCAGTCACAGAACCATTGTCTAAATAGGCTTCATGCACACGAGAGTCGTAAGTCGGAGCATAAGAGAGAAATGATTTTTTTAGACGTGTGCCTTCACCAAAGTGGCGAGTAAATCCGATCGGAGCGATGAGAAAATGACTCTTTGGTGTTGAGATCTCTCCGAAACTCGCTTCACGATAAGTGATATCGCTGTAGGCATCCCAGTTCGTCGTAATGTCTTTGACTGTGAATGTTCCCTGCAATTCAGCGAACTCATTGACCACTTCTTCAGTCGTTCTCGTTTCACGAGCTTTGGTGCGGCTGTGATCATAGCCCACTGCCATTTTATATTTTGTCCCCTCATTGGCCACCATGCCACCGTAGCGAACGTTTTGAATCTCGGTATTGCCGCCTCGCTGAACGCTCCATGGAGATGCGAAAAGTGAGACTTTCACTTTCTGGAAGTCACGACGTAACTTTTCAGGGTCATAATTCTTTTCAATCAGAAGGCGTGTTGCTGATTTATTCTCATCAAAGCCTGGGTCTTTTTCTAAAGATTCCGGCAAATCAGCTTTTAACTTTTTTTCTGGTGGGGCTTTCTCGGGCGGAAGAAGCTTCTTCTCATCAAAGTCTGGTAACACTTTGTCATGATCAAGTCGCTGCCACGTCTCTACTTGGCGAGGAGCTTCTGACGAATCCATGCCAATTAATGAATAAGTAAAATCCTTAGAAACGAGTTCGCTATCAACGATACGATACAGGCGCCAATGAGAAGTCAGCATCCCCACTTTCACGCACAGGCCACGGGCCGCAAATCCTTCGCTCGATCTGAGTTTCGCATGTGACCCTACCGCCACACCGTCTTCGGCCCCACGATTTAAAACCACGGTATTTTGTGAATAAACTGTCAGGATTTTTACGTTGGTGAGTTCTTCATTGATATCCAGACCCCACGCAGGGAGACTTGAGACAACAAACAGGCACATCACCATCCATGGCGATAATTTTTGTTTCATAGATTTAGTTTAACGCGAATTAAAAATCAGGGAAGACTAATAAGTCAGAACAGAGTGAATCGGCTGCCCCGATGACTTAAAGTTGTTCAAGAAACTCAAGTTAATAAACACTACCATGGCCTTCACCTGGTAGTTATTCGCTTCACACAGGGCCTTGGTAGCATTAAGTGTTCCGCCAGTCGCTAAAACGTCATCCACAACCAGTACACGTGCCTTCTGCTCGTTCACGGCCATCTCAAGAGTGTCTGTGCCGTACTCAAGCGCATAACTCTGCCCCACCACTGGTGGTGGTAGTTTGCCTTTCTTGCGAACAGGGATGAAACCTTTGTTATATTTCAAAGCAAGAGCGGTACCCAGAATAAAACCACGAGACTCAATACCCAAAACGTAATCGATCTCAGACCAATTGATATCTTGGCCCATGGCCTCAATCATTGTGGGCAGATGATCACGCATGAGCGGAGTGATGTCTTTAAAGCCCACACCTGGTTTAGGGAAATCGGGAACATTACGAATGAATTTTTCTAGTGGATGCATAGCCACTATGCATATCGCGTGATAAAGCGATCGGCAATCTTCAATCGAGAAAGAGTACGAGAGGAGCAGCTCTAAACTGCTTAATTGGCATGGGCTTTAAGGCCGGATTGATACTCGCCAAACCGCGTTGGGCTTCGCCGCGTTCTTTGACATCGCTTTTTTGAGGATTATTGAGGAGCTTACTTTGGAGCTGAGCAACTTCTTCAGTGATCGCTCCTGATTTCACCATCGCTTCAAGTCGTTTAACAGAATCGTTGGGGGCCGCAAAAGCCGAGAAAGATAGAATGAAGAATAACCATTTCATAGGGGATGTATCGGTCGATATTTTGATTCATCTTAGGATGAATTAAAGGTGTCTAAACTTTAGACACTTATGAAGCCCCAACCCCCCGACAATTCACCCCCCACCTTGGCCCGAACCTTGCTCATTAGTTATTAACCAAGGGATCTTCATGATCAAATTAATGGTGTTTAGTTTTTTCTGTTTTATGAGTGCGATGAGTCTCGCTAGTCCTGTGCGTATTGAGGCGATTGGCGCCTCACCAAAAGGACAATACGTCGCGATTGAAGAGTATGGTTATAACCAAGGTTTAAAGACTTTCTACTCGCGTATTCGCTTAATGAACTTGTGGAAAAATCAGGACGCAGCACCTGTCATCGAGATTGAAAAGAAAGCCCGTCATCCTGATGATTTAATCCGAATTCGTGAAGAGGCTCGCTTGCAAGCAGCTGATCAATTAGAAAAATTCAATATCGTTACTTCAGGCTAAAAAACTCAGGCACCAAATCACATGCTTCACCTTGCATGAACACATCCACCACACTTTGCTGCGGCAAGGGCTCTTTATTCATCACAACTGTTTTGGCGCCATGTGATTTAGCAATTTCTAAAAAAGCTGCAGCAGGATAAACGACTCCGCTGGTACCCAGACTTACAAACAAATCACATTTTTCTAGCTCGCCCAGAATACGACTCATAAAGAATGGCTCTTCACCAAACCAAACGATGTGGGGTCTTAAAACAGCGTCACAACAAGGTGAAAGCGGCAGTCCCCCATCAACCTTCACATCATAATTCACCAAGGCTTCTTCACTAGCGAGTGTGGCTTCATCTAAAAGATCACTTCTGCGCGGTAATCCGACTTCCGGTAACCAGGCCATATCGTCCCACCACACATGGCCGCAATAAGTGCAGCGTGAACGCTCGAGTGTTCCATGCATACAAATCGGCTCGAGATGACCAAGCTTTTGGGCACGACGATGAAGTCCATCTACATTCTGTGTGACGAGAGTAAAATCTCCGGAAAATTCATTTAAAAATTTATCTAATGCGAAATGGGCTGCATTTGGTTTGGCCAGACCTGCGTTGAGACGTCTCATGGAATAGAACCGCCAAACGAGATATGGGTCTTTTTCGAAGGCTTCAGGTGTGGCCACATCTTCGATGCGATGATTTTCCCACAGACCATTTGAATCACGAAAAGTCGCAATCCCAGACGCAGCAGAGACTCCTGCTCCTGTCAGAACAACAATCCGTTTATAGTTTTTAATATTGAGAGACATGAAATTAGGCTAACACTAAAGATTATTTTGAGCATCAGCAATATGACGCCAAAACTCTTCTGTCATCGCACGCAAAAGAATAACTTTCTCCTCCTGACGTGTTTCTTCAATGACTAACGTCTCGCGACAATTATTTTGCGTATTAACGGTAAAATCTTTCTCACCGGCAATCAGCACACCGAGCATCTCGTCACGATCGTTGTACACCGGTGATCCTGAGTTCCCTTGAAAAACGTCTAAAGATGCCAAGATGAAATGTGCTTCCGCTTCTTTGCTTAAACCCAGTCCTGAGTATTTGAGTGGCAATCCCACAGGTGAGCCGAGGGCGTAAATATGAGTCGTGACAGGAGCACTCGCTGTGAGCTTTTGTACGGCTTCTGTTGCTGCGCTTTTTTCTAATTGCACGATACTCAAATCAAGTTTCTCATCACTTAAGAGAATCTTTTCGCAGCGATAAGTATTCTCGAGATTAAACTCTCCTGACTTATCACCCACTACATCTGTGCGGTAATTAAACGCCCAACGGTAGCGCTCACAATCAAGCGCCGTTTTCATACAATGGCGCGCGGTTAAGATCAGACCGTTCCCTACATGCACTCCCGTGCAAACAGCGATGGAAGGTTGTTCCGCAAAACGATCATCTGGGCAAACGCGCAAGCGCTCTTTGAGGCTGGCGCTTTTTACTTTGGGCAATTGCCAAACAAAACGGTTGTGAATCGCAACAGCAACAGGTCGAGAGCGATCAAGATGTTCCGTGAAGACAACTTCTTCGCGATCATCGGTACCGTAAATAGTGGCAGGAACCATGCTATTCATGGGAGCAGCGACAGAGCTAAAAATTGAGAGCGAAAAGAGGATCCACAGCATGGGGAAAAGTATCCCCTGGACACTCAATTTAAGGTGGGAATTTGTAAACTTTTCAAACCCATTGAGAGCGGCAATCCACACTTCTGACTAGAAATTCCATAAGATGCAAATGGCGTCTCATGGTGCGGGCATAGCGATGTTTTTTAACCGGGTTATAAAGCCCATTGGCCATGAAAAGCTGCCATGGATTTTTCTTCACCCACATCCATGAACCCATCTCTAAGGTCAGAGGTAGAAAAGTTGCACTTGGATGCTTTTCTTGCTGTCTCATATAGAGCCAATCCCACAGATCTCCGTGAGTCATATAGTTCAAATTCTGCGGTTCAATTTTATAAATATGGTAGGGATAAGTCGCTTCGAACAAACTCGTTAAACGCTCCATCGCGGGGGCATGGGGAAAGGCTTCCGCGCATTTGGCCCACGGATACCAAAGGCGATCTTTCATACCAAATCCCGAATGCAAATCGAGACTCACAGCAACCTTGGCTTGAAACATATACCGTTCCACAAAATCTGCCACGGCCTTAGTTTCTACTTCCAACCCGTTGCCTCGATACCATGGCAATCGTGAGCTTAAACGCTGACCTGAAACACCTGGCAGAAGCTTTCCCACCGCCTCGACAGGGGCATTTCGCATCAGATCCACACCATGAACATTCGAGCGACGATTTAAGGCAAACCCTGTTGGGTTAATAATGGGAATGGAAACAACTCGATTACGTTCAAAAAATTCTTCCCAGCTTCTATCCCATACACCTTTCACAAAAAGGGTCCGCAAGAAGGCCAAGAGCACATGGCTTCCTACCCGCTCCAGCCCATGAACCCCTGCAAAAAGTCCGCAGGTGGGCGCGGCCGGGTCTTGGCTGCCCATGACTAACCCTAAGAGGGGAAAGCTGGTCTGACCAACCGTGACACTGCCCAAATTCTCCACTCGCACACGGTTACTGTGCGCCTCGATGAGACGTTCGACTTCTACCAGCTCAGGGACAAATGGCACCATTCATCAATGTTACGCCTGAGAGGAGAAGTTAGAAGCTGACGGCAATTTTTGCTATTCCCAAGGGTACTGGTGCTTTATGCTAGGATTTCGCTCAGAAGCACTGATGCTTCTGCCCCGTAAGGATGAAGGCCATGTGTGGTCTATTTGGTTCTCTTGGAAACGCCCTTAAATTCCCCGAATTCAACGAAGTTTTTAATGAACTCCGTCATCGTGGACCAGATGATACCCGTATTATTCAGCCTAACGGCGAAGTCACGTTGGGCTTTCATCGCTTAGCGATTATGGATACATCCCACGCGGGTGATCAACCATTCAAAGATCCTGAACGCGCTGTTTGGTTATTATGTAATGGCGAAGTTTATAATTACCCAGAGCTCTACCAAACTTATCAAGCGACCTATCCCTTCAGCTCTCACTCAGATTGCGAGCCGATTCTTCCGCTCTATCGTCAGTACGGAATTGCTGAAACCGCTCGCCGCTTAGATGCAGAATTTGCACTCGTCATTTGGGATGGTGATAAAAACAAACTCTTCGCTGCTCGTGACCCGATCGGCATTCGTCCGCTTTTTTATGGTAACTCGCTCATTGATGGCAAAATCATGTTTGCTTCAGAGGCCAAAGTTCTCGCACCTCTATGCCAAGATGTAAGTCCGTTCCCACCTGGTCACTACTACGACGGAGAAGGTAACTTCGTTTGCTATCGTCGTATCACAGAAGTTAAAAAATTCACTGAAGACCCAAAAGACAAAGTTCTCAAAGAAATTCGTGAACGTTTGATTGAAGGTGTTCGTAAACGTCTGGTGGCGGATGTTCCCGTGGGCTACCTACTCTCGGGTGGTCTTGATTCAAGTCTCGTGTGTGGAATCGCAGCTCATATTTTAAAAAAGCCCTTAGTGACTTTCTCAGTGGGCCTGAACAAAAGTCCGATTGATCTTCCTTATGCCAAAAAAGTCGCTGACTTCATTCATTCGGATCACCACGAAGTTTATTTCACTGAAGAAGATACGCTCGCCAATGTTCGTGATGTGATTTGGCATCTTGAGACGTGGGATATCACCACTATTCGTGCTTCGATTGGCATGTATCTGGTCTGTAAATACATTCATGAGAAAACTAAAATCAAAGTGGTTCTCACTGGTGAAGTCAGTGATGAAATCTTTGGATACAAGTACACTGACTTTGCACCCAACGGTGCTGAATTCCAGAAAGAAGCCACCAAACGTGTCGATGAACTTTACATGTATGACGTCCTTCGCGCTGATCGCTGTATCTCGGCTCACTCACTCGAAGCGCGCGTTCCTTTTGCTGACTTGGATTTTGTGTCTTACTGCATGTCCATACCCACTGAACTCAAGATGAATACAACCGGTGTTGGAAAATATATTCTTCGTAAAGCTTTTGATGGCATGAAAATTCTCCCTGACGAAATTCTCATGCGGGAGAAAGCCGCCTTCTCAGATGCTGTTGGCCACTCGATGGTCGACACTCTTAAGGCCTATGCCGAAAATAAATACACCGACGCTGATCTTGAACGCGCGCGCGTGCAATATCCACACGGCACACCGTTCACTAAAGAATCTCTTTGGTATCGCGAGATTTTTGAAGAGTTCTATCCTGGTCGTGCGGGAATGATTAAAGATTTCTGGATGCCCAACAAATCGTGGGAAGGATGCAACGTGAATGATCCATCCGCACGAGTGCTATCAAATTATGGTAAGTCGGGAGTCTAATTAGCGGGCCGTCACGACGTCGTGGATATACTCCATGACGTTCAAGCGGCATTGAGCAGCTTTCGAAGCATAATCGCTACCTGGCTGACCATAAGCATGGTTGCAGCGACGATTCATCGACTTATACAAACGAAAATCCTCACGCGAAAGATTTCCGAGTTCCGTAAAACAAACATTCACCGCTGCTTCAACTGTATCGACATCGGCCGATGTACCGAACGAACATTTGCGAGCCACAGCAATCGCCACTTCACAATCAAGTGAGATCTCGACTTGCAAGACAACATCACCGGCATCTTCCATACAAACGATGGAGTCATTGGCGAATACGGGTAAACTGAGCAAAAGAAATCCGGCCAAAACCAAAAATTTCATACGCTAACTCCATGAGGGGTAGACAATTAAACCTGAGCAAAACGTTTTGTCACGCGACAAACCCAAAAAGAGTTTGAGACGCTTACCCCACTCATGCTTTATCAAGGAGATATTATGAAGAAGCTTATGATTATCGCTGCTCTTGCCCTTACCTCTTCTGCTTACGCTGCCACTGTGAAAGTCACTTCTTACGTTTACCTACGTTCAGGTGAGCCACAAGCTGAACTTTGCGGTCTGGTAGAAGACGCAGAGACAACTCCAAGTTTCATCCGCGTTCAAGTTGACCACCGCACCAATCGTCCAGCGACTTACAATACAGTTGCTGGCGCAGACGGTCGTTTCTGTATTTCAGTAGTTACCTACCGCGGTACTGCTGAAGTTCGTTTGTTTGACGCAGAGAGCGGCACAGAGGCCATTCTCAAGTAATTCTCGTTCACGAAGCAGCAACCTCGAATCTGGGGTTGCTGCCTTTTTTCCATTAACAACTTCGGCTTCTGCGACTATCCTTCGGCTTCTTTTTAAGCCATCTTCTGGAGGATTTTCATGAGGCTCATGCTCGTATTGGCACTATTGTGTGCATTCCCCGCTCTCGCTGCTCTTACTCACGAATCAGAACTCTCACTTGTGAATGCTGGTGGTAACTCTGAACTTCAGGCCTACAACAGCGTGACTAAAAACAAATACCAATTCGAAAAGAACGCCCTGACTTTCGGCGGTCACTACACTTACGGCGAAGCCAACAATTCACTCTCTGCGCGTAACTGGGACGTCAACGGTCAATTCGAACTTGGTCTCTCTGATCGCTTCTCTGCCATCGTCGGAGAAATCATTGAAGGTAACCGCTTCCAAGATGTGAAAGCACGTTACAACTCTGACTTGGGTGGTAAGTACTCAATCGTGAAAAGCGACAAACAAACTTGGGTTGCTGAATTAGCTTATCGTTATACGGCTGAAGATCGCTACGTCGCAGAAAACGTTTATCAGCACAAGGCGCGCACTTATACTGAATGGGCCTATAAATATTCTGAAACTCTTCAGTGGAAAATCTGGCTTGAGTACGTTCCAAACTTTTCTGACGGCCGTGACTGGATGACAACTGGTGAAGCTTCAATGACTTCTATTCTCACTTCAACGTTCTCTCTCAAGGTCGCCTACAAAGGCCTCTACGATAATCTTCCGGCCAACACAGGTCTTAAGAATTACGACTACATCACAACCACAAGTTTGGTGGCTAAGTTCTAAAGAAAAAGGCCCCGAAAGGGGCCTTATTTATTTCCGCTTTCGTTTCACCAACATCATTCCATCTCGCACAGGTAGCAAACTCGTTACAAAATCATCCCATGAAGCGACAAGTTTATTCGTCTCTTGAATCGCTTGGGTGTGAGAATCGGGATTTTGTTGCAGCACTTTGCCACTCCACAAAGCATTGTCGATAACCATGATGCCGCTATCACTCAAATGCTCGCGTCCCCAAGTGACATAGAAGGGATAATTCACTTTGTCGGCATCGATGAAGATGAGATCGAAGTTGCCTTGAAGTGTGGGCAGGTAGTCCGTGCCTGGAGTAAGGACTGCCTTGATTTTTTTGCCATGGGGACTTTTGTCCCAATAGGTTTGCGCAATCGCCGTGGTACCGGTGTTGATATCAATAGTAATCAGCTCACCATCGGCCGGAAGTTGCTCGGCCATACATAAAGATGAGTAGCCGGTGAAAGTTCCCAACTCCAAGATTCTCTTAGCGCCGATGCTGTGAATGAGGAGGGTTAAAAGTGAAGCCTCCATTTCCCCAATCAGCATCTGGCTGCCAGGAATAGCGGCTCGGGTATAAGTCTCAAGCTCACGCGCCAGTGAAGACGGGCGTTTAGAGTGTGCAATACAGTAGTTTTGTAGTTCGTTTTCCATGCCGCATCCTACCCCTTTTTCAGGTAAAAAATACAGCTTCACCCCACAAAAATCCGGGATTCTCTACAATTCTCTTAATCATCAAAGGGATTTTTATGCGTATGACTTCAGCTCTACTGGCGACCACTCTTATGCTCACAGCATCGATGACGGCCTTTGCCGACATTAACTTGCGAGTCGTAGATAACTACGGACTAGCGGCCAATGAAGAACTGTGGAAAAAAGTTAAGACTGACGATGTCCCAGAAGCACTGGTGTCAAATGTTACTCTTAGAGACCCCACAAATTCTTATGCCAGTTTATTTCCTAAAGCTTTTTACCAAGAAGAAGACTTCTTAGTTTGTTTTAAGAACTGTCAGAACTCAGATGCGAAATCAGGCAAAGAAGTGCTTGAGCAACAAACTGTTTATTACTGGCTCTCTCGTTTTTATTCTATGGCCCGTGAACGCCTTGATCTTAGACCTACCGGTCGCGTGGGCGTACTGACCACCCGTGAAGTACGCGATCCGGGTAGTTCAAAAATTATGCGCAATAACGCATTCTTTAATCCAGCTGACGGCACACTTTCATTCTTGCCGGCGAGTTCAAATCCTTTAGCGGCTTTATTGGGTGCTGGAAAAATTAATCGTTCGGGTTTTGATCCTTCAGTGGTTGTGCACGAAGCTGGTCACTCACTCTTTCACGCCCTCTTTCCTCATTCAGTGAACAATGAAATCAGCGGACTCAACGAAGGCTTTGCTGATTACTTGGCCAACATCCTATTAGATAAACCGCAAGTCGGTCAGGTTATGTTGCGCGGAAAAACACTGCGCGACTCATCTTCTTATACTGACTCATCAAATGCAGTGAAAATCTATAAACCGGGCCTTGAGGTTCATGATTTGGGTGAACGTTTCGCTGCTGCTTTGTGGTTATCTCGTGCACGCGTAAGTGATAAAGAGGCTTATGATCGCATGGTGATTGATGCAGTAGAGGGCATCGCCAAAAATCCATTCGCTACAGGTCATAGTTTCAAGAAAGCTTTTCTTGAGCGAGCTGAATTCGCTTACGACAATGAAATATACCGAACCATTAAAGCGAATTGGGAAGTCTTCATTCCAGGCGAAGACAAAGTTTATAAGGACACTGCGTTTTTAAAGGCACCCATTCAAAGTGAAGGAGCCTTTGGTCTACGCACTCAAACTGTTTTCCCAGAAAGTATCGCGCGTGAATTAGGTATCAAAGGTGAAAAATCGAAGTTCATTTATATCAAATCAGTCAAAACTGCTGACGGTTTCTTGGCCCACTTGGTGGCTTCAGAAAACGAAGATGTGACTTCACCTTACTGGATATTAGTTGATCCAGAGCGCGGAAATGCCTTGGGTGCTTGGTATCTCGATGGCACACATGTGGAAGGGACTGATATTGAAGAGGTCACACCCTTGGTTCGCCAGGCGATGTCGATTGGGGCCAGCCTTAACGACTTTATATCTCGTGGACAGCTCTTCTCTGACCTAACCCAAGGAAAAGGCGATCTGCGTATCGCTTACAAAATTTCACACCACGAAAAGAATCCTATCCTTATCAATCTGGGAGCGGGTAATACCAACGCCATTGCTCACAAGCTCAAATTGAAACGTCGCCTTTTGGCACGAGTTCTTTTAGGGGTTCCAAACGTGAAGTCAGTGACCCTGACCACACTACCTGGAATGACCATAGCGGATCGCTGGCCTAAGCTCGAAGGAGCTTCGGTTGTTGGGATCGCGATGGAGCTTGAAGATGGCACACTAACTGAGACTTTCTTCGAGCAGGTGAGTCTCAAATAAGGAGACTCACATGTTCCGCCTCGCTTCGATTGTTGCACTTTCAGCTTTTATCATGACCGGCAGTGCTCAGGCCTATCCTGAGCTCATGCCTATGACAGACGAAATGGCACTTGAGTTAGGTATGACTCCTGCTGACCAAGTTCGTCGCGTGAAGATGAAGGCACCGAGTGCTGAACTTCTTCGCCGCCTCCAGGAAGAAAATAAAGTTGTCATCGTCGTTAATAAAGCTGCTGCTGGAGCTGGTGCGCAGACCATGACGATCTATGAGAACGGCGAACAAGTTATGAAGACAAAAGTTTCTACCGGCAAAGAAGAGCGCGTGACGGCAGCTTCTGGTCGCACTTATGTTTCAACCACTCCAAACGGTTTCTTCCGTCCAACTAAAATGTATACCGATTACCTTTCTTATACATGGAATGCACCGATGCCAAATGCTGTGTTCTTCGTAGGTGGTATCGCCATTCACGCGACAGGCGCATCTAACTACAGCAAGCTTGGTACACGCGCTTCAGGTGGCTGTGTTCGCACGACTCTAGAAGATTCTAAGAAAGTCAGGGAGTTTGTGATGGACACAGGCCGCGGTAGCGCTCCAGGTATGTATGTTATTAAGAAAGAAGCCGCTGGCAGAAATATCATCACTGGTAACACCGTGAGCGTTTCAGCAATCAATCGTAACTCAGGTCTTCGCACAGGAAGCTTAGTGCAGAACTGGGACACGATTATTATCGTTCACGAATAATTTGTTCAAAAAATTGGGGGAAGGATTTATTCACTGCACCTGAGTGAGTGATTGTTCCCCCACTCTTCATCAAAAACAAAACTCCCACCATAACTAAGCGATGATCTGCCGGAACACTTAAGCTGGCCGGAGCTTTTGGTTCACCACCTACGATCTCCAGCGTGTCTTTTGACTGATCGTAGCTCGCTTCTATCTGGACATGTTTCAAAAGGTCGAGCAGCGCTTGCAAGCGATCACTCTCCTTATGACGAAGCACACTTACATCTCGCAGGACTGATTTGCCTTTCAGATGTGAACATAGATAGGCCAGCGCAATGGAGAGATCAGGACAAGAGGAAATGGAAAGATCAAGTGGTGGACGAGTTTTGAGACCGTGTCCCTGAATCCCATTTTCATTTTGTGTAATCGCCCCACGCTCTTTTAATAGATCAAAAAGAATACTATCAGCTTGAGCATCTTTTTTGAGTCCAGCGAGCTTCACCGGCTTATCTGAGACAGCGGCAAAGACTAATGGATAAGCAGCGGAACTCCAATCCAGTGGTACATTCACATCACGCTTGGCGATTTCCTGGCAGCAATCAAGCGTCATCTGCCAGTAGGCCTGAGACGTTTTGAGTTCCTCTGGCCTGAGGTTGTAACCATCTTGATGAAAAGCGAGCTTCAATGCCGAAGCAAACTGCGTGCTTCTGGCGGCTGAAATACTTTGAGGAAGTTTGGCCAGCTCAATAGGTCCTTGCACATGCAATTGATTGTCTAGCCACTCTATCTTGGCGCCAGCCACCTTAAGCGCATCGATGAGTTCGTCCCAAGGTCGCTCACTCAAGCGCGCCTTCATTTTAAGTACATATTCATTCTTTCCAGAGGCGAGCAAGACCAAAAGAAAACGAGCCGTCGTTCCGCCTTCGCCGACCTCAATCTCGATGGGTTGAAGTTGCTTTTTTTCGCATTCGGGAAATTTATTTTTAAAACAAGCAGCATCCGCGCCATCGATTTGCAGACCGATTTTTTTGAGGGCGAGAAGCAAGTATTGTACATCTTCACTTTGAGGAAGCGAGCGAATAACCACTCCATCACCTATTCGTGCAGCTAGAATGAGAAAGCGATTCGCGTGTGACTTGGAGCCGGGAAGAAGAGTGTCAGGCTTAAAGTGACTAGGCTCAACCCTTAAAGTCACTTAACGCCTCCAGGCGACTTCGTAACTGGGGAAGGCTAACAGGCTCAATACGAGGTGATCCGATCTTATCAACCAGAATAATATTGATACCAGTCGTCGAGCGTTTTTTGTCATGACCCAAGGCCTGCCAAAAAGCGTCTTTATCAAATCTCGCTTTGTAATGAGTAATATCAATCTTGTCTTCATCAATATCAAGTTTACGGACAAGTTTTGAAAACTCTTCGAACATGTCTTTTTGATCAAAAGCTTTCAAGATGTATTTCAATCCCATCGCCACGGCCAATCCGTGAGAAATTTTAAGATTATGTTCAAAGGCATGTCCAAGAGTATGACCAAGATTCAAATAGGCTCGCTCGCCTTGATCTTTAAAGTCGCGCGATACTAAATCAAGCTTGTACCGTGCGCACTGAAGAATAAGATCTTCAGTCAAAATTTTCATTTCCATGACTGCATCGTGAATGCCCTGATCAAGTAATCCATACTTAACAATTTCGCCTTTACCAGATGCTAGATCTTGGCTTGTAAGCGTTTTCAGAAAGTCAGAGCAAATCCAAATTTCGTCTGGTGCATGAAAGGCACCTAAAAGATTTTTGCCATGTTTGGTATTCAGTGCCGTTTTTCCACCAATGGCAGCATCAACCATGCCCATCAATGTTGTAGGTATCGCCGTCCAACTAACCCCACGATGAATTGTGGCCGCCATAAATCCTGCAAAATCAGTCGTAGCACCGCCACCAATACCAAGAATCCGATGGCCGCGCTGGATCCCTTGCTTCAAAAAGAAATCAATTGCTTCAGAGAAGACTTCTAAGTTTTTTTGATCTTCAGGACGTTGTAGCCAAAATACATCAGGTGAAAACTGCAACCATTGCGGTAGCATGTTTTTGACTCGGGCATCCACTACGGAATAAACACGTTGTTCACGCGCACGCTCAAGAGCGTTGGCCAATTCGAGTTGCTTATAGGATAGAATTTTGGAATTCATGAGTGATTTCTTATCGGACAAACTTTAAGGTATCTAATGGCGAATGTTGATGATTTTTTAATTATTCGAGAATACGACTCTCTTAGTCGAGAGGCTAACTCCTTAAAGTCGCAGATGGACGAGGAGCTTACTCGGTTAAAACAACGCGAAACTGACTTAGCTGACCGGCAAGCTCTGCTCAAAACACGCGAAACTGATATGCGCTCACTTAACGATCAGATCGCTGAACTCGATCGAAAGCTCGCCCAACGTCTCTCGCCAGAAATGGCTGCCAAAGTCGAAGAAGAGGGCCTTGCGATGCTGATTCGACAGCAAGAACTTGAAGTGGAAATTGAGGAGCACAAAACTTTTCTCGCCGGTTTCAGTAAAACCGTAAAGGAAATCCGTGAGGAAATTGAACTCAATTTAAGTAATCACAAAATGAAACGGGATATGACTTTGGAGCGAGCACAAAATCTGTTCACGACTCTTCCGGAGGATTGGCAGAAAGCTTATCAAAAAATTGCTGCTAAAAATCCTGCTCACGGAGTCTTCACTCGGCTTGATGGTCTCAAGTGTCAGTTCTGCCGAGGCGCTGTTTCCAAGGTTTTTGAGTCCGAAGTCGATACTCAATTCCAACTTAAGGCCTGCCCAAGTTGTGGAAGGCTCGTTCTCCCCTACAAGACGGTTGCCGGCTAAGGCCTTAAGGGTTTATAACGCCAGAACCGAGAAAAGGGGATCATCGTCGGGGGGCAACCCCGGGAGGAAAGTCCGGACACCACAAAGCATCGTAGCGGGTAACGCCCGCCCATCGTGAGGTGAGGACAAGTGCAACAGAAAGTATGTACAGGTAATGCTGTAGTGAAACCAGGTAAACTCTACGAGGTGCAAGCTCACATAGGTGAACGCCTGAGGCCCGCTTGGCCGATGTTCACGGGTAGAGTGCTGGAGCCCAGGGGTAACTCTGGGCCTAGAGGAATGATGGTCTAAAACAGAATCCGGCTTATCCCTTTTCTCGGTCTTTATATCCAGGACGGATGGTATGCCGCCGAAGCCAGGAGGCGAGAGGCGGCGATATGACCATTATCATACCTATAGCTTTTACCCACATTTCCCCTAAAAACCGGTATTTAGGCTAAAACTCTCCCACTTCAAAGGGTGAGATATGTTTAAGAGCTTCGACAAGCCGGAGAATATTCAATTACTCGATCGCGAGCCATTTAAATTCAAGCATCGCTTGATGGGCCATCCTGCATTGAGTATCGAAAGCCTTACGAAGGCTTTGCCTGAATTAGCTCCTCACCAAGTGATGTACTCGAAAGGTCTCACTGATCTTGGAATCAATTTTGATAAAGCGCATATCGAACATAAAAACGGTCTCACACTCACTGAAACGATTGAGAATATTCGTACTTCTAACTCTTACATCGCTGTTAAAAACCCGGAAGTTCATCCGTCGTTTCATGGTCTCTTCAACGATCTGGTCGATGATGTCAGCCAATTGATGCAAATCCGTGGTTCAGGCAAACGCGCTATGGAGCCGATGTTTTGAATGTTCATTGCATCACCTAACGCCTTTACTCCTTTTCACTTCGATCGCTATTCTAATTTTCTCATGCAGTTTCGCGGCAGCAAAGAAGTGGCGGTGTTCCCACCCATGCATGAAGAAGTCATCAGTGCCGAAGACTGTGAAGCCTATATCGATCGCACGGAACAGCGCCCACCTTGGGATGAGAGCAAAGATAAATTTGCAACGAAGTTTCATTTCACTCCCGGTGAAATGATTCATATTCCATTCGTCTCTGGTCACTATGTGAAGAATGGCCCGGAAGATGTTTCGATTTCATTGTCGTTCTTTTTCCATAACGACCACACCATGCAATCAACTCGTGCCCTGCAACTTAATCACCGCCTGCGTCGTCGCATGAAGATGGTAGGAATGAAACCAACACCGGTGGGAATTCACCCAAGCCTTGATCGTATTAAGGCCGACGTATTGCCTATGGCCAATGGTGTTGGACGCTTAATGGGGAAACTTAGAAATCGCTAATTGATCTTGGCCAGACACTTCTCGCTTGCGGTAGAGAGGTTGCTGTTCGCATCACCCAATTCTCGCCAACTCGTTTCACGAGCAAAGCTCCATTCTTTCCACTCTGTATGATTTATCTCTAGCACATGATTGGTAATTGAATATTTTGTGATACCCGTCTTCACGATGGGCAAATCTTTTGTCGCAAGCTTTGTCTTGAGTGGAAGATATTGCTGCATCTTTTTATCGTCACAGGAAATAACAAATGTCGGTAATTCCCACTGACCTGCTAACCACTCACCCTCTGACTTTTGATACGCTAAAACTTTGGAGCCTTTTTTCACAACGACTCGAAGAAGACTCAAATTATACTCTACTGCTTTTTTCTTATCCACTATCGGGCCTGCGGGATAACTTAAAGCACTCCCGAGTTTGAAGGCCTGACAATTTTTTTTCACCGGACAAATTTCACAAGAGACTCGATTGGCCTGACAGATGGTACGACCCAAATCCATCAGCGCTTCATTTAATGCACGAAAAGAGTGATGGCGCTCTTTGACAATTTTCTTTTCAATAAAGAGTTGTGCGAGCTGCTTTTGTAAGCGCGGACCTTTGGCAGTTTTAATTCCATAAATGCGGGCCAACACTCTTTCTAGGTTGGCATCGACAGCAAGAGCAGGTTGATCCATACCAATCGCTACGAGAGCATTGGCGGTATAAGGACCGATACCTGGAATCAGTTGAAGTTCATCAAGGCCTTTGGGAAATTCTCCTTTCCAGTCTTGGGCGATTTTCTCAGCAATCTTTTTTAAATTCTTAGCACGACGGTAATAGCCCAGGCCTTTCCACGCCACGAGCAGTTCTTCTTCACTCGCGCTCGCTAATGTTTTGAGATCAGGGAAGCGCACAAGGAAGCGCTCAAAATGTTGCAGCACAGTTGCGACAGTCGTTTGTTGCAACATGATTTCCGACACAAGGGTGCGGTAGAGCGTGCGCTTGTGACGCCAGGGCAGATGACCAAATTCTTTGGCCGACCAGTTGAGCAATTGATCCCACATAAGGAGTTGATGCTAAGGTTTACTCACACGACTTGGCCAGATCAGAGATGAAGTCCAGCATTTGTGCAGCAGGGAAAGTTCCGCGATCCCCGCGTATCTTGGCATTTTTACTTTCTAGGTACTGTGAAAGTTCCGCCTGGTATTCGTAGACGTCAGTAATGAGAAGAAGTTTCTTGGCGGTAGACTCTTCCATCCAGTGAATGAGGCGTTTCGCATCATTCATTCCCTGATTCACACAGGCGCCAGCCGCCGAGCCTAAATCGCGAATCGAGGTATCAAATCCTTTTATCACGGGAGATTTTTTACATGTGCTTTTCAGTGACTCATAAAGCTTGGCGCGATGACAGCTTCCTTTGCCATCACCCGCATCCATCGCGCGCATCGATGAGCTGACATCTATCCACACTTCTAATTCAGCTTTTCCAGTAGGCTTTCCATCAGGTTGGGCCTTGCCACAGAAAATATCAAAGGCATATTTAGCATCACAATTTACTAAGGATCGATTAATGCTTGTTGCTGTAGGTAGCTGGGGAAGTCCTTCATCAATAGCAATTTCTTTTGCTTCTTCCTTAATTTCTACTTTTCTGGAATAAAGACCAATCTTGGGATCAAAACAATAATCTCCAACCGGCTCACAGGCCTGTACAATTAAATTTTCATTATGCAATTGAGGAGAAAGCAGATGTGACCACTGAGCAGTCGCTGGTGGCGAGACAAACCAGACTTCAATTTCTTGAGGGGCACTCCAAACGTTGAGGGCACTCAATAGTAGAATCCATAAAAACATTAGAATTCCACATTTCTCTGACGAACATAACGAAAGACAGCATCCCCTAGATCCACAATCAAATCTCGATCAGCGACTTCGAGATCGAGGAAGTCGGTAATATAGGCTTTCTGACGAGGCGAGAGAGTCTGTAGCTTTTCACGGATACTGACTTCTACAGTGCGTGTCGCTTGGGTGTTGTTGTTTTGATTATTGTTACCGCTTTCCCCAAAGGGCATGGTGGTTTTCTTTCCACCAATATTAATAGTGGCGGCCGTTCTCTGCTTGGGGCGATCATCACCGCCACCCTGATTATTTTCTTGCGTGCCGGTGTTGGTATTTTCGTTATTGAGCTTTTGATCTTTATAGAATTGCACCAAACGCTTAAACGTATCCGTAGAATCTTCCGCTACTCCATCAATCACTTCATGCAGAGGAATAGCGAGAGTTGCGATGATGTTAGCGACCAGTTGTTCATCCACACTCGCCGTTTTGAGATTAAGAAATCGACTCATCGTCGAGATACCTACTCCCGTCATCTCAGAGAGATCCTTCTGTGTGAGTCCACCTCTGAGCTGCATGTACTTACGCGTGACAGCGAGGAAGTTTTCTAAGAAGTCGGCGCTAAAGTTGATCATAGGCCCTCCCGGGCTTTAGGGTCATAAGCTAACCCTACGCTTTTCTTGTCGGAATGAAATAAAATTGCATAAAGGAATTTTTTGCATTGACTCGATGCCCAAAAAGCCATACAATTGCAGTCAGGAACACGCA
>JBKHVI010000013.1:0-53656 GCA_046570105.1 Bacteriovoracia bacterium
ACAAGAAGAGAAAGATGATAAGTGGCGCTGGTTTGGTTTTGAAACCGAGCCAAAAGTGAATCGTGAAATTGCTTGTAATCTTGCCAAGGCCAATGCCCGTGCCGATGTCGCTGCAGAAATTACCACATTCATTCAGAAGACTCTTGCTGCTAGCACGGAAGGTTCAGCTGCCATTGATCCATCTAACCCACGCACACAACCGATGCGCGACTTCGTCAGCAATACGCTTGCTGAGCGCGTGCAATCATTGGTTCATGGTGCCGCTGTCACCAAAACTTACTGGGAAAAACGTCAGTTCATCCAAAAGCTAGGCGCCAAGAAAGATTATTTGGGTTTTACCTGTGCCGTGCTCGTTCGTATGGATAGCAAGATCTTGAAAGCAGCGGTAGCGAAAGCCGCCGAAGAAGTTGTTAAGAAAGCCGATGATCCAGAAGTGAAAGAGAACGTGAAGAAAGCGCTCGAAAAAGTGGACGAAGATTTCTTGAAGGCCCGTCAGGGCGAAGTGTAAGGAGTAACACATGAAAACATTATTAATTAGTTCTTTGATGCTCGTAAGTCTTGTTGGTTGCGGAAGTTTTGAAGCAAAGCGTGTGGATGCGCAAACTTCAGACGAGAAAGGTTTGAAGATCACGGATAATTGGATGAGTGCCGATACCTCGCAGGCGATTGCTGATGTATTGAAGCAAATCAAAGCTCACAAAGGTTTCCAGCGCTATCTTGCTCAAAACGGTGGCAATCCTCCCAAGCTCTTTATTGCTGACGTACAAAACCAAACTTCAGAAGCCTATTTTCCAATCGGCGATTTGAACGATGAACTCTTGAATGAGTTGTCAGCTTCAGGTGAATTCGTTTTGGTAGATGCGGCTGCTCGTGAAAAAATCTTGGGCGAAGTAAAATACCAAAATGATGGCATGGTGGATCCTAAGACTGCTAAGCAAGTGGGCCGTCAAACCGGCGCCGACATCATGATTTTCGGTAACGTTTATATGAAGCCAGAGAAACGTGATGGTAAAACCATCAAGGAATACTCGGTCAATCTTCGTATGACGGATGTTGAAAAAGCCGTCGAAGTTATGCGTGCTCGCACAAAAGTCTTTAAATACTCTGAAAAGAGTACGATGGGACTTTAATGCGTTTTTGCCTTCTTATTCTCCTGGTGCTGGGAGGTTGTGGAACCTCTCAGCGCGAGGCCCTTCGCGCTTATCGTGAAGCTTTTGTAGTAGGCGACTATGCAAAAGCTCAGGAACTTCTCAAAAAAGCAGAACTCGAAAAAGATCCAAAAGTGAAACTTCTTCTCCTGATGGAGAAAGGGAAGCTCAATTACGCTCAAGGTAATTTTAAAGAGGCCGCTCAGCATTTCACTGCAGCGATTGAATTATCAGACCAACAGTATACGAAGTCAGTCACTCGCGAAGGCTCGAAATGGGTTGTTAACGAAGCTTCCGGTGAATTCTTTGGAAGCCCGTATGAGCGCTCTTGGCTGTTTTATTATCAAGCGATGGCGAACTGGCGTATCTACCAAGAAGGAAATCTTCCCGAAGAACAAGCACGCATTCATTTATTTGCTGCTCGTGCCGCCCTCTTAGGTTGGGATAGCTTTTTTCAAGATTGGCAGCGCTCAACCGGCGGTAAAACACTTTATCGCCATGATCTCGTCGCCAAACTGGTTGCCGCTGAAGTTCATGAAGCGACACAAATCAGAGCTGACAAACAAATTGCTCTCCAGCTCTATAAAGATGGTTGGAAAATTTTCACCACACTGACTCCGGCATACGGAGCGTTTAATAAAGACGCCAATGAATATTCAGCACTTTTAGAAAAAAGTTTGCAAGCATCAGGAGATTTCAAAGCTCCTAACAAACATAAAGAATTAAATCCTCTGGCAGGGCCGACTCGCCAGTATATTTTAGAAAAGATTATTCAACTCACTCAAGACCTGCGTCCTAGTGAATTGTCACAATTACCCATGCAGTTAGGTATCACCACACAAGATATCGCTGAGGCGAAAAAAGGTGCGCTGGGGAATGTGAGTTTTGTTTTAGAAGAAGGGGTGATGGCGCCTAAATCTAGTGAAGAAATCAATCTGGGTATTCAAGGACTCGCCAAACTTTCCAAAGACCCCAAGACACAAGCACAGATTGCCCGCGTGGGTAGTGAAGTTATGGCAGCGTTTGCCGTGAATATGCTGGGGATGGTTCCAAGCCGAACGTCGGCGACAGGAAATTATCATGCCGCTCAAGGACTTATGACTCTAGCGGCCCATGAAGCTGCGATTGCTTTTGAAGTGCCGATGATTCCTAAGGGTGAGTTGCCGCAAGAGATGTGGCTCATTATTCGCGACAAAAATCAAAAAGAAGTCGCCAAAAAACCTTGGGGAGTAGTCACTCATTTGGAAGATGTCGCTCGCCAATCACTTGAAGAAGAATCTAGTCAGCGGATTGTTCGCACGGGTGTGCGAGTGGCGATCAAACATATCACTGCGATCATTGCCGCGATGGCGATTTATAAAAATCTTTCTAAAGGTGAGAAGGATAATATCCTCGCCAAGTACGCCGCTGTTGGATCTTATCTTGCGGCCACTAAAGGGATTGCTTACAGTGAGCGCGCTGATACACGTGCTTGGCAAACTCTTCCACGCACACTTCGTATGACGGATTTTAAACTTGCACCAGGTGACTACCTGGTAGAAATCTCAAAAAAGACCGAGCAAAACACCTGGGAATTAAAAAAATCGCTTGGGCCCATCAAAATTGGGGCAAAAAGGGCGATTTTTACCTATCTCCTGCCACAACTCTAAGACCTCTCAATTCACTCTCATAAAACGTCGAAACGGAGGTCATGAAGTGGCTTTTTACTCTTATCTTCGTTTCAACAACTACTCTGGCCCACCAGCCGATCATTCGTGAACACGATGTGATTGTCTCCGGTGCTTCAGGTAATTATTGGGGCAAGTGGAGTGAGTCAGAAGAATTGAACGTGAAGCGACTTTTAGAACTTTTGATTCAATCACCCACGGGTAAATCTTTGGTCGAAGCAGCCGCCAAAAAAGCCAGCCAGCAAGGCCTGACACTTTCGGATGTTATCAAAGCAGGTGAGGGCTCACTGACTGATACAACCCTCATTCGTAAGTTTCACCCCGAGTCTCCGGAAAATGTTCACTTTGAATCGCGCTCACAGGTGTATGTGAATCGCCACCTGGCCTGGCGCGAAGGGCTCTTAGACCTGGCCCATGAACTGACTCATTTTGTTCATCGCCAAACTTTTAACCCGTACACTTTGAATTTTTCTTTGAGTGATTTTGTACTTTCCACCATCGAAGGCCAGGGTGGCGAGGTGCATGCTTTTGTGACCGAGTGTCGCGTCATGAAGGAGCTTTTTACTCGTGATGCTAACCGCGATTCAAATTGTTTAGAGATTCAGCGTCCCGACGGAAGCTTTGATGAGAAGCAAGCGCGCGAGCTTTTTTACCACGTCGGTGGCTTCTATCCCCAGTTGCAAAAGCTTATGACGGATCGCGGAATTGTGAGTCATTTCCCGTATCTAAAAGAAACTAAAATAAAGTTTGTTTCCTCGGCTTATGGCCTTCCTTATCCCTTGGCAGCGATCCAAGAGTATCAATCGGTGCTTGCAAAAGTCTGTGAGAACGACCGTCGTCGTCTTGGATTTATGCAATCAGGACGTGCTCCAGCTTCTGTGGAAAAGTTCCGCCAGGACGTCGAAATGCGCTGTCCGCGTCTATCACAAAACTAACTCAGAAAACCTTAAGGTTCATTGACGAAAGAAAGGGTCAGGCTTACTCTTAAGCTATCCTTTTCATTGAACTTTGGGAGTCTCTGCCATGCAAGACGGCATCGTCCTAACCACCTTAGACGACTTTTTTAATTGGGGTCGTAAAAACTCACTTTGGCCTATGACTTTCGGTCTCGCTTGTTGCGCGATTGAAATGATGGCGACAGGTGCAGCCAAGTACGATCTCGAACGCTTCGGCTGTGGTGCCTTCATGGCCACTCCACGTCGCGCAGATCTTATGATTGTTGCCGGCACAGTGACGCTGAAAATGGCGACACGAGTGAAAGTTCTTTATGAACAAATGGCTGAACCAAAATATGTTATTTCGATGGGCTCATGTGCCAATAAAGGCGGCCCTTACTGGCAGCACGGCTATCACGTTTTGAAAGGCGTTGATGAAGTGGTTCCTGTTGATGTCTATGTTCCAGGTTGTCCTCCACGCCCAGAAGCTTTGATTGAAGGCGTGATGACTCTTCAGAAGAAGATCGCTAACGAGCGTCTGCTTCGCGACAAGTGGGTGAAACATGCTTAATGATATTGCACAAAAATTAAATAGCGCAGTCTCGGGTGCCAACGCTCAAGTGTTGAATGCTGAAGACGCGAAATGTGATAGCGCCATCTTGGTTGATGCTTCAAAGATTCATGCTGTTGCAGCATGGCTCAAGTCATCGGGCACCATGAATGCTTTGCAAGTTATCAGCGGCGTGGATTACGTTGAATACTTGGAAGTGGTTTATGTTTTTGCCAAGTACGACCAAGGTGCGGGCGCGCAGTTGCTTTTAAAAGCACGCCTCACTGATCGTGTGAATCCAAACCTCGATTCAATTACAGATTTATTTCCAGCGGCTAATTTCCAAGAGCGCGAGTGCTACGACATGTTGGGTGTGACATTCAATAATCACCCCGATCATCGCCGCATTTTATGCCCGGATGACTGGCAAGGTTTCCCACTTCGCAGAGACTACGTCGCTCAGAAGACTTACAACGGCATGGAAGTGTTCCCTGAAAGTAAAATGAATATGGCCGACCGTGAATTCATTGTGCGCCAAGAGATGATCAAAAAGGCACAAGAGTCAGCTGCGGGAAAGGTGCACTAATATGATGAATAAATGGGATATCCCTGGTGTTGAAGAAAAAGTAACTCGCACACCAGAAACAGAAAGACTTAAAACTGATCTCTTAACCTTGAACATGGGACCGCAGCACCCTGCGACTCACGGAGTTCTTCGTATCGAGATCAAAACCGATTCTGAAATCGTCGCTCACGCCATTCCACACTTGGGCTACTTGCACCGTTGTATGGAAAAGCATGCGGAAGCCATTGATTACCGCGGTGTGATTCCTTTCGTTGATCGTTTGGATTACCTCGCTTCTATGAGCATGGAATGGACATACGTAGCTGCAGTTGAAAAAATGCTCGGCACTGAAGTTCCTCGCCGTGCTGAGCTTCTACGAATTCTTACTTGTGAACTTCAGCGTATTGCTAGCCACTTGATGGCCTTTGGTACCTACGCTTTGGATCTTGGTGCTTTCTCTCCATTTCTTTACGCTTTCGATGAGCGCGAAAAGATTCTTCGTTTGTTCGAAGAAGTTTCTGGCGCACGTCTGTTGTATAACTACATCTGGATTGGTGGCGTTTGGAATGACTGGACTGATGAGCAACTCACTCGAGTATCTGAATTCCTTGATAACTTTGAGCCAGAGACTGATAAGTATCATGACCTTGTTTCGATGAATAAAATCTTTGTTCAGCGTACCGCTAACGTTGGAGTACTTTCGGTTCAAGATTGTTTCGACTACGGAGCAACTGGCCCAGTTCTTCGTGGCTCAGGCTACAAGTGGGATCTGCGCAAAAACCAACCTTACAGCTTGTACTCGGAATTTGATTTCGATGTTCCAGTCGGTATCGGCGAAGTCGGTGTGGTGGGTGACTGTTGGAACCGCTACATCGTGCGTATGAAAGAAGTGAAGGAATCGATCAAGATCATTCGTCAGGTGCTCGAGAAGCTAGAGCCAGGCAGTGTGATGGGTAAAGTTCCTAAAGTCTTAAAGCTTCCTAAAGGTGAAGTGTACATGCGCCACGAGTGTCCTCGTGGAGAGTTGGGCGTGCACCTTGTTTCTGAAGGCAATGATTCTAAGACTCCTTATCGTTTGAAAATTAAATCTCCGTGCTTTACGCACGTATCAATGTTGCCACTCATGGCGCCAGGTCAGATGATTGCTGACTTTGTTGCGACGGTTGGTTCTATTGATATTGTTCTAGGTGAGGTTGACCGATGAGCACTCAACAAAGTTCAGTCAAAGAATACTTTGGCGCCCTTTTTAACGGCATCTCTACCACCATCACGGGTATGTGGATTACCTTCCGTTATGTATGGGGAGTTAAACCTGTTTCGATCGAATATCCAGAAGTTCGTGAAGTTCTTCCTGAGCGCGCGCGTATGCGTTTGTTCAACGATTCACAGAACTGTATCTCATGCACTCAATGTGCCATGGCCTGTCCGGTTGATTGTATCTACATTTCTTCAGAGAAACTTCCTGAAGGCTCTGAGATCAAGAAAACCTCAAACGGCCAGTCGATTCGCTTGCACCTTACGCAGTTCACGATTGATACGGCCCTTTGTTGCTACTGCGGTCTTTGTACGACTGTATGTCCAACAGAGTGTTTGACTCACTCCCATGACTACGAGTTTGCACAGTACACCGTCGATGCCATGAAGTACGACTACCTTGCACCTGATGTTAGGGCCTGGCGTGATCGCATCGTTAAAAATCCATAAAAGAAGAGGCCTCCATTGCGGGGCCTTTTTTTTCTCACTTCTTTTTTCTCTCCCTATTAAAGCGATGACCTGGCGTGAGCGCTACCGCGAATTCTCGGCCGAGTTTGCGCTGTTAAAACCACTGGAAGGCTGTATGGCAAAAAGTGGGGAAGGTCTTTTGCAGTTTGATAAACCGGGTAAGCCCGATGGAAAGCGCATCTTAGTGCTCTCCCTTATTCATGGAAATGAAATTCCTGCCGGTGAGGTGGGCTTTCGTTGGATCCGTCGCTTGAATCGTTTGAGTCCTCATAACTCATGGCTGGTTGTTCCTGTACTTAATCCTGACGGTGTGAAGAGTGTGACACGCACGAGTAGCGCCAAGATTGATCTTAATCGCCATTTTCCCACCAAAGACTGGAATGAAGGCGCTCATACTTATTGGAAAAAACTCGGCTCAGCTCCTCAGAAATTTCCTGGAGACACCGCCGGAACAGAGCCTGAAGTAAAATGTGTCATGCGCTTAATTGATAACTATCAACCCGATCTGATTGTCTCTCTGCATACACCCTTCGCTGTGCTTGATTATGATGGACCGGCCAAGCGTCCTAAGTATCTGCCGCTTAAATGGAAGAGTCTTGGCCACTATCCAGGAAGCCTTGGTCGTTACGCTTGGGCTGAACGTGGCATTCCGGTTTTGACTGTTGAGATGCCTGAGCGCATGCCGGCGGGATTAGCGGTGAAGATGGATCGCTTTCAAGATGAATTAAGTTATTTGGCGAAGTGAAAATCACCGCGATGTTTTTACTTTATCGTTTAGAACTTTAAAGAGTAATCCCGTATCGATATCTCCCTCTTTCAGTCGACATCGATCTAAGCTTACCCAACGTTTTTGATGCTCAAACTCAATAATTTGCGGCACTCCTTTTAATGAGCGACAGATCGCAAATCCAGGTGAGCCTATTTCTTGATCAATCGCTTTATCTAGAGCGAGCTGAGTGATGTTGAACTTTTTCCAGCATTGCGTGAGATAGCAGTCTTTTGAAACAAAGACTGTTCCGTCATCATTCGTGCAGTAATTAATTATTTCCTGAGATTGTTTTTTCTCGTGATACCAACGAATCTGCCCAGTGGTGCACTTTAGCTCCATTGCAAAGACTGAAGTGCTAAAAAAAAATAGTAATGCAAGACTACTTGGCATAAACCACCTCGTTCAACTTTTTGCCAAGAATATTTTCAGGGAGCCAAATATGGCCCTCTTCGCACTTGAGCCTACTATCATAATAAGAACAACTGCGGCCCCATGAGTTACGGACGAGGTATTCGCATGTCTGAGATGCAGGGTTAAATTTTCTGCCTACTATAAGGCTGCTATGTGAGATATTGGTTTTTGTTGTTTCAATATCAACCAAAACTTTTCCAACATATCCGATAATAGGAGGATTTTTTCGCGAGAGTTCTCGATTGATTGTTGAAAAAAGATCCGTAGGAAATAATTTATCGAGTAGGAATATTTTCTTTTCGCTAACAATTTTCAAGGAAGGAGCTTTAATCTTCCAGTAGCAAGATTTTTCTGCCAAACGATCAAAAAGAGAATTCAAGTCCGAATTGATAAGGATAGCAATGGCATCATTTGGTTCAATCGCTGGGAATAGAGTGAGAAGTTGAATGCATGCATCGTAATGGGTGACTTCTTTCTTTTCAACAGATGATTTGAGCTTGTAAAGCGCTTCAATTCGATCACGATATTCCACATTCAAATTATCTTCTGAGGGGAGATCTTTTTCTAGGCATAGGCCAGCCTTGAGAGCTTGATCGAGTAGAGGTTTCTCGTTGCCACCACTCATAAGTTGTCCATGACGAGACTGAAGCGAGAGTTTATCAAGGATAGAGAGATACCAAGTTTTTGCCTTCGAGCGCATGAGGCTCATCGCTGAAATTTTATGGCCCATTTTGTATGATAATAGATCAGCTGAAGAAAATGCATAGCAAGCTCCCATCGAGTCTTGATTTCGAACGGGTCCTAGCTTTTCGCCTCGTAGATCAACAGGTGAGCAGGTCTTTGCATCAGTGGCCGCATAGGAGCTGCTGGAGATGAAGGCCACCAATATAACAAGTAGTCTTGATTTAAGCATAATTGAAGAGATTTACTTCTTCGCAATCCCTTCCAGGTCAATCACATCAAAGTCGACGCTCGGATTTGAAGTAGAAACTCCAGCACGTTTGGCGAATTTACCTTTGAAATAAACTTCCAACTGCGTTCCGCGTGGAAGCGCATTATAAGTCTGTCGTACTTCATCGGTCATATTGCCGATACGATACTGAGTATTCCCGAAATTGATATAATCATAGCCATTGGGGTTTTGCGTGGGGTCGTTGCGATACAGGGCCCCGAGCTTCACATCCACCATAGTGAGACTGTTATTGGTCGTGAGACCGATAAAGCTCTCTTGTACTTGCTCTATCTTTCCACAAGCTGAAATGATTAAGAGTAAAAAGAATAAATTAATCTTCGTCATTGATAGTCCCTTGGATCTGCCATTGGCCTTTAATCTTTTTAATTACAAACTCAGAATCAACTTGCTCTCCGTCTTCAATTCGTCTGACAAACGCGAGATCCTTGTTTCTTTTGCTCATTCTGATTTTGTGTTCAATTTTAAGTTTCTCTTTCTTCTTTTTAAATTCTTCGTCGGGCTCAATTATTCTCGGCGCTGCTACGTCAGGGCTCTCTTTGGCGAAATCAGCAGTAAAAATATCGTAGCCTTTAGTCTTTACTCCACTCATATGAGTTTCATAGCGCTCCATGAGATCTCGTATTTCATCCTCAGATGAAAATGCACTCAAACTAAAAATTAAAAGGAGAAGCACTACTGAAATTTGCATCCGTATTTCTCCGTTTGAGTGATGATGGCCTTGATTCGTTCGCGAACTTTTGCTGGGCATGATGTCGCTCGGTAAAAGCTGTGCCATTTGATGTATTGAATTCGAGGATTATCTCGCTGCAGTTGGCAGGCGAGTCGAGCCGCTGCATCGATAGCACGGCCCGTTGGGAAGCGCTCATTACCTAGCGGGTAGCCGCCAGGATTAGATTGGTTACGAACAAAATAATTACCAATGAATACAATCGCAACCGTGGTGTAATTCGCCTTGGCATCACCATCAGGATTAAACTTATCATCGGCTTCACTCACAACACCCGTCTCAGTGCCACAACGTACTGAATCTTTGGCCTTCAATAATTCTTTGGTTTCAGGAGTGACTTTCGCATATGCATCCGAGCCAGCATGTGAACCTGCGATATGAAAGGGACGGCCACGTGAGACATAGGTCTTGTAGTGAGGCGAATCAACATAAGGTGAATTAATGGTGAAATGGTAGCCAATCATCAACCAAGGATCACTAGCATCACCGCGCTCCAAATGCATTTCATTAATTTCTTCCGGAGACGTCGTGCTGGTGGTTTGCGAATGATGAAAAACAATTGTATCGACGATGTCCGTCTTGCGACGACAGTAGCTCGCGTCCGCATTGCGTGGATAATAAGGCCCAAGCACCTCAATCAGAGGTTCCTTGGGCGAAGCTTCAATGGTGGTAAGGAGAAGTCCTAAGACCCCCCAAAGCGCATATTTCATCCTTAGGCTTATCGGTAGTGGAGTAGAAAGGTTGAGTTTCCAGGGTTGAAAAGGCTTTGCTTTCAGCAATTATACTTGTTTATGCGCTTGCTCAGGGTGTCTAGGCCGTGCACAATAGTTGTATGGAGGATAAGTTATTGAAGTTTAAATCCTTTGCGGACTTCTATCCCTACTATTTGCGGGAGCACAATAATTTGATGTGTCGCCGTCTGCATTTTATTGGGACTAGTTTTGTGCTTGCTGCCGCTGCCGGTTTTTTTGTGACCGGTGAACTACCTCTTCTTATTGTACTACCTGTCGCCGGCTACGGCTTCGCTTGGTACGGCCATTTCGTTTACGAAAAAAACAAACCCGCAAGTTTCAAGTTTCCTCTCTACTCTCTGATGGGTGATTTCAAAATGTTCTGGGATATTCTTTCTGGAAAGCTCAAAGCGTTCTAGCTGCTTCAAAACAGAATTACATCGCTATTTCATGGTTTAAAAATTTCTAACGTAAAACGTAGATGATATTTCTTGCTTATCTAGTTTAGTTGCCATTTTTGGCAACAAGAGGTAAGTTTATGAGGCGAGTCTATCCAGTCCGCATGATTATAAACGAGTGGTTTATTGAAAAAGTTGTAATCGATGACCACTATGAGCTCAAGCATAGCGAGAGTATAAATGATAAGCTTATTCTAGATTTAGTCGAGCTCTTGAGTAATAGTACGGAGCTTCGAGTTAGTGAAAGAGATCACTACTCCTATTTTGTGTCAGAGCTTCAGCTCAGAGCTAAATGGTATCGACTAATTTGGCTTTACGAGGATAATCAGGATTATATTGGCATCATTAATGCGCATAGGATTTGATATGGGATTTCCTTCAGAAAAAGAATTAGCGCGTATAAGAAAAAAACTAGCAACAGTGGAAGGGACTCTATTCTTAAAAGAGAATCCAACTCCTCTTGAAAGGTTTCGCTGGGATATTTGTCAGCTATTTGTGAAATATTTAAAAAAAAATGATCTCACGCAAAAAGAACTAGCAGAGTTGTTAAGGATAGATGCTCCAAAAATGAGTAAAATTTTACATCACAGAATAGATGAGTTTTCTACAGATCGCCTGATTGAGCTGTATGCGAAAATAAATCCTGAATTGAAGCTTAAGGTTAGCTAGCTGCTCGCACTCGAATAACTTCTTAAACCCTTTTTCCATAAGAACAGCATAAACGCCCACATGAGAAGTGTGACGCCTGCTAGATGCCAAAAGAGTCCAGGCGTGGTGGGCCCAAAGAAAAGCCGTGCAGGAAAACTCACGATGAGTGAAAAGGGAAGAATGGCGGTAAGGAGCCAGCGAAGCGCTCCACGATATATTAAATCTGGTCGCTCAATGGCAGTGCCCATACTAAAGAAGAAATCATTAAAGCCACGGCTACTTTGTGTCCAGAAAACGGGGATGACAAAAATCATCTGTAAAACATAATGCAACAGCCAGCCATTTATGATCAGACCTAGGTAGAACAAAAGTTGCAGCAATGTATATGGCGATTCTAGATTTGCCAGTGCCATTCCAAAAATTGTGCCGGCAATCAGAAGATTCACAAAAGAGTTGGCAGCAAACTCTCTGAGCGAAATGAAAAAGAGCGTACTTACCGGACGGGTAAGATAGGTATCAAAATCACCACGATTCACAAAATAGGGGAGCCACCACATATTGCTGGCGAAGACCGTCATATGAAGAGCATCGATTAAAAGATAACTTGAAACAAACACCATGACTTGGTCTTCACTCCAGCCGGCCAGTGTCGGCGTGTTAAGAAAGATGACTTTATAAAAAGCGATATTCACCGCATAGAAAAAGCAGTCCATGATGATCTTGAAGGTGAAGTCCAAGCGAAATTCCATGGCACGGCTAAATGAGAAGCGCAAAAAATGCAGATAGAGGCGCAGATATCTCACATTCCCACCCCTGTGTATTTGAGATTACCTTTACGCCACATCAGTCGAACACAGGTGGCGAGAATTGGAATCCAAACCAGCATAACGATAAATGACTGGAGTGATTCGGCCGGAGTCGCGCGGCCAAGAATTAATTTAACTGGACCTGACACCATCGCCGCAAAAGGGAGATAATTTAAAATGGTTTGGATGTGCTCTGGGAAGAAGGCCAAGGGAAGAAAAGCACCTCCCAAGAAACCGGCAATAAATCGCAGCATCACTCCCAGTGTCCAAGTATTATCGGCCCAGAATGCCACCATTTCACACATTGCCATAAAACAGAAATACCCAAGGGCCGCCACCATTAGATAGCCAATGCCGGCAACTAAACGAAGGAGCTCTGAGATCTCTACGGCAGCGGGATTGAGAATAAAGCGGCCAATGGAATAGAGAATCGCCATCTGTAGCAGATAAAAACCCGAGTAGGTCATGTAGGTGAGTACTTTGTAACCTAATGCAGGTAGAGGCCAGACGAGATAACGATTAAGTCCTCCATCATATATTTCTCGCGAGAGAAAACCGATATTTTCACCCATCAGGATTTTTAGTGTGAGTGGAGCGAGTAGATAATAAAGAGTTAGCTCAGGCAAACTCATGCCTTGCATTTGAGTGAGATTATTAGTTTCAAAAATCGTCTGCCAAAGTGCGCGGGCAATAAAAAGCTGCACCAGAGCTTGGCCCAGGAAATTCACCCAGAAATCGGAGCGGTAAGCGAGAATTTTACGGATCTCAGTTGAGATAACTCGCTTATGCCAACTCATGAGCCACCCTTTCGAAGGAAGCTTTCAATCACTTCTTCGATCGGAGGATCTTGAATGGTGAGATCTGTCGGTTGAAAATTCTTTAAGAGATAGTCCATCGAACCTGATAAATGATTTCGAGTGGTCGAAAGAGTGATTTTGTTTTTATCAACGTCGAGCGTTCCTAGCTCTGCCCTTAGCTCTGGAATGGTTGTCGGCGCATCTTCTAGCGTCATCACCAGTTTCTTCTTCTCGCCAAATTGAGCTTGGATAGTGGTGAGTGCCCCATCATAGATCAGTTCGCCAGATTTAATCAGAATCACTCGCTCGCAGAGCTCTTTGATGTCTTCCATGTAGTGTGAGGTGAGAAGAATAATAGGTTTAAATTCACGTTGATAATTTTTAAGAAAGCCTCGCACCGCTTTTTGTGCCATGAGATCTAGACCGATGGTGGGTTCATCGAGATACACCACATTCGGGCGATGGAGAAGTGCGCCCATCAATTCCACTTTCATCCTCTCACCTAGCGAGAGTTTTCTGACCTGCACTTTGAGCTGATCCTTAATTTGCAAGACATCCGCGAGAAATTCGATCTGTTGCTTATAGAGTTGATCTGGAATCTGATAGATTTCTTTAAGGAGCATATAAGAATCGAGGGCAGGAAGATCATACCAAAGCTGGGCCTTCTGGCCCATGATGAGTGCCATTTGTCGGCGCAAATTATCATCACGGTCCCAAGGGTTGTGTCCCAGTACACTCACCACTCCTTCAGTGGGATGAATGATACCGGCCAGGATTTTTACGAGAGTCGTTTTTCCGGCACCATTAGCACCAATCAAACCGACCATCTCACCTTGTTTAATATTGAGGGAGACATTATTAAGCGCTGTCTTGGTGATGTACTTACGCGAAACGAGTCCCTTAATTGAGCCCAAGAGCCCTGGCTCTTTGGTTGAGACTTTAAATGTCTTTTGCAGATTTTTGACAACAATCATGACCAGAGTATCCCTTTTAAATAATTCCCTTCGTGAAAACCTTTGAAGGTGGGGCAGTCGTCTCTAAGTGTGTAGCGTGTTTTCATTTTAAGACGCTGGCCAGGCAAACCTTTTAAGTGCGCTTCGAACTTGGCACTAGTCACGGTATGAGTATTTAAAAAACTCAACAGTTGTCCTTCGGGGGCCAATAGCTCTTGTAGATCACTCCATTGTTTCTCATAAGCTTGCAAAGCGGATGTTCTTTTTTGCCCGTCACTGGACGCACTCGGTGGATCAGAGATGATAAAATCAAACTTCTGTCCTTCACTTTTTAAAATCCGAAGTGCCTCTTCTGTCGCCATCTTCATGGAGCGATGAGTGCCGCTGAATTGATTAAGTGCTAAATTTTCATCTAGCCAGCCAAGGTATTTCGCAGAGAGATCCACAGAAACCACTTCAGCACTTCCAAGCTGGAGTGCTTGCAGCGAAAAAGCACCGGTATAGCTGTAGAGATTGAGCACACGCTTTTTGTTGGTGAGTTCTGGCTTCAAAGCAAAGCGCACGGCCGCCATATCAGCATAGAGTCCATAATCATAGGCTTCGCCTAAACGAGCAATGATTTTAAAGCCGTCCTCATTGACGGGAAAAGTGACGATTTTATTTTCGTTATTCCAAAGCGTCGGAGGTTTTTGACCTGAGCCATCTTCCGAGCGAGTTTGAATCCATAATTTGTCTTCAGATATCTCGGGAAAGTATTTTAGTAACAGTGGTTTGAGTTCCGGAAAAAAGTCACGCCAACAAAGTGCATAGAACTGCACAATGAAATGCTCGCCAAGTTGCAAGAGCATCAGCCCTGGGAAATTATCCACTTCGCCAAAAATCCAGTAACGATCGTCGCGCACTTTAAAACTTGCCAGCTCCATGCGCTTAGCTCGAGCTTGTTTGAGTCGCTCTTCGACTTCGGGCCAGAACATTTTTTCATTCCAAGGACGAGTCAGACTCCAAAGCCTACCACGTACCACTTTGTGATTCGGATCATGCAGCAAGATCCCAATATCCATTTTGCGATCGTCTTGCCCCACCACAAATTTGGCTTCACGAGGAAAGCGACGAGAAAAAGCATCCAGCGTCACCCAAGGATGGCCTTGGCGCATAAGTTTGATGGAGATGGGATGAAGGGCGCAGCGAGGAGGGTGCATGAAGACTATCGCGAGAGGGATCTCGTCCTTTCTTCCAGTGCATCCAGCATTTGCAATACAAGATTCGTAAATTGAAACGGATCTTGTATTTGAATGGAGTAGAAATTCAAAATCTGCTGGCATTCGTTATCGACTTGGCCGGCAAACGGATCAAAATTTTGCGCCAAAAATTGTAAACGCTTCTGATGAAGTTCAAGTGTTTTATTTGAACGGGTACGTTTCAAACTTGAAACAAAACTCTCTAAAGGAGTCTTTCCTAAAGATTTAGGTGTCGAACTTACGTCTTGTTGAAGCATGTTAAGTTTCTAAATGACTTTATGCGCAAAGTCAATCAACGGGACAGCACACTCTATGAATCTTATTTTGCTTATGCTCTTTTTAGCTCTGCTCTCATGGCTTATGGCCGGATTTTGGCTAGAAGAAATTAAATTTTCGTGGCGCAGAGTTCCTGCCTCAGAACAACTCAATCGCTGGCTGCAATCGTGGCAACTATTAGGCTCACAGGGAGGCGCCTTGTCTCAGTTAGGTGTTATTCCCCAGTACAAATTTTTTAGTCGTCTTGCTGAGGAAGGTTTGCGGCAAGCGCGCACCTTTGGATCTTTTCCTAAAGATCTTATTTGGGAGTGGCGCGATGGAGTGGCAAAGGAAAAAGCTTTTGATCAGCGCTGGCAAGGAATTCGTATCAGCGCTTGGTTGCAGTTTGCCATGTTTACCGCCATTACTTGGGTCTTGGTGTATATGACGGGAGATCTGGTGGGTGCAATTCCTCGTGTCGTGTATGTGGTGATGCTCGTTATTCAAGGAATGGGTTTTGCGTTTTTTTCACCTTTAGTTAAATTTATGATGGCCCGGCGCTTGAAGGGTTTTGCAGAATTGCTTGAGAGCCTTTATGTCATGCGCACACTAAGTGCTGCTGCTCTACCAACGAGTAAAGTCATCAGCGAAGCCAAGTTAGAGAGAATTGTGACGATAAAAACCCTTATCTTGCAGCCTCTTATCGAGCGCGTGCAAGAGCTGGCCGTGCTCTATCAAAAACAAGGGGGAGCATTGGGGCGCGAAGCACAAATTTTACTGCAAGAGTGCTGGTTTTTACGTGAGGAGGGGATGACGAAGCTCACTAAGACCGCTGAAGGTCTTAAGCTGGTCTTTTTGTTGTGCTTTTTTGCTGGGCCTTATTTTCTTTTCTTGAGTGTCTTGATCTTTCAGGTGCTCCAGACGAACTAGTCAAGCGAGCGAACTTCTGCTTAAATGGTGCCACTTTCAAAGGTGGTACCATGTCAGATAAAGAAATTATCTTTTCACTCTATAAAGCTGGAAAAGTTTATCCTAATAAAAAACAAGTCCTGCGCGATATTTCCATTTCGTTTTTCTATGGCGCCAAAATTGGTGTTTTGGGTTTAAACGGCGCTGGTAAATCATCTCTTCTCAAAATTATTGCTGGCACCGACAAAGATTTTAACGGTGAACTTAATCGCTCGAAAGGCATCAGCTACGGCATGCTCGAGCAAGAGCCATTGCTTGATCCAGAGAAAACAGTTCGCGAAGTGGTGCAAGAAGGTTTGCAAGAAATTGTGAACATTGTGAATCGCTACGAAGAAGTGAATAACAAGCTCGGCGAAACGATGTCTGACGATGAGATGAATAAACTCCTCGAAGAGCAATCATTGTTGCAGGACAAGATGGATGCATCGAACGCGTGGGATTTGGATTCTCGTCTCGAACTCGCCATGGAAGCACTTCGCTGTCCTCCTTCTGATCAAAAATGTGGCGTGCTCTCCGGTGGTGAAAAGCGCCGAGTGGCTTTGTGCAAACTTCTTTTGCAAGAGCCTGACGTACTTCTCTTGGATGAGCCGACCAACCATTTGGATGCAGAATCAGTCTTCTGGCTTGAGCGCCATTTGCAATCTTATAAAGGAACCATCATCGCGGTTACCCACGATCGTTACTTTCTCGATAATGTCGCCGGCTGGATTTTAGAACTCGACCGTGGCCACGGTATTCCATATCAAGGAAATTATTCTTCTTGGCTTGAGCAAAAAGGTGCTCGCTTGGCGAAAGAAGAAAAAACTGAATCAAAACGCCAAAAGGCGATGGCGGAAGAACTTGAGTGGATTCGCTCCAGTGCTAAAGCTCGTCACGCCAAGAGCAAAGCTCGTATTGCGAACTATGAAAAAATGCTGGCTGATTCTAAGACAGAAAAGCGTAACGAGACGAATGATCTCTTCATCCCACCAGGACCGCGTCTTGGGGATGTGGTCATTGAGGCCAATAACATTTCCAAAGCATTTGGTGACAAGGTTCTTTATGAGAACCTGACTTTCAAGCTTCCTCCCGGTGGAATTGTCGGCATTATCGGTCCCAACGGTGCTGGTAAAACCACTCTCTTTAAAATGATCACCGGCCAAGAGAAGCCTGATGCCGGAACATTTAAAATGGGTGAGACGGCCAAGATTGCTTACGTTGATCAGGGCCGCGTGATGGATGGTGATAAAACCGTTATGCAAGAAGTGGTCGATGGACTCGACGTACTTAAAATTGGCGGCCGTGAAATCAACTCTCGTGCTTACTTGGGTAAATTCAACTTCTCGGGTGACGATCACTCAAAGCGTATCCGTGAGCTTTCTGGTGGTGAGAAAAACCGTGTTCACTTGGCAAAAGTTCTAAAAGAAGAAGGCAACGTTCTTCTTTTGGATGAACCGACCAACGATCTTGATGTGAATACACTTCAAGCTCTGGAGCGCGCACTGATGGAGTTCCCAGGTTGTGCTGTCGTGATTTCCCATGATCGCTACTTCTTAGATCGTATTTGTACGCATATTTTAGCTTTTGAGGGTGACTCACAAGTGGTGTGGTTTGACGGTAACTTCTCTGACTATCACGAAGACCTTCGTCGTCGTGTGGGTGCGAAGGCCGATGTACCAAGCCGCGTGACTTATAAGAAGCTCACTCGCGTCTAATGTACGCTCCCAAAAAATACCAAATGGATCAGACGATAGCGGCGGATTTTATCCGTCGCTATCCCTTCGCGACGCTGGTGGGAGTGGTAGAAAATCTTCCCTCCATCAATCACATTCCACTCAATATTGAAGACAGCGCCCTTTGGGGCCATGTGGCCTATGCTAATCCGTTATGGAAAGAGCTCGCAGGCACTCAAGTCTCAGCAGTATTTCACGGTCCCCACGCTTTTATTGATCACCGCTGGTATGAGAATCCTTCCATGGAAGTGCCGACCTGGAATTATGCCGTTGTTCATGTCAGTGGCACTCTTACAGCGATCCATGAACCCGGGGAACTTTTAAAGGCCCTTGATCGTCTGCAGAGCGCGATGAATGAGGTACCTACCTGGGCTAAGAATTTGCCCCCTGATCTCGCCTCTCCGGGAGTGTTAGAGAAGAGCATCGTGGGGCTTAAGATTGATATTCAAGATATCCAGGTCAAATTTAAGCTCTCCCAGAATAAGAACAGCGAGAACCAAAAACGCGTTATTGAGGCCTTAACAGCTAGTCCCCGGCACGAAGATAACGAAGTCGCCAGGCTCATGCGCCAAGTGCTGACTTAGAGTCGACTCTATCAACAAGTAAAAATTTCCAAAGCCCCAAAAAGAGGACAATTTCAGGCGAAACTCTTCGTTATGAAATACTTAATTTTAACACTCCTCGTGTCGCTTCCTACTTTTGCTTCTCAAAGCTGTAATCTCGGCGTGCCTGAGACACTGCCGCTTGAGTCGATGCAGTCTTTGCAAATGAAGGGCTACCGCTTAATCCCGCTTAGCTCAGTTCAAGATGATGATTATTATTTAAGCTACCACCGTGATCAACGCGTCGGTTGGATCTCTGGTTTTTTCTGTACCACTCAGTATGCAGAAGTGACCTTGAAGCGCAAAGGTGTCTACAATGTGCCGGTTGAAACCGTCAGCTTTTCAAGCTGTAATGATCGCTCGGTGATCTACAATATGAATAAAAAAGAAGCTAAAGCGTTTAAGAAATTTCCGCGTTGTCGTTAAGCAGCTTTACGTTTTTTGCGGACACACTTTTGAGCAAAAAGCGCATGCTCTCTAATTTTCAATTCGATTTTCTTCGGAGTAATTTTTTTCTTTTCGTGCTCTAGGTCAGCAAGGATATTAAAAACTAAATCACTGACATGTTCTCGTGGGTTAAGTTCGGGGCATAGCTCTTTACAAGCATTATAGATTTGAATGATGGCCTCTTCTGTTTTCATAAAAGAACCCTGCCTTTCCTCCTCTTGTCGGTAAATACACTTACGTTTTTTAGTCATAATTAATAGCTAGGAAGGAATGCCATTTAGTTACTAGTTCATGTGGGTTCATTGAGCACCCCAGATCACATCAAACATTGGCTGATCACCATCACAGCCAAAGACGCGGATGATTTGTTTAATTTGGCGCTTCTCCACAAACACCACCACGCCGACGTTGCGACTTACAAGCCGCAACACTTCTTGATAACTCATATCTTTCTGACCACTCGCTAAAACAAAGAGCTGGGCGACTCGCAAAAGTGCATCCATGGCACTTGAGGCGTGCAAGGTGGAAACAAGACCTTTGTGGCCGGTGTTCATGGCGAGCAGATAAGGGATAACTTCATGAGAGCGCATTTCACCCACCACGATGCGATCTGGTGAGAGGCGAAGGGCGTGAGCGAGATAATCACTCAATGATCTTCCTGGTAGTTTACTTGAGAGCATTCGTGTGAGCCGCGGCAGCGCTGCTGAAATTTCTTGGGTGTCTTCTAAGAGCACCACATGATCGTCCTGATCTATTTCTGCCAGAAGTGAACTCAAGAGTGATGTCTTACCTGAACCGGTCGCTCCGGCCACCAGAATATTCTCTCGGTTCATCATGAGGGTTTTTAAAAGGTCTTCTCCTTCACTATCAAGTGAGAAGGAGTTCAGTGGATAAGCGTTGACTGTTAGTTGACGCAAAAAGACTTTAGATTTGCCCGTTGGCCCAATCGAGCCGTGCAGAAGAGTCGCGCGCCATTCGGTATTTTGAAATTTCAAATGAGCGGATCCGCACGGATTGGTGAAATTGAAATCAAGCTTTAGTCTACATGCCAATGTTTCCACCCACAAATCCCAATCTTCTGGTTGAAGAGGAGATGAAATCAACTGGCGAGAGCTTCCCACCGCTTCGATCAGTTGAGTGTGATGGCAAAAAATTTCGCGCACATCGTTTGTGACACCTTCGATAATCCATTCAAGACTCATACAATGAACCCAAGATGAAATCATCTCCGGAGTCTGCTCAGGAAAGGCGATCTGCCAGTCAGCTTCGAGTTCCGCTTGAGTGTGAATGACTCCTTTGTCCAGTGAGCGACGCCATTTTTCTCTGAGCCACCACAGTTCATCGACACGACCGGGAAGATTTTGGGTTTCTTTAAAAAGAGCGAGCATTATTCTTCCTCCACGATGAGATAGCCTTCAATGCGCTTATAGGTATTTTGTTTTCCACGTGAGCCAAAGATTGAACGTAGGATCGGTACATCACGAAGTCCTGGTAGATGCTGATTGTCTTCCGTTTTACTTTGATAGCCGATTTGAAACAGGCGATAGACTTGGCCAGGTTTGATTACTACCGATGATTTCTCTTTTGAGCCGCTGATGCCACTTTCCTGAGGACGAGTGAATTCCGTTTCATAATCAATAATTAATTCACCATCGCGCTCACTCATTTGCGTTTGAATTTTAAGTCCCGCAAAGCGCCAATCAATAGGAGCTAAAACTGTTCCTTGTTCAGGGCGAATATTTTGAAAGGGAATCTGAGCGCCGACTTCAATGAGATGTGGCTTGTTCAATCGAATCAGCGTTTCTGGCTCAGCGAGAGTCGACATCTCCAGTTGATTTTCAGCGAGGGCAAATTCATTGTCTTCAATAAGCTTTTTAAGACCATGACGAAAGAGATCAAGTGGCTTCGCGCGAAGAGAGGAGAGACCAAAGCTAATTTCTCTGCCATCCATGCTCTCGAGTTGGATGAGTTTAAACTTCATACGCAGATTGCCCTTCGCCCAGCGTGATTCGCGAGCAATAAACTTCACACCCCAGCGCTCTTTGAGAGATTGCATGATGTCTTTCGCGCGATCACCTGATTCATGAATGCACTCCATATCGAGGAAATGCGCCTCACACGAGATGCGACGAATGCCGACGGCAAAGAGTTCGCGATAAATATCAGTGGCGATCAGGCGTTTGAGTTCATCAGAAATTGAAACATGAAACACCACACGCTCTTTGTGCTGACCTTTTAAATGCTGGAGGTAGCGCCAGTTTTCGACGGTATGGATTTCTCCACTGGCCACCATCAAAGGGCCCTTGAGATCGAGCTCTAGTCCAAGATCCTTTAGGGTCTCAGAAAGCTGGATAGTTTTCAAAAAGGCGGTTTTAGAGAGGACATAAACTTGCACGCGCCGCTGGCCTTCTTTTTCCCAAATGACCAAGTCCGAGAAACCGACCTTCTTACCCTTAATTAGCAGTTTTCCGCCGTGAACGAAGGAAGTGACGACATCTTTGTTGCCGACAGAGTAGTTTTTGAGGTTTTTTAAGGGAATTTCCCGCTGTTCGCCCTTAGCGAGGATAAAATCCTCTGTTTGTGCAGCGCATGCCTCTTTGACAACCGTTAACGCGAGCACTATAACCAATGGACTTAATTTCAGAATCCAGGAGCATTCCATGGCATCACGTACCGCTATCACTGAAGCACGCCGTAAAGCAAAACACCGCGCTATGGGCGCAAAACGTAAAGCTGCTGACCGCAACAAGGGCACTACGCCTAAGTTCGCTGTCCATGAAGGTGCTGCTCCAAAGGCCGCCAAAGCTGCTTCTAAGTAATTCCCGCTTCTCATAAGAACACCCGCAAAGTTTCTTGAATGAATGATGGATCAACGGAGACCTGATAAAGGTCTCCGCTTGTGTCTATACATAAATGCCACGACATTGATTCGCGTTTAGTTGAACAGGGAGCAAGGCTGGCCTCCAGTTGAATGAATTCGCTGGGGATATGATAAGTCTCGGTCATTACCCGTTGAATGTTTTGTGCTTCACTGCCACTTAACTCAATTCCAGCGGCATAAGAGACGACGATCACTCGAGCGTGCGTACTCACTGGTAAGAGCATTAATAAACTAATAAGCAATTTCATAACGAACTCCTTCTGATTTTCTGGTGGGCGTAATTTTTACCACAGGTATAAGCGCCCACTCGTCATGAATCAGAGCGCGAAAGTGTTGTTGATAAACTGAGCGAGGTAGCCAAAGAGTCACATGATCCTCAGTACGAGCAACCAGTTTAACTGGTCCCACTGTTTCGCCAGTTTGCTTTAAGAGCATGGCAATTTGATTTTTTTCAAAAGGCAGATGGAGTTGAGCTTTGATTTGTATCTCAAGTTCATCCGCTGCCATCGAGAAAGTTTTTTCTTCCACTGAGGCCGTTGGCCAAAAAAAGAGCAAGAGTAAACTGTTGATAATAACTGCGGCTGCAAATAAACGAAGTGCCAGGGCACGACGGGTGAGTTTAGGGGCGCTCATAAGTTTTCTCCCATTTTTTCCAAGCGGATTCAAACTTATGAACATCTTGGCGCATAAGTTTGTTGTAGTGACTGTGCGTGAGATGAATGCCCGTCAGCAAAAGCCCTGCCGCGAGCGTCCAAAGAGAAAAAAATAATCCAGGATTCATTGCACGCTCCATTGGATTTTTGGATTAAGCGTATTTTCTAGCTTCCAAGTCGCCAGATAAGTTACGTAGGGTGTTTTCATGCGATAACTCTCTTCAGTTTTACGAAGCATCACTAAATCAAATTCGCGCTTAAATTTGATCTTATGTTCATAAGGGGAGAGCTGCCATTTGAGAGGAAGCGCACAACCTTCTTGGCGCAGAGAGAGCCACTCTTTTTGCGCCCACCAGAAGGTGGCTTCTTGCAGTCCCATCAAAATCTTTTTTACTTTCTCCCATTTGAGCGCTGCTACCCAACCCATCCCTGGGAAGAAGAGACCGATTCCTTGACCGACTTTTCCGGCGGCGAGCATACCGTTCAAGACATTAATTCTTCTTACCATCTGATTAGTGATGCCCATGGCGCGCTTGAGACAAAGTGTTTGGCGATGATGCTCGCGCGTTTTATGCAGGCGCCACTGCCACACTACTATTTGAGAACTCAATAAGAGGCCTAAGAGCATGAGGAGAACAAAACCAGGAGCTTCCAGGAAGCCTTTTTGATTATTAATCATGGAAGCGACCTTTAAATGTCCAAGATACTAAACCGCCACGACAGGTACTAAAAAACGGCAGCGCACGACTTTCGTCTTTGAGACTTTCACCGACTTTAGTCACCGTCAGTTTCCAGCGCTGACTTTGGCAGATTGAGCGATGCGAGAGCTCAAACAGCATCAGCGTGGTGATCAGCATGGCGGTGGTGGTGAGGGTGGCAGTCAGCGAGATCATGGCTAGTTCTTGTCGATTTGAATGTTTTCTGTGATCTGGCTTTTCATGTTTTTAATGCGGGTATTGATGGCCTCACCGAACTGCTTCACTGCGATTAGGCACATAATGCCAACTAGCCCCGACACAATGACGTACTCCATGAGGGCCTGGCCTTTTTGGTTCTGTTTCAAAATCTTCATATAAACTCCTGGGTTTTTGGTTATTGCTACCAGGCCGTTTCACCACAGAAAGGGGGAAGAAGTCGTGGGGGCAGTGCTATTCTTGAGAGGATAATTCAAGTTTGAAACAGGGATTGTGCGGAATCAGGACGGGTATTAGAATAGTTACATGGAAGAAAATGCCAAAGTCTTTGTATTCGAGAAGAAAGAAATTTTTCTGATCTTCGTGTTCGTCGTCATCATGAGTGTGACTTGTTTCACTTTAGGGGTGAATCTTGGGAAAAAACTCGCCCTGGAGAAATCCGGCGTGACTGAAGTCGACACAAAAACAGTCGAAATGAAATCAACCGCTGAAGAAGACGTGGAAGAAACTCTCGCCCAACCTCAGTTGAGCGATGAAGAGAAATTGAAGCAGTTGATGGAAGAATCTAAAGAGAAGCTCAATACTGAACTCCAGCAATTCGGTGGTGAAGAAAAGAAAGTAGAAGCAGGCGTTCCTACTACTTCAGAAGTAACGACGGCCACGAAAGAGACCGGTAAATATACTATTCAATTAGGTAGCTATAGCACCATGGAAGATGCCAAGCAGTTCGCTGAAGGCTTTACCGTGCGAGGTTATAACCCCACCATCAATGAAGTCATCATTGCAGGTAAGGGGACTTGGTATCGCGTGAGTTTGGGCCTTTTTGCCAATGTGCAAGAGGCGAAGGACTACGTAAAAAAAGAGGCGACTCTCTTTCAAGGCCAAGACTATGTCATCTCGGAAATCAAATAACTAAAATTCGATTTTGATTTTAAATGGAATCATACCGGCGCCTGCACCAGTTGCGTAGGCGTCGTGCTTATCGACCGTGTGGTTCTTAGGACGCTGTCTATCGTAGAGCACTTCTTTTAGGACGCCGATGATAAAGCCTGAAAGAGGGCCCGCGGCCGAGATTATTTGTTTTTTTGTGTCGTACTTCATCCCACTATCTTTCACCATAAGATAGGCGACAGTGCTCGCTCCAATCGAAATTGGCATACCGACATAGGCGTGCAGATTTTTATCTTTCACATTGCCGTAATGTTCACGGGAGATGATTGTACCGATAACGGGTCTAGAAAAGACTTCTTCAGTGAAGAGTTCTTGGGCCTTGAAATCAAATTTTGAATCCGCAATGTAGATATCCTTTGGCACTTGGCCTTGGTAGGCGAGTTGTAGGATTTCATCTTCACCCATGACTCTTTTTAGTAAAAGCTGGGCGTCAGGATTGTCACGATCAGTAAGTTTATTGAGGTTAAAACAGTGGGGTCTTTTAAAGGCCTGAGGCTCATCGTTTCTTAAGCGATTAAGCGCGAGGGTGGCCTGGAAATCGTCTTGGATACTTTTCTCATCGATACATACATGAGTATTGACGGTGAAACTTTTAAGCGTGAGGTCGAGTTTCTGAAGCCCCTCTTGTTGCTCAAAAACATCAACTGCTGGAAGGCAGGGAGAAGCAGTGGCCATGAAGCTATGAAGCGAAAGTATGGCGATGAGATATTTCATGCGTTCCTTAAGAAGGCTTACTGACGTTTTTTAACTCCGCTATCCAGCGCACGGATGAACGCCGGAACTTGCGCTTCAATCACTTCACGGATTGAGCCGCCCAACATTCGACTATAATCATTACCTTTGATCAAACGTCCTGAAACACGGCCTTTAACAAACGATGGATTTACTTCTTTCAAGCAAACCTCGGCAATTAGGCCATCGATACTATCGTAAACAATTCCATCTGAGCCGGCCAAGTCAAAAGTCGCTTTGAATCCAACTTCTCCATTTAGACAAATTTCGCTAGAAAATTCACTATCAAGAGTGCCCTTCACAAAAACGGATTTACTGATGAAAGCAATTTTTTTTGTGGCAGTGAAGGTGATCTGATTGCCCGTCACTTTGCGATTGCTGATAGTGCCACCTTGAGGTTCGAAAATTTCTAAGACTTCGGCCGGGGATAACAAAAGTTGTTCGAGATGTTGAAGAGCTGCCTGGCCGCGTATTTCGAAGCTTTGTTCCTTGATCGGAAAATGAGTCACAGCAAAGCTTGAGAAAGAGACCATCAAGAGAGTGAAAATGGCTAAATATTTCATATAAACCTCGTGGCGAGGTTCTACCATTCTTGGCAGTTCGTCTTAAGGCCTAAGGTAATAATTTCAGAGAGTCGGAAGGGGATAGGCCTGATCGACTCGCTTGAAGGTTTCATCGACGGCTTTTAAGTATACGGAATCTAGCGAAACCCCTTGAGGGAGCTTGAGGCCGCTCTCTTTCTCTAGGCGGGCATGGAAGTCAGCGGCATCAGTTGCCTCGAAAGCGGCCTTCTGAATAACAGCATAAAGCGCCTCACGGTGTGAGCCCCAGTTGGGTAAAAGCGCATGGAGATAGAAGCTTGAGAGTGATTGAAAGGCCCCGTCTGCCTTACTGCGAACACGCACTTCCTCAACATGCAAGAGATCGAGCTGACGAGAGAGGCGGCGAAGTGAATAGAGCCATAGGCCACAGAGATCCGGCAGGTAGAGGCGCTCAGCACTTGAGTGGGAGATATCTCGCTCGTGCCATAAGAGGACGTTTTCATGAGCGACGGTCAGGTAGCCCCGAATCAAGCGGGCGATACCGGAGAGATTTTCTGCTGCAATAGGATTCTTTTTGTGAGGCATGGTCGATGAGCCTTTCTGACCTGGCAGAAAGCCTTCATAGACTTCACCCACATCCGAGCGGTGAAGGTGACGAATTTCGATTTCAAAGCGCTCTAGGGCAGAGGCAAAGAGCGAAGCAATTGAGACAAACTTCGCTAAACGATCGCGGGGAACAACTTGTGTTGAAACGGGTTCAACTCCAAGACCCAAACGGGTAAGGGTTTTTGTTTCAATCGTAGGAGAGAGGACGGTGTAGTTACCTACGGCACCTGACATTTTTCCGGTGATTTCTGTTTGAGCGAATTCTTCGAGCTCTTGCAGACGACGGGAAAATTCCGCATAAGCGGAAAGAAATTTTTGTCCAAAACTCATCGGTTCAGCATACATCCCATGCGAGCGGCCGATGGTAAGCAGCATCTTATACTTTTCAGCTTTCTCACGCAGCTGAATCACTACGCGACGGTAGTGAGGGAGAATGAGTTCGATGGAGTTTTTGAGCTGTAGAGAGAGTGCGGTATCGATGATGTCTGATGAAGTACATCCGAAGTGAAACCACTTGGCATGCTCGCTCGAAAGCTCTTCAGTGATGCTGGTACAAAAGGCAATGACATCATGATGAGTGGTGGCTTCAATCTCGGCAACGCGCTCGGGACGAATACGCGCTTTGGCGCGAATATTTTGTGCCACTCCCTTAGGGGCAATGCCCGCTTCTTCAAGACTCTCAAGAAGCGCTAACTCGACCTGGAGAAAACAGGTGAATTTGGCCTCTTCAGTCCAAAGTGCTGTCATATCTTTTTGTTCGTAGCGAGGTACCATTAGAAGATAAATCCTGTTTCAAGTGCGAACGTGTACCAACCCAATGAGAAGTAGCGGTCTTTATCTAGCTCTACCCAAGCGAGGTTGTAGGTGAACTTGGCGCCATAAAAGAAACTCTTACGTGTTCTTTTATGAAGTCCGTAGTCGGCCGTCAAACCGTACCCTGTATAATTCTCCCCAGTGAAGCCTTCAGCGAGAGTATTATAGGTGGCAAAGGCCTGGACGGACTCAAAAACGTCTTCAGTCTTGAAGAAATCCAAGAACATTTTGAAGCGATAGCCGAAGCCAAGCCCTACGGAATTGAGGGTTTGTTCAGCATCGTTAGGACGCTGAAAAGCCGCTTCTCCGCCGCCTTCGTCGCTTTTGGTACTGATTTGATCCCATTGAGTGGCAGTACGACGGATGGTTCCGCCGACCCATAATTTGCTCCAGTTATCCATTCGGCGCAAGCAGGTGACTTCGAAGCCTAGGAGTTTTTGGAGGTACTCATACTGACCGTTTAAGTGCAAAGACGCTGACAATTTATTCCGATCAAGACCTGTGAAACGGCGTTGGTCTTTAATTCCGAGTTCAGTGTTAGTGATGTAAACCAAGCTTTCATCAAAGTCGTATTTGGCCTTCTTCTTAAAGAGTAGGTCTTCTCCACTCGGTTCTTTTTCTTCCTGAGTCAGTTCAAAGGCTTCGTCGGGATTTTCGTACGCGGCAAAGCACGAAAAAGAGATAAGGATTGCTAGGAGAAATTTCATTAGCGCACCGCCAGTGTTTCAAAGTTGTCACCCGGAAGATCATCGAGGCCCATGACATCGGCCAGTTCAAGTTTTTTCAAGAGATGATCGTACTTCACATTTTCACTGTTCATTTCAGACAAGACTCGGTTATCGAGTGCAAGTTTAATTTGCGGGAAAGTGGTGCGACCAGCGGTGTAGTTGTCTTGAGTAGAGTCGTAGTTCGAGCGCGCATTTTTATTTTGGAAATCAGCAATGGTGACTTTTTGCTCTAGGAAGCGCACGGTACGCAGAAGAGTGCGAATACGAACTTCTAATTCTCGTTTCGTATTGAAGTAATGGATTTCTGCAATTCTCTTATCTAAATAAGCACGCTTATTCACGCGTGAATTAAAAAGACCGCCTTCACCAATCAGCGTCCAGCTCATATTCACCGCTGCAACTAGTTCAACGTTGCGACCGGTATTGGTTTGGTGCAGCCAATTGTTGCCGTTCGGTGCAAATTGTTGCTGATAAGTTCCCATCCCCAAAGTGAACTTTGGCAGCGGGAGGTTATCTTTAAGCGTTTTTTCGTATTCGCGGTTGGCATTATCCAAAGCCAGTTTCGCGTCCCTATAGGCCGGTGAAGTTTCTACTGCCTGTTTGACTGCTTCTTCAGGAGTGGTTCCAAGTGTGGTGAATTTGAGCTGCTCAACGGTTTTGTAGCTAGGACGATACTCATCGCCTAAGAGGTTAGAGAGTTTTTCTTCCTCATGTCCCACATCAAAGAGGGCCTGCTGATATTCCGTTTGCGCACGTAAGAACTCACCGCGGGTTTGGTAGTATTCCATGGCAGGAATTTTGCGCAATTGAAGTTTTTCATGGGCCAGGCGATGAATGAAAGAAGCGAGTCGCAACTGTTCGCGATAAATCATCACGAATTGTTTGGCGCGCACCAGAGCGAAAAATTGGGCAATGACAGAGAAGCGTAAACGACGGCGCTGCTCAGTCAGACGTTGCTCGTCTCGCTTAAGAATATTTTTATCGTTAAGGTAGGCGAGATAATCGCGGCCCCAATTAAAGATAGTATAATCTTTAATGGTAATTCCTAATGAGCCGTTAGGTGAAACTTGGCTAGAGAGTCCTGTCGGCTGATTTTGTGAAGAATAAATGCGGTCGTATCGTTGATTGGACGTATTGAGATCCAAAGAAAGATTTGGCATCCAGAAACTTTCAAACAAATCTGATTTCAGTAAATCAATTTTAGCATTGGTGTTGGATCGAACTTGCTCAAATGGATTGCGCCTAAGCGCTTCTTCGATAGCAGTGCGAAGTTCAATCACTCGCGCCAGATCACGATCCGGCTCAAGCGGTTGAACCGCATTTCTACGAGGGGAGGGAGCAGATTCAGGAATACTGAGATCGGCATCCCCAGCAACCGGCTCGGGTACAAGCTCATCTTGAGCGTGAACCTCTGCCAGCAACATCAAAGCCATTACGGCAAAGAAGCGTCTGGATAACAAAATGTCTCTCCTATTGAGGAGTTGTGTGTGAAGGAGAGTCTAGCAAGGGTGATTTTAGAAAGTAAAACTTAAGTTTATAAGTTAATGCCGGGACAACCAGAACGAATGATGGATTCTTCTAAGCTTTGTACTTGCAACGTGGCCAGATAGAGTTCATTCCGGAGTGTAATTTGATTCGACTCAAGCCGCTTTTTCATAGTGACTTTCATCTCTGGGGTTTTCTTCAATAAATTTTGATTGCGCTCGAGAAGCCCTGTCAGTCTCTGGCGAACTTTGACCTTATCATTACGGTCTTGCATCAATTCCTTACAACGCGATGAAAGATTAGGATCAGTGATAATATCGCGGTTTACCGAGGTTTCCTGGGCGCTAGCCACGAGAGTGCCTAAAAGAGTCAATAATCCGACGGTCATCCATCTTTTCATTCTCCTATTATAACGTGCAGTGTCCTCGAAAGTGCAACTGGGAAATGGTTGTCGGTGGCCCCTCTCAAAGACTATGATGAGCTGTCACACTCCTGAGGTTCTATGCGTCCTGCCGTTGTCCTGATTCCGGCCCGTTTTCAATCCACTCGTTTCCCGGGTAAACCGCTTGCCCCCATAAATGGCCGCTCGATGATCGAATGGGTTTATTCCCGTGCAAAACTCTGTGGCTTTCCCACTTATGTGGTGACAGATGATGAGCGCATTGAAAAAGCGGTGAAAGCTTTTGGCGGTGAAGTTTTGCGAGTGGATGACGATGTTCCTTCAGGTTCTGAGCGAATCGCTTTGGCCTATCAGCGATATCTTAAAAAAGATCCCGCTCAGTTTGTAGTGAATGTGCAAGGGGATGAGCCACTCCTTCAGGGAGAAATCCTAAAATCACTGGTGGAGTTTCATAACAAATCGAGTTTTGACATCACTACTTTGGTGCGCGAACGCGCGCGCAGTGAGAGTGATTGGCAAAATCCTAATGTCGTTAAAGCGGTGATGGGTTTGCATGGTCGCTGCAGTTATTTTTCACGCGCCAGTGTGCCTTTTGAACGTGACGGTCAGAGTAGTCCGTGGTTTCAGCATATCGGCGTTTATTGTTACCGAGCTGAAGCACTTGAGAAATTCGTGACCTTGGCGGCATCACCCCTAGAAAATTTAGAAAAATTAGAACAGTTACGTGCGATGGAAAATGGCATGAGTTTTGGAGCATTAGTCACCACTCAACGTTTGATCGGTGTCGATACACCTGAAGATGTGAAAAGAGTCGAGGAGGCCTTAAAGTGAGCAAGAACACCAAGAAATACATTTTTATTACCGGTGGTGTAACCAGCTCGCTGGGCAAGGGTCTTGCAGCTGCTTCGATTGCCTCTTTAATTGAGCGTCGTGGATTTCGCGTTAATATGCTCAAGATGGACCCCTACATTAACGTAGATCCAGGCACGATGAGTCCTACTCAGCACGGCGAAGTGTTTGTCACAGATGACGGGGCAGAAACGGATTTGGATTTAGGCCACTATGAGCGTTTCACCACGTTGACGCTTTCACGCACCAACAATTTCACCACCGGCCAAGTTTATTTAAAAGTGATTGAGAACGAACGAGAAGGAAAATATCTCGGTAAAACCGTCCAAGTCGTTCCTCACGTTACGGACGAAATTAAGCGCCGTATCCTTTTAGCGGCTGAAAAATGCGATATGTTGATTGGTGAAATCGGTGGAACGGTGGGGGATATTGAATCGCTACCGTTTATGGAATCAATTCGTCAGTTCGCACTGGATGTCGGCACCGAAAACGTACTCTTTATCCACTTGGTACTGGTGCCTTATTTGGCGGCAGCGGGTGAATTAAAATCAAAACCTGCTCAGCACTCAGTCAAAGAATTGCGCTCGATTGGTCTGTTCCCGCAAATGATTATTTGTCGGGCCGATCGCGAGATCGATCAAAATATCTTGGATAAAATTTCGCTCTTTTGTAATGTGCCTAAGCAAAACGTTTTTCAGTGTATCGATATGGATTTGATATACAAAGTGCCACTTGAATTCAACCGTCAGCGCCTCGATGAGCGCATTACTGAAATTTTGAATATCTGGTCACCCCAGCCGAATATTAAAGAACTCGAGCAAGTGGTCTACAATGCCACCCATCCTTTGCATGAAGTTGAAATTGGTATCGTTGGAAAATATACCGAGTTGATTGAGTCTTATAAGTCGCTCGACGAAGCTCTTCGCCATGCGGCCATGGCTACACAAACTAAACTTAAGCCGGTTTATATCGATGCTGAAGAGATGGAAAAAACCAAAGACCTCTCAAAACTCGACAATGTTCAAGCGATTCTTGTTCCGGGAGGATTTGGCTCTCGCGGAACGGAAGGCAAGATCATGGCGATTCAATACGCCCGGGAAAAGAAAATTCCTTTCTTTGGAATTTGCCTTGGTTTACAGCTTGCGATGATTGAGTTCGCTCGCCATAAAGCGAATATTAAAAATGCCACCTCGATGGAATTTAGCGACTCAGGTGATTTTGTTATTCACTATATGTCTGGTCAGCGTGACGCTCAAAAAGGCGGCACCATGCGCTTAGGCGCTTATGATTGCAATATTGATGAAGGTAGCCTCGCTCACAAGATTTATGGCAAAAACCTCATCTCGGAGCGCCATCGCCATCGCTTAGAAGTAAACAACGCCTTCGTCGATCAACTCAAAAAAGCCGGCATGATAGTCTCCGGAGTAAATAAGCAACTGAACTTAGTTGAAATTATCGAACTGAAAGATCATCCGCATTTTATCGCCTGCCAATATCATCCGGAGTTTAAATCACGTCCCGTTGATCCACATCCGCTGTTTGCAAGCTTTATGAAAGCGGCGATTGCTCAGAAAGAAGGAAAGAAAGTATGAAAATGGATTTTTTTATCGGCCCGTGTGTAATCGAGAGCCGTGATCTTGCGATGACTATTGCTGAACGCTTAGTCAAAGACCTTGAGCCATTTAAATCGAAAATCAATCTGCACTTCAAGGGCAGCTTTGATAAGGCCAATCGCTCATCATTTACTTCTTATCGCGGCCCAGGTCTTGAGGAAGGTTTAAAGATTTTGCAAGAGGTGAATAAGACTTTCGGTCTTCCCACTATCACTGACTTCCATCTGCCTGATCAAGCTGAACCAGTGGCCAGTGTGGTGCATGTTTTGCAAGTGCCAGCATTCTTGTGTCGTCAGACGGATATGATTCATGCCGGCTCACTGGCGTGTGTGAAACATAATCGCACCTTGAAAGTGAAAAAAGGACAGTTCCTCTCACCGGAAGAAACCAAAAACATCGTTGATAAAGCGGTGTCCGCAGGACTCTCAAAAGATAAGATTCTTCTGACTGAACGGGGGAGCTCATTTGGTTATAACAACCTCGTGGTTGATATGGCGTCTTTTCAAATTATGAAATCTTTTGGAGTGCGCACCGTTCACGATGCCACTCACTGCGTGCAGCGTCCGGGCGGACTCGGTACGGCAACAGGTGGAAAGCGCGAGCAAATTTTAACACTCGCTCGTGCCGCCGTAGCCGCTGGGGCCGATGGTATCTTTATGGAAACGCATCCAGATCCGAGTAAGGCACTCTCAGACGCTGCGACTGCACTGCCTCTGGAGCAAGTCAAAGGCATCGTCGAGAAGCTTTTGGCGATCAAAGAGGTGGTAGGATGAGAGATTTAAAGACAGAAGCCAAAAAGATTGTTTCAAAGCTCAAAAAAATTAAAGTCGCTTGTTTTGATGTCGATGGTATTTTGACTGATGCCAAAGTTTATTATGATGGCGCGGAAATGGGTTTTAACCGCACATTCTGTGTTTACGACGGTTACGGTATGAAGCTCTTAATGAGCGCTGGAATCAAAGTTGGTATTATCACCGGCGGCAACTCACTGGGCGTACAAAAGCGTGTAGAGCAGTTAGGACTTGATTTCAGTTATGCCGGTAACGAAGACAAGCGTGAAGCTTTCAAAGATTTAATCAAACGCTATAACGTGAAGCCGGATGAGATTCTTTATATGGGGGATGAACTCTTTGATATCCCACTTCTAAAAGCAGCCGGATTCTCGGCAACAGTTCCCAGTGCTGGTCTTGAGGTTCGCGAGATTGTCGATTATATCACTGAGAGAACCAGCGGTGATGGCTGTGCTCGTGAGGTCATCGATCTACTTCGATATGCTCAAGATATTCATCCCGTGATTGATGAGATGAAGCTGTGAGAGGGAAGCGCATTTATCGAACCGCCATGATTGCACCATTTCGTTTGGTGCTTTTGGCCTTGGTGCTTTTTTTCTATCATGATTTGTACTTGGGCACTTTTCAGATTGAGTTATTTCTTAAAGAAGGAAAACTTGGCTGGTGGGATGCTATTCAGTTTCATCTCAAATATCCCACCGAGCTCTTTTGGCTGACTGGTTTGGTGATTCCTCCAGTTATTTATTACGGATTTATTCGTGGTGTGCGCTTCTATGAGAAGGGTTATCTCTTTAATCGGGGAATCCCTTTTTTAAACTCCTGGTTTAATTACGAGCAGGCTTCGCATTACAAACTTTTGGCGCCTAAAAGTATCATCGCCATTTTCTCTAACTCAGGCGAAATCCACCTGGTCGCTGACGGTAACATCGAACGAGTTATCGCCATCCTCGATCAACACGGCGTGAAAGGAGATCTGGCGCAAGAGGCGCAGATTCGTCTTATTCAAAACGTGAAGAAGTTCATCTATGTGGTCTTGTTTTTCACTGTAGTGATTTACACAGCGCTGAAGCTTGGATTGTTTAGGTTTGTGCCTACGCTCTAAAGCGATTAATCGAAATTTGACCGTAAATTATAAATTCATTACTTACGGTCGATTTTTGAAGCGTCCTACGCTCTAAAACTCGCGGCCTTCATCAAGCGGTTCATCAGCGCACGCCAGGCCTCAGTGCGGCGATGCTCTTCACGCAACATAACGATAATGGCGTCGTGACGTGGACTCAGGTCACGCAGTTGTTGATAGAGCAAGCGAGCGGCGAGGATAGGGTCATCGGCCAGCACGAGTTCAACCGGATTAACGATAGAGATTTTTAGTTTCTTTTGCGCGGCCTCAATCAGTTCAAGCTTAGGAAGATTGTCAGTGATGAGTACAGGTATGGAAGGCATGTAGTGATGCTGCAATTGCCCTGGAGCGACCGGACTTTCGGTATAACTCGTTTCAGTCGGAAGACCGGCGTCTTCAAGGATGTCATGTAGTTTAGCGGCAGTATAAAACCCTGGACGATAGACTAAGAGCTTCCAGCGTCCACCGTTACGTACAACGGCCGCGACAGTTGATTCAATTCCTACTTCACAAGAACCCCCATCAAGCACCATGACGGAGTCACCAAATTCACTGTGAACATGCTCAGCTTGAGTAGGAGAGGTCTTACCGAACTTGTTAGCGCTAGGAGCAGCGAGACCCGCAAAGTCTTTTAAAAGTTCAAGAGTGAGCGGATGGCGAGGGCAGCGAAGTCCCACATCCATAAGTCCTGAGGTAATTAAGGGATTGAGGGTATGGATCTTGGGCGCAATCAAAGTCAAAGGACCAGGCCAGCAGTTTTTGGCCAAGGCCTCATGAATTTCAGTCCACTCTGTGGTGAGAGCGCGCGCTTTGTCGGTTGTGTCTACGTGGACAATCAAGGGATCAAAAAACGGACGCTCTTTGACTGAAAAGATTTTTCTCAGACCTGCATCTTGTTCGATATCTCCGGCCAGTCCATAAACTGTCTCAGTGGGGATTGCCACCACGTCACCGCTTTTGAGTTTCTCGCGCGCCTCTTTGAGTGCCATTACTCGCTCCAGATTGAGGCCGGCTGACGAGTTCCATTCAGGCGTTTAAAGGTATCGATGACTCCAAGACCTCTGAACTGTCCCACTGAAAAGGCAGTTGAGAAGGGAAGACCTTGGCGAGAAGTCGCATAAAGTGATCCACTGACGAATGCGTTTTCGCCAAAGAGCACTTGAAATGTTGCTAGATCATCAATTTCTTTAAGGAGTGTCGTCATCATTTTCTTTAAAAGTGCCAGCTCGAGTCTGCTGGTATCGTTAAAGACTTTTTTATAGGCCAAATAAGGATCGCGCAAGCTTTTTACGCAACTCGATTTTTTAGCACAGACGAGGTTGAACTCATTTAAGACTTGTTGTTCCGGGAGTTGATGGAAGAACTGGAGTCCATCTCCCATGACGCGAACGTTAGTGGTCACCATCATCGGACCTTTAAGATCCTCATTGCTCACAGAATTACGAAGTTCAGGTGAGAGAGTGGTGTAACGCTCCATATATTCAATAATATCTTTTTTATAGGAGCGATCAATCCAGCGATCAGTGCGCGCAGCTTGATAAGAGAGGCTCACCATCATAGAGAACTGCTCCTGAGTTTCAATCAGCATTTTGTCAGGATCAGGTGATTGAGGGAGTGTCGCCTCATATTCAAGATTCAGTTTACGTGTAAAGGCTGCGTCGTTCTTGATGAGAGTATTGAATTGAAAAATACGGAAAATAAAACTAGAGAAGAGACGGCTCCAGAAATTTTGCACCAATCGAATCGACTCATTGTAGTTTTTAAAGAAAGTTTTTACCACTTGGTCTTTAATCACTCGCACCTGCTCCATAGAGGATTTTTTAAGCGATCCCCATAGTAAAAGCATCGTACGTGAATTTGTGCTGGTCGTGTGTGATTGATCCAGGCGTGTCACATAAGGCTCAAGATAGCGAATGTCAGGAGAATTTTTTCTCAGCATTTGAGCAAATTCTTTTGCAGTATCAGAACCATCGGTTAAGCGTGCCTTGTGCTCTTCGCGAAAACTTAACTGAAACTCGTTACTTTTTTCAGAAGAAAATTCCAGGTCATAGCTCAGCAATGTGAATTTTATCAGTTTGAAGAAATCTAATTGGAGTGCAGCTGTCACTCCAGCACTTTTTGTGAGCGCAGATTTGTGAGAGACACGTAAGAATTCACCCGGGCGATTGGCCTCTTGAGCTGTCACACTTTGCAGAGTCAGTGTTGATTGGTTGGTAATCTCCGCCATCGCACCTGCTGAAAAGGAAAAGCCATAAAAAGGGGGGCTCTCAATCAATCCACCGAGTGCCGCACTCCAAGTATCTTCTCTTCGCATCACGCGACCATTATTAAGTGCCAGCGCACCATTGGGAGTGTGAGCAAGGAAAGGCAAGAAGAGGTAACGATAGTCGGCAATCAGGCCTTCCATGAAACTATTGGCGAAATGAAAAGTTGTATAAACACGTTTGAAATTGATACCAGCGAAAGCCGCTATTTCGGAGGATGTCATATCAACGGCACCGGCCTCATTCATCTTTCCTAAAAAGCTGGTGGCTTCGATGACGACAGTAAAGGTATCCATCACGATCCAACGATTGGCATCGAAGAGATCAGGGGAGAGCTGGCGATCAGTATAAATCCCAAAGCCACCAAAAGGTTTCTGCCAACTAAAGCCAGAAAAATTCTGGACGCCTAAATTAAACTGATTATTAAACATCGCCACACGCTCTGATTCCGCCTGGCCGATACCTTGATAGCGCAAATCTAGCCAATCACGGATTTGGCCGTAGAGAAGTGATTCTTGACCGTCAGTCGGCGTGCTTTTAGCAAAGTTTTTGGCACTCTTTTGAGCGTTTTGTTGAGCGACTTCAGCATCAAATAAAAAAGGAATCAACGCCTGTCGTGGGTCAACTTGTGGGGCCGCTCGTAAACTTTTGGCGTTGTCAGAACTGGCCCTCAGAGCGGATTTAAAACTTTCCGACAAACGAATATGTTTTAAATCTAAACTATTTTCGCTTGCTCCCACGACACCGGAATAGACCAGTGCTAAAATAAGGGAAAGCGCGTGCCATTTACTGCTCATAGACTGTCCTTTGGGACTCGAAGGTTCCGAACTATATCGGTAGAATGTGCGCTCCTTTTTAGGCCCAGACAGTAACACTCAAGAGAGCCCCTATGAGCGACCCTAAGCATGAGAAATTCCGGGAATTACTCGACCAAAACTATCAATGGCCCGACTTCTATACCTGGAAATTTATCGTTAAAGTCGAGAGTCAAAACCATGTACTGGCACTCTTGGACGGGCATGAAATCAGCGTAAAAATCTCGGAAAAAGGTAATTACGTGAGTATTACTTCGCGCAAATTAGTTAAGACGACGGAAGAGGTGCTCGAGGTCTATAGTTTAATATCTAAAATCCCTGGGGTCATGAGCCTCTAAAGGAAGTGGTATGCGGCAGACAGCAGTTGTTTTAGGTGCAGGGGCATTTGGTACATCCATCGCGTTTGTGCTTTCACAAAATTTTAAACGCGTTGTCATCAAGGTGCGCTCTCAAGATATCTACGATGAAATTAAACGTGGCGAAAACCACACGTATCTTCCAGGACAGGCGATACCGACTCAAATTGTTCCGGCCTTAACTTGGAGTGAGTTGCACTCACTCACGGAAGGGGATGTTGAACTGGTCGTTTCAGGGCTTCCGACTTCGGCAATACGACCATTTTTCATTGAACATGCAGCAGAAGTTAAAAAGTTTCTTTCCAAGGGAATTCCCTTTGTCTCGCTCGCTAAAGGTATTGATACTGAAACTCTCGAGTTACCGGATGATATGTTCAGAGACTATCTTGGCGAATATGAAGACCAATTGACCTATCTCTCGGGTCCATCCTTTGCCAAAGAGATTCTGGATAAGCAGATCACGCTAGTAAGTTTAGCAGGGCGTTCTCGCACAACTCTTTTGTTAGCAGCAGAAATGCTACAGACAGATTTTTTTAAATGCTTCCCGACTTATGATGTGAAAGGTGTGCTCTTGGGTGGTGCTCTCAAAAACGTCCTGGCGATTTCGAGCGGGATTATTGAAGGCCTGGGCTTTAACCACAACACTCGCGCCGCCATGATCACTCGCGGGATTGTGGAGATGCTTCGTTATGGAGTGGTTTTTAATGCTCGTCCAGAAACGTTTTATGGCTTCTCTGGTATGGGGGATTTGATTCTGACATCTACCGGTGAAATGTCGCGAAATAAGCAGTTTGGTATTGAAGTCGCCAAAGGCAGAAAGCCAGAAGATATTATCAAATCATCGCGCTCGGTGGTGGAAGGCTATAAAACCACTAAAGCCGCTTATGAGTTGGCGAAGAAGTATGAAATTCGCGCGCGCCTTTTTCAAGGCATGTATATGGTGCTTTATAAAGGATACGCCCCTGAGGCGCTCATTAGTGAAATGATGAAACTTCCTTCTAAGTTCGATGGAGAGTAGTATGAGATGGTTTGTCCTTTTGTTTCTCATCGCCTGTACTCAGCCTGCTCCTCAGAATGAAACGGATATTCCGTTTTGCTATGAAGACAAAGATTGCACTATCTATCGCTCGCGCTGCGGGAAGATCAAAGCTTTAAACGCTAAGTTTCTTGATTATGTCGACAAAGAATTTAAAACTCGCGAAGGGAAAATGAATTGCGGCAATTATCCTGATAATCGCCGCTATGGAGTACGTTGCGAATACAACGCCTGTATTCTCGTGGGCCAATAATTAGATCGTTGGCTCCAGTCTTCGGTTAAAGAGTGGTGAAATCTTTTGGAAATCCAGTACTGTAAAGATATCCACGCAATCCATCTCCGAATCATAGGCGAGTGAATCACTGATCTTTGCTCCAGCGGCCAGATACATCTCCAAAAGTGAGTTGCCTTTTTTCTTCTCAATCACTTCAGGAGCAGTAAAACATATATCTTTAATGTCTTGGTACTGACCGACACAGAAGTCTTCTGTTGGCACAACTTTCACTTGGTCTAAGAGCGAGCCTCTCTCCTTAGCGCCAAATGAGAGAGAACTCCAATCAGTCATATCTTTACGTGCCAGGCTTGAGCAACCAAACATATAGCGCGTTTCAGTGCGAGCAGCGTATTCACAGAGACCGCGCCACAAGAGACGAAGCACAATACCATTGCGGAATTTTTCATGAACACAAGCGCGTCCTAATTCTAGCTTATGGCCTTCCAAAGTCAGGAAATCATCTAATACGAATTCACCCTCGGTGTAATACTTTGATGGGATTTCTTTGGTTGATGAGCGCAGGCGATAACAGGCAATAATTTTCTGTGTTTCTTTGTGTTTGATAATTAAATGATCACACCAAAAATCATGATGATCGAGATCAAGTGTAGGAATGAGTGCGAGCGGTTTGATGGTTGAGAACTCTTGGAAGAAAACATGGTAACGAAGACGCAAGACTTCTAAGAGTTCACTTTTTTTCTCGGCAATTTTAATTTCGTAGGGGCCAGATTCATAACTGAATGAGGTCTGCGGTTTTAGGGTGTCAGAAGCAAATAGAAGGCGGAAATAATAGAAGAGTCGGGCCTTTACAAATTGAAGAGAAAAAATCAATCGCTTGAACATCCATGATCTCCTGAAAGAGTTGTCTTTAGGATTTCATAGGAGTGCTTACTTGAAAGGGGACAGAGCTGTTCTTTGCACAATCTTTGCAGTCGTTTCAAAGAAATGACATAACAAAACGCTCAATTGCCAAGGATGTGTTAGGGATATGTTAGTTAGTTGCCACGGTCACAGGCACGAGTTTTAACTCACCATCTTTATGGTCGCCTTGAGGATCAAGCCAGCGAGTCGCTTCAGAATAAGCGTAGAAGTTTGTGACTTGGCTGACAAAGACAATGGCATAGCCTACGAGCTTTAATTTTGGATTGCGATGCTTGACTGCCAATTGTGTGAACTTATGCAGGACATGCAAATCAAACATAAATTGTGCGGAATCAATTCCCACACTCCAGGCCGTATCCATCGCGAGGCGTTCGTTGGTTTGATGGCCTGAGAGTGCTGTTCCCATGCCATAAGAGCTGCCAGCTCCCACCATCCCGAGCACGGCAAAGCGAGCAAATTTGCCTTGGATAGACCCATTGGTGGCGGCCATCAGAGTAGAGGCGGTGAGGGAGACGGCGATATTTTCTTGAACGGCGGGATGCTCTAGAAGATTGCTCGCCATTTGGCGTGGATCATCGTGAGCCACTTCATCAAAGCTCACGAATGTTTCAACGCCGATTTGGATACTCGTTGAAAAGGCCAGATATTGCCATTCAGCACGTATGTTTTTGAGCCCTTTAAAAATGGCGGACTTGGATTTTTGCAGAATAGATTTCTGAGAGACAGATTTAATCGTCGAGTGAATTGTGGCTTGATATGATTTCACGCTAAGGCGGGTGGCAATAATTCCAGCACCTGTTCCAAGTTTTCTGACTTGCGGAGTGAGTTTTTTCGATATTGCCTTAATCGCTTTGCCGGCCCATTTTAAAAGCACTGTACCACTTAACCAAAGTGCGGCATCAACTCCCCACATGGCGGCCTGCTCACCACCTAATGCTTTCATCAAACGGTCATAGGCCATTTGATTGCCATCAATCATGAGTTGCAAACCGTAGCGATATTCATCACGACTCATAAAGCCTTTGTTGGCCTCTAAGGTCATGTAGAGTTCTTCCAGATCCATCCAATCGAGATAAAAAGTTTTTTGGGCTTCAAGAATGTGGTCAGCGCCAAAAAAGAAGAAGGAGAGAACATTGTCGCGGATACCAGCGAAATAGTCTTTTCCTGAGTATTTGGCGTGTTCGGCCAAGACATGACGAGCTCTCGTCCAAGAACTCTCTCTATAAACCTTGCGCTCATAGCGGCTCATGCCATTATCGCCAAAAATAAAAAACGTATCGATCTTGGTGTCGCCGTCCAAGTCACGGCCATATCCTAAAACGACTCCGGCCATATTTTTAGTTTCAAAGCGCATCTCGCGCTGACCGCGATTATTAATATAATCGTAAGCGTTCACTTTAAATGTTTTGCCGCTGACTAGTTGAACATCAATTGCCATGCGCTCTTCAGCAGCAAAAGCAGTTGGAAGCGACAGGGCCGCAATAATTAGACCAATAGCTAGAATGATCGTACGTAACATACGCCCCGCAATCGAAATGAGTTGTGCGGCGGCATAATAGTGAGTTTTGTAAAAAAAGGGGAATTAAGGTTATTCCCCTTCCTATTTTACAGGGTTCTAGTCGTTGGTGTGCTCTTTGAGCTTCCCGAGGCTGATGGTCTCACCTAATGGAACGATGGTTCCGTCTGGTTTTTGAATAAAGTAGGCCGGGACTCCCACGATATTATAGGACTTTAGGAAGTTGGTGATGACATCGTCTCGCTGAGTCCAGTCTCCGCGCATGAGCACGATTCCTTTCTCAGCAGTATAGGCCTTGAATTCATCTGTATCCAGGACGAGCTTTTTATTCACTTTGCAGGTGAGGCACCAGGCCGCGGTGAAATCGATAAAAACCGTTTTACCTAAGTGAGATTGAAGAACTTCTGGAGAAAAGGGCTGCCAGAGAGTTTCTGAGAGCGCTTGATTCATACGATCAGCTGGCTTAGCTGGAAAAGTTTTAAAGGCACCAATAATTAAAGCAAAAGGGAGTAAGAAGAATAAGGCATTAAGGCCCGGATTCTTGGAAATCTTGGCGCGGAAAAAGAACGCAAAGAAAATGGTGATAAAGAAAATCGCCAAAGGCCAAAGCCAAATGGCCGGATCAACCAGATTGAGAAAGACGTCAGACAGCCATGCAACCGTGACGAGCATGGTGAGACCCAGGAAATACTTTAACTTTTCCATCCAAGCACCTGGACGTGGAAGGAAGCTAATCAAACCAGGGAAAACGCCTGTTAACAAGAATGGAAAGGCGAGACCAAGTCCCACAAATGTAAAAATCAAAAAGATAAGAACGGTACTACCTGTGAAAGCGAAGGCGAGGGCCGTACCTAAAAACGGAGCCGAGCAGGGAGTAGAGAGAATGGTTGAAAGAACTCCAGAGAAAAAATCTCCAGAGAATCCGTCTTTTGTTTGAGCGCTCCCTAAAGTCTTGCCACCGGGAGTGACAAATTCAAAAAGTCCAAACAAGTTCAACGACATGATGAAAAGGATCGCCACCATAATCAAAACAAAGAGCGGAGATTGGAGCTGAAAGCCCCATCCAACGGCTTCACCCGATGACTTAACCAATACGATCACCAAGGCCAGCGCTAAAAAAGTAGCAATCACACCAATGCTGTAGACGACGTTATGGAGGAGTACTCGTTTGCGCGGCAGAGTTTGATATTTGATCAAACCAAAAAGCTTAATAGAGATCACTGGCAGCACACAGGGCATGAGATTCAAAATCAGGCCGCCTAAGAAGGCCAGTAGAAGAATCCAAGGTAGTGAATGGGCTTCAGCACTCGGAAGTGGTGAAGCAGGGGTGATGCCTGAATTCGCGACTCCAGAAAGTGGTGAGAAGGCCTGAAAGCGGTCTTCTAAATTGATGGAGGTAGGTGAAAAACTTTCGAGAGTTTTTTCTAATACCAAGGTTTGACCATCAGGAGATTGATATAGAAATTTGACCTTCACCGGGGGATTAAATCGTCCATCTTTGGAGAGAGGTTGTGGGGGCTCTTGGTATTCTCCATCCCACTCCAGTGAGAACTTACCCACCAGAGCATTTTCTACTTTATCAAAACGTACTTCTTCGCGTTTAAAACCAATCGGTGGAGCAAGAAAAGGCATGAGAAGATTGCGACTGCTATCAAGCTTGTCTAGATTAAATCCCTTTATCGAATAGTCTAAGCGAAGAGTTCTTTCGCCATCACGAGAGACATAAAACTCGAGATCACTGGGCCAGTCGGCTTTGACTGGAAGGGCCGCCAGTCGACGCTGTAATTCCTCGTCGCCATGGCCCGAGCGTGAAGTCTTGACGGTGATGTTGCCGGCATCTTCAATCAGCATTTCAGCTGTTCGTCCGCCAGGAATACAGATGTCTTTACAAATCAGCCATTGCGCGCGAACGCTAAGTTCTCCACGTACATGACTTGGAAGTTTGAAAAAGAATGTGGGATCACCTTCATAGCCGTAAGTAAGAATATCTCCCGCTTCAATGTAGCGGTGAGGGGTTGGCCACTCAAGAGCTTCTAGCTCAATTTCATTGCCATTATTTTCAAATTTAAAATTGGTAGCAATGCCGGCATCACCTGGGTTCTTCCAGTAGGTGTGCCACTTTTCTTCGTGTTTGATGGTCAGAGCGACATAACGCTCCGGCGTGATCAAGATATCGGCCAGCAGCTCTGCGTGATCCTCGGCCTTGGGGACGGCAAAAGATAGTGGGGCGACAAATAACAACAACAAGGCCAAAATCTTCATATGAATTCCCTCTTAGGCGTTAACGCATGACAGGCCAGAAACGTGACATTCCAAGCAAAATTATATGCCTGACTGAGGAGTCAGTCGAGACATTGGCGCTCTTAGGAAGACTAGATTTAGTCGCAGGCGTCTCCATTTTTGTTAAACGGCCAGCCGAGGCGCAAAACCTCCCTAAAGTGTCGGCCTTCACCAACTCTAAAATAGATACCATTGTTGAAATGAAGCCCGATCTTGTACTGGGTTTCTCTGATATCCAAAAAGATATTGCACGCGATTTGATTGGAGCGGGATTAAATGTTTGGATATCGAATCATCGCAGCATTCAAGAAACACTTGATTATGTCCTGATGCTTGGTCGCTTAGTTGGAGAAGAGCAAAAGGCCCAAGAGCTGGTGACAACTTGGGAAAATGAAATACAACGCCTCAAAAAAATCATTCATCAAAAGCGCCCGAAAATTTATTTTGAAGAATGGGATGAACCCCAGATCAGCGCTATCCGATGGGTGAGCGAGTTAATAGAAATTTGCGGTGGAGAGGATATTTTTAAAGAGCGCTCCATTGAGAAGATGGCGACGGGAAGGTTTACCACTCAAGAAGAAGTGATTGAGCGTGCTCCTGATATTATTTTCGGTTGTTGGTGTGGAAAAAAAGTCCGGATTGATAAAATAACTGAGAGAGCGGGGTGGAGTGATATTCCGGCAGTCAAAAACCAACAGGTGTTTGAACTTGAACCTGAGATTTTTTTGCAACCGGGCCCGGCCTTGTTTGTCGATGGACTCCGTATAATGGCGAAATATTTAGAAAATTGGCAGGCAAAGTCTTGACGTTTTTGGGATCGATCCCATGGTGAAAATATGAAAAACCTAATCTTTGTTTTCTTCCTCTGCATTACCCAAGTTGCTCTGGCGCAAAACTCGCAGGAAGAGAATTTGCGGCGCTACAATCAGCTTCATCAAAAGCTGCGTGAGCAGATGCTCAAAGGCTTCGACGATAGTTCAATTGAAGAAATGAATCGGATGGTAGATGAAATGATGGATCGGGCGATGCGCGATTTTCCCTCTATGGGACTTTCTCGTTTTTCGAGCGGGTTGAATTTGTCTTGGAATGAACGCAAAGATGGACGTGAGCTCATCATCATCCCAAAATCGAAAGAAGATAAGCTCGATGTTCAGGTACAAAATCAACTCATTACGATTAAGACGACTAAAACGGAAGGGAACTCCCACAGTGAATCAAGTCACGCACAAAACGTTCCCGTTGATTGCGACGCTGATGGAGTCAAAATGGAAGCTCGCAAGGGAGGATTGGTGATGTTTTTTCCTTGGAAAAAAGGGCAAGCACCCAGAAGTACAAATCCTGAACCTGAGCGTAAACCCTTGAAGCCACAGAAGAAAGATATCGACGTCTGAGCGCAAAATTCAGTTAAAGTCTCCGGCAATTCCTGCCGATAAAGTGGGCAACCCAAACCAGGGAGGCCTTGTATGAAATGGGTATCGATGCTGCTTTTGACTTTTGTTTTCGCTTCATGCGCACACCAAGATCGTTCGGTTTCTTCATTCGATGAGAAAGAAGAACAGAAGATTGAACGTCGCACGTTTGTCGAACCACACGGCGCCCGTTACTAATTATTTCTTTTCCCACTCTGGGATTTGGGTAATTTCGTCACGGATGCGAACAAATGAGTCTAGCCGACTAAAGATCACGCCACTGGCGTGATCTTCTTTTTTGAGAGTCTGAAACCAACACCCCTTACTATTTTCACCATGCTGACAGTTGCTGAATTTACACTTCGTCGCTCCCTCAGCAAGATCAGGAAAATAGCTCATTAAATCGTCTTCCGATAAATCCATCAATGACATTGAACGTACGCCGGGCGAATCGACGAGCATAAAATCGCCACACTCAACCAGTTCGGCCCAAGTCGTGGTGTGCATACCTTTGCCGACTTTACCAATATCACCACTAATCAGTTCGGCCTCTCCGCCGGAGAGTTCAGTGATAAGACGACTTTTGCCTACGCCTGATTGACCTAAGAGAATTGCCGTATTGTTTTTGAGAATACTTTTGAGATCATCAAAACCCAATGAGAGCACTTTGGGTTTATAGTCTGCATCTTCGGCACTGACTTCAAAGCACTTCACACCTAAAGTCTTAAGACGTTCGGCTTCAAAGGCGAGATCAAAATCACCTTCAAAAAGATCCATCTTGTTAAAAACTAGCAGCGCGGGAAGGCCCCACTGAACGGCGCGCACTAAGTAGCGATCAACCAAACCTCGTTTATAGGTCGGCTGGCCGGCACTTACTACGATCAAGACTGCATCGACGTTAGCAGCGATAATTTTTTTTATATTTTCTCGCGGGATATTTCTAAAAATGATGCTGCTTCGCTCTTCAACAGCTGTTATCGTCCATTGTGATTCACCATCTGGTTCAAGCGTCACGCGATCGCCTACCACCAGATGATCAGACTTCAAAAGTTTTGCGAGAGAAGTCGCCGAAACGATGTCGCCATCCGTCGTGAGACAGTCAAAAATGCGTTTGTTGGAGCTAAAAATGCGTGCTTTTACGGACATAGAAATCTCTTGTAGCACGACTCATAGGAGTTTGACATTGACGAGAAGAGGGGAGCAACTTATTGTAATTCCAAGGCGATGCACCCTTAGCTCAGCTGGATAGAGCAACCGCTTTCTAAGCGGTCGGTCAGAGGTTCGAATCCTCTAGGGTGCGCCACTTCTTTTAAAAATATTTTTCTTAAATTCAAAAAATCGATCTAACTCTTTTTAATCATTTAACTCGAAGTTTTCATTTGGGATTTCAGAAAATCCGCCTTACATCACTCGACATGACCGGAAATTTCAACTTTTGGCTTTATCGTGGCTTCGATTTGGCTTAGGTAAAAATCTTCAGACTGTCACTTCACCTAATCCATCTTCAAAGGGCCTTCAACCATTAAGGATCATTGAGCTACTCTATCCAGTCGGAGGTTCGATCTCCATTGGAAGTAGCTGTGATCAGAAAGGATATGTTATGGCACCAAGATCAAGTTTTCGTATTGTGACAGATGACGTTCGCGCCATCAGGGTTTTAAGGGAAAAGAAAAGGCTCTCAGTGAACAGAGCTGCACCTCTGATTGGAACGAATAAGTCCACCCTTACGGCATTAGAGAATGGACGAATCAACCTCTCTCAGGTGTGGATTGAGAAAATTATCAAGGGTTATCGGATAAGCTGGGAGGAGTTTGAGCAATTGAAGCAGCAAAGACTATCTTCAAAGGAAACTGTTCTTGAAGAAATCCGGAATGAAGCTGCCAAGCTCAGTTATGAGAAGCTTCAGACGATCCGACAGCTTCTTATTGGTTTTCAATAGTTAGCCTCAGATTGGCCGTACAAACTTTTTACAGTTCGTCATCCCCTGTGAAGAAATTTCATGGGGGACTATTTAAAAATTCTAAGAGCCGTAAACTAAGGCGAAAGAATTATTAACAACATGATGGTTTTAACCATTAGAATTCAAACAGGAGATTTATGAAAAAACTATTAATTGGTTTATTGGTGCTTGGATCATTTTCAACTTTTGCCCAAACCTGTGATGAAAGTATTGACCTTCTTGTTAGTGTTTCAAACTCACAAGGCGGCTCTGAAGCACTCTTAGTCATAAACAACGCGAATGCTGAAAAATTTCAAGTCTTTAAACGTACACTCGAAACATACCCACAAGCACAAGAAATTGGTGGGTATTCTAGAGAATCTCTAGAAGTTGCAATTCAAGAGAACAACGAATCAATTGCTCGTTTGAAAAGTAATATTAAGAAAACTAAAGAGCTGGTTGTAACATTGAAGCAAGGGATTAAAGATACATGTAATTAATGTCTAGGTTGAAACGCTAACCACGAAAACAAATGTAAAAGAAATCAACTTAAATTAGGCTGGCCACAAAGGTCAGCCTTTTAATTTAAGCTCGGATTCCTCTGCCTTTAAAAGCAAGTAATCTTGATGCTCCTTTTCGATGTATTCCTCCACGGCTTCTTGTTCGTCTTCATCTTCAAGATCTTCAAGATCGGTATAGGCCTGATAACGGAACATATAATTCATGGTGGACTCATAGATCCATTTTTTGATTTTATGCTTATCTTCTTTGGAGAGGGCTTTTTCCTGAAAGGTCGGGATTTCAATCTCGATTTTTTCGTCGTTGGATAATATTTGATAAAGTGGTGCCGGCTTGATGGTGTTTTGTGCTGGTAGAGGCATTCTTCGTCTACGAGTTGGAAACTCTGGATAAAGGGAGCCAAGTTTTTTATAGGCCCAATGTAAGCGTTCTTTGTAGGAGTCAACGCTGATTCCCAAAACTAAGGCATTTTCCTCTTGAGTAGGTTTTTCATCAGATTCATAAAACCATTCAAGCATCAGAGCATCACTCTGGGCCTCTGTTAATTTATCCCATATCCGGTGAAACCGCTTTGCCCAGAAGGGCATTTTCTTGTGAACCTTTGCCCAGATGGCGTTTTTAGTAAGCTCAAACCGCTTTGGGGTGTATCGAGGCCAGATTTTTTTGATTTCTCTTGGAAGATCAATTCGGTGATAAAAACAGGTGGCGAGGTTTTGAATATCGTCTGACTCTTTATCAAAGTCACCTCTAGTGTACATGGTTTGAAAAAATGAGTCCTGCAAATTTTCAGGACCAGAAGAAAAGAAAGCTGCTACTGATGAGCTGGCATAACCTAGGGCATCCGGAAGATACTCTCGAAAAGCCTCATCTTTTGATGAACCTTTTTTAAGTTTTCGGTCATTGTCACGCTTGTCGGTAAGAAGATCAGGAGTAAAATCTAAAAAACTCTCTATGCTTGTGGGTGTGCCATCATCCTCAAAAATTTCAGCATTAAGATTCTGCACGGACTCCACACCTTCGAATAAAACTTCAAGTCCCCCGACCTCGCGGGTTTCGTACCGGATAAGGTTTTCTTGGATGAGAATTTCTTCTAAGGGGAGGCAGCCTTGAAAGGCAGAGGTTTGTGATCGAAGAAAGTGAAGAGTGCCAGAAGATTTTGGCCTTAAATAGCCATTTTCAATTTTGCAAGTAGCCAGACATTCACAGCGAGAAAATCCAAAGGTAGAATCTCCTTTCTTTTCACATGGTTTAGCGATTTGTGCTCGTACCTTCAAACGATAAGCTCCCAAAAAATTTATTTCTTAGAATAAGTTTATCAGGTGTAAGAATTTTTTAAAAATTATTTTGGGTGAGAATTATCAAAGGCTTAAAGAGAAACTAACCCCATAAAGGTTCCTATATATAGAGGCCGTGTTTTATTATTGGATGGGGAGTTTGTTTGGAATCTTTTCGACGAGATTTCCTTTTACTTTAGCAGAAAAAAAACTTTTTGCAAGTTATTTCTCTAAATCCCTATCACGTTTTCATTCTGGATATGAACTTTAGCCAAGGAGAATTTAATTTTCCCTGAATGAGAATGCCTGTCTTTTCCCCCCATCCAAAAATGTACACGACCCTCTAAACACACATGGACAATTTCGCCCATGTTATTTTTTTAGGAGGGCGCATGCCTGATTATTTTCTCCCCTGTACTGATCGTATCCGTGAATTTTTTATTTCGAGTGAAGAGTTATCATCTCAAGATATCCCATTTCTTGAAAGATTCTATGCTCGTCACTGGCCAGCTTTAAGAAAACTTAAGATTGGCGAATGTGAAGATGTCTATCTGAGTGCTTCAACTCGAGATCACCGTTTTAACAGTAATATTAAGGCCTATCTTGGTGTTCTAGACGAAATGTCTTGGGGATTTGCCGGAAGAGGTGCTTACAACCTTTCCCTTAATCTTCTTTATACCTACACAGTGGATAAAGAATTTGCAGAATCTCATGCCAATGAGTTCAGAAAGGATTTTTTGGAGAATATCGACAAAAAGAAGAGCTACGTCATTGAAAAATCTTTGATCCTTGATTGGATTAAAGAGAAACAAAAAGGAATTTCTTATGTCCAATAATCACAAAACCCATGAGGATAAATCTGGTCCTGACCCAATGGCAATAGGTGGAATATTGATTGCTGTGGGTCTTGCTGGTTGGTGGACCCTAAATCAAAAGAAAATCACTGGTTGGTATGTTAATCACTATGAAGAAATTTATCTGACACTTTGGGGACTGGTTTTAGTTCTAGTGGGTTTAATCATTCATCGGTTGAATAAAAAAACTAAAGGCATTAAGGATCGTGGGGAGCTTCTCTCTCCCCACTGGAAGGAAACAAGGAAAAACATTCTAGTAGGATCAACTCATGATGGAGTTGATCTTCATCTCTCGGATGAACTTCGTTGTACTCATGTTCAGATTATTGGAACCACTGGACGAGGCAAAACTCAAAGTGTGGTCATTCCTTGGACTCTTCGGGATCTTTATCGAGGTAAATCAGTCATCCTTATTGACGGCAAAGGCAGCCGTGATGTTCCCATTAAGCTTAAGGCATCTATTGAAAGGGATAAGCTTAAAGTGTTGGTGCATGAATTTGATCTGGATAAACCGGAGGATTCAGTCAAGATTAACCCTTTGAGACTTGGAACTCCCCAGCAGATTGTAGATCGCATTTTTAGTGCCTTCGAGTTTGATGATCCTTTTTATCGAGCCGTTCAATACGATATCTGTGGATATCTGGTGAGGCTCATTTTCGAAGTAAAGGAGGTTGTGACCTTCAGACTTCTTCATGAGCTTTTAACCGATGAAAAGATTTTGGCCGATAAGCTAAAACTCCTCCCTGATGGCCATGAACTCAGAAGACATCTTTTGGAGTTTCTTAAATCTCCAGTCAATGATCGGAAACAAAAACTCGCAGGACTTACTAGTCAGCTAGCTCCTTTTGCTACCGGTGAGATTGCAGCATTTGTTAATGGTGGAAGAAATGAAGTGGGTCTTGATGAAGTGATGGATTCAGATAAATCAACCCAGCTTCTTATGATGTCAATCCCGACACTTAAGTATCAGAGGATTGGGCATCAGTTAGGAAAGCTTGTACTGCAAGATCTGGCCTACTGTGTGGGAGACCGAGAAGGAAAACGATATAATGAGTTCTGTTCGGTCTTTTTAGATGAGTTCTCAGAGTTTGCCTATGAAGGGTTTGTGAGTATTTTAAATAAGGCAAGATCAGCGAAAGTGGGTCTTCATCTTTCTCATCAATCCATGAGTGATTTATCAAAAGTTTCACCAGACTTTGCAAAATCGGTCATCACTAATACCAATATCAAATGCATCCTGGGGTTAAATGATCCAGAGACTGCGGACTACTTTGCTCGGCACATGGGAACTTTTACAGAGGAGAAGTTTACTGAGCAGGTGGAAGAGGAAGGATTTTTTAAGCGTCACAAAGCTACAGGCCGAGGCTCCATGAGAGAAGTTGAGGCCTATAAGGTTCACCCAAATGACTTAAAGCGCTTTACCCGTGGTCGTGGGGTGCTTCATGTTCCCACACCTAGAGGAAATGTTACTGAAGTCATTCAGTTTCAATCAACAGGAGGTAGGGATTGATTAAAGCGAACTTAAGGTTAACTATTCGTGACATAGAACTTATGAAAGATATTTATGACAATCACTTTTTAAGTTTTTATCAAATCTATGAGAAGCACTTTCCAGAGAATAAAAGACCCACTGTTTATAATCGTTTATCTAAACTCATCAGAGCTGAAATGATCAAGGCGATAAATATTAATTTAGTGGCATATCATAGAAATGGTGAACTCATAGGAGTTGTTTATGTGATGGCCAAGAATGGTTTAAGGAGTCTTCAGGATTTTAAAATGACGGAGGATATAAATCAAAATCCAGTAACCTTGAATTTTAGTTGCCTCTACCATGATTTGTTACTGACTGATGTACTGAGAGTTTTAAAAAGATCATGGAAAGTTACAAAGGTGCCTAAAGTTTCTCAAACTAGAATTCCTGACGCGATTTTAATTGATCCAGTTACAAATAAGAAAACGGCTTTAGAGTTGGAACTCACTGCCAAGTCGGAAATGCGTTATCGGGAGATCATTTTGAGTTACAGGACTAGCAGAGAATATGATTCTGTCCTCTATGTCGTAAAAGACGATTCTATCCACAAAAAGCTCGGAGGTCTTATCACAGGTTTTAATGGTCGCTTTGAATTTGGAGACAGTACCGACAAGTTTAAATTTATTACCTTGACCCAGATTTTAAATTCCTTAAAGGAGGAAAATATTGAACTTTAAGCACAAATATAAGTGTCGCTCGTATCTATTAAATGCTCTTGGACTTTTTTTCAGTCTAACAATGCTTCTCTATATTTATATCAAGATCAAAACTCAATTGTTACAAGGCTATTCAGATTGGTTACCTAGAGGGTATGAACAAAATGAAATCCTCCCCCTGTATTATTGGTTCCTTCTCACGATCCCAGTGGATCTAGGAATTAGAAAATTGTTACAAGAGAACCCAAACACTGAATCAAACTAGAGCTTTGAGTTGATGTTTGAGTTTGTAAAAGTCTAAGTGATTAAATCTCTTCAATAAAATTGTATCCCCCGCCATTACCCCTTCGGCAATTTTTGCTGACCACTCCCACCCTACGTGCGGAAGTGGTCAGCAAAGCTACGGGGTAATGGCGGGGGTATTATTGAAGAAAAAAACAAAAAAAGGAAAAAAATAAATGAATACATTAAGAGAAGAATTGAGGAAGGAAGAATTAGGAATGGATACGGGCTCTAAACAGCGAAAAACAAACAAACAGCGATTGGGGGAATATGCCAGAAAACTTTATCAGCGGTAATTACAATCAGTCTGAAAAAGTATATAGTGAGAGCGAGCAAAAAAATGCTCAAGTGCTCTTTGAAAATTTGGAATGGGTGAACAGTGATGAAGCGGCCTTAATCTTAAGAAAGTCGGTCGGCGCGATCAGGACGGCGGTATGTCGTGGACAGATCAAAGCGACGGTCTATAGGCGACGACTATATTTTAAGAGAAAGGATCTGATTTCCCTTTTGGAAACTTCTCCAACCAAAGGAGGTTTCTAATGGGTATTAAGTCGTATCATCAAGATGAGAAGGTGTACTGGAAAGTCTACGTTAATTTAAGAAGCAAGGTGAATCCCAAGATCAGAAAACAGAAAACTGTCTCGGGTCTTGAATCACTGGCCGCGGCACGACGAATGGAAAAGCAAGTCGTGGCGGAGCTTTCTTCAGAATTAACTTTGACGTTGGGCCGTGGTTTAACTTGGTCGAGTATCATTGATCGTTGGGAGAAAGACGCAAAGTCAGGACTTCTTCGGCGATATGATCCGACAACTATCATGGACTTGGTGTCAGGTTTAAGAAGATGGACAAAAGAGTGGCTGGATATTCCTGGCGAGGAATTGAGTCGCTTCCACGGAAGAGAGCTTCAAAAGAAAATGGAATCGGCAGGGATGAGTTCTAAGGGACAGCAAAAAATTCGAAGCATGGTTAATACCGTTTTTAACTATGGCCTTGAAGAAAAGTTTATATCAAAACCTATTCCATCTCCAATGGCCGGATTAGTTTTTAATACCGATGCTGAAAAAGTTCCTGACATTCTAACTCTCGGAGAGATAAAACAATTTCTTGAAAGGGGCAAAGAACTTCAGAATGAGTGGTATCCCATTTGGGCCATGGCACTACTGACAGGGATGAGAAACGGTGAGCTTTATGCTTTAGAGTGGAGTGATGTAGATTTTGAAAACTCATTGATTAGAGTCTCAAAGTCATATAACTCAAGGCTCAAGATCGTGAAGTCTACGAAGGCCGGTTACTGGCGGAACATTCCGATTTCAAGTCAACTTAGAGAGCTTCTGATAGGGCTTAAATCTAAAAGTCAGAGCCTACACGTGCTTCCACGTTTAGGCTGCTGGAATCAAGGTTTACAAGCGCAAGAGCTGAGAAAGTTTTTAAAAGGCATTGGGATTCGACCGGTAAAGTTTCATGCATTGAGGGCTTGCTTTGCCACTCAGCTTTTAGCTAAAAATATCGCACCAGCAATTGTCATGAAAATCTGTGGGTGGAAGAATTTAAAAACCATGGAGTTTTATGTGAGGCTTGCGGGAGTGAGTGAGCAAGGGGCCACTG
>JBKHVI010000014.1:0-23679 GCA_046570105.1 Bacteriovoracia bacterium
CGTAAAAATCAAAGAAGTCACCGCACTTAAACTTCACCTGCTTTCAGACTCATTCACGAATGCAGGAACGATCACACGCACAGACATGCAGTGTGAATGTAAGGAGAGCGACCAGGATTGTCTGCAGTTCTTAGAGGCGGCCAAGACAGACGCGCGTTTTTATAGTGATTCAAATAAAAATTTCTATTATTGCCCTACCGGTAATTTAAAGGGCATGAATGGAGTTCTCGCCAAAGGTGAGCTGCGCTTAAATCCAGCAACACCGTTACAAATAGAAATGCACTCCCACGGCCGTGGCGGCAGCTTGCTGCATCCGAATCATTTTGTGAAATTGATGAATGGTGATTGTCGAAGTGCACAGACCGAAGTTTACGATCAGTGTGCTGTATGGGCCTATTCTCACTCACAGCCGAGCTCCAACTGCGCTGAGGTTCCGCCTCATTGTCGCACTCCCGAGGGCTATCTCGGGAGTCGCGAGAGAATTAAGTAATTATTTTTTGATTAAGAAAATCTGTCGGCCCATGCGCTTGGTATTGTGAGCGATATAGGCGGCTTCCTCGCCGTAGCCCATATACAAATCACAGCGTGCATTACCTCGAATCGCACCACCGGTATCTTGTGAGATAAAGAAACGGCTGAAGTTCTCATACACAGGACGCCCGTTTGCCCCCTGACGAGGCTTATCCGCTTGAACGAACGTAATCATTCCGACTTCCGTATAGATGCGAGTATCAATCGCTAGAGAACGACCTTCGGTCAAAGGAATATTTTTTACGCCCAATGGCTCAGTCTTGGTTTCTTTAAAGAAAATATAAGACGGAGAGCTGGAAAAAATCTCACGGGCGCGATGAGGATTCTCCTCGATATAGCGCTCTTGCGCTTCAATGCTGGCGCCATTGGCCGGTAACATGCCTTGCGCCACCATGTAGCGGGAGATGAATTCAAACTTCTGCCCATTGGCAGCGGCATAACTCAAATAAATTTTCTCTTCTGTGCCATCAGCATTTTGCAAACGGGCACGACCGCCACCTTCCACATGCAAAATATAAATATCAAAGAGTGAATCTTCCACCCACATCAGCTCCAGGCCCTGGCCCTGAAGAGCACCTTCAAAATCGATTTGCTCACGCGTCTTGCTCTTTAAATCTGAGCGCGAAGGAAGTGCATAGATGGGATTTTTAAAACGCGCGCTTGGTGTACGCGAGGCCACGACATCAGGACTAAAGTAAGCAGTGAAAAGTGTCGCTTTCTCTTGTCCTGCACCTGGCTCACTCGCTGCAGGTACTGGAGTGTATTTTTCAAACTCGCTATTGATGCGCGCTGATAATTGCGCCATACAATCAGGGCGAACCGCTTCTTTCAAACAGCTCTGCGCCTCGCTAGTGATCTCTTTGAATAACTCCATGGATTCAACTAAACGTTTAGCGGGATAAGTCTTATCACCAAACTTCACTTGGCCCTTAGGAGCAGAGCGCTTAAAAGCGGCCAGTTGGCGCTCGATAGCAATTTCCATATTTTTGAGTTCCATATCATCAGTAAATGAAATGGTTTCATTAAGAGCTCGGGTGGGAGTCACCAAGGTTTGAGCATGAAGTGCAAAACTCACAAGCGACAACAAAAGTGCTGTTTTCATCGGGAACTCCTTCGATAGAAAAGGCAGTTTAGGAAACTAAGACGTGAAGAGTCAAAGGATTTAGGCCTAAAGAGTCTTACCTAAGAAAAGCAAGGGTTTACCATTCCAAAGACGCTCAACTTTGTGATTAAAACCAAGCTTTTGATAGAAGGAAACATTGCGGGCCCCTGATAAAGTAATGAGATGTAACCCTCCCACTCCTAGGCCTATTAAATCAATCTCTAATCGTTCGACGAGTTGACTCCCTATTCCATGCCCACGTGCTTCCTCGGCACAGTTAATATGCAAATGGGCCGGATAGCGCTGATAGAGATCATCAAAGATGCTTAAGTGGTCACTCCAATATGCACCGATATTTTTTGTAGTCGCTGAGGCGACAATATATCCCACGACGCTTCCATCCAGTTCGGCCACTAAGGCCAGCTCAGAGAAATAGCTATCGAGATACTTCTGTTGAAATTCGACCCGCTCATTAATGGAAGCAAATTGCGTACGCGAGGTGGTTTCCCAAAAAATATCTTGAACCGCTTCATGATCCGACGTTTTGTAAGGGCGAACTATGACCTGAGCCATGCCAACACCTTGCGTGCTTGACGCTCTTCCTGGGGGAATTGATTTAAATCCATCTTCTCTGGCCAGATCTTTGCCAAAATCCAATCCAATTTATGATTTCGCAAAACATCTTTTACCCAATCAAACTGCCACCAAGTCAGGGGTGGTCGTGTTAATTGCATGAGCCTTGCAAAATTCTCGTCTTGTATCAACTCATCATCGCTGCGTTTATCAGCAAAATTCATTCCTGAAAGGTGTAAAATGATCTCGCGACGTTGACGCCAGAGCGTTGTCTCATGCTCCCCTTTCCCTGCGAGAGCTTGTAACAGATGCCAGCCTTCTCCAATGGTAAAAACGGCGGCCAAGAGTGCATTAGAATGTCCAAAGCCGGCCAGATTCTTGTTATAGATTTTCTCAAGCTTCAAGGGATCTAAGAGACCACCTTGAAATTTGGCCGGCAAAGTATGATGTCCTTGCAATTGATTCCAAAAGAGAAAAGGTGTGCCTGACTTGCGCGCTTCTTCACTGACATAAAATGGCGACAAATACGACAGATCCATTTGTTCAAGCAGCTCTGCTAACTCACTCGAAAATTGCAGCTGATACTTCATGGCAAACCGATGGGCCCGCAACAAGCGAACTGGATCTTTCATAAAGTGAGCGCGATCACAGGGCACTAGTACTTTTTGTTTGAGATGCTCTACCCCACCAAAAGGATCGACCAGCTCCCACGACTTGCCATTGAGTTTGGCGCCCAGAGCATTGAGGGTAAAATCACGTCGAATCGCAGCTTCAGGAAAACTGAGCTTCCAGTCACTCTCGCTTTCAAACTCACCATGTCCAAAGGTGTCTTTCGCGGCATAAGTTTCACGGCGCGGAGGAGCGAATTGAAACTCCTGTCCACTTTTTTTAGCGCGCATAACTTGGTGTGATTCAGGATTAAGCTGATAGTCTTCGGCGAGTTCCTTCAAAAAACTCTTCCAGCGCGCTTGATTACCATTCGAATGTGAGAGTTCAAAATCCCAATCCAAAATGTCTGCCTGATTCATCAACAAATCACGAACAGCACCGCCTACTAATGTAACGGTGAAACCATGGCTATGTGATAAACGAAAAAACTCGGCCAGCTCACTTGGAATCAGTGTCTCAAGGCGCGAGAGCATTATTTCTTCCTGACCGCTTTGGCACCATCAAGCAGATGGGTATAAACACCTTTGATCTTCAAGCTGTCGGCTTCTTCCACGCGACAAGCAAAGCAGATGGTGTTGTTAAAGACTTCCGAGTCTTTGAGTGTTTTGACTTTGTCTTTATAGAACGAGCGATTCAATACGTGAGTCGGCACCACCGCCATGCCTAGTCCTTCAGCAACGCCTGTTAAGAGCTGGCCGAAAGAGTTGACCACCAGGCGTGTTTTCACCTGGCGAGGAAGAGCGCCGAAGTGCTCACGACACCAACGGAAAAAGAGCGGATCGTTTTCTTCGAACATCAATACGGGATACTCTAAAAGAGCTTTTAGATCCGTTTTATCAGTGATTTTAAAATTCTTATCATCTGGGAAAACCAGCACAGAGTGCTCTTCATTCAAGACCCACTTCTCTGCCCACGCTGGCACTTGATAATCAGGTAGAATCAAACAGTCCACATCCCCGCGTTCAAAGCGACGAATGAGATTTTCAGGAAAATCCATACTGATTTTCACTTCGAGTTCTGGATGCTCGCCGAGATAATCAATAATTCGAGAACTAATCCAACTTTTCCCCAGGCCCGCAAGAGTGCCGACGTGCAAAGTCCCACGCACTTCCTTCGCCTCTTGGTGGATATGGTCAATGGTGTCTTCCACACGCTTGAGATACTGCTTAGCGACCTTAGCGAGCTTGCGCCCGGGTTCAGTCAATGTGACGTTTTTCCCGTGACGGGCCAAGAGCGAAAAACCTACGCGGCCTTCGAGGGTTTTAAGTGTCTGGGATACAGCGGATTGAGTCACCCCGAGGGTCTCAGCGGCCTTAGAAATACTGTCACTCTGTGAGAGCGCAATCAAAACTTGTAGATGGCTTGATTCGTATTTCATAAGTTTTTAATTCTTTTCAAGTAGACCATCTCATCCTGGCGCACAGACTCGTAGAAAATTCAAAGTTTGTGCCAGGATGAATTAGTTAGAACACTAGAAATCTCAGGCGTCCTCTAATTCTGTCTTTTCAGAAACTGAATCCCCTTTCGGACTTTATGGTCTACTTGAAAATCAATTTAATAAAAAAAAAGGGATCAGTTTTGCTGATCCCTTTTTTCTTTAATTAGTTAACAAATCTAGTCAGCACGCTCGTTAAGCTTCTCTTTACGATCGTTCATGACTTTCTCTTGAACGTGGCTTGGGCATGGCTCGTACTTAGCGAATTCCATCGAGTAACCCGCTTTACCAGCTGTACCTGAACGCAACGTTGTTGAGTAACCGAACATTTCTGACAAAGGAACGTGAGCGTTAATAACAGCGTCACCACCTTCAGAAGTTTCTGAGCCCAAGATCACACCGCGACGTGAAGACAAGTCACCGATGACGAAACCTTGGTATTCTTGTGGAGTTTCAACTTCCACTTTCATGATCGGCTCAAGAAGAACTGGGTTAGCGCGCTTGATAGCATCTCTCATCGCCATACGAGCAGCGATACGGAACGCCATATCAGACGAGTCAACGTCGTGGTATTGGCCGTCTTGCAAGAACGCTTCAACGCCGATCACTGGGAACGCCGCCAAAGGACCTTTGTTCATAACGTCGTTAAAGCCTTTGTCACACGAAGGAATAAATTCGTTCGGAATAACACCACCCTTAATCTCGTTGGTGAACTTGTAAACTTGGTCTTCGCGCTCTTTGCGATCTTCTGCCAATGGCTTGATCTTACCGGCCACTTTAGCGAACTGACCTGAACCACCGGTTTGCTTCTTGTGTGTGTATTCCAAAGTTGCTTCGCCACGAATAGTTTCGCGGTAGTTAACTTGAGGAGCACCGACTTCAACTTCAGCTTTGTACTCACGCTTTAGGCGCTCAGTATAAATCTCAAGGTGAAGCTCACCCATACCAGCGATACGTGTCTCACCTGATTCTTCATCAGTGAAAACGTGGAAAGTTGGGTCTTCTTTAAGGAAGCGCTGAAGGCCTTTGCCCATCTTCGCTTGCTGCTCTTTATCTTTCGCTTTAATTGAAAGCTCGATAACTGGTATTGGAATATGCATCCCTTCGCACGACAAGTGCTCAAGGTTCGAATCCTCACCGACGAAAGTATCACCCGAAGCACAGTCAACACCGATCATCGCGATGATGTCACCAGCGATGGCGTAATCGATATTGTCACGGTCGTTTGAGTTCATACGAACGATTCGTCCTACACGAACGCGCTTCTTAGTACGAGTATTGATAAGAGTATCACCCTTATTCAAAGTACCTTGATAAATACGAGTGTAAGTCAACTGACCGAATTGTTCGTCAGTGATCTTAAACGCCATACAAACAAGGCCCTTCTCAAAGTTTGGCTCAAGATCGATCTTTTGGTTGATCTTAGAGTCAATCGCTTTTGGCTTCTCACAAGTCACTGGACTTGGGAGGTAGCGAGCAACGGCGTTCAAAAGAAGTTGAACACCTTTGTTTTTGAAAGCTGAGCCCATGAATACTGGAGTCAATTTCAAAGACTGAGTCGCCTGGCGAATCACACGGTGAATAGTTTCATCACTTACATCGCGGCCTTCAAGGATATCTTCCATCATGGCATCATCGAATGCAGAGATAGAATCGAGAAGAGCTTCGCGGTAGCTGCGAGCTTGCTCAACGTAATCAGCAGGAATAGCTTCTTCGCGCACTTTCTCGCCGTTATCGCCGTCGAAGTAATAAGCTTTTTGAACGATCAAATCGATTACGCCAATGAAGTTTTCTTCAGCGCCGATAGGAATCTGCATAAGAACGGCGTTGTGGCCAAGTTTCTCACGAAGAGCTTTTGTTCCGTTGAAAGCGTTTGCTCCCATACGGTCCATCTTATTCAAAAACGCCAAACGTGGAACACGGTAGCGCTTCATCTGACGGTCAACTGTGATTGATTGTGATTGAACACCAGCAACCGAACAAAGAACCAAGATCGCACCGTCAAGAACGCGCAATGAACGCTCAACTTCAACTGTGAAATCCACGTGTCCCGGAGTATCGATCAAGTTAACCTTGATGCTTTTGCCATCACCTTCAGCGAAAGTTACACCAGTGTTATCCAAACCGCGCCACTCAACAGTGGTTGCAGCTGAAGTAATAGTGATACCCTTTTCACGCTCGAGTTCCATGTGATCCATGGTGGCACCAGCGCCGCCGCCTTTTACGTCTTCAATTTTATGAATTTTATCGCAGTAAAAAAGAATACGTTCAGACAAGGTCGTCTTACCTGAGTCAATGTGGGCCGAAATACCGATGTTACGGGTTTTAGGCAAATTCTTTTGGTCTAAACTAGCGCTCATCATGTCTCCCAACGATAGAGGATTTACTTACAGTCTTTAATGTTTTTATCGAGCGCATCATAATGAAATCACGCCACATCCGTCAAACGCTTTTGACCTGTAAGTTTACGATTTTGCCTGTTGCGAAATGATGAAGTCCGAAGCAATATAAGGGCCCATGACATTTAAAAAAGACCTCGCTAAAGACGTCCTCTATCAAGGTGTTAAAACGCTGGTAGAGCATCCACACCCGCATATTCACCTCTCACAGCAGAAGCTTTTCACGCTATTCAGCCTGGCCTTCCAATATATTCTCTTTCGCTCGACCAAACAGCCCGGGCATTACATCCTGAGAATCGAAGATTCTTTCCTCGCTGACAAATTGGCGCGCAAGGCCAAAGACGAGACAACGCGTAAATTTCTCCAAAAATTACTCATTCCTCGTCGTCTGAACTATGGAAACGCCGTTTTTCACCTGGATTATTTCAATTTGAGCACCTGGAGTGTCACGAAGGATCTCCCTAAGGAGCGCATTCAGGGCGCCATCATCGTAAAAAACACCTCTCATAATCCTTTGATTGATGAGGGTGATTTCCGCCACGTTGATGCTGAGAACATGCAAAACGAAGCGGCTATGCAGCTTTTTGGTAAGAACTATTATCTCAACTCACTGATGGAGTTTTGTCCTCGTACCGTTACGATTGCTTTTGATGATAATTTTGAAGGTACAGAAAAACTCGCTTTCCCCTTCATAACAGAAGAAGACGAGCGAACGGCAACAGGTGTGAAAATTTCTGATGATGTGGCCTGGGACGACTAGCCGCCAGTTTTCTTTCCTTCCAGCCACTCACTATTTTTTGCATTCCCCTCACGATCCCACTCTTTCCAAGTGCCATGCTTGAGATCGTTTAGATAGCGTCCTTCCGAGCGCTTTTCTCCTGAACCAAAATAAAAAGTCCATGGACCCGTCTTAATGCCCTCTTGGTAATTACCCTCAGCAAGTAAACGTCCGTTGTCATAATAGTGGCGCCAAATGCCGATTCTCTTACCTTTCAAGACTTCTCCCTCGGCGGCAACTGTTCCATCCTCAAACGTGATGGAAATGTTGCCCTCTTTAACCGAGGTTTTTTCAAAGAACACATCTTGCGGCGGAAGATGCCACTGGAAACCTGCAATATGTTCTTCTTTTTGCAGCTTTCTCACTGTTCGCAGAACAAAATACTGGGCGGATTCCCGCTCAGCATTTGAGACATCTTTCAAGTAGGAGACTTCATCTTTGAGTTTGCCAAAAACACGGGGGAAAATAGCTGCAAAACTTTGAATGTCATCGCCATCTTTGAGAGGAAGCGCTTTGGCGATCACACCTAGCATGGCCTCATTGGTGCGCACGACAGTGTCGATCTCATCACTTGAGAGCTGCAAAAAATCGTTAAAAGTGCGGACATTCTTAGTCACCCAACGCATGAAGAGTGGATCTTCTAGAATCCCATTCATCAGAATCATTTGGCGCTGAGATGCCCCCGTCACTTCGATCGATTCGACGAAGTCTTTGAGTCCGTCCCACTGACGTTTTTTTATTCGATCTAACATGCTCATAGGTTTGTGATTATAGACCAGAAATCTAGTCCGCAACTTAAGATTAATAAGTATTGGTTTTTACAAAAGCTATCTCAAGAAATGTTGCGTTTTTCTTAATCAAATAGCGTGATTGGCGAGGATTTTTGACAGTTTACTTCTTCGCCTTGCTCGCCACACTGATGATCTTTTTAAAAAGCTCGGCTTCTTGCCAGGGCTTCACGATGTAATCATCCACGCCCGCCTGCACGGCCTCGAGTACTTGGTTGATGTCGTTCATGGAAGAGATCATCAAAAGTGGGAGATGCTTGGTGGTGGCATCTCCGCGAATGAGTTTGGTGAGATCAATTCCTGAGCCCTCTTTCATCATCATATCGGCCATCACAAAATTGATCGGAGCAGCACTCGTTTGTAACCCTTTAATTGTGGCATAGGCCTCAGAGCCAGATTTAGCGAAAGTGATCTGAGTGACTCCATAGGCTTTCATTTGGGCGGCCATAACAACTCGCATACTTTGAAAATCATCGACTAAGAGGAAATGCATTTTGGCAATTTCTGGTGGAAGTTTACTCATGCTCGCCTCTTCAAAATACCATCCACCATTTGTTGCATGTGCCGCGCGAACTCACTTTCGGTATGCTTGTCTTTGATAAAAGAATTCAGCAACTGGCCTAATTCCGCCTTAGAATTGGAATTAAAAATATGCACTTTGAGCTGCTCAAGTTTAGTCGTCATTTCTTCAGAGATTTGCATATTGGCGGGCATATACAAGATATGCAACAGACTCATCTCGGGAAAATTATAGGCACGTAAAAAGAAATTGGCGTAATTAGGATCTGAGAAAAAAGTTACGGCAAACTTTTGCTGCTGGCCGGTTTGTACAATCTCTACAGGATGATCAGTCTCCATGCAGAGAACACCCTTGGATTCCAAAAGCTTTTTGATTTCAGCGGTGGCCTCAGAGATTTCGCCCACAAAGAAAAAGAGTTTCAATGACCTGTCCTCATAAATTTAAGCTTATGAGATTTTATCAAAAACTGGGCCCAATTGTGACAAAAGCTTCTGCTGCAATAAAGCGTCATGCAAAAGTCCAACTGAGAGCCTTAGTCCGTTCTTAGACCGTTTTTCTAGTCCCAATGCCTCTAAAACGTGGCTAGGCTTGGCCGCTCCGGAGCTACAGGCCGCTCCAGCTGAGACTTCTAGACCCTTCAAATCAAAGAAGGGCAAAGAGAGATCTGAGGGAAGTTTATTCAAGACAAACAAAATTGTGTTCAGGTTCAAGTGCTGCGCTCGCTGAGAGATGCGAGTCCCCTTGCCTTGTAAGCGTTGGTCAAAATAAGTTCTGAGCTCTTCAATGAGTCTCTGTTGAGTATCAGGATTAAATTGCGCTTTCAATTCTTCAAGTGCCAACTGGAGAGCATGGGCCCCCATAACGTTTTCTGTACCTGAACGCATTCCCTTCTGCTGACCACCACCGATAATCAGTGGCTCGCCTGTCCAGGAAGTTTTAATGAAACTAAAACCATGCGATTTGAGTCCACCACATTTGTGAGAGGAGAAAGAGTAATAATCAAGTTCAGGTGAGAGTTGCCAGCAATCAGCAACTTTACCAATCGCTTGAGCGGCATCCACATGAATGAGGGCATTGGTTTTTTGTTTTAGAACTTCTGCCCATTTTAAAGGCCACACCACACCCGTCTCATTATGAACCCAAGTGAAGTTGATAAGAATGGAGTGGTCGGTATAGTTCGATAATAGATTAAGAGATTCTTCGAGATTAAGATCGCCCTCGAGATCCACCACAAATTCAGCGGTCATCACACCCTGGGCACGCAAACGATCAGCTTGTTGTCTTACACAGGAGTGATCCAGTGGTGAATAGACAAATAGCAAAGGTTTTTTTGCTGATTGTTGCCAACTCCACACTGCGGAATTAATCGCTTCGGTCGCACCGGAGTGATAAACCAAATGGAAGTTTTTTTCGGAGAGCGAGAATGTTTTGTAGATTGACTGGTGGGCCTCATCTAGCGCGCGAGCGGCTTTTTTGCCCGAGCTGTGCTGAAAGGCAGGATTCGCCCAAAAAAAATCACCCTTGGTGAGCCAGCGAGTTACCGCTGGTGCCAAGGGTGTTGTTGCATTGTGATCTAGATAAATTCGATCCAATTACTGATTCACTTCCCCAATGTTGTTACGGATAGCTGATCCGAAAGCATTCGAGGTGTTAGTGTTAGCAGCATTGGCTTCACGAGACTTGCGAGAAAGATCGCCCAACGTTGTTGTTGCGAGGTATTCCTGCATGATATTGCCCAAGTTTTCGAAGTAACCCTTAGTGAGGTGGAACTCAGAAGTATCAACGATGCCGTTGATGTCGTTGCCGCTTTCGTCCTTCATGATTTCGATACCAGAAGAAGGAATGCCAACGATGTCGCGAGCTGGGTTGATGTTCTCACCAACGCAATCAAGTACGTCTTTAACAGAGATTTCGTCCATTGAACGAGCTAGTACATATCCGCCGCCTGGGCCGCGAACCGACTTAACCACTTTACCTGTACGGAGCTTGCGGAAAAGCTGCTCGAGATAGTGGAGAGAAATTGACTGACGAGTAGAAATTTCCTGCAAGCGAACAGGATTACCACTGCTGTTGAACGTTAGGTCCAACATTGCACGAACTGCGTAACGGCCTTTAGATGTAAGTCTCATAGTCTTCCTCCATAAAGAAGCGGTTGGTGATTGTGAATCCGGGTTATCTTTCTTCCTTGATCCCGGGAGCATGCCTTTAGTTGACCATCCAAAGTCAGACTAAAAGTGTCTCGTAGAATAGTATGACCCCCTGGAGTTTCCGCCGTCAAATATAATTTCTGCCCCGACCATTAAATATTCTTGCAAGAAAAGTTATTGGAAAAACGTGAAGGATATCAATATATTTGCGCTGAATCGGCCTTGTGCGGTGTCAGTTTGCCCCTACGGCAATTTATTCCGACTAAGTCGGTTTTTTGAAAATTCTCTAACTTTCAGGTCTCATCCTGGCGCATAGATCAGTTAAAAGAACAAAACTCATGCCAGGATGAACTGCAATTTCTAGTAGAAATTTTAGGCGTCCTCTAAATGTTATCAGGAATTAAGGTGAGTTCTGCTTCGGACTTTACCTGAAAGTTTGAGAGGATATATATGGAAAAACTCAATCATCAATCAAAGTCGACAGCGTGAAGTTGCGCGAAGGCGCCTCACCTTCTTGGGCGGGTTTGCCGAAGCTGAGCTCAAGAACGTAGGTCGCCCAATTTTCGGGAAGCTCACGAAACAAACGACGAGAAAATTTAGCGCCCCACTCGGCCAAGAAATATTGTTTATCTTCTAAGTAAACCGACAATTCTAAAGGGACGATCTCATCGGCGTTTTCAATGCGATAAAAATCACCATGTAGAATCTGGCCGCTCTCACTCAAAATCGAATAACTCGGGCTCAATGTTTCATCCGCGCCAATGAAGTGCTGGCAGAAAGTTGTTTTGCCCACTCCCAAGGGACCATCCAAAACAATCAAAGCTGGCGACTTGGTCAGCTCCTTCAACTCATAAACAATATAAGGAAGATCACTGGTATAAACTTTCTTCCACTCGCGGATGAGCTTCTTACTCATGCTTCACCATCAAGGCGGTTAAAGACCTCAGGCAATGTTTCAATCAAACTCATAGCACTCATAGTGCGCACACCGAACTTCTCTGCCGCAAATTGACCAGCGAGGGTGTGAATATAGACACTCAAAAGTGTCGCCTGATTGGCATGCTCGTATCGATGCATAAGAGCATCTTGTTCACGACGAAGGCCTGTCTCTTGGGCCAAGAGCCCTCCAAGAATCCCAGCTAAAACGTCCCCTACTCCACCCGTCGCCATACCATCGTTTGGCGAGAAGTTAAAATAGGTGCGGCCAGAAGCAAGACCTAAGTAAGTACAAGGACCTTTTAAAAGAATGGTGCAGTTGATGCGCTCAACCGCCTGGCGAAGTGATTCATAAGGACGGATCTCAACTTCTGATTGCTCCATGTCGCAAAAGCGGGCGAACTCTCCAAAGTGCGGCGTCAACACTGTCGGTGCATGACGCATACTAAAGACCTGGTGATCCTCTTTCAGATTAAGTGCATTGATAGCATCCGCATCCAGCACCAAAGGCCCTGAGAAATTGTTCATAATCTCTAAGACTAAGCGACGCGCGCGCGCTGAGCGACCAAGACCAGGACCAATAACTAAAGAACTATATTTATCTAGGCTCTTTAAAACCTTGGGCCACTTTGATTGATCATTGGGAATAAAGCCTGTCATCACTTCAGGAATGAGTCTTGACACCATCTCTTGGTGTTGTGGCTCCCAAGTTGCGACTGTAACAAGTCCTGAGCCTGCTTTCAGAGCGGCCATACCGGCCATAGCAGCGGCACCGGTGAGGCCATGAGAGCCACCGACCACGAGTGTGTGACCGAAGATTTTTTTATCAGCAAACTTGCTTCGTGCATCGCTTTGATAAGGAATATTTTGACGAGTCAAAAGAAATTTATCAGCTTTCTCCATCACAAGTTGCGGTGGAAAACCCACTGGCAATACTTTGAGTTCACCTGAGAGACGAGCACCATCGGCGACATAGTGACCGACCTTGGGGAAACCAATCGCCAACGTCATATCTGCTTTAATCGCATTGCCTTGGGCAAGGCCGGTGTCACCTGAAATCCCTGTTGGGATATCCAGTGCCACGGTGTAGTTGGAGTTTTCATTCACAAAATTGATCACATCATAAATGAAATGTGACAAAGGCAAGCGCACACCCGTGCCAAAGATGGCATCCACGACTAATTTCGGTAGAGGATTTTGGGCGAAATAGCTCTCAAGACCGTTGAGATCTTTAATATGGTTAACCTTAACTCCGAAAGCGCGCGCCATTTTGAGTTGCGTTTGATTTTCCGGCGAACATTCTTTTTCATCAAACAGCATAAAGGCGCGAACACTGCGTCCAGGACGCATTAAATGACGAGCAAGAGAAAAACCATCAGCACCGTTATTGCCTTTGCCGATTAGCAAAACCACATCGAGTTCGGCATCAAATGCTTTGATTCGCTCTTCTAAAACCTGAGCACCCACGAGGCCCACGTTTTCCACGATTAGATGTTCGTTAAAAAAATGCTTCTCGGCCGCAAGCGTTTCAATTTCTTTCATCTCTTTTTGGGTCACGATACGCATAGACTAGCCTTTTTTAAGCATGTGACAGAGTTCTTGCACCACCGGGCCCATGCCGCGGAACAGTGATTCTCCCACAATCCAATGTCCAATATTATATTCTTCAAATAAACCGGCCTCGATCAGAGGCTTGAGTGATTCATTAGTCAGACCATGGCCTGCATGATAGCCGCGTCCTGCTGACTTTATTAATTTGTGACCTTGAGCATACTGCACTAAGTGATGCTTGATCTCTTTGCCTTCCAGGAAATCTTTCGCGTATTCGCCCGTATGAATTTCCACTGCATGAATCGGTAATTTCAAACAGCGCTCGAGTGTCGCAGGATTGGCCTCGACAAACAGCGACACTTTGGTAGCCGAACTTTTTTGCGCTAATTTATTCACTGCCATGACCACTCGACTCCAGGTGAGTTCGTCACTTAAGGCCAGACCACCTTCGGTAGTGCGCTCCTGACGCTTCTCTGGCACAAGGCACACCCATTCAGGTCTTTCACGACAAGCGATCTCGACGATGTCAGGGTCGCAGCCAATTTCTAAATTGAGTGGTTTGCCGTAATGACGACAAAGATCGTGAACCGGTGCCAGATCAGTATCTTGAATATGGCGTCGATCTTCGCGCAGATGGATGGTGATTTGATCAGCGCCCGCTTGCAGGGCCATATCAGCTGCACGAGAGACACTTGGGTAACTCTCACCACGCTGTTGGCGCAAAGTCGCTACATGATCGATATTGACACCTAGACGTACATTCACAACTACCCCAAAGACTTCGCAACAAGATCCGTTAATTCGCGACACAAACGCTTCACCTGAACGGCATCTCGTCCTTCCACCATGACTCTGGCCAATGGTTCAGTGCCTGAGAAGCGCAACAAGAGACGGCCCGTGCCTTTGAGTTCGGCTTCGGCTGCTTTGACTGCATTGGCAATCGCAGGCACTTCTTCAAAAGGAGTCTTTTTAGAAATGGTCGTGTTCAAAAGAATTTGTGGATACAGTTCCACTTCATCGGCCAACTCTTTAAGACCTTTGCCATAATGCTTCATACACTCAATGACTTTAAGCGCGGCCAGAATGCCATCGCCTGTTGTCGAGTGACGCTTGAAGACTAAGTGCCCTGAAGGCTCTCCCCCAAAAAGCGCACCATTTGAGCGCATGCGTTCAACAATGTAGCGATCACCCACTTGTGTGCGATGCAGAGTCATACCGTGAGTTTTAAGGAAAATTTCTAATCCAAAGTTTGACATCACTGTGCCCACGATTTCATTTTGGTTATCGAGCTGGCCACTTTCTTTTAAAAAGCGCGCCGTCAGACCAATTAATTTATCGCCGTCGATAACAGTGCCATCACGATCAATCAACACCACACGATCGGCATCACCGTCGACGCAAACACCTAAGTCTGCGCGAAACTTAACCACATGATCGGCACAGTTCTGCGGATGGAGAGCTCCACAGCCTTGATTGATATTCATCCCGTTAGGGTCTTTACCAAGCGAGATCACTTCAGCGCCTAGTTCTTCAAAAACTTGCGGAGCAAGCTTGTAACCCGCTCCATTGGCGCCATCCACCACAATACGAAGACCCTCTAGCGAGTAGTGATTATTGAATGCTGATTTGGCATGAACGATATAGCGGCCGATCACTTCGTCCAAGCGACGAGCATTACCTAATTCAGCACCGACTTTGGCTGGAATCAGTGATGGATTCAAAATCATTTTTTCTAATTCGATTTCGACTTCATCAGGGAGCTTGTGCCCCGAACGATCGAAAATCTTAATGCCATTATCTTCAAAAGGATTATGCGAAGCCGAAATCATCACACCGGCATCAGCGCGCATACTCTGAGTTACGAAAGCGACACCTGGAGTTGGCAGAGGACCTGTGAAAATCGCGCGGCCACCTTGCGAACACACACCGGCCGAGAAGGCCTGCTCAAGCATGTAGCATGATAGACGCGTATCTTTGCCGATGATGATCAGTGGTTTGCGAGTCGATGCTTGTTGCTGAAAATAATAAGTGACTGCCCGGCCCAAGGCCATCGCCACTTCGCCGGTCATGGGGTGAACATTGGCCTTACCGCGGATGCCGTCAGTGCCAAATAAACTGCGCTTTGAACTCATGATTTTACCTCTATGTGAAGAGGCTTTCAGGATACCGCGGCTACCTTGGCCCTACCAGGATTTTCTTAGGGCGAATATCGACCAAATGTAAGCGCGGTGGTAGTACGGCGCGAAGCTCCACTTCACTCTTACCGCGAAGACCTTCAGGGACTTCTGCCCAGACTTGTACATTCAAATCAGACTTATCTACTCGCCGGGCCATATCTTTGGGTGCCCACAGCACGAGTGTTACAGTTTGTTCTTTAAGCATCCGGCCTTCACCTAAAATTCTTATGGGCACTCGCTCCAGCACTAAATTAGCTTTTTTCGCCTTGAGCTGATAGTTCAACTGAGCGCTGGTTGGGCGCGAAATCAGTAATCGTTCATCTGGTAAATTCCATTCCAGACCGAGGGAATTTTGTCCGTAAAGACTTTCCACTTCAATCGGTTTAGTCAGCACTTCCTTGAGTCCGCTAATCAAGCTTCGTGGCCCCACCACTTCCACTTCAGTCGGTTTAATTTGCGCTTTTAATAATTGCAAATCGGCCGGTAGATCACCCGACAAAGTATAGCGAACTGGTAGAATTTTACTCGCTTTGCGCTCCAATCTGAGTGGCAGAACTCGTGGAGTAATCTTCTCCACTTTGACACCAAATGGAAGCTTTAAGTCCTCATCTTTCAGTGTGGGCTTAGGGCGCAGATTATCTCTCCATGGTGCGCGAGAAATATCTACCAAGATTTTTTCTTCACGCTCCATCATCGTGCGCATAAAGGCACGCGGACCTTCCAAGACCACTGTTGCTTCTTGCGGTGGCTTACCAGCAAAGACCACGTTGTCCCCTAGTACATATTGCAAAGTAACGGTTTTTTCTAAGCGAATGCGAGAGGCATTTAAGACATAGAACCAAAGAATCGTTCCGGTGAAAAGTGCCACCACTTTGAGGGAATGTTTACGTGAACGAAAGCGCAACTTCATGCTCCCACCTCACGTTCGGCTGCACTGCTATTGCGCTCGGAATGTAGCAGTCGCTGACGCAATCCTCGACGGAGCGAGTTTTCATCCAGGACTTCTTGAAAAATACCATCATGACAGATTTGGACTTTGCCTGTTTCTTCTGAAACAACCACAACGACAGCATCAGAAACTTCACTGATACCAAGTGCAGCACGGTGACGAGTACCAAAATGACGATCTACTTCACCAGATTTTGAGAGAGGAAGAAAACAGCCAGCTGACTGAATCATACCATCAAAAATAATCACAGCACCGTCATGCAAAGGTGAATTATTTTGAAATAAAGCGTACAAGACATCAGAGTGAATGCGGGCATCCAAACGAGTACCGGTCAAAGAGTAATTTAAGAGACCGTGGTTTTTCTCAAAGACCACGAGTGCTCCGGTTTGCTCTCGAGAGAGGGCCATACACGCGGCAACAACTTCTTCGATATGCTGATCCATTTTAGTTTTACCTGAGCGACCCACAAATCGAGTGCCACCAAAGAGGGCCAAGGCACTTTTAATTTGGTCTTGGAATAACACAATGACCAGAATGAATAGGTAATCAAAGAATAATTGTAGCAGCCAACTTAAAGCATGAAGCTCATAGGTATTAGCACCCCACCACAGTCCTGCCATGGCACCCAGGCCCAAGAGCATTTGCACCGCGCGCGTACCTTGCACGATCATCAGCATGCGATAAACGATGAAGCTCACCGCTAAAATATCGATGAGATCGAGCGCACGCAAATTTTGAAGGAAAGGTAACAAGTCCTGCAAGACGGCATCTCCAAATGGTTATGCCGTCTTATCGGTTGAATCTTGAGAAACAAAACAAGAGCGTTTTAGGCCGCTTCTTCTTGGTCTTCTACCTCTTTCTCGATAACCGCTGGTGCCGGTTTCGCTTGAGGATTCTTGAGTTGAGCAATGACATCGTCAGACATAATGAGCTTCTTTCGAAGCGCCTCACGTGAGATGCCCATCGATTGAGCGGCCTTAGACTTATTACCCTTATGGCGTTTGATCTCCGACATAATCATCTCACGCTCTACCAAGCAAACTCGATCTTTAAGCGCGATAGAATGGTCGTCAGCATGAGGAATATGGTCTAACTGGCAACCGCCATGTTTCGAAGTATCAAGAATAGGTGTCGCCTTAGTTCCAATCTCAGTGATGATATGAGTCTTTGGATTATAGAGCACCGCTTTCTCGATCGCATGCTCCATTTCACTGACGTTTCCTGGCCAGTTATATTGAGCAAACATCTCTTTAAGTTCTGGTGAGAGTTCTTTCAGCAACAGTCCTTGCTTGCGACATTCTTTGCGAAGGAAATAAGATATTAAATCTTCCACATCGGGCTTACGCTTTCTCAACGGTTCAATGAAAATCTCTGAAGCTCCAAGATAGTGCATCAAGTCTGGATTGAATTTACCCTCTTCCGCGAGCGCTTTAAGATCTTGTGACGATGTTGCAATCACGCGCACATCAAGACTGATGTTGCTACCTGCCACACGACGCTCTTTTAAACACGTCAGGAGTTTTTGTTGTAGGCCCAAAGGCATATGACAAATTTCCGCAAATACCACGGTACCGCCGGTACAGGCCTCAAGTTTTTCGAAGATCTCTTGTGCCAAATTTTCTGGATCCACACCTTGGCAATTCACCTGATGATAAGGATGGAGTCCCCGCTTACCTTCAACGTGAATGATTCGACCAAGCAGACGCTTACCGGTACCCGACTCACCTGTCACAAGTAGTGGACTATCGATATCTTTGAGTTTCACGATTGAGCGACGGACGTCCCCGGTTGCTTGTGAGCGGCCAATCCAGGCATGCTCACGATCATACGGCGTCGAGAATCGGCGAATCAGTGATTTCTCAGAAATCGGATTGTAATTGTGAAAGACCGAAGAACAGATCAGACCAAGAACTTTCATGGTCTTTTCATCTTCAGCTGTAAAGCGATCTTCGTTACGTTTATTAAGAATTTCAATTACGCCGATGATCTTGTCTTCACGGTTATGAATCGGTGCACAGATAATACTTTTGGTTTGAAAACCTGTCACACGGTCGATCTCTTCCGAGAAGCGCACTTTGTCGGTTTTGCAATCAATATTCAAAGATACACCCGTGGTAAATACGCTACCGGCAATACCTTTGCGATAATCAAATTTCAAAAGTTCTTTATCAATTCCCAACGCAGCAGCAGCTTCAAGCTCATTTGAATCAGGATTGATTAAAAAAATAGTGGCACGTTGAGCATTTAGAATACGAGTAATCTCTTCCAACATGCTTTCAATGAATTTTTCTTTGTTACCAAACTGCGTGATGTCTTTAAACAAAGACAACAACAGCGAGAACATCTCAAAGCCTTCTTCCGCCGAGGTAAAACGCTCTGTCAGAGCAAGTTGCACCAACGAATCTTTCAAACGCTCTGGTGGAAGACTGTTAATGTATTGCTCAATAAAGCGCTTCATCTGAACAAAATCATCTTTATCTAACTCAGCACCATAGTTCATGATGCCAGAATCAGCACTCATGCCTTTAGCGTTGGAAGCGCGCACAATCGAAGCCTGAAATTCATGACGGAAACGTTTAAATTGAATCGCACAACGAACTGATTCACCTACAGCAATTCGAGCTTCGGTCACAAAACCTAGGCCTGTCATACTGACGTCCATCAATTTCACTTTATTCAGTGGACGAAATTTTCCGTACTCGTCTTCTTGTTCCACAAGGAAGAGAACATCGTCGCGCGTTTCGACAGGTACACGGAATGATTGGTAATATTTAAACTCAGCGAGGCTAGTCAACATGCAGATCCCCTTTCCTCAAAATGTCTACTGCCCATATCGGTTGGCAGTTCAGAAAACTTGAGTAAGGCGTTTAACTATCGAATAATGTGGGCAAGAAAGTCACGGGCCAAGGATCGGCCAGTGACCTGATCCAATTGTTCAAAACCAGGAACTGTATTGATGTCACTGATCACCGGACCGTTTGAACTTATCAAAATATCCAAACTCAAAAGATCAGCTATCGGATTCTTTGTGAGCTGATCAATCAAAGCACGCAACTCTTGAGGATAGGTTTTGAGTTCAGTCGCCACGCCCCCTTGCGCAAAATTGGCCACACCACTCACCCCTCTTCGCTCTAAGAGTGCCCATGGACGCTGACCAACCAGAGTTAAGCGATATTCGGGTCCAGGGGCAAGTCGAGGTTGAATAATAAAGTCCTGATCATTCAAACGATGAAGTGTTTCAAGCCAATGAAACATATCACTCGTTTTACTAAAAAAATGCACCCCTACTCCGCGCATCCCGCGATTCATCTTAAGAACCCAGCCATGAGGCGTAAGGTGTTGCTCAGAAAACTTCTGCCAATGGGGATCGCTCTCCAAAAGTGCACGACGGTGCATAAAAAAAGGAATCGCTGGGAGATCACGCTGACTCATCCACAACGCCTGGCGCGACTTATCCCATAGTTCCTGGCGAATCTTCCAGGCATTATACTGTCGACCCCAGCGCGGCTCCTGTAATAGCGTCCAAACAAAATTATCCGCCTCCACTGACGAAACACGATTTAAAGTTTTGTCATAAGTATGTTGAGTCAGAGGCCAGCTTATTCTTTGTTCGAGCGGATTTAAAACTTCGGCGCCACCAAACTTTTGGGCGGCCGTCAGCAGTGACTGATTTGAATAAGTCTGAGGATGTTGTGTCAAAAGACATAAACGCATAAGAGAATTTTACAGAGAATCCACCCCGCTCTACAATCAACACTCATGATGAAATACTTACTTCTTCTCTTTTTATTCTCCTGCGCTGCGCAGATTAGGCCTGAAACAGGGTCAGAAGCTCCTGTCGCGATAGTAGAAGTTGCGACTGAAGCTCCGCCCACGCCTCAACCCAAACCGACTCTCACTCCGGCACTCACCTCGTGGTGCGAGCGCACTGACAAAGAATTTACCCGCTATAACTGGGGCAAGAGTCGCTGCGATGAATTTAATTGGTCTCATGTGCGCAACTCTGTTGATGGCCATCCCATCGCTTGGATGGTGTTTGGCGATGAGACCACATTAGAAAATAAAAATGTCACTTTGATTATGTGTGGCGTTCACGGCGATGAAATTACACCGATAAAATTTTGCTACGACATACTTTATGATCTCAAAGACTTCCATTGGGATTTCTCTGAGCGAGTTGTGGTCGTCGCTCCCATCGTTAGCCCCGATTCATTTTTTAAGGCGCGCCCCACTCGCACCAATTCCCGCGGAGTGGACGTCAACCGTAACTTCCCAACTAAAGACTGGAGTGCGGATGCCATTCGTTTGTGGACGCAGCGACATGGTAAAGACAAGCGCCGCTTTCCAGGAAAAAGAGCATTGAGTGAACCGGAAGTCGTTTTTCAGGTGAATCTCATCAAGCGCTATAACCCCGCCAAGATTATCTCGGTGCACTCACCGCTTATGATGTTGGATTATGATGGACCGGATTTAACCCATAAAGAGACAGGGCCTGCTAAGGATCTTTTACTTTCCATGTCGGAGAAGGCGAGCGGCTACAAAGTCTCAAACTACCCTCACTTCCCAGGTAGCTTGGGCAATTGGGCCGGACAAGAATTAGGTATTCCCACCTATACTTTAGAACTTCCCAACTCTGACCCCCATCAGAGCACCAAATACTGGCGCCAATTTCGCGAGGCAATTCATCACGCGATCGAACAGAAAGTTGGACCTTAAGTCAGAACCTTGTTTATCATCCATCCCTTCGGCCGATCTAGATAGATCAATTCATTCATTCGTCTAAATATCACTGTCATTTTCTTCTCCTTTGCCAACTTCTTTAAATCCCGCACGACTCCTAATGATGAGTACCCGTCGACATATGCCCATTTCATTCCAGAGTGCTTTTGCTCGTTGAATAAGACGTAATGAACGGCATTTCGTGTTTCTCTTATGGAACGCAAAACATGCAAATGATAGCGCCCCAGTTGCACCCGTCCTTTTCTCAAACCTTTAGCGATCGTCACCGTGAGGGAGCGCATGCCGCGAGTTAGGGTGGCATTGTCCTGCGCTTCAAGAATCAAATGAATGTGATTTGACTGTAACGAATAATGAATCACTCTGAGTCCCATCTTACGGGCATTGAGAATCGCCCTTTTCAAAAGACTGAGTCCCTTTTTGTGGCGAATCATTGTGCGGTATTTGAAATTCACATGCATCGCATGTTTCATTACAACCTTCTCACGCTTGCGATGGGCGACGCCTTTGGAATGAATACGCTTTCTACCGGCCCCAGGTCTTCTGCCACCGCGTGATCCTTTGTAGAGATTGAGTTTCATTTGTTTTGCCATCATGCCTCCGATTGAAAAAGGCATATGTCGCTCATCCTACAGATGATTGAAGAGGAGTATGTGCGAGGAAATGAGCTTTGTTTCTGATATGGAGCGAGAATGCCTAAATTTTAGACACCATACTAATTGCTGACCTCAAATCTTCACTTAAAAGCAAATAAACCACCCTTGGCCGGCACCCGACTTGAATATAAGACCCTCAAAAGAACGGGAGATATTCATGAAAGCACTATTGCTAGTCGCCACTTTTGCTATGACTTCTTATGCTTGGGCCAAGCCCCTCACCATGACAACAGCGGCAACTGCTCCTACCAAACAATGTGATACTGATTCACTTGAATCATGCTTTCAAGACCGTACGAAGGCCAATCACGCCTTTGAAATGCTTCATCGTGATGAGCAAGGCAACATCAAGCGTACCAAAAAAGTCGCGCTCCTCATTCACGGTCTAAGTGACTCACCCTATTTCTATCGCGATATCGCGCAAATTCTTTTCAAACAAGGAATCAACGTCATTGCCACTCGCACCACCGGCCATGGCACTGATAAAACTCATCTCAAAAATGTCACCAAAGAGATGTGGTATGAGGATGTGAAATTCGGCATGCAGAAGGCACGTGAATTAGGAGATGAAATTCTTCTAGGTGGAATGAGTCTTGGGGGTGCTTTGGTATTACGGGAAGCACTTATAAACAAAGATGTTAAAGGACTGCTCCTTTTCTCACCTGCTTACAAACTACCTAAAGACTTTAACAACACTTGTCGCTTGGAAAACCGTTTGCAGCGCCCCTTTATTAGATTAGTAGGTCGTATCGCGGGCCTTGATACCGACGATTACCAAGCGAAAAAAGAATTTGGCGTTGATGTGCGCTACCAAGGCATTCATAACAACGGCACTTGTGAATTGATTCATGTGAATAAAGAAATCGAAAAAATTGCCCGCAAGCAAGTCGGCAAAAAAGCTGAACTCTTCTCAAATCTTGATATCCCTATATTTAACGTCATCAGCGAATACGATACAGCGATTGATTTGCCTTATGTCAGCTCACTTTCAAAAAATGCTAAATCAAATGAGCGCGGACTTTCTCACTTGGTGGTGTATTCAAAAGCAGAGGCCACTCCAGGTCTTATCAATGAAGCTCGTGTGACTTTTAGAAAAAATGTTCCCTGTATGCGCCACGCTTCGGTGTTGCTGCGTCCATCAGTTGAAATGAATTATGTGGAAGCCAAATGTGAATTTACCACACCAGAAGAGATTAAACTTTTTAACTCCGAGAGCAAATACGACTTCACCCCTGAAATCAATTTTGAATTTGATTTCATGGAAGAAAAATTGGTTGAATTTATTGAGCAGCTTCCTTAGTTTGTCTTCGATGGTGAGGGCAATGCCTTCACCATCACAAGTGGCAGGATGACGGCTACAGCACCGATGCCATAACTAACACTCGCCCCAAAACGCCAATAAATCAGACTCGCGCCAATCGGACCCAATACGCGTCCCAAAGATCCAAGACCTCTGAATTGTCCCAAGGCGCGGCCCTGCTCCTGAGCAGGAGAATAAAGTGACACAAGACTCGTCAGACAAGGAATCACCATCGCAGAGCCGACGGCCAAGAAGAAGAGACCAAAATAGAGAAGCCAAATTTGTGATGAGTAACCAATCAATAACAATCCTGGAATGATGGCAACCAATCCTTGCACCGCCATTTTCGCTTCACCCACAGTGTGAGCTTTACGGCGAACGTAGCCCCCTTGCACCATCGCAATCCAGAAACCGATAAAGACAAACATCTT